>NZ_JAOASQ010000041.1 GCF_030158565.1 Limnohabitans sp. | reverse complement strand
CAAAGGAAATCATCATGGCATCAGCTAAGCCAAAGAAAAAGAACCCCCGTCTTGCCTCCGGCCGTAAACGCGTCCGTCAAGACATCAAGATCAACGCTGCGAATTCTTCGCTGCGTTCCAAATACCGTACAGCTGTGAAGAACGTCGAAAAAGCCGTTGCAGCTGGCGACAAGACCAAAGCCACCGAACTGTTTGCCAAGATGCAAGCGGTTGTGGACACGATCGCCGACAAGGGCATCTTCCACAAGAACAAGGCTGCTCGCGACAAGAGCCGCCTGAGCGCCAAAGTCAAGGCCTTGGCCCTGGCTGCAGCCTGATCCGCTTTTAAAGATCAACAGCCCGGCCGGAGTCTTCTGGCCGCCGTTTGAAACGGGTGCGCTGTCAGCGAAACCAAACCGCCTTCGGGCGGTTTTTTCATTTGTGGCTTCGATGCGCCGCGGTGTGCGTGGCGGTGTGCGCCTCATGATTCGCAAGCTCATAAAATCGGCGCCCACCGCCACGCACACCACAGCTCTGCAAACGCAAGAGCATGAAAAAACCGCCCGAAGGCGGTTTGATGTTCTGGGGGGGTGATTATTTGGCAGCCGGCAGATCAGGCAACAAGCAAGCTTCTGCCACTTGCAGGCCGTTGTCGCGTGCAAAGTTCATCACGAAGTCCCAAGCCATGACGTCGTGATCGCGCAGGTCGCGATGGACCACCACGCATTTAACCCCGGCCAAGGTCGTGGGAATGCACCAGGGGGAATAGCTGAGGTGGCTGCCCGGGGTCGCGCCACCGGGGCGAAATGGGCTCATCACACCTGCCAAACGTTCGGCCCAGTCGCTGGGGCGGAATGTTCTGCCATCCTGGGTGATGCCCTGGATGAAAACTTCTTTGGCGTTGTTGGAAACCATCGGATAGAGGTATGAATGAGGACTTTCCAGAGACCGGGATCACCGAGCTCTGGTTTACCCGAGTATTGTATCTTATATAAGACTTCAATCCCGTGACAGCCGTCTTCAGGCCGTCATCAAACTGCCTCTAAAATCTCGTTTCAGCGGCCCTCTTCGTTGGGCCGATTTTATTTTTGGAGTTCACGCATGTCCGCTTTCATTGAAGCCGCCTCACCGCACACCATGAACACCTATGGCCGACTGCCGATCGCACTCAGCCATGGTCAGGGTTGCCGAGTCTGGGACGTCAATGGCAAGCAGTACCTCGATGCCCTGGGCGGCATCGCCGTGAACACCCTGGGCCACAACCACCCCGAGCTGGTGCCCGCCTTGCAGGACCAGATTGGCAAGATCATCCACAGCTGCAACTACTACCATGTGCCCAATGCCGAAAAGCTCGCCGCCAAGCTGGTGGAGCTGTCGGGCATGAGCAATGTGTTCTTTTGCTGCACGGGCCTGGAAGCCAACGAAGCGGCCCTCAAGCTGGCGCGCAAGTTTGGTCATGACAAAGGCATTGAGCGCCCCGAGATTGTGGTCTATGAAAAAGCCTTTCATGGCCGCAGCATCGCCACCTTGAGCGCCACCGGCAACACCAAGATCCAGGAGGGCTTTGGCCCGCTGGTCGAAGGTTTTGTGCGCGTGCCGGTCAACGACATCGAAGCCCTGAAAAAAGCCACCGAAGGCAACCCCAATGTGGTGGCGGTGTTCTTCGAGACCATCCAGGGCGAAGGCGGCGTGAACCCCATGCGCATCGAGTACCTGAAGCAAGTGCGCGAGCTGTGCACCCAGAAAGACTGGCTGCTGATGATCGACGAAGTGCAGTGCGGCATGGGCCGCACCGGCAAATGGTTTGCCCACCAGTGGGCCGGCATCGTGCCCGACGTGATGCCTCTGGCCAAAGGCTTGGGCTCGGGCGTGCCGATTGGCGCGGTGGTGGCCGGCCCCAAGGCCGCCAACATCTTCCAGCCCGGCAACCATGGCACCACCTTTGGTGGCAACCCCCTGGCCATGCGTGCAGGCGTGGAAACCATCCGCATCATGGAACAAGACGGCTTGCTAGAGAACGCGGCCAAAGTGGGTGCACACCTGAAAGCCAGCCTTGAAAAAGCACTGGCGGGCGTGGCGGGCTTCCAGGAAGTTCGCGGTCAGGGCCTGATGCTGGGCATCGAGCTGGCCAAGCCCTGCGGCGCGCTGACCCTGCGTGCGGCCGAAGCCGGTTTGCTCATCAGCGTCACGGCCGACACCGTGGTGCGCATGGTGCCGCCACTGATCATGACCGAGGCAGAAGCCGACGAAGTGGTAGCCATTCTGGTGCCCCTGATCAAAACCTTCCTGGCAGAACAAGCATGAGCGTTCAGACCCCCGTGCCGGTGCGGCACTACCTGCAGTTCACCGACCTGAGCGCCGACGAATACGCGCATGTGCTCACGCGCGCCGCTGAGATCAAGCGCAAGTTCAAGGCCTACGAAAAATACCACCCGCTGGCCGACCGCACGCTGGCCATGATTTTCGAAAAAGCCAGCACCCGCACCCGCGTGAGCTTTGAAGCGGGCATGTACCAGCTGGGCGGCTCGGTGGTGCACCTGACCACCGGCGACAGCCAGCTGGGCCGCTCCGAGCCCATCGAGGACAGCGCCCGCGTCATCAGCCGCATGACCGATCTGGTCATGATCCGCACCTTCGGCCAGGACAAGATCGAGCGCTTTGCCTCGCACTCGCGTGTGCCCGTCATCAACGGCCTCACCAACGAATTCCACCCCTGCCAGATCCTGGCCGACATCTTCACCTACATCGAGCACCGTGGCGCCATTCAGGGGAAAACCGTGGCTTGGGTCGGTGACGGCAACAACATGGCCAACACGTGGCTGCAAGCGGCTGAGTTGCTGGGCTTCACCGTGCACCTGAGCACGCCCAGCGGCTACGAGGTGGACCAGGCCATTGCAGGCCTGAGTGGCAACGCCAACTACAAGATCTTCAAAGACCCGCAAGAAGCCTGCCGAGGAGCCGATCTGGTCACCACCGATGTGTGGACCAGCATGGGGTTTGAGGCCGAAAACGAAGCCCGCAAAAAAGCCTTTGCCGACTGGTGCGTGAACGAAGCCATGATGCAAGTGGCCAAGCCCGATGCTTTGTTCATGCACTGCCTGCCTGCACACCGCGGCGAAGAAGTCAGCGCCGAAGTCATCGACGGCCCGCAATCGGTCGTGTGGGATGAAGCGGAAAACCGCCTGCATGTGCAAAAAGCGCTCATGGAATTTCTGCTGCTGGGCCGCGTCCAATCCTGATCTGTCAACCCTGAACAATGTGGGCGCCATGGGCACTTCACGGGCCCATGGATACCGGGTCAAGCCCGGTATGACAAAGCCCTGCATTCACCTGTTGCCCTGACAAAGCACTCCATTCATTTGTCGCCCTGACAAAGCACTCCACTCACCTGTCACCCTGACAAAGCCTCCCATTCACCTGTCACCCCGGACTTGATCCGGGGTCCATCTCAAATTCACAGTCCATGTCTTCCTGCACCACCTGCGGCGCCTGCTGCGTGAGCTTTCGGGTGGACTTTTCCGTCTACGAATCCGAAGAAGGCGGCGGCGATGTGCCAGCTGGGCTGGCCTCGCCCATCACCGAGCACACCTGCCGCATGCGCGGCACCGACCACAGCCCGCCGCGTTGCGCAGCGCTCTATGGCAAAACCGGCGAGAAACCGATTTGCGGCATTTACGAATGGCGTCCCTCCCCTTGCCGTGAATTCGAAGAAGGCAGCGACGCCTGCCAGCGTGCACGCCAGCGCCAGGGCCTGCTGCCGCTCAACACCGCTTTGTGAGCCCCATCACACGGGCGTGACTCAGCGCTTGTGAGCTTTTGCACTAACATCGCCTGAACCACTTTCAGGAGACACCGTGGATCTGAACATCAACGGCCAAAGCCGAACCTCGACCGCCGACCCGAGCATGCCCTTGCTTTGGGTGCTGCGCGATGAATTGAACCTCACGGGCACCAAATTCGGCTGCGGCATCGCCGCTTGCGGGGCCTGCACAGTCCATGTCGACGGCCAGCCCGTGCGCTCGTGCGTGATGCCAGTATCGGCGGTGGCCAATCAAGCCATCAAGACCATCGAATCTTTGGGCACGGCAGAAAAACCGCACCCCTTGCAAACCGCATGGGTCGCAGAGCAAGTGCCGCAATGCGGTTACTGCCAAAGCGGCATGCTGATGGCCGCCGCCGCCCTGCTCGAAAAAAACCCCAACCCCAGCGACGCAGAGATTGACGCCGCCATGACCAATCTGTGCCGCTGCGGCACTTACCAGCGCGTGCGCGCCGCCATCCAACGCGCTGCTGCGCAAATGAAGAAAGGCGGTGCCGCATGAAACGCCGTACCTGGTTACTCAGCGCGCTCGGCGCGACCGGCGCATTGGTCGTCGGCTGGGGCGTGATGCCCGCCCGCTCGCGACTGGGTTCACCCGAACTCATGCTCCAAACCCAAGGCGATGTCGCCTTGAACGGCTGGATCAAGATCGCCCAAGACGGCGCTGTGGTCTTGGCCATGCCACGCAGCGAAATGGGCCAAGGCGTGCACACGGCGCTGGCCATGCTGGTGGCCGAAGAACTCGATGTGCCCCTGAATCGCGTACGTCTGGAGCAAGCCGGTGGCGACAGCATTTACGGCAACGTGGCCATGCTGGTGGCCAGCTTGCCGTTTCACCCGCTGGACAGCGAAGGCGAGCACAAACCCACCAAGATCAAGATGGGCGAATGGCTGGTGGGCAAAGTCGCCCGCGAACTGGGCCTCAACGCCACCGGCGGCTCGTCTTCGATTGCCGACTTGTGGGACCCTTTGCGCATGGCCGCTGCCACCGCGCGCGCCAGCTTGTTGCAGGCTGCTGCTGCGGCTTGGAAAGTGCCTGCCAGCGAAATCACCGTGACCGCTGGCGTGATGAAGCACGCCTCAGGCCAGTCAGCGCACTACGGCCAGATGGTCGCTGCCGCCTCGGGGAGCACGCCCTCGGGCATCCAAACCAAATCGCGCGAGAAGTGGCAACTCATCGGCCAAGCAGCGCCACGCACCGACATCCCGTCCAAAGTCACGGGCCAAGCCACGTTCGGTTTGGACGTGCGTCTGCAAGGCATGCTGTTTGCCGCTGTGCAAATGTGTCCCATGATCGGTGGCAGCGCTGCGTCCATGGACACGAAAGACGCCTTGGCTTTGAAAGGCGTTTCCAAAGTTGTGCCACTGGACGCCTGGGGCGGCGGCACTGCGGGCTTGGCCGTGGTGGGACAAACCACCTGGCACGCACGCCAAGGCGCGCAGGCCGTCAAAGTGCAGTGGCAGGCCCCTGCAACGGGCGCAGTAGACACCCAGCGCATCCAGGCGGACCTGCTCAAGGCCCTGAACACCGAAAGCGGCTTCGCCTTCCACGAACAAGGCGTGCCCACCCAGGCTGAAAAAGCCGCAGCCACCCGCATCGACGCGCTGTACCAAGCGCCCTATCTGGCCCACGCCACGATGGAGCCGATGAACTGCACGGCGCAAGTCAAAGACGGCAAGGTCGAGATCTGGGTGCCCACGCAAGTGCCGCAAATGGCCCGCGACATGGCCGCCAAAGTGGCCAAGGTGGACAAAGACAAAGTGACGGTCCATGTCACCCAGCTGGGTGGTGGTTTCGGTCGTCGCCTGGAGGTCGACTTTGTCGGCCAAGCCGTGCAAGTGGCCATGGCCTGCGAGGGCCAACCAGTGCAACTGAGTTGGTCGCGCGAAGAAGACATGACGCACGACTTTTACCGTCCCATGCACCTGGCCAAGTTCCAGGCCTCGCTCGATGAGAAAGGCGAAGTGACCAGCTTGCGCATCAAGTCGGCCGGTGACGCCATCACGCCGCGCTGGATGGCGCGTGCAGCGCCCCACCTGTCGGGTCCGATCGACATGCCTGACAAAACCGCCTCCGAAGGCCTGTTCGATTTGCCCTACGGCTTTGCCAGCCAACACATGAGCCATGTGGCCACGAAGTCCGGCGTGCCCGTGGGCTTTTGGCGCTCGGTGGGTCATTCGCACAACGCTTTCTTCTCGGAAAGCTTCATCGACGAACTGGCCGTGGCCACGAAACAAGACCCGCTGGCCTTCCGCTTGAAACTGCTGAAAGATGCGCCGCGCTACGCCGCTGTTCTGCAGTTGGCGGCGGACAAAGCGGCTTGGGGCACGCCCCTGCCTGCTGGCCGTGCGCGGGGCATCGCGCTGCACGAATCGTTTGGCTCCATCGTGGCGCAAGTGGCCGAAGTGTCCCTTGCCGACGGCCAGATCCGCGTGCACCGCGTGGTCTGCGCGATTGACTGCGGCACCGTGGTCAACCCCGGCACCGTGGCCCAGCAAATGGAAAGCAGCGTGGTCTACGGTTTGAGCGCGGCACTCTTCGGCAAGATCGACATCGTGGGCGGCGTGGTGCAACAAGGCAACTTCCCCACCTACCCGATGGTCTCGCTCAGCCAAGCCCCGCAAGTGGAAACCCACATCGTGCCCAGCACCCGCCACCCTGCAGGCGTGGGTGAACCGGCTGTGCCCCCGCTGGCGCCGGCCGTGGGCAACGCGCTGTTTGCCCTCACCGGAAAGCGGCAGCGGGTTTTGCCGCTGACCGCCTGAGCTCAGCCCCCTCGCAGGGCCTTGAGGATTTTTTGGCCGCCACGGCCATTGGCCTCATGGCCCAGGCGCTGCTGCTCGGCCCGGATTGCCTGGCGCGATGCGTCGCCCAACATGCCATCCACAGGGCCAATATTGTGGCCGCGCATCGTCAGCAAGCCTTGCAACTCGCGCCGCTCGGCGCGTGACAAGCCAGCGTCATCGGTCGGCCAAGGCGTGGCAAATGGGCCACCGCCGCGCAGGCGGTCGCTCAAGTGAGCAATTGCCAGGCCATAACTTTCGGCGGCGTTGTAGCTGTAGAGCGCGTCAAAATTGCGCGTCACCAAAAATGCCGGGCCGTTGGCACCGGCCAGCGTCAGCAAGCCCACATGGCCCAAACTTTCTGGCAAGGCGGCGCCATCGATGCGGCGCACGCCACGGGCGGTCCATTCAGACACCGGGCGCTTGCTACGGCGGCCTTCTCCGGCCAAAGAGAGGCCTGCTGGCAACTTCACCTCGATGCCCCAGGGCAGGCCGCGCTGCCAGCCTGCACGGGCCAAAAAGTTCGCGGTCGAGCCCAGCGCGTCCACGCTGCTGTCCATCAGGTCGGCGCGGCCGTCGCCATCAAAGTCCACCGCCAAGCGTTCAAAGGTGGTGGGCATGAACTGGGTGTGGCCAAAGGCCCCCGCCCACGAGCCCACCAAGCGATCGGGTGCGATGTGCCCGGCTTGCAAAATGCGCAGCGCCGCAAAAAATTCGCCTCTGAAATAGCTTTGCCGCCGCCCATGGCAAGACAGCGTGCCCAGCGCCTGCACCAGCGGGTATTTGCCAAAGGTCTGGCCAAAATTGCTCTCCACGCCCCAGACCGCCACCACCGTGGCCGGGTCCACGCCAAAGCGCTCTTCGGCACGCGCCAGCGCTGGGCGGTGCTGGGCCAAACGCGCCGCGCCATCGGCCACACGTTCTTCGTCCACCAGCGCCGACATGTAGTCCCAAATGGCGGTGCGAAATTCGGGCTGGAAGTTCAGCTTTTCAATGACGCTGAAGTCGGCCTGCAGGCCTGCCGTGTGGCGCGTCCAGGTGGCGTCGCTCACCTTGCCCGTGCGCGCAGCCGGACGCAGTTCGGCCATGCAGGCCGACAAATCGGTGTTCTGCGCCATGGCGGCGGGCGTGGCCAAAACCAGGGCCATGCAAGCCGCTGCCCAACGGTGGAGGCTGAACTTCGGCTTCATGCGTACACGCTCCGGCAAGAGGTCAGCGCCATGGCGGCAGGCTGCAGTGAAGAACGGTGTGTGGACATGACAATTTCCCTGAAATATTGAACCGGTGATGCCCCATGTGGGCGACAAAGCACGCCAGCGAATGTACAGGGGATGGCGGGCATGCGCTGCGTTCAGCGCGAACTCTTCGCGACGAGTGCGCCGCGCCCACAGGCAACCGTGCAAGCCTGTATCCCTGGGCGCGATCAATCGGTCGACAGAGGCCCACCCCCATACAACCAAGGCACATCCATCACCCTTTCGCCCATGAGCCGCATCGACAGGTTACGCCCCCAGGCCACGGGGCCGGTGGCGTGGAAGATGCGGCCGTTGCGAATCGCACGCGCCTGCACCTGCGCGTTGCGCGCCCAGCGTTGATTGGCATAGGCCTGCAAGCGCTCGGCCATGCTGCCGGTTTCTGCGCTCAGGCATTGCGCCAACACCTGTGCGTCTTCGATCGCCATGCCCGCGCCTTGGGCCAGATAGGGGCGCATGGGGTGCGCTGCATCGCCCAGCAAAGCCACGCGACCTTGAGCCATTTCATGAGGACCGGCCATGGGCGCACGGTCGTGCAGCGCCCACTGCCGCCAGGCGGGCACAGCAACCAATCGTTCGTGCAAATCCGCGCCCACCGCGCCCATGGCCTGCATCAGCGACTGGGTATGCCCAGCGCTGTCCCAAGCCTCGGCCTGCGCGGGCTTGTCGCCGTGCACGATGGCGATCAGGTTGAGCCATTGCCCGCCGCGCACCGGGTAATGCACCACATGCAGACGCGGCCCCATCCAGACGGTGACTTCATCCGAGCGCAAATGCACGGGCAAATCGGCCTGCGTCACCAGCGCCCGGTATGCCAAATGCCCAGTGAAGCGGGCCGGTACATCGCCCAGCAACTGGTGGCGCACCGCACTCCACACGCCATCGGCACCGATCAGCGCATCGGCCATCAACGGGGGTACCGTTGCGGCGCCCTCCCCCCGAGGTTGGGCTGCACCAGCGGCCACCTCTTGCGCTGTGGTCACGGCCAGGCCCTCAGCGGTCTCGCGCCAGCCTTGCACGGTTTGGCCCAGGCGCACATCCACGCCCACCGCCTGCACCGCTGTGTGCAGCATGGCCTGCAAATCGGCGCGGTGGATGGTGGCGTAAGGCGCGCCGTACAAGGCCTGCGCCCGCGCACCCAGGCGCAAACTGCCCAGCACCTGCCCTGTGCGGGCGTCGCGAGCCTGCAAGCGTTTGGGGAATGCCGCCACCTGCGCCAGCGCATCGCCCAGGCCCCAGGCCTGCAAAATGCGCGTCACGTTCGGGCCGATCTGGATGCCCGCGCCCACCTCGCTCAGCTGCGCAGCCCGCTCCAGCAACTGAACCGGCACGCCTTGCCGGGCACAAGCCAAGGCCGCAGCCAAGCCGCCAATGCCACCACCGGCAATCACCACATTCTGGAACCCCGCTGGGGCCATGTTTCTTGTCATGCGTCAATTGTGCCCCGGTCGGAGGAGGTCCAAAAAATTGGACAATCAAGGGCTATGACGACGATCAAATCCCCCGAACTTCTTTTGCCTGCGGGCTCACTCGACAAAATGCGCGCCGCCTACGACTTTGGTGCCGACGCGATTTATGCGGGTCAGCCGCGCTACAGCCTGCGGGCGCGCAACAACGAATTCAAACTGGAGCAAATCGGCATCGGCATTGCCGAAGCGCACGCCCGGGGCAAAAAGTTTTTTGTCACCAGCAACCTGCTGCCGCACAACGACAAGGTGCGCACCTATTTGCGCGACATCGAGCCGGTGATCGCCATGAAGCCCGACGCCCTGATCATGGCCGACCCGGGCCTGATCATGATGGTGCGCGAGAAGTGGCCCGAGATGCCCATCCACCTCTCGGTGCAGGCCAACACCGTCAACTGGGCGGCCGTGAAGTTCTGGCAGAAGATGGGCGTGGCCCGCATCATCCTGAGCCGCGAATTGAGCCTCGACGAAGTCGAAAAAATCCGCCAGGAATGCCCGGACATGGAGCTGGAGGTGTTCGTACACGGCGCGCTGTGCATTGCGTATTCGGGCCGCTGCCTGCTGTCGGGCTACTTCAACCGCCGCGACCCCAACCAAGGCACCTGCACCAACGCCTGCCGCTGGAGCTACGGAACGCAAGAAGCCACCGACGAAACCGATTCGGGCGAAGTCAAACCGATCAAGATGGAAGGCGACTTCAGCTTTGAACAAGAGCAAGAAGCTGCCGAGAAAAACTTCTCGGCCTGCGGCGACGGCCAGCGCCACCCCGCGGCCGACAAGGTGTACCTGATCGAAGAAGCCAACCGGCCCGGTGCGCTCATGCCCATCATGGAAGACGAGCACGGCACCTACATCATGAACAGCAAGGACCTGCGTGCGGTGGAGCTGATCGAGCGCCTGGTCAAGATCGGCGTGGACTCGCTCAAGATCGAAGGCCGCACCAAGAGCCTGTATTACGTGAGCCGCACCGCGCAGGTGTATCGCCGGGCGATTGACGACGCGGTGGCAGGCCGCCCCTTCAACCCAGAGCTGATCAGCGAACTCGACGGCCTGGCCTCACGCGGCTACACCTCGGGCTTTTTGGAGCGCCGCCCCGCGCAGGACTACCAGAACTACGAAACCGGCCACTCGGTGGGCCACCGCAGCCAGTT
>NZ_JAOASQ010000040.1 GCF_030158565.1 Limnohabitans sp. | reverse complement strand
CCGAACCGATCGACGGCTCGTCCTTCAACGACATCGGCCTGATGTGCGACGCCGCCGCCCAAGGCTTGGGCATCGGCCTGATCCGCACCAAGCTGGGCGCGCCTTGGCTGGAAAACGGCCAGCTGGTGCGCCTGTTTGACCGCAGCGTGCCCAGCCCCCACGCCCACTACCTGTGCTGGCGCACCGGCACCATGGAACGCTGGGAATGCGCGACCTTCGCCGACTGGCTCAAAAGCGCGCTGGCCTGAAAGCCAAAGCGGCCACTTGAAGTGACCGCCCCATTGGGTGCGTCATGCGTGGATACGCCATGAGTGGATGCGATGTACGCGGATGTGTCATTTGTCATGCGTCATATATGAACGTGTCATACCGGGCTTGACCCGGTATCCAGGCTGTTGGATTCAAGCGCGCATGGGTGCAGGGGGGCATGGACCCCGGATCTTCGTCCGGGGTGACAACCTACCACCTACCACCTACCACCTACCACCTACCACCTACCACCTACCACCTACCACCTACCACTTGCCACTTGCCACTTGCCACTTGCCACTTGCCACTTGCCTCGGCAAGAGCAACAGCAACAGCAACACCAGGCTTAAATTCACAAGTCCCTTAAAGATTCTTCAGCCCTCTGCGACGGGCTTGGGCGTACAGTGGAGGCCTTCTTTCAAGGTCTTGCATGCCATGAGCGCCCACACCCCTGCCGAAACACAGCAACTGACTGCCGCTGAACGCGCCGAGCGCCAACGCACCGTGGTGCAAGCTCTGGGCCGCGTGTTGCCAGCGGACGCCATCCTCTATACCCCTGAAGACACCACACCGTATGAATGCGACGGCCTGACCGCCTACCGCGAGCGGCCTTTGGTGGTGGCCTTGCCCGAGACCGAGGCGCAGGTGCAAGCCGTGCTCAAAGCCTGCCACGCCCTGCAAGTGCCGGTGGTGGCACGCGGCGCGGGCACGGGCTTGTCGGGTGGGGCCATGCCGCACCGCCTGGGCGTGACGCTGTCGATGGCGCGCTTCAACCAAATCAAAACCGTGGACCCGATCAGCCGCACGGCCATCGTGCAATGCGGCGTGCGCAACCTGGCCATCAGCGAGGCGGCTGCTCCCTACGGCTTGTACTACGCGCCCGATCCGTCCAGCCAGATCGCCTGCACCATCGGCGGCAACGTGGCCGAAAACTCGGGCGGCGTGCACTGCCTGAAATACGGCCTCACAGTCCACAACGTGCTCAAAGTCAAAGGCTTCACCATTGAGGGGGAACCGATCGAATTTGGCAGCGACGCGCTCGACACCCCAGGCTACGACCTGCTGGCCGTGCTGGTGGGCAGCGAGGGCATGCTGGCTGTGACGACGGAAGTCACCGTGAAGCTGGTGCCCAAGCCCCAGCTGGCGCGCTGCATCATGGCCAGCTTTGACGATGTGCGCAAAGCGGGTGACGCCGTGGCCGCCGTCATTGCGGCAGGCATCATCCCCGCCGGTTTGGAGATGATGGACGGCCCCATGACGATTGCGGTGGAAGACTTTGTGCACGCCGACTACGACCTGAGCGCGGCGGCGATTTTGCTGTGCGAGAGCGACGGCACGCCCGAAGAAGTGGAAGAAGAAATCGGCCGCATGAGCGAAGTGCTGCGCGGCTGCGGCGCGACCGCCATCACCGTGAGCCGCGACGAAGCGCAGCGCATGAAATTCTGGAGTGGCCGCAAAAACGCCTTCCCCGCCTCGGGCCGCATCAGCCCCGACTACATGTGCATGGACTCGACCATTCCGCGCAAGCGTCTGGCCGACATCCTGGAAGCCATCTCTGAGATGGAAATCAAATACAGCCTCAAGTGCCTGAACGTGTTCCACGCGGGCGATGGCAACCTGCATCCGCTGATCTTGTTCGATGCAAATGACGCCGACCAGTTGCGCCGCTGCGAGTTGTTTGGCGCCGACATCCTCGAAACCAGCGTGGCCATGGGCGGCACCGTGACAGGCGAGCATGGCGTGGGCATCGAAAAAGTGAACAGCATGTGCGTGCAGTTTTCAGCTGAAGAAAACGAGCAGATGTTCGCCGTCAAACGCGCCTTCGACCCGCAAGGCCTGCTCAACCCCGGCAAGGTGATTCCGACGCTCAACCGCTGCGCCGAGTACGGCAAGATGCTGGTGCGGGCAGGGGCGATCAAGCACCCGGAGCTGGAACGCTTCTGAAAATCACGGGATCAATTTCCAACTTTAAATTGTCAAAAGGCCTCGCAAGGGGCCTTTTGTTTTGATCATTTTCAGCGTCACTCAAGGGTACATCAGCACAGTTGCTTTGAGTTGCTCGGCATATTTAAAGATGTCATCAACGCAACTGAGATCAAAAACTTCCACTTCTTTATCCTTGTTAAACACCGCCAATCGCAATCGATTCGAGTTGTTAAACATGAGGCGACACAAAGGTTTTCGATTGTTATCGTCCAACAAGACGGCGCAGTAACTTTGGGCGTCACGCATTGTGATGCGCTTGGGATCAACTGTTTCCCGCAAGATGGCCTTGACGCTATGAAACCCTTCAAGTTCTTGTGCCGTCGTGACGATCGGATCTTGAGTCGTTTCAGTTTTCGTTTTATCTTCAATTTCCACAGGCGATGATTGGATTGAATTAGAACTCGTCGTTTCTGGCGTCATTGCGCCTTTCAATCTTTGATTGATCTTTTCACCGATGAACTGATCAATCGCTTGTTTAACGACCGTGGCAAATTGGTCCTTAATTGCCGGCGTAAATCTCTTTCCAGAAAGAAGATCAGTCACCAGCAACTTCACGAACTCATCCGACGGATTTGCTACAAGTTCTGTCAACTTGGCATTAACGCCCCGAACGTACTTGAGTTGGTTCGCTGTATTGAGAATGTTGTCAAGGTCATAACTTGCTTTGGCAAATTTCTTCAGCTCATCCAGATCTGATGCCTTGTAGCTAAGAATATTGAACTCAAAAAAGGGCTGCTTGTCCATCACATTTGGCTGCTCCAAATCCGTGAAAAATCGATAGTTCAGTCCATTCGTTAGCACGGCGAAACGAGCCGCTGTTACATGGAAGTAGCGAAATAATTGACTCGCATGATTGATGTTCAAGTCTCCGCCTGCTTTTTTGCACTCAAAGATGATGGCCGGCTTGCCTTCATTCAAAATGGCATAGTCGACTTTTTCCCCTTTTTTAGTGCCTATATCTGCAACAAGTTCGGGCATAACCTCCATGGGATTGAACACGTCGTAGCCCAACGCCTGAATCATCGGCATGATCAATGCGTTCTTTGTAGCCTCCTCAGTTTGGAGAAGTTCTATGGTTGTCTCTGCACGTGAAGCAATGACTCTGATTCGATCAATGAAGTCCATACATCCTCAAATAATTTTATTCATAAGAACTGAATTTTATGTTCAATAGACTTAATTTGAATTTATAAAACTCGAAAGAAGACCAGCCCAATTTGAACTCCGGCATCAGCAACGAGCCACTCATAATTAGTTGCGCGCGCAACCAACTACCCCTACAATCCGACCAAATACCAATTTGGTCTATGAGTACTCGCGCAACACCCACACTTTCTGTACAGACAACCGATACGCTCGACCGCACGCTGACCTACCGCCTGCACCAACTGCACAAGCTGACCGATGCGGACAGCCAGTCGGTCTATCCGGAGCACACGGGCCTGTCGATGAGCGATGGTCGATGCCTGACCACGATCGGCACGTTCGAGCCTTTGTCGGTCAAGGCGCTGGCTGAGAAAGCCAACCTGAACAAAGGCCAGGCCAGCCGGGCTGCGCAGGCGCTGGTGGACCAAGGTCTGGTGCGCAAGGAAGACCGGCCCGACGATGGCCGTGGCGTGGTGCTGACCCTGACGCCTGCCGGGCGCAAGGTTTTCCGACGCGCCATGGCCATGATTCACCAACGCAACGAAGACATCTTTGGCTGCCTGACGGAAAAAGAACAAGCGACTTTGAGCGGCATGTTCGACCGACTGATCTCGCACGCACGCCCCCGCTGACACACCTGGACGACACCCCATGCACACCCCCACCACAGAAGCCCGTCCTTCGATCTATTACCAGTACGAGGTTTTCAAACCCTGGCTGGCCTCAGCACACCCTGCGCAAGACAGAAAGAAAGTCGTGATCGTGGGCTCTGGCCCTGCGGGCATGGTGACCGCACTGGAGCTGGCCCGCCACGGCGTGCCCAGCGTGGTGCTGTCGGCCGAGTTGCAGCTCTCGCAAGGCAGCCGGGCGATTTGCTTCACCCGCCGCTCGATGGAAATCCTGCAACAAGTGGGCGTGGCTGACCGCATGACGGCAGGCGGTTTGCCCTGGCGCTTTGGCAATTCGTTTTACAGGGGCCAACGTGTGTTCCGCATGGAAGCGCCGCACGACCCGGACGACCGCTTCTTCCCGATCATCAACGTGCAGCAGCAGTTCATGGAGGAGTACCTGCACGACGCCTGCAAAGCCAACCCGCTGATCGATTTCCGCTGGGGCAACAAGCTGGAAAAAATCGACCAGAAAGACGGCTACGCAGTGCTCGAAGTGGACACGCCCGAAGGGCCGTATGCGCTGGAGAGCGACTGGGTCGTGGCCGCTGATGGAGGGCGCTCGGGCATCCGCAGCGCCATGAACTTGCAGATGGAAGGCGCGTCCTACGAAGGCTTTTTCGTCATTGCCGACATCAAGATCGACCTGCCCTTCCCCACCGAGCGCCTGGCCTTTTTTGACCCCGACTGGAACCCCGGCAACACCATCTTGATGCACCGCGAACCGAACGGCATCTGGCGCGTGGACTACCAGCTGCCCCCGGGCGAGACGCCCGAAGAAGCGCTGCGCCCCGAGTCGTTCAAGGCACGCATCGACGCACAGCTGGCCATGATCGGGCATGCGGGAGCCAAGTGGGAAATGGACTGGTCTTCGGTCTACTCGGCTCGCACGCTGACCCTGCCCGACTTTGTCCACGGCAGCGTGATCTTCACGGGCGACGCGGCCCACCTGTTGCCCATCTTTGGTGTGCGCGGTGCCAACACCGCGTTCCAAGATGCGCAGTCGCTGGGCTGGCACCTGGCCTTTGTGGTCAAGGGTCTGGCAAGCCACAAGCTGCTGGCCAACCACAGCACCGAACGCGTGGGCGCGGCACGCGAGATCATCACCGAGGCGGGCAAAAGCACCCGCTTCATGGCGCCGCCCAGCCCCGGTTTCAGGCTGCTGCGCGATGCGGTCTTGTCGCTCTCGCTCACCCAGGAATTTGTGCGACCGCTCTACCACTGGCGCACCTCGCGTCCGCACGAGTACACCCACTCCATGCTCAACAGCATGGGCGACGACAACGGCTTGTTCAAGAGCGGCCCGGCGCACGGCGCGCCACCGCAAAACGTGCGCTTGGGTGCGAACGACTTTTTGCTCGACCACCTGGGCGGTGGTTTTGACCTGCTGTACTTCACCGACACCGACCTGCCTGAGTCGCTGCAACAAGTGATCAAGATAGCGCGTGCGAAAGGGATGCCCTTGAAGGTGATCGCGGTCGGTGCGGCCCAGCCTGTCGCAGGCGCAGACAAACACTTGCCCGATACCGACGGCCACCTGCGCGCGCGTTACGGCGTGCCCGTGGATGAGAGCGGAAACGGCGCAGCGTATCTGCTGCGCCCCGATCAGCACATCTGCGCCCGCTGGCTGACGCTTGACACCACACGCCTGCAAGCCGCCCTGAACACTGCCTTGCCGCAATAAGGAAAACACCATGACCGACAAGCAACTGACCATTGGCGGCCTTGAAACCGTCTACGATGCACTGGCCACCGCCATCGACCAGGCGGGGCCCGACAAGGCCCAGCTGTTTCTGGTGAAACTCGCCTTGCTCCAGGCCAACGCCCTGGGCGATGAAGCGCAATTCCAGCAGCAGGTCAACGCGGCCCTGCAAGACCTTTGAACAACAAAACAAGGAGACACCCATGAGCCCCTTGAACGAAACCCACGACCCTGCGCTGACAAGCTGGCTCGCCTCGGCCAACATGCCAGGCACCGACTTCCCCATCCAGAACCTGCCGTTTGCGGTGTTCCGCCGCAAGGGCTCATCTGAAGCCTTCCGGGGCGGCGTGGCCATTGGCGACCAGATCCTGGACCTGGCTGCAGTCGCCAAGTCGGGCGTGCTGACGGGGCAAGCCGCTGCCGCCGCGCAAGTCGGTGCACAAGACAAGCTCAACGCGCTGATGGCGCTGGGCATCAACGCCTGCAGCGCGTTGCGCCTGGCCCTGTCGCGTGCGCTGCGTGAAGGCTCTGCCGAGCAAGCCGCCCTGCAAACTTGCCTCGTGCCGCAAGCCGAGGCCGAATACGACGTGCCCGCCCGCATCGGCGACTACACCGACTTCTACACCTCGGTCTACCACGCGACGAACATCGGCAAGCAGTTCCGCCCTGACAACCCGCTGTTGCCCAACTACAAATGGGTGCCGATTGGCTACCACGGCCGGGCATCGAGCATCGGCGTGTCGGGCCAGCAGTTCCGACGCCCTGTGGGGCAAACCATGCCGCCTGGCGCAACCGAGCCCTCGTTTGGCCCCTGCAAGCGGCTGGACATTGAGCTGGAGCTGGGCATCTTTGTTGGGAGTGGCAATGCCTTGGGCGAGGCCGTGGACATGAACGAAGCCGAAGACCATGTGTTTGGCATCTGCCTGCTCAACGACTGGTCGGCACGCGACATTCAGGGTTGGGAATACCAGCCGCTCGGGCCCTTCCTGGCCAAGAACTTCGCATCCACCATCTCGCCCTGGGTCGTCACGCTCGAAGCGCTGGCCCCGTACCGCGTGGCCTTCACCCGCGCAGAAGGTGACCCACAACCCATGGCCTATCTGGACAGTGACGCCAACCGCAGCGGCGGCGCTTTTGACATCCATCTGCAAGTGGGTCTGCAAACGCCGCAAATGCGCGCTGCCGGTCAGGCCGACGCCAGCATCTGCCGCACCAGCTACCGCCACGCCTATTGGACGGTGGCGCAAATGCTCACGCACCACACCGTGAACGGCTGCAACCTGCAGCCGGGCGACCTGCTGGGCAGCGGCACCCTGTCCGGCCCCACGCTGGACCAAGCGGGCGCCCTGATCGAGCTGACCACAGGCGGCAAAAACCCGATTGCGCTGCACAATGGCGAGCAACGCACCTGGCTGGAAGATGGCGACAGCGTGGTGCTGCGCGGCTGGTGCGAGCGCGAAGGCGCGGCCCGCATCGGCTTTGGCGAATGCGTGGGCACGGTGTTGCCAGCGCGGACGATCAAGGGCTGAGATCGCTTGTCGGGGCTGAAGCCGCCGGCCTACGGGGGGGCGTAGGCCGGCGGCTTCCGCTCCGACACATCAGAATCATCGCCAACAGGCTCAAGCGGAAGCCTGATCTCCTTGCGGTAAAAACTCGGCACGAATGGCTGGGCCGTGGGCATTGAGCTCGGGTGCTGGTGCGAAGCTGTCACCGTCCCACTCCACACCCCAAGGTGATGCAGGCACCAGCACGTCACGCCCGTGCACGGGCATGTGGCGGGTGCGCAACTGCGAATGCTGAATCAGGTCGTGCACAGAATTGACCTGTCCGAACGCGGTCTGCGCTTCAGCCAAACGGTCCACCACAAGTGCGCTGGAGAGGCTGCCAAACACGTCAGCCACCAAGCTGTCCACAAACTCACGGTGCTCGACGCGGCTGGCATTGTTGCGGCAGCGCGCATCCTCCAACAGATCGGGATGGCGCAACACCAAGCGGCAGAAGTCGGCCCACTCGCGCTCGTTCTGGATCGAGATCACGATGTCACGGCCATCTGCGCAGGTGAAAGACCCATAAGGCGCAATCGTCGGGTGCTTGAGGCCCACGCGTTCAGGCGCTTTGCCGCCGTAGCGTGCCTGCAGGTAGGGCACGCTCATGAGTTCGGCCGCCGAGCCGAACAAGGACACCTTGACCGCTGAGCCCTTACCCGTGCGCTCTCGCTGCATCAGGGCTTGCTGGATGCCTATCAGGGCGTTCATGCCAGCCGTGATGTCACACACCGACACACCAATGCGGCCCCACTCGCCGGGAGCGCCGCTGACGGACACCAGACCGCTTTCTGCCTGCACCAACAGGTCATAGGCTTTGAGGCCATACAGCCGACCCTCGTCACCATAGCCGCTGATGTCGCAGGTCACCAGCATAGGGTGGCGCGCGCGCAAGGCGTCGGACCCAATGCCCAGACGCTCGGTGGCGCCAGGGGCCAGGTTCTGGATGAAGACATCGGCCTGAGCGAGCATGCTTTGCAGCAATTGCAAGTCGCCTTGTTCCTTGAGGTTCAGGGCCACCGACTCCTTGCCGCGGTTGATCCAGACCCAGTACGACGATTCACCATGCACTGCGCGGTCATAGCCGCGTGCAAAGTCACCTTCGGGTCGTTCAATCTTGATGACCCGGGCCCCCGCATCGGCCAAGCGGCTGCTGCAATAAGGCGCCGCCACGGCCTGCTCCAGGGCCACAACCAGAATGCCATCCAAGGGGCGAGGGGGGTGACTCGTTGATGGGTGGGCGGTTGTACTGCGCATGCTGGCTCCGTGATGACTGGTTCTCATCGATTGTGTCGCGCATCGCTTGAGCAGGACATTTCAATTGCTCGAAAACTGCATTGCAGTCATCGCAACACGCCTGTTGCGGCGGCGGCAACACAGCGTGAACTTTTTTGAAATTGCGCCACCCGGCCCCCTCCAGCACAGTACGCATCCATCAAACAACCTGGAGACAAACCCATGACATCCCGATCCATCCGCCGTGCTCTGTTACTCGTTCCACTGGCCGCAGCACTCATGGGCAGCGCCGTGCAGGCCCAAACCCGCGAAGTCAAGATCTACGCTTTCGGCGCCAAGAGCGGCGTGGTCCGCATCTTTGGCCTCAACAGCGAAGCGGCCATGAAAGCCGCCGCCGAGCAGATCAACAAGGCCGGTGGCGTGACCTTGGGCGATGGCGCCAAGGGCAAGTTGGTCATTGAGTACCTGGACGACCGCTGCAACGCCGAAGAAGGCATCAACGCGCTACGCCGCATTGCCGCTTCTGCAGACGCGTTTGTCGCCGTGGGCCCCACATGCTCCAACGTGGCGGAACCCGTGTTCGGCATTTTGCAAAAAAAGCTGGGCGATGCCAGCGACTCGGGTCTGCAGTTCCCGATCTACACCGACGTGGCCGCCAAAGGTGGCCTGGCCGCGATGTCGCAGTGGGCTTTCCGCAACGTGCCCAGCGAAGCCGCCATGTACAAGAGCTTGTTCGAGTGGATCAAAGCCACACACCCAGAAGTCAAGACCATCTGGGGTGGTGTAGAAAAAGACTTTGCGCACAGCAACGCCACCTTCAACGTGATGAAAGACTTCGCCACCAAGGCTGGCTTTGAAGTCAAAGGCCAAAGCGAATGGCTGCTGGCCGACACCAGCTTCTCCACCCAGGTGCGCGAAATGCGCCGTGGCGAAGCCGACCTGGTCATGATCTCGGCCCACCCCTTCACCACCTGCGGTGCGCTCAAGGAAATGCAGCGTCAAAACGTCAAACCCAAGATGCTGGTGGGCCTGACCAGCTCCTCCAGCCTGGAAACCCTGCAAGGCTGCGCCGCCCAGGCCGAAGGCCTGGTAATTCCGACCAGCTTCGCTCCCGTGACCGATCAGGCACGTCAAGCCGCCAAAGCGGTTCAGGCGGCCGGTGCCAACATGGACCTGCACAACGCTGCTGCTTGGGAAAACATCTTCACGCTGAAGGACCTGATCGAAAAAGCCAAGATCATGGCCAAGCCCGACACCACCCAAGCTGACCGCAACAAGATCCGCGAAGCTTTGGCTGGCATGAAGGAAACCAACGGTCTGCTGGGCAAGATCGGTCGCACCGATGACCGTGAAGCCGTCAAACCTTTCCTGTTCGTGCAGGCCAAAAAGGGCGAGTGGGCTGTGGCCCACAAGCCCAACTGATCCCGCCTGACAGGAGAAAACCATGACCTGGATCGACCTGCTGGACCTTGTGCAGTCCGTGTTTGACGGCGTGATGTTTGGAACGACCTATGCGCTGATTGGCATCGGCTTCACGCTCATCTTTGGCGTGATGCACAAGATCAACCTGTCTTATGCCGCCGCCTCCATCGGCGCGGCCTACCTCAGCCTGCTGGTCGTCCAAATCGCACCGACACCCCTGGTGTACCTGAGCGCCGCCCTGCTGGGCGGTGTGCTCGGTGCACTGGTGTACCTGGTGTGCTTTCGCTTCCTTCCACTGGACCAGCCGCTGGCCACACTGATGTCCACCGTCGGCATGCTGCTGTTGCTCGAAGAAGCCATCGTGCATGCCACAGCGGGCATGCCGCAAAACTACCCCTCGCTGTTTGCAGGCGTGGTTTTCGATATGGGGCCATTCATGGTGCGCGGCGACTTGCTGTTCGTCTTTGCACTCGGTTGCGCAGCGATGGTCGGCCTCAAGCTCATGCTGGAAAAAACCCGTCTGGGTCTTGCCACGCGTGCCGTGGCACAGCAATCGGTGGCTGCGCGCCTGTGCGGCATGAGCGTGTCCACCACCAATGCCACCACCTTCATCATCGCGGGTTTCCTGGGGGGCACGGCCGGCGCCATGACCGGTGCAGCCATTGGCGTGCTCTCGCCACTGCTCACGCTGCCCATGACCGTCAAAGGTCTGGTGGTCACCGTGATCGGTGGCCTGGGCAGCATCCCGGGCGCCATCATCGCGGGCCTGGTGGTCGGCGGTGTGGAAAACCTTTTTCAATTTTTGCGCGGCGTCAGCGAGCGCGACATCTACGTGATGCTCATGCTGTTCGCCTTCCTGGTGTTCCGTCCCGGTGGCCTGTTTGCGGCACCCGGCGGTCGCGACTGAACCAGGCCGTCATCGGAGTTCAAATCATGGATTTTTACCTTGGCTTGTTGCAAGTCATTGGTGTGCACTCGCTGCTGGGCCTGTCGGCCTGGTGCGTGCTGCACACGGGGCAGGTCAGCCTGGCCCAAGGCGGTTTCTTTGCCATTGGCGCTTACGGCGCCGGCATGCTCACCACCATGTTCGGCTGGCCATTGGGCGGGGCTTTGCTGGTGGCGGCCTTGCTGGCAGGCGCTGTGGCGGTGGCGGTGGGTTTCCCCGCGCTGCGCGTCAAGGGCCTGATGCTGGTGGTCGCCACCACCGCCTTTGCCGAAATCGTGCGCCTGGTGTTTTTCAATCTCTCGTGGAAGGTGCAGACACCACAGGGTCTGATCGGACCTGACGGAGGTCTGGGCTTTGGCGGCATCCGCTACTTCCAGGCCAACGCCTGGAGCAGTGTGCAGGTGCTGCTGCTGATCTGGGGCCTGGTGGCAGCCGTGATGCTGCTGCTGTGGTCGCTCGACCGCACCCGCATCGGCACGCTGTGGCGCGCCGTGGGCGAAGACGAAGTCGCCGCCCAAAGCGCGGGCATCAACCTGACGGCAGCCAAGGTTTCGGCCTTTGGCATCGGTGGCGCCATCGCCGGTCTGGCTGGCGGTCTGTTCAGCCACAACACCACCCACATCGAGCACGGCAACTTCACCATCTTGCTGGCCACTTTTGCGATTGCTTACCCGATCCTGGGCGGTCTCAAAAGCCTGGCGGGCACGCTGGTCGCGGTCGTGTTCATCCAGGGTGTGCTGATCGAAGGTCTGCGATTTTTGGGCGACTGGCGCAGCCTGCTGTTTGGCGCATTGATCCTGTTGGTGATGCTGGTGCGCCCCGGCGGCGTGCTGGGTGCGCCATTGCGCTGGCCCTCGTTCAAGCGCCGCACTGCGGCGTCGACCACTGACTCCGTGATCTCTGCCGAAAGGACCCGACATGCTTGAACTTCGCCATGTGTCCCGCCACTTTGGCGGTGTCAAAGCTGTGGACGGCCTGGACATGCAGGTGCGCCAAGGTGAGATCCTGGGCCTGATCGGCCCCAATGGTTCGGGCAAAAGCACGACAGTGAACCTGATCTCTGGCCTGTACGCGCCTTCGGGCGGCAGCGTCGTGTTCCAGGGTGAAGACATCTCGACCCTGCCCACGCACCTGCGCGCCCAGCGCGGCATTGCCCGCACATTCCAGAACATCCGCTTGTTCTCGCAACTGAGCGTGTGGCAGAACCTCTGGGCCGCACGCGTGGAGCGCGGTACCGGCTGGGACGGCTTCAAGGCACGCTGGCTGGCAGGCGCCGATCAGGGACGCGAGCAAGCCGAGCAGATCCTCGAATTCAGCGGCCTGCAAGGCAAGCGCGATGTGTTGGCCGGGAATCTGGCCTTTGGCGAACAACGCCGTCTGGAGCTGGCCCGCGCAGCCGTGTCGGGCGCACCGCTCTTGCTGCTGGACGAACCGGCCGCTGGCATGAACGCGGCCGAAATCGAAGACCTGGACCAGCGCATCCGCGCGCTGCGCGACCAGGGCCGTACGGTGGTGTTGATCGAACACCACATGGAGCTGGTCATGGGTGTGTGCGACCGCGTGGTGGTGCTTAACTTCGGCCGCAAGATCGCCGAAGGCGCACCACAGGAAGTGCAGGATGACCCCCAAGTGCGCGCCGCCTATCTGGGCGCCGACGACAACGACGAACTGATGAACGCCGCGCTCGCGGCCTGAGGAGACAAGTGCCATGCTCGAAATACGTGAACTGGCCTGCGCCTACGGCAAGATCGAAGCGCTGCGCAACGTGAGCCTGTCGGCCAAGGTCGGCGAAGTGACTTGCCTGTTGGGCCCCAACGGTGCCGGCAAGACCACGCTGATGATGACGCTCGCAGGCATCTTGCAGCCCACACGCGGCAGCATCACTTTTGAAGGTGAAAGCCTGCTGGGTCTTTCCCCTGCGCAGATCGTGGACCGGGGTCTGGCCCTCGTGCCCGAGAACCGCCTGGTGTTCCCCGCGCTCAGCGTGCGTGACAACCTGATGGCCGGTGCCTACCGCCGCAAGGACCGCGCAGCGATTGCCAACGACATTGAACACCAGCTCAACCGCTTCCCGCGTCTGCGCGAACGCATCGACCAACTGGCCGGGACCCTCTCGGGTGGCGAGCAGCAGATGCTGGCCCTGGCGCGTGCGCTCATGTCACGCCCACGCCTGTTGCTGATGGATGAGCCCTCGGTCGGCCTGGCCCCAAAGGTGGTGGCCGAGATCTTTGGCATCGTGCGCCAACTGCATGCCGAAGGCACCAGCATCTTCCTGGTCGAGCAGAACGTGCACATGGCGCTCAAGGTCGCGCAGCAGTTTTTCCTGCTGCAGCAAGGCCGCGTGACCTTCTCAGGTACGCCCACCGAGCTGGCCGAAGACGATGTGATCCAGCGCGCCTACCTGGCCGGTGCCGAGCGCCGACCTGAGGCCACCGAGGTCTGATGGACTTCCTCCAGCGCACGCTCGACGGCTTGCTGGAGGCAGGTCCATACGCGCTTGTCGGCCTGGGCCTGACGCTGGGCTTTGGCATCTTGCGCCGAGTGAATCTGGCTTATGGCGCCAGCGCCATGGTGGGGGCTTATGCGGGCTCATGGCTGCATGTGCGGCTGGACTGGCCCGTCTGGGCGGTGCTGCCCTGCGTGGTGCTCGTTACGGCGCTGACCGGGCTGTATGTGCAATGGCTGTGCTTTACGGATACCGAACAGTCCACCGGCTCGGCCCAGCGTGCCAGCTCAGCCGTCAGCGGGGCCGATGCACGTGAAGTGGTGGCCCTGGCGTCCAGCTTTGCCGTCTGGATGCAACTCGAACAGCTGTGCGTGAACCTGCTGCCACGCCACCTCAACCCTTTTCCGGATGTCGCCGTCACACAGGAGTGGACACTGGGCCAGCTGGGTCTGCGCCCCGATCGCCTACTGATGTGCATCGCCGCAGCGGCCCTGGTGATGTGGGTGGCCCACTGGATCCGCACCAGCCGCACGGGCCTGGCCCTGCGTGCGGCGGCAAACCATCCGCTGGCCGCTCACCTCAGCGGTCTGCGCGTGCCCTTGCTGCAGCAGTGGGGATTTGTGCTGGCCAGCGGCCTGTCGGGCGTGGCGGCTTGCGCCGTACTGTCACTGGAAGGACAAGTCACCCCCATGTTTGGCATGTGGATGCTCATGAAAGGACTGGCCGCCGCCATGATCGGTGGCCTAGGCAGTCTGCGCGGTCTGTTGTGGGGTGCTGCTTTGCTGGGCGTGGCCGAAGCCCATGCACAGGCCCTGTTCGGGCCACTGGGCCGTGATGCCACCACCTGGGGCCTGTTGTTGCTCGCCCTGTTGATCAGGTCTGCAAGAAAGACTGCATGGGCACCTGCGGGAGGCTTGCATGCGTGACGCCTTGTGCGCGAGCGAGCCCGGCATCGGGCTGGCCATCCAGATGATCGTGCTGTGCCTGGTGGCCTTGTCGGCCTGGTTGGTGCTGCGCGTGGGCCGCATCTCACTGGGCCAACAAGCCTACTTCGGCATAGGCAGCTATGGCGCCGCATGGCTGACCACAGTGGGCCAATGGCCGCTGGATGCCGCATTGCTGGCTGCCACCATCAGCGGCGCAATCGCTGCGGCTCTGATGTCATGGCCCCTGCTGCGTTTGCCGGGGCTGCACTACGCCGTCGCTTCGCTGGCGGTGGCCGAACTGGTGCGCCTGGGGCTGTCAGGCTGGCGTTATCAGATACCGGGCCCCGCAGGTACACAGGTTGGCCCTGACGGTGTGCACGGTTTTCGCGACATCCGCTGGCTGTTTGACCACCAGGTCAGCCAATCCGATTACCTGATCTGGGCCAGCGCGGTGCTGATCGCCGTGGTGCTGGCCTTGCTGGTCCTCTCGCGCACCCGCCTGGGGCTGGCCATGAAGATGGTCGGTCACGATGAAACACTGGCCGCCAGCCAAGGTCTGCCCGTGCACCGACTGCGGCTTTTGGTCACCGCGCTGGCGGGCGCTGTGGCCGCTTTTGCAGGTGGCCTGTATGCCCACCAACTGACCTACATCGAACCAGCGCTGTTTGACCCCATGCTGGGCATCCATGCCGTGGGCTATTCCATGCTCGGCGGCCTGGCCACCCCTTTGGGCCCCTTGCTGGGCGCAGCGTTCGACCTGGGCCTGATCGAAGCCACACGCTGGTTTGAAGGCTGGCGCATGGTGCTGTTTGGCACCCTGGTCGCCATCTTCCTGCGCTGGCGGCCACGCGGCCTGCTGGACGAAACACTGCTTTACCGCTTGAGATCGGCGTGGCAAAGCCGAGGCCACACAGTTTCCACATCCGTGACAGGCCAGCCCTGAAACGGTTTTTTCTTTTCTGACCCCCTCCAAGGAACTTGCACGATGCACACCCCTCTTCTTGACCAACGCACCATCATCATCACCGGCGCGGCCACCGGCATCGGCCAGGCTTTTGCTGTGCAATGCGCCAGCCAGGGCGCCAACGTGGTCGTGGCCGACATGAACGCCGCCGACGAAACCGTGGCCGCTGTTGAGGCCGCAGGCGGCAAAGCGCTGGCCGTGAAAGTCGATGTGGCCGACCAGGGCTCGGTCGACGCCATGGCCGCTGCCGCCGTGGCACGCTTTGGCCGCATCGATGGCCTGATCAACAACGCCGCCTATTTCCGCGAAGTCAAGCTGACCCCCTTCGAAGAAATCGATCCCGTGATCTGGGACCGCATCTTCCAGGTCAACGTCAAGGGCGTGTGGAACTGCTGCAAAGCGGTGATGCCTGCCATGCGCGCGCAAAACAGCGGCGCCATCGTCAACATCGCCTCGGTGGTGGCGGTAGCGGGCCAGCCGGGTTACCTGCACTACGTGGCCTCCAAAGGTGCCGTGCTGTCCATGACCAAAGGTCTGGCCAAGGAGTGCGGCGCCAGCAATGTGCGTGTGAACGTGATCGCCCCGGGCTTCGTGCTGACCGACGCGACCAAGAACCGCCCCGTTGAGTGGCAACAAAGTTTCCTCAAGGCCCGTGCGATCGCGCGCGAGCAGCGTCCCGACGACCTGGTGGGCACCGCCGTGTACCTGCTGTCAGACCTGTCGGCTTTCGTGTCAGGCCAAACCATCGTGGTCGACGGCGGCCACATCATGTACTGATGCCCCTTTGCATTCAAGGACACGGCCTTGAATGCCACACCGCATAAAACCATTCCAACGCAGGAGACAAACATGCAAGACATCATCCTTCACCACTACGAGTTTTCAACCTTCTCAGAGAAGGTCCGCACCACACTGGGCTTCAAGCAGCTGGCCTGGCGCTCGGTGGACATTCCCGGCCTGCCGCCGCGCCCCTGGCTGACGCCGCTGACCGGCGGCTACCGCCGTGCACCGGTGCTGCAGGTGGGCGCCGACATCTATTGCGACACGCATGTGATCTTGGACGCGCTGGACCGTTTGCAAGTGACCCCCAGCTTGCAACCCTCAGGCAGCGCGGGTCTGTCCCGAGGCCTGGGCTTTGCCTGGGAGCGTCAGATGTGGATTCCGACCATCGGTGTGCTGGTGCATTACATCGGCGAACACATTCCACCCGAGTTCATCAAGGACCGCAAGGAAGGGTATCTGGGCATCGACATCTCGCAAGCCGCCATGGCGCCGCAGTTTCAGGAGCATGTGCAATTCGTGCGCGCGCAAATCGCCTGGCTGGCGCAAGCGCTCGCCGGACGGCGCTTTCTGTTCGGCGATGCACCGAGCGCCGCCGACCTGGCCTGCTGGCAGACGATTTTCCTCTTGCGCAAAAACTGCCCACCCGATGTGGACAGTCTGCTGGGCCTGGCCCCGATCCTGGCTTGGTACGACCGCATCCTGGCTTTTGGCCACGGCCAATCCACGCCCATGAGCCAAGAAGAGGCTTTCGAAGTCGCCTGCAAAGCCACGCCAGCATCCGTGACGCACCTGAGCCCCAACGGCGATCCTGGCGGCCTGCAAGCTGGCACGGCGGTGCGCGTGACGCCCGACGACAACGCCCGCGTACCGGTCACCGGCACGCTGGTGGCGGCCAATGCCTTTGAAGTCGTGATCCACCGCCGCGATGAGCGTGCGGGTGATCTGCACATCCATTTCCCGCGCCTGGGCTACACGCTCGAGGCGATTTGATCCCGTCCCTTCACCCATTCAACTCAGGAGACAAACATGAGCATTCAAGACCACAACAAACAATTGTGTCGCGATTATTTCAAGGCCTTTCTGGCCCGTGACACCGCCTGGATGGCGCGCCACATCGCGCCCGAATTTGTGCGTCACGACCCCGGACTGCCCTTTGAAGTGCGCGGCCCCCAGGGCGTTGCGCAATTGCACGACGCCCTCTTGCCCGCCTTCCCCGACATGGAATTGCCACTGCTGGACTTCGTGGCCGAAGGCGACAAGGTGCTGGTGCGACTGAAAGTACAAGGCACACACACCGGCGCCTTCGGCGACATGGCCGCCACCGGCAAGAAGATCGACATCGACGTGCTCGACCTGTTCCAGTTCAAGGATGGCGTGCTGGTCGAACACTGGGCCTTGCTCGACAACCTGGGCATGCTCAAACAGTTGGGCGCTTTGCCGCAGTGATCTGATCCTCTTTGGGAGATATTCATGAAATTACTGGCCAATACCACCTCCCCCTTTGTGCGCATTGCCCGCATCGCGATGATCGAAAAAGGTCTGGAGATTGAACCCACCTTGGTTGACCCCTGGGCCGACGATGCGCGCCTGCGCGAGGCGAACGCCGCCACGCGTGTGCCTACCCTGGTGCTGGACAACGGCATCCCGCTGACCGAGAGCCTGTTGATCGTGCAATGGCTTGAAGCCACACGCACAGCACCCCAATGGCCCAGCTTGCTGGGTGCTGACCCCAAACGCATTGCAGACGTGCTCGCGCGCGCAGGGATCGCGCTGGGCGCTATCGAGGCATCGGTGCACACCATCATCACGCGCAAGGTCACAGCGCCTGTTCTGTTTGACGAAACACCCGTGGGTCTGCGCCGCCGCCGTACCATGGTCGAGGGCATGCAACGCTTGGAAGCCGTGGCGGCTGAAATGTCAGATGGCAATGTGGCTCAAAAAGCACCCGGCCTGGACACCATCTGCGCCGTGGTGCTGTTTGACTACCAGCAATTTCGCTACGGCGACCAGCCCTGGCTACCGTCCACCCCGAAGCTCAAGGCCTTGTCGGAAGCCGTGCGCGCACGGGCATCGTTTGCTCAGACCTTGCCTCGCTGAAGGATCAGCCCCCCGCTGCTCAGCCGGGCAACTGCGCGTCGTCTGCGGCCGCAATGGCTTGCAGGTGCTGGGCCAGCTGGCCCAGCGGCGTTTGCTGTGCTGGTCGGCTGCGCATGCAAATTTGCATGCCGCGCAGCGCCCAACTGTCTGACAAAGGCAAGACCTTGAGCTGCATGGCGTGCGCAAGACTGCGCGCTGCGGCCAGCGGCAAAATGCCAATGCCCAGCTGCGCCTGCACAGCACGGCTCACCGCTTCAAAACTGCGCACCTGCACCCGCAAAGCCATGGGGCGCATCAACACTTCGGCTTGCGATGTCAACAAGCGGGTCAGCGTGCTGCCCGCCTCCAGCCCTACCAGGTCACGCTCGATCAAGTCCGCAAACTGCACGGCCTGGCCCCCCAGCGGGTCATCCTTGCGCAAGACGGCAGCCAGCTGATCGCTGCGGTAAGGCTGGCACCACAGGCCTTCGGTGTCGCCCCCCTCCACCACCACGCCCAAATCGGCCTCGCCCGAGCGGACGCGCCGAACCACCTCGTCGCTCCAAGATTCTTCAAGCACGATGCGCACGTTTTCATGCAGGTTCTGGAACTGCGCCACGTCCGATGGCAGAAACTGGGCCATGGCTGAGGTGTTGCCCAAGATGCGCAATACCGCATTGCGTCCCGATGCGTAGTTGAGCATCTCAGCGCGCATGTGGATGACGTCTGCAATGACCTCGCGCGCATGCTTGAGCAAGTGATCACCTGCGGGCGTGAGCTGCAAGCCGCGGGAGTGGCGCTCGAACAACTGGGCTTTGAACTGATGCTCCAGCAGCGACAGACGGCGACTGGCCGCAGGCACCGTGATGAAGCAAGCCTCGGCAGCGCGCGTCAGGTTACGCAATTCGGCCGCTTTGACGAACAGCGCCAGTGAGTCGATGTCTGGGAGCATGAAGGGATTTTATCGATATAGCCCGGCTTTGACTTGCAGAGGATGCAACGCGCCGTTGCCCACTTTCCAATTCCCCTGCCGCGCAACGCTGCCTATAGTCAACCCATCGTGTATTGATCTGAACCAACTAGGAAAACTTATGAAGAACATGTTGATTGGAGACCAGTGGGTCAGCGCCAGCGATGGTCGCACCCTGAGTGTTGTATCGCCCAGCGATGGCCGGGCCTTTGACGAGATCCCGCGTGGCACAGCCCAGGATGTCGATCGCGCGGTGCAGGCCGCGCGCACCTCGCTGACGGGCGCCTGGGGTCAGCTCAATGCCAGCGAACGTGGCCGCATCATGATGCGCATTGCGCAAAAAGTGCTCGACCACGAAGAAGAGCTGGCACAGATCGAAGCCAAGGACACCGGCAAGCCGATGACCACTGCGCGCAACGACATCAAGGTGCTGGCGCGCTATTTCGAGTTTTACGCTGGTGGCGCCGACAAGCTGCACGGTGAGACCATCCCCTTCCTCAACGGCCACCAGGTCAGCCTGCTGCGCGAGCCGCTGGGCGTGACGGCCCACATCATCCCCTGGAACTACCCGGCTCAGATGCTGGGTCGCACCTTGGCACCCGCCTTGGCCATGGGCAACGGCACGGTGCTCAAGCCAGCCGAAGACACCAGCCTGTCGGCCATCCGCTTTGCCGAGCTGGCGCTCGAAGCAGGACTGCCTGCTGGGGCACTCAACATTGTGACCGGTCTGGGCGAAGAGGTGGGGGCCGCTTTGTCGGGTCACCCTGGCATTGACTTCATCTCCTTCACCGGCTCCAACGAAGTCGGCACACTGATCCAGCAAGCTGCAGCCAAGAATGCCGTCAAATGCGTGCTCGAGCTCGGCGGCAAATCACCCCAGATCGTGTTCGACGATGTGGACGTCGAGCGTGCCGTGCCCATCATCGTGCGCGCCATCGTGCAAAACGCCGGCCAAACCTGCACCGCCGGCAGCCGCCTGCTGGTGCAGCGTTCCATCTACGACAGCTTTGTAGCGAAGGTGGCCGAAGCCTTTGCCAAGGTGCGTGTGGGCACGCCCGAGATGGATCTGGACTGCGGCCCGGTCATGAACCCGGCCCAGCACCAACGCGTACAGCGCTACATCGACCAAGCACGCGAGCAAGGCATCCCAGTCCTGGCCGAAGGTCAGATCGCGGCCGATGCGCCTGCCACCGGCCACTTTGTCAAACCCACCTTGTTTGGCCCCGTGCCACGCACCGCCGCACTGGCCTGCGAAGAAGTGTTTGGCCCGGTGCTGGCCGCCATGCCTTTCGAAGACGAAGCAGACGCCATCGCGCTGGCCAACGGCACCGAATACGGCCTACTGGCCGCTGTGTGGACCGAGAACGCAGGGCGTTTGCACCGCGTGGCCAAGTCGGTGAAAGCCGGCCAAGTCTTCATGAACTGCTACGGCGCAGGCGGCGGCGTGGAATTGCCTTTCGGTGGCACCAAGCGCAGCGGCCACGGCCGTGAAAAGGGCTTCCTCGCGCTCGAAGAAGTCAGCACCACCAAGACCTTGGTGCACTACCACGGTTAAACCCAGGTTTGCCCTCGGGTCCCCAAGGGGACCTGTGACACCGTCAGCGATGACGCGTCACAGGCCCCGATTTTTTCAGCCCAGTTGTCAGCGCACGCGGGCAAGAATGCGCTGCGCCTGCAGCAACACCGGGGCATCGATCATCTTGCCATCGAGCTGCACGGCGGCCCCCAGCGAAGCGGCCATGACAGCAAGCACGCGTTGCGCCCAATCTTGCTCGGCAGCCGAAGGCCTGAATGCGGCATGCACCCCCTGCACCTGACGGGGGTGAATGCACAACTTGCCGCCCATGCCAAAACGCACAGCACGCTCGGTGTCGGCCTGCAGGACGGCCTCGTCATCCACCGACACGGTCACACCGTCGATGGCCGCCGCCAACTGGCCAGCGCGGGTACACATAGCCACCTGAAAACGCAGCGTGTCGAGCTCGCGCTGATCAGGGGAACAAACCATGCCGGTGTCGGCCAAAAAGTCAATGTGGCCGACCACCAAGCGCGACACATTGGAGGCCAAAGCGATCTGCGGCAAAGCCAGATAACCGGCCGCGCTTTCGATGATCGGCAACAGGGGCAGACCCGGCAGCAGCGTGGACACGGTCTGCAGCATCTGGGCCGACTCGCACTTGGGCACCATCAAACCTGCCAGCTGGGGATAAGCGGCCAGCGCTTGCGCATCTTGCAACCCAATGTCGGTATCGGGGCTGTTGATGCGCACCACCACGCAGGCGCTGGCGGGCAGCGTGGGCAAGGCCTGGCACACGCCTGCGCGGGCGGCGTCCTTACCTTGCAAAGGCACGCTGTCTTCCAAATCGACAATCACCACGTCAGCACCGCTGTCGATGGCTTTGAGGAAACGCTCGGGTCGGTTGCCCGGCACAAACAAAAAGGAACGGGCGCAAGCGAGTGATGAGGAATGCGTCATGGATAAATTGAAGAAAACAGGGAGTTCAGGCCTTGAGCAAATCGATGAATTTTTGTGCCTGCGCCTCGTCGATGCCGCCCGCCTGACGGGCCAATGGCACCGTGACGGCGCACAGTGTTCTGTAAAAGTCGAGCATCTCGGGGCCCATGGGTTTGATCGCGCTCAAGTGCTTTTCGATGGATGACAGATCGCCACGAGAGACCGGGCCGGGCATGCCACGCGCCACACCGGCCGTCTGGATGGCGCTGAGTGTGCCCTGCGCCAATGGCAGCAAGGCCCGCAGTGCTTCCTCCTCGGTCGCGCCCCAGGTTTGCCACAGGCGGACGGCCTGATCGAACAGGGCATTGATGAACTGCGAGGTGTAGCCCGCTGCGGCGTGGTAGCGCCCACGCATGCCTGCGGGCAAGCGGTTGGGCACGCAATGGAGCCGCTCGACCAGGGCCAGCAAGAGTTGCATCAACTCAGCGTGCCCAGCCTCGACCGTGATGGTGCAACCAGGCAATGACTGCGCAGCCGCATGGGGATCGCCAAAGGTCTGCATCGGGTGAAAGCCGCCGATGCTGGCGCCTTGCGCCAGCGCATGCGTCAACACGCCCACATCGGTCACGCCGCTGCAATGCACCACGGCCTGCCCCGGATGCCAGGTCAAGCTGTCGCATGTGGCACCAATGACGCTGTCGGGCGTGGTCACAAAAACCAGATCACAAGCGTCCACCACCGACTGGGGTTCCATGCACACGCAAGCCTCTAGAGGCTCGGCCAGCGCACGGGCATGTTCTTCGAGCATGCTGCTGACCGCCACCACCTTCAAACCTGCCCGCGCCAAACTCCAGGCCAATGCCTGACCCAAGCGACCAGCGCCGATGAAGCCGATGCGCACATCAGCAACACCGCCTGGCCACGTCAACAAGGTGTGAGGGCTGTTCATGCTTGAATCCTTCCAGTCCAGGTTTGATGGCCCGCCAGTCGGACCAGATCGGGTACGGCGCCCAAGCCAGGTCCAGTGGGCACGGGCACACTGCCATCGCTGACCGGCAGCAAATCACCCACCACGGCTTCGCGGCCCAGGTTGGGGTGGGCGTCAAATTCGAGCAGGCCTTCGCCGCCCACCGCCGCCAGCACCTGCAGCGAAGCCAGCAATGAAACACCGCCACCAAAATAGTGCGGACAGTAACGCTTGCCTGCCGCCACGGCACGGCGCGCCACCGAAGCGTTGCCACTGATGCCACCCCATTTGGTGATGTCAGGCTGAATCACCTGCAAGACAGGGCTGACCAATGCCTGATCGAATTGCAGGCCGTGGAAATTTTCGCCACCCGCCAGCGGCGTGCTGCTGGCACGGGCCAGCGCTTGCCAGTCGGCCTCGGGCGCATCCACCCGCAAGGGCTCTTCAAACCAGCTCAGGTTCAAAGGCGCAATCGCCTGCGCAAACGCCACCGCAGACGGCAAGTCCAGGTTCTGGTTGGAGTCGCAGGTCAGCACGGCATCCGGGCCCAGCACCTCGCGCATGGCCTGCAGATTCCGCACGTCCTTGTCGTGTCCGAAACCCGTCTTGAGCTTGAAGGCTTGGAAGCCTTCGGCCTGGCGTGCTGCGGCAAAGACTTCAGGTTGATCGGGGTTGATGCCCGTGACATACACCGGTACACGGCTGACCTCGCGGTCACTGAGCATCCGGTGCAAAGGCTTGCCCGCACGCCGTGCCACCAGATCCCAGCAGGCAATGTCCAGACCGGCGATCACCTGGGCGATCGGGCCGACCTCCAATGTTTGCAGCACCAGCACTTCCAGCTCACGGCTGAGCTGCAGGAACATGGCTTCGGGCGATTCAAAGCGCCTGCCCACCACGCGCTCCCCCAGGTCGATGGCCAGGCGTGCGCGGTGCTCGGCACCGCTGGCGGGCCAGTTGGCCCAGACTTCGCCCCAGCCTTCGACACCCTCGGTGTCCACCACGCGCAGCAGCACCATGGGGCGGTCACGGAAGGTGCCAAAAGCCACTTTGATGGGCGTCTTGACGGGCACACGGATGCAAAAGGCTTCGATCGAAGCCAAGGTAAAGGACAGGGTGGTCATGGTCAATTGCTTTCGGTGAAAAGGTTTATTCGGTACGAGGACCGTTGAGAGCAAAACGCGGCTCGGGCAATCCACGCACACCGGGGTGGATCGCCATCAAGGCACCCGCCATTGGGTGGGCCTGGCGCTCAGCTTCAGTCATGTTTTGCGAGGTGCTGGTGATGAACAGAATGTCCAGATCGGGGCCGCCAAATGCGCAGCAAGTGGGACGGTCAACCGGCAAGGCGATCACCCTGTCGATGCTGCCGTCAGGCGCATAACGCAACAAGCGTCCGCCATTGAACTCGGCGTTCCAGACAAAGCCTTCGGCATCCACCGCCGAACCATCGGGAAAGGCCGGTGGCGCACTTTCGGCAAACACCTGCGCCTCGCCCATGCGCCCAGACTCGGGTGCATAGGGATGGGCATAGATGCGGTAGTGCAGCGAGTCGGCGAAATACAAGGTGTCACCACTGGGGCTGAAGGCCAGGCTGTTCGGAATGCAGATGCCCTGCCGCACCGCCTTGAGCGGCCCCGCGCCCTCCAGACAAAACAGCGTCCCTTCGGGTGCGCGCGTGATGTTGTGCATGCTGCCCACCCAAAAGCGCCCACGCGCATCGCAACGGCCATCGTTGAATCGATGACCCTCAGGCATCGGCAAGCTCGGCACAAAAGCACTGAGTGCGCCCTTGGCGGGGTCAAACAAGGCAATCTGACTGGGCAAGGCCACCAGCAGGCGACCGTCATCCACCAATGCGATCGAGCCGACCAGCTCGGGCATGGGCCAGGTGTTCACTTCGCCCGTGGCGTGACACAGGCGGCGGATGGCTGGCAAGCGGATGTCCACCCAGTACAGGCACTGCGCGGTGTCGTCCCAAAGCGGGCATTCGCCCAGGATGTCGGTCTGTGTGCCCACACGCTGGAGGGCGTGCGGGGTGTCTAGCGTGGGTGAGGCCGTGATGTGGTTCATGCGCTCGATGCTAGGAGGCACCGTCCTGCCAGGGAATCAAATTTGCGGCAAACTGGTCTTTACCCAAACGCAATGCCAAGCCTTGCGTTTGGGTGAAGTGTGCATTGCCCAAGTTCCAATTCCAGTCCGCCCCACCGGCGCCTAGCATCCAACCCCATGACACGACAAGGATGAGACAAACATGACCGCTTCCATACCGGCAGCTGCCAAACCCAACGCTTTTGCGGACTTGGCACCCCAACAACTTTTCTCCCTGCAAGGCCAAGTGGTCCTGATCACCGGCGCCGCCGGTGGCATTGGCGGCGCGCTGGCACGGGGCTTTGCCGCAGCGGGCGCCAAGCTGGTGGTCTGCGACCTGAACCCACGCATCCATGAATTGGCTGTGCAATGGCGCAACAGCGGCATGGACGTTGACTCGCTCGCCTTTGACGTCACCAAGGAAGACGAGATTGCCCAAGCCTTTGCGCAGGTCATCGAGCGCCATGGTCGTCTGGATGTGCTGATCAACAACGCTGGCGTCATTGTGCGCACGCCGTTTTTGCAGCTCAAGCGCGAAGAATGGCAAAAAGTGCTGGACACGGACCTGACCGCCTGCTTCCTGATGGCCCAGCATGCGGCCAAGCTGATGGTGGCCCAGGGCAGCGGCCGCATCGTGCACCTGAGCTCGATCATGAACCACGTGGCACGCCCGAACCTGGTGCCTTATGTGGTGGCCAAAGGCGGTGTGTCGGCATTGACACGCGCCATGGCCGCTGACCTGGCAGGTACAGGCGTGACCGTCAATGCGCTGGCGCCCGGCTACACGCACACCGAGTTCAGCCAAGCCAAGGACCCCGAGTTCAACGCCTTTGTGTCCGGCTGGACACCCGCCCGCCGCTGGGGTCAACCCGAAGACCTCTGCGGTGCGGCACTCTTGTTGGCCTCCGGCGCTGGCGCTTACATCAACGGTCAGACCCTTTATGTGGATGGCGGCTTCCTGGCCGTTACCCGCTGAAGGACTGGCATGGGAGTCACCATGACGGTATCGAACCCTGTGCCTGCAGGCACAGTCAAAACCCCAAGCCCCACCCGGCGTCCAGGGCTGTCGGCCTACCGCACGCTGTGGGTCTCGCTGCGGTCCTTTGCTGTGTTTTTCCTGCTGTGGTGGCTGCTCCATTGGTGGAACGGCAACCCGCTGCAACTGCCTTCGCCTCTCAAGGTGTTCGAAGCCTTGTGGGGTCTGCTGCGCGAAGGCGAGATCGCCGAACACGCTTCGGTCAGCACCTTGCGCATGCTGCTGGCGCTCTCGTTGTCGATCGCGGTGGCCGTGCCTTTGGGCTTCCTGATGGGGCTTTCACAACGTGTCGAGCAGTACATCGATCCCTTGGTCGAAATGCTGCGTCCCATTTCAGGCATCGCCTGGTTGCCGCTAGCGCTGTTCATCTTCGGCGTGGGCGACACACTGCCGGTATTCATCATGTTCTACGTCGGCTTTTTCCCCATCTTGCTCAACACGGTCGCTGGCGTGCGACAAACCGATGCCCGCTTGCTGGCTGCGGCACGCACCATGGGCATAGGCCGCTGGCCATTGTTGATTCATGTGCTGGTGCCCTCGGCGCTGCCCACCGTGATGGTGGGCATTCGCCTGGCCTTTGCCGCCAGCTGGGCGGCAATTGTGGCGGCGGAATTGATCGGCTCGCCCAGCGGGCTGGGCTTTGCCATCGAGTGGTACCGTCAAATGCTGATGACCCCCAAGGTGTTTGCCTTCATTTTGGCCATCGGTGTGGTCGGTTATGTGTGTGACTTGGGTCTGCGCAAACTGCAGCGCCGACTGACCCCATGGGCCGAAGGCACAGGAGCCTCATCATGAAAAACAAGACCTTCGACAACCGGGCATCGGTGCTGGTGCGCAACCTCACCTTGCCCGTGCTGCTGATCGTGGTGTGGCAAATCTGGGCCAGCACATTGCCTGCCGGCAGCCCTGCACCAGCCCCACTGAAAGTGCTGCAAACCCTGGCTGACTTGCTGAGTGCAGGCTCCTTGCTGTCCGCCACAGTGCAAAGCCTCGGTCGTGTGGTTCTGGGTTTTGCGCTGGCCTCGGTGCTGGGCATTGCACTGGGCCTGCTGATGGGCTCCAGCCCCGCCATGCGTGAGAACCTGGACCCGATCATCGAGAGCTTTCGCCCGATCGCCCCCATGGCCATCTTGCCAATCGCCATCCTCTGGTTGGGCACGGGGACACCGACGGCGCTGGCCATCGTCGCCTACGCCTCTTTCTTCCCGGTCCTCATCAACACCGTTCACGGCGTCAGCCGTGTGGACCGCAAGCTCGTGCTGGCCGCGCGCACCATGGGCATCTCGCGCGCGACCATCCTCACGCGGGTGGTGTTGCCCGGTGCACTGCCCGCCATCTTGCTGGGCACACGCCTGGCCATGGGGGTGGCCTGGACCGCCATCATCGCCGCCGAACTGGCTGTCGGTGCCAAGTCGGGCGGTGGCGGCTCGGGGGGCATCGGCCAGATGATGTTTGTTTTCTACGCCTACAACATTGACCTCAACGCGATCGTCGTCTGCATGGCGGTTGTCGGTGTGGTTGCCCTGCTGATCGACCAGCTGTTCCGTGTGATCGAAAAGCGCCTGATTCCCTGGAGACCATGACCATGAGCGACAACGCCCCCTCCCCCAAGCTGCGCCTGACTGGCGTGACCAAAAGTTTCGTGGCACCACGTACCGGCCTGAGCACGCTGGCCGTGGCCGAAATGAGCCTCGACATCCAGACCGGTGAATTCATCTGCATCGTCGGACCTTCGGGTTGCGGCAAATCGACGGTGCTCAACATGATCGCTGGCCTGGACGTGCCCACGGGCGGCCTCATCGAAAAAGACGGACAAGCCATTCGTGGCCCTGGCGCAGACCGCGGCGTGATGTTCCAGGACTACGCCCTCATGCCCTGGCAAACGGTGGAAGACAACGTGGGCTTTGGCCTGCGCCACGGCACCCCCGGCGAAAACCTCAACAAAGCGCAACGCAACCAGCGCATTGCCCACTTCATCGAACTGGTGGGCCTGCGCGGCTCGGAGCACAAATACCCGCACCAGCTCTCGGGCGGCATGCGTCAACGCGTGGCGCTGGCCCGTCTGTTGGCCAACGGTCCGGACATCCTGTTGCTCGACGAACCGCTGGGCGCACTGGACGCGCAGACGCGCCTGATCCTGCAAGCCGAGCTGCTGCGCATCTGGGGCGAGACCTCACCGGTCACCGAACGCAAGACCGCCGTCTTCATCACCCACGACATCGAAGAAGCGGTGCTGTTGGCCGACCGCGTGGTGGTCATGAGCAGCCACCCAGGCCGCGTGCGTGAAGTGGTCACCATCGACCTGCCTCGCCCCCGTGCAGGCACCGCTCGCACGCATCCGCGCTTTGGCGTGCTGGTCGAACAGATCTGGTCGCTCATTCGCGATGAAGCCTACCGCGCCATCGGCGGTGACGAATCCTTTGCCCAACCCACCGAAGAAGCCACCGCTTGAGTGGTCCATCCATCACAACAACCCAGGAGACAAGCATGAACACACCTCAATTTCCCACTTCCCGCCGTGGCCTGCTCATCGGTGGCGCTGCCGCCGCAGGCCTGTCCGTTGCACCGGCCTTTGTACGCGCGCAAAACGCACGCCGCGCACTCAAAGTGTCCATCGGACGCATCCCATGGGCTGCGGGCAATTCGCCCATGAGCCAGTACATGATCAACAACAAGCTGATGGAAAAGCGTGCGGCCGAATTCGGCTACGACCTGACCATCGACTGGCGCGAGTACCCGACCGCATTGCCCATGGTGGAAGCCATGGTGGGCAACAACCTGGACATCGGCATGTGGGGCAACACGCCCATCACGCGTGGGATTTCCAGCGGCCTGCCGATCAGCCTGCTGTGCGTGGGCGAAGGCCACCTGCGCTTCCTGATCACCACTCGCAAGGGCTCACCGATTCGCAACCTGCAGGACCTGCGTGGCAAGACCGTGGGCGTGTCGCTCGGCGGTGACCCGCAAAGCGCGCTGTTCCAGATGCTGATGTTCGAGCTTGGCGTGCAAGACATCAAGGACACCGGCATCAAGTTCGTCAACATGCCCACCCACGCGCAAGCCGCTTCGGTGCCTACTGGTGTGGACGCCACCTGCACGATCTACCCGGCCTACCTGGCTGCGCAGGCCAGCGGCACGGTCGCGATTGCCAACTCTTTTGGCTTCACCGAAGAGCACTATGACGGCCCCGCCGGCAAAGGCGCAGGCCACATGCTGGCCAGTGTGAAGAAGTCGCCCTTCTTCCCCGACGGCTACTACCTGCACCGCTCGTTCTGGATCGGTCGCAATGGTCTGATCGACCAGCACCCGCAAGTGGTGGTGGCCTTCCTCATGGCCCAGCAAGAGGCTGTGGCCGCGCTGACCGCCATGGACGCTGGCGCGGTGTCGCAACTGGTCAAGGACTACTGGAAGCTCGACGCCGCGCAAGGCGCCAAGGTCGTCAAGGACGATGTCTTGTTCTCGCGTGGCTGGTCTTGGCCCACCGAAAACGATGCCCGCGCTGTGCTGGAAACCTCCAAGTTCATGGCTGGCAACAAGGTCATTGACAAGCCCTTGCAGTGGTCACAGGTCAAAGACGCTTTCTCGCGCTCTGCCCCGCTGATCCGCCAGGCCTATGAGCGTCTGGGTGCCAAGCCAGGCAACGCTGAATTCACCCGCACCGATGTGGCCGATTTGCGTGGCCGCCCGGTCTGGGAAATGGACAAATGGTCCGATCGCAGCTGAAATTTTTTAAAACCACGACAGGAGATACCACATGAAAGTCGGATTCATCGGATTGGGTGTCATGGGCGCGCCCATGGCCCTGAACATCCTCAAACACGGCCACGAACTCACCGTGTTCGACCGCAGCCCCGAAGCCATCGCGCGGCTGGTCAAAGCCGGTGCACGCTCGGCGGCCACCGCCCGTGAAGTGGGCGCAGCCAGCGAGATCGTGGTCACCATGCTGCCCGAACCGCAGCACGTCGAGCAAGTCGTGCTGGGCGCCGATGGCTTGGTCGAAGGTCTGCCTGCAGGCGGCATCGTCATCGAGATGAGCACCATCGATCCGGCCACATCGCGCCGCGTGGGTGATGCGCTGCGCGCACGCGGCATGGAGCTGGTGGACTCGCCCGTGGGCAAAACCAGCGAACACGCTGTGACCGGCACACTGACCTTGATGGTTGGCGGCAACCAGCCCGCCATTGAGCGCGCCACCCCCGTGCTCAACTGCATGGGCACCGACACCTATTACTGCGGCGGCCCGGGCACCGGCCACGCGATGAAAATGACCAACAACCTGTTGGCCACCACCATCATGGTCGCCAACACCGAGGCCCTGGCCATCGGCGTCAAAAACGGCCTGACGCTGGAGCTGATGCAAGAAGTCATGCGCACCACCATGGCCTGGAACCAGCAGTTTGCCGTGGCCATGCCCAAGAAGGCCTTTGTCGGCGACGACAGCCCCGGCTTTGCCATTCGCCTGGCTTGCAAAGACGTGCGGCTGGCCTGCGAAGCCGCCGAGCAAATGGGGTTTACGGCCTCGGTGGGCCGTGGCGCGCAAGCCACCATGGACCGCGCCATCGCCATGGGTCTGGGCGACCGCGACACCGCTGCACTGATGTTCATCCGCGAAAAAGAACTGGGCATCGAAATCCGTCAACAACCTGCTGCCTTGCAAAAGGCTGCTTGAGAGGACATGCCCGTGCCCGCCTACGTCATCAATGACATGGAGATCACGGACCCGCTGCGGTTCGAGGAATACAAACGCCTGTCGCCCCCCACCGTGGCGGCCTATGGCGGACGGTTCCTGGCCCGTGGCGGTGAAGTCTCGCCCCTGGAGGGCGACTGGCAGCCCAAGCGCCTGGTCATGCTCGAATTCCCGAGTGTGGCTCAGGCGCACGCCTGGCTGAATTCACCCGAATACGCACCGGCCAGACGTTTGCGTCAGCTGTCGGCCAACTCCCGCATGGTGGTCATCGACGGCATGCTGCCCGGCTGACACGCTCGCACACCTGCTCTGCCCTGTTGGGCAGCGTCAGCACCCCACAAGCCTTTCTTGGTTTGTAGGGTGCTTTTTTTCAGCTCAAGCCCGGCAACACACCATGCTCATTGACAGCAGGGGCGCTGCTCAGCTTGGCCCCATCATCTTGCCAAGGGGTCATGCACGCAGGCGCTGGCACCTCGACGGTCCGGCCGCGCACCTGAATTTGGCGCGTGCGCAATTGAGGATGGTGTATCAAGTCCAGCACCGAATTGATGGAGCCGAAAGGCGTTTGCGCCTCGGTCAAACGATCAGCCACTTCGCCACCGGTCAGGCCGCCGATCACCGCCTGAATCATGTCTTCGATTTGGTCACGGTGAAGGCCTCTTGCTGCACTGCTGGCAAAGCGCACATCATGCGCCAGCTCAGGCTGCAGCAACACATGCTGACAAAAGGCCTGCCATTCACGGTCGTTTTGCACGGCCAAAACGACTTCATGACCATCCCGGCAGGTGAAGGCGCCGTAAGCGGCAATGCTGGGGTGCTTGAGGCCACCGCGCTGAGGTGCGGCCCGGCCATAGCGTGCCTGCAAATAAGGCACAGCCATGAGCTCTGCCGCTGAATCGAACAAGGACACATGCAAGGCACTGCCCTGGCCCGTGCGCTCACGCAAGAACAGCGCCTCCAGGATGCCCTGTGCCGCATTCATGCCTGCGGCAATGTCACAGATCGACACGCCAATGCGGCCCCAGGGTCCGGGCGCACCGTTGACCGAGACCAAGCCGCTTTCGGCCTGTACCAGCAGGTCATAGGCCTTGAGGTCTTGCATCGGTCCGATCTCACCATAGCCCGTGATGTCACAGGTGATCATGCGCGGAAAGCGCTCGCGCAAGCTGGCCGAGCCCAGCCCCAATCGCTCGGCCGCACCGGGCGCCAGGTTCTGAACAAACACATCCGCCTGCGCCAGCAAGGCCTGCATCTGCGCATGGTCGGCCTCCTGCCTCAAATCCAGCGCCACCGACTCCTTGCCCTGGTTGATCCAGACAAAATACGAAGACTCGCCGTACACCTCACGGTCGTAGTCGCGTGCGAAATCGCCTTCGGGCCGCTCGACCTTGATGACGCGAGCCCCAGCATGGGCCAGACGGCTTGAACAATAAGGCGCGGCAACGGCATGCTCCAGCGATACCACCAACAGGCCCTGCAAAGGTTGAAGACTCATGATGCACTCCCTTGTGCTGCCCCATCGGTCTCGGGCAAATGTCCTCGATCACACAAAAAATCCAGCAGCTTGGCCACAGACGGCATGCCCGCTCGGTCTTTGCGCACACACAGCAGCATGCGGCGCTCGGCCCAAGGGTCACTGAAAGGACGCACTGTCAAGTCCAGCCCTTTGGCCAGCACACGTGCGGCCTGCTCCGGCAACAGCCCCAGCCCCAGCCCCGCCTCGACCATGTGGCAAATGGCTTCGAAACTGCGCACCTGAATGCGCAGCTGCAAAGTCCTCTGGGCAATGACGGCCTGTGAAGCCAGCAGCCGGGTCATGGACGAGCCGCCCTCCAGGGTGATCAATTCATCGTCCAGCACATCATTGAAACTCAGCGTATCAAAAGCGGCCAGCGCATGGTTGTGGGGCATCACCACCGCCAGGCGATCCTGGCAATATGGGCGGGTCTCCAGACCCTCAACCGAGGTGCCTTCGACCACGATGCCCACATCGGCTTCAGCGGATTGCAATCCACTCACAATTTCCTCGCTCCAGCGTTCTTGCATGATCACTTTCACATCCGGGTTGTGGTGGGCGAACGCAGCCAGATCGTTGGGCAAGGTGTCGGTGATCACCGAAGTATTGGCCAGCAGGCGCAAGGCGCCTTTGCGGCCGTTGGCATGGTCACGCATTTCAGCCTGCATCTGGTTGAGTTCGACCAGCAAAGCGCGTGCATGCGGCAGCAAGGATGCCCCGGCGGCGGTCATCTCCACACCGCGTGAAGAGCGCTCGAGCAAAGTGGTGCGAAAGCGGTGTTCCAGCAAAGCCATGCGGCGGCTGGCCGCCGCCAAACCGATATGCGAAGCCTCTGCTGCCTTGGTCAGGCTGCGCAGTTCGGCAGCACGCACAAACAAGGCCAGAGAATCGATATCAGGGAGCATCTTCAGCCTCCGTGTAAAGGGTGGAGGTCAATCCGGACCAAACCATAAGGCGGGAGGGCCAGATCAACGGGACAGTCACCCAACTCACGCCAGGGACTGCTTGTGGGCGAGTCGAGGTATTGCAACCAGGACTCGGCGTCAAGGCATGCCCATTTCGAAAATGGGCGGCCATGTGACCAGCGCAAGGTTTGCGCTTGTGCACCGAGGTTGGCCAGCAGAATTTGCCAACCTCGCCCATTGTGGCCTGTGATGGCGGCCAATGGCCACCTCGGTGTGGATGTACGCAGACCACCCTCCGCATGCAGCAGCACATTCTGCAGGGTGTGCCAGCGCAAACAAACGGCCAACAAAACCGCCGAAGGCGTCATCTGCCAGGCATCACCGGCCTGCCACCACAAGCCATCCTCACCAACCAAGGCCGGCAGGGTCACCGCCTGCACGCGGGCTTGAGCGGCCGCGGCCAGATGACCCAGCAACCAGGCCGCACCGAACAGGCCGCGACTGCGCGGATCACGGGACGCCAAGGCCATGCGCTTTTGACCATCGCTGCACGGCTGACGCCCCAAGGGGCTTGCACGTGCCGACAAGCGGCTGGGGCCCAGATGCCAGTCGCGTCCAGGATGCCTGCTTCGCGCCGTCTCCAGCATCGAGGGCAGGCTTTGCAGCCCGTTCATCACGGCTTCGTCATCGGCACCATGCACGATGGGGCAGACCGTGAAGCCCATGAAATCCTCACCCCCACTGACTTCAAGCCGGTTCAGTTGTGCAAAGAAATGTGGCGTGCCCCCACCAATCGCCGAAGCCGGGAAAAGCTGTCGCAAAAAGCGGGTCGCCTGCGCGCCACAGGGCAAAGCCGCCACCGAAGCGGGCACCACACCGACCCGCGCCAGCTGCTGTGCAAGCGCACGGCACGAAATGTCTGCTGGACCGCCGTCGCCGAGCCCCTCAGGGCCGCACAGATCCAGCCTCAGCGCAGCACCGGCGGCTTGCAACAAGCTGCGCACGCCCGGCCCATCAACGGCATCGCTGAGTGTGCCGGGCCACAGCGTGAGGTGCAAGAATGCCGGACGCCACTGCGCCAATACGTCCAAGATCCAGGCCTCAGGACTGCGCGTCATGTCGGGCGTGATGGCCAGACCCAAACGCATGGCGGGCGCTGCATCCTGCTTCAACGGCCAACGCAAATTTGGCATGGCCACAGAAGGCGCCACCTCAGGCGGCTGCCCCAGCAAACGCAAATGCAGCTCACGCGTCCAGGACTGGCCTTGCCGCAGCACATAGGGCCTGGGCATGCTGTTGGAGCGGCTGTAGGTCTTGAAAGATGCATCCGCGTTGTTGCGCTGGTCTTCCAATTCGTAATCTTCGCCGGGCAAATGGGCCTCAGCCCAATGCCCTGGCGCGTATTCGTGACGCAAGCTGCGCACCGCCATGAAAGGCGGCCAGGCAGGCACTTCTTGCGGCAAGCTGGACCGACTGATCCGACCGTCCACATGCAGCACTTCCACAGCGCAACCTGCTGCCGACATCGGGTGCATCAACACCCAACCGCATCGGTTGCTCAACAGGTCGTGGCTCGGCGTCGCCTGGGCCACCCCATGCAAGCGGCCATCGGCATCGCCCCGAACCTGCAGGTCGAGCCCAATGCAGGCCCCTTCGGCAGGCTGGCCCACAACATCCTCTGGCGCACAGAGAATGTGACCGCGCAAGCGCAGCACAAAGCCTTCACCTTCGATGTCGTGGCTCAATACCTCGAACACCGGTTCGGGCGTGCCCCAGCCAACATCCCTGAACAAAAAAGCCAGCCCATGCCAGACCTCATGGCCATGGGCATGCACCGGCCCGAAACGCCCACCCACCAGCTCGAACGACAGCGGCCCGGCACGCAGCGTCAAGCGCTGCGGCAAAGGCTCGTCACAACCGTACAGTGCCAGCCGCTCAAGCGCCGACATGGTGGACTTTCGGGCAAACCATCAAATGGTGCGACCACCGTCCACCGGCAATTCGACACCGGTGATGAAGGCCGAGGCATCGCTGGCCAGGTACAAGGCCGCTTGCGCCACATCGTTGGGCGTCGACATGCGGCCCAGCGGAATGCCTGCGGTGATGCGCGCACGCGCTTCGGGGGTGTCGGCTGTGCCCAGGAACTGTTCGATCAAACCGGTCGCGCCCATCACTGGGCAGATGGCATTGACACGAATACCGTCGGGCCCCAATTCAGCGGCCATCGACTTCGACAACAAATTGACCGCGCCCTTGGAGGCGTTGTACCAGGTCAAACCGGGCCGTGGGCGCAAGCCAGCAGTCGAGCCAATGTTGATGATCGAGCCCTGCTTTTGCTCACGCAAGAGGGGCACCACCGCACGGCTCATGTGGTAGATCGACTTGACGTTGACATTGAAGACGCGGTCAAAGGTGGCTTCGTCCACGTCGAGCATGGGCTGGTTGCGGTGTGTGGTGCCTGCGTTGTTGACCACAATCTGGGGCGCACCGAACTGCTGCACACAGGCATCGACGGCCGCTTGCACATCCTGGGCACGCGAGACATCGCACTGGACGGCATGGGCTGCTGCGCCAAGGCTGGCGGCCACGGCCTGGGCACGTTCGAAGTCCAGATCGGCGATCAGCACGCGCGCGCCTTGTTCCACGAACAGACGGGCAATGCCTTCACCAAAACCAGCGCCGCCGCCGGTCACGATGGCAATTTTGTTTTGCAAGGATTTCATGTTCACCCCTTCAAGGCCAGAGCATCTGGTGCTCGACCGAGATGATGGGCGAGACATCCTTGGCGAAGTTTGGCAAATCGGCCAGCAAGGTCTTGCCTTCGGGGCTGGACAGCGAACTCACCAAGGCCTCCTCGGAGTCAAACCACAGTTCGGAAAAACCGTCGTAGTCGAAATGCGGAAAACGCGCACGGTCCACCAGGTTGACCGAATAACGGCGCAGGCCCGGCAACTTGAGGCACAAGGCCGCGTGACGCTTGAGCCAGTGCTCGGTGAATTCCTGGTGGCTCATGCCGTCCTTGCATCGCAAGATGCCCAGGCGTTTGACGTAGGTTTGAGGGGTGCTCACAGGGGTTTCTCCATTCAGAAATCAAAAGGGTTTCAAAAGACAGGGGTGTCGGCGGTGGCAAACTCGGCCCGCAAGGCGGCACCGTGTTCGTCGATTCGCGGCGCTGGTGGATAGTCGGCGTCTTCCCACGCCACCTGCCAGGGCAGTGCGGGCACTCGGGCATGCTGCTGCCCCACAGGCATGACACGCGTGCGCAATTGCGGGTGTTGCATCAGGTCATACACCGAATTGACGTTGCCGTACGCGGTCTGGGCCGCCGTCAGGCGGTCGATGACTTCACCACTGCCCAGTCCGCCAAAGACATCGCTCACCAGACCATCGACAAACGTGCGGTGGGCGCAGCGTGACGCATTGTTGGCGCAGCGGGGGTCTTGCAGCAGATCGGGGCGCCTGAGCACCTGGCGGCAAAACTCGGCCCACTCACGTTCGTTCTGGATCGAAATCACCAGCTCACGACCATCGGCACAGGTGAACACACCATAGGGCGTGATGGATGGGTGTTTGAGCCCGACACGATCGGGGGCACGCCCACCGTACTGGGCCTGCAGATACGGCACGCTCATGAGTTCTGCCGCTGAATCGAACAGCGACACATGCACCCCACTGCCCTGGCCGGTCACGGCACGTTGCAGCAAAGCCTGCTGGATGCCGATCAGCGCATTCATGCCAGCGGTGATGTCGCACAGCGACACACCAATGCGACCCCACTCGCCCGGTGCGCCACTGACCGCAATCAAACCCGACTCGGCCTGCACCAGCAAATCGTAGGCTTTCATCTCTTGCTGCGTGCCGTGTTCGCCGTAACCGCTGATGTCGCAGGTGATCAGGCGCGGATGGCGTTCGCGCAACTTGGCCGAACCCAGCCCCAATCGGGCCGCTGCACCCGGTGCCAGGTTTTGCAAAAACACATCGGCACCCGCGATCATGCGTTCAAGCACGACCAGGTCTTTGGGCTGCTTGAGGTTCAACGCCACCGACTCCTTGCCGCGGTTGATCCAGACAAAATAAGTGGACTCGCCGTGCACATGGCGGTCATAGCCGCGCGCGAAGTCACCCTCCGGGCGCTCGATCTTGATCACACGGGCCCCTGCATCGGCCAAACGACTGGAGCAATAAGGCGCCGCAACGGCTTGCTCCAAAGCCACCACCAGCAACCCTGCCAGGGGTTTGGGTTTGGGTGTGGATTTGGCTTTGGCCTGGCTTGCGCGGGCGCGGTGTGAATCGGTCATGGACATCTCGGTGAAACCCGTCTTTCAACTTCTGCAACGATTGTGGGGACCAATCCGCCATTGTGGAATTGCCAATGTTCAAAGCGAGCCTTGCCCGGCATGAAACACAAGACAAACCGATTGCACCCAGATGCCCAGGCCTGGGAAGCACCGCCCCACTGGTGTCGACCGGCCAGACGGGCGAACGCAAGTGATAAATTCGGAAGATCTTCTTTGGCCCTCGGAGCCCTTCATGACATTGTTCTCGCCCGCACGTCGCCGCCTGGTTCAAGCCCTGGCGCTCAGCAGCCTCATGTTCAGCGCCCTGGCGCAGGCCGACACCATCAAGCTGATGGTCGGCTTTCCTCCTGGTGGGGGCACCGATGCCATCGCCCGTTTGCTGGCCGACAAACTCAAGGAGCCGCTGGGCGCCAACGTGATCGTCGAAAACAAGGCCGGTGCCGGTGGCCAGATCGCCGCGCAAGCCCTGAAGGCCGCACCCGCCGACGGCACGGTGCTCTTTTTGTCGCACGACCACACCATCTCGATCCTGCCGCAAGTGATCAAGAACCCCGGCTTCAACCCCGCGCAAGACTTCACACCCGTGGCCGGCTTTGCCACCTTTGTGAACGGCTTGGCCGTCTCGGGCGGCACACCCGCGAAGACCTTCAACGAATACGTCGCCTGGGTCAAGACCAAAGGCAAGGACACCGTGGGTGTGCCAGCGCCCGCCTCGGTGCCTGAATTTTTGGTCAAGGTGATCGGCGAGAAATACAAGCTCGATCTGGCCGCTGCGCCCTACCGTGGCAGCGCCCCCATGATGGCCGACATGCTGGGCAACCAGATCGCTGCAGGCGTGGCCTCGGTGCCCGATTTCATCGAAAACCACAAGGCCGGTAAAGTGCGCATGGTCGCCCTGCTGGGCAAGAACCGCCAAGCCCTCTTGCCCGATGTGCCCACCTTTGCCGAACTCGGTCTGAGCGGTTTTGAGGACCTGCCCTACTACGGCATCTTCGCGCCCGCCGGCACGCCCAAGGCCGTGATCGACCGCACGTCCGAAGCCGTGGCCAAAGTGCTGGCGCAATCCGATGTGAAAGCCCACCTGAGCGCCATGGGCCTCACAGTCGGCCACATGACGCCCCAGCAACTGGGCGCCCGCGAAAAAGCCTACACCGCCACCTGGGCCCGCATCATCAAGGCCAGCGGTTTTCAGGCGCAATAAGCCTGCTGAGGGCATACATCGGCGCTGCCTCCCGACCTGCACAAATGGCGTCATTGCGAGCGCAGCGCGGCAATCCAGTGTGTGAGGCCCGCTGAAGCTGGATTGCCACGTCACTTCGTTCCTCGCAATGACACGGCATTGGCAGGTCGGAGCTTTAGCTCCGACAGGCTCACCAGGTATCGATGGCCAATGGCCCTGCAGCTGGCGCGACTCGCCCTGACTGCAAACCGGCCACCAGCCACTGGCGGGTGTCGGCCGGGTCGATCACCGCGTCGATCTCCAGTGTGGTGGCCATGTTGATCGCGCTGCCGTTGTCGTATTGCTGGGCCAGCAGTTCGTCAAACAAGGCCTCGCGCTCGGGGCCTTCGGGCACGGCCTCCAGTTCTTTGCGGTAACCCAGGCGCACCGCGCCTTCCAGGCCCATCGCACCAAACTCACCGGTGGGCCAGGCCACATTGCACAGCGGTTCGTGAAAACCGCCTGCTGTCATGGCCATCGCGCCCAGGCCGTAGCCCTTGCGCAAGACCACGCTCAAGTAAGGCACCCGCAAATGGGCTGCCGCGATGAACATGCGCGAGACGTGGCGCACCTGCGCTTTTTCTTCCATGTCAGGCCCGACCATGAAGCCGGGCGTGTCCACCAAGCTCACGATGGGCAAGCCATGCGCGTTGCAAAGCTGCATGAAACGCGCCGCCTTGTCGGCCGCATCGGCATCGATCGCACCGCCCAGATGCGCCGGGTTGTTGGCCAGCATGCCCACGGGCCGGCCTTCGATGCGGCACAGCGCGGTGTGGATGCCCAGGCCAAAGCCGGTGCGCAACATCAGCAGACTGCCCACATCGGCGATGCCCTGCATGGCGCTGCGCGTGTCGTACACACGCAAGCGGTTTTCGGGCACCACTTGGCGCAAGGCCTCTGCCGGGGGCGCTTGCCAATCGCCCTGCGCACCCTGAAAAAACGACAGGTAATGTTTTGCCGCAGCCACCGCCTGCGCTTCGTCGTCCACCAGCACGTCGATCACACCATTGCCATGCTGCACCGCGCTGGGGCCAATCTGCTCGGGCTTGAACACGCCCAGGCCCCCGCCTTCGACCATGGCTGGGCCGCCCATGCCAATGTTGCTGTCCTTCGTGGCGATGATCACATCGCAGCACCCCAAAAACGCCGCATTGCCCGCAAAGCAACGCCCGGCCACCACGCCGATCACCGGCACCTGGCCATTGAGGCGGGCAAAGGCGGCAAAGGTCGTGAGGTTGAGTCCGGCCACGATGGCCACGTCCACATCGCCGGGTCGGCCACCGCCGCCTTCGGCGAACAGCACCACCGGCAACTTGTTTTGCAGCGCAATGGCCAACATGCGATCGGTTTTCTGGTGGTTGCGCATGCCTTGCGTGCCGGCCAGCACCGTCGCGTCGTAAGACATGAGCACCGCGCGCTGACCCTTGATCTGGCCGATGCCAGTCACCATGCCGTCGGCAGGCGTGTTGCGCACCAGGTCGTCTGCAGATCGGCGGCGGCTTTGCGCGGCCACGGCCAGGGCACCGTATTCGATGAAGCTGCCCGCATCGCACAAGTCGGCGATGTTCTCGCGCGCCGTGCGCAAGCCCAGGGCATGGCGCTTGGCCACAGCTTCGGGACGCTGCGCGTCTTGCGTGAAGGCTAGGCGCGTTTGCAGTTTTTGCAGATCGGCGCGGATGTGCGGGGCACCGGATGTCGCACTGGATGTCGCACTGGGTGTCGCACCGGTTAAGGCGCTGGGTAAGGCGCTGGTCGCAACAGGCTCAGATGATGGCGCGGCATCTTGCGCCGTGTGCACCGCATCGTGCGCTGCGACGGGCTGCAAACAGCCCAGCGCCTCGCCCTCGTTGACCGACTCACCGGGCTGAAAAAACAGCTCGCCCAGACGGCCCGCCTGCGGCGCCCGGATCTCATGCTCCATCTTCATGGCTTCCACGATGACCAGCACATCGCCCGCGGCGACCACGTCGCCCGCCTGCACGAGCCACTGCACCACTTGCGCCTGAAGGGGAGATTGGATGTTTTGCATGCGGCCATTGTGCGAGCCCCCCCATCAGCCAACGGTCAGGTGCGAGACAAACTCCAGCGTCTAATTTAATGTCCGGAAGATTTAATTTTCAGCCTGTTGAGCGCACGCTGGCGCGTCTATTGAAATGTCGAAAATTTCTCAGCTTCTTCAATTAGCATTTATTGATAAAAACATAAATATCAATTATTCCAGTGAAATCGATAATTAATTTGAGTTACCTAATGAAGATCGACTCGAATCTTCATTTTTAATTGGTAAAAAGTCTTTTATGATTACATTGGTTTACAAAACAATGTTTAAATTTGATATTTGAAAATAGATATCAGATCTAATCAATGACTCAGAAAAATTATCCGAAGTCTGTTTCGTGCCAAATACCCCAAATCCGCCAATTGGCGTACGCCAATTGGCGGATTTACAAATAAGCCTTATTACCGAAAATTGCATTTTTAACGTAATTTGCATTTGCCAGCTGATGTTTCAACTTGTTCGTCAAAAACTGAGTCCTTTGCTTCGGCCTGTTCTGCGGCACCGCCTGTGCAACGCAGGCGGGATGAAACTGACTGTTTTGGCATGCGCAAGTGGACTCGGCCTCTCCAGTTTGGAGGCTCAGACTTTGCCTCAAGTGGTGGAGCGTGCCTTGCAAGTCTATCCATCGATCCAAACTGCCAATGCCAAAGCGCAGGCCGCACAGTCGGACATCGCTCGTGCAAGGAGTGCGCATCAACCGCAAATTGGCGTCACAGCTTATGGCAACCAATATGGATCCGGGTCTATACCTTCGTCGCTTGGCCGCACTACGATTTCGCCCACAGCCAAACTGAACTTGTGGTCTGGCGGCAAGATCGAAGCGGAGGCTCAGCGTGCCGAGGCGCTGACCAAAGCGGCCGAACAGCAGCGCGATGGCACGCTCGAAGATGTGGCCCAGCAAGCTTCTGAAGCTTATTTGAACTGGGACAAAACGGCAGATTTGTACAGTCTGTCTGTACGCAACTTGAATTCGCACCGGGAAACACTGGACGACATTCAGAAAATTTCTCAAGTCGACACGGGGCGACGCATTGACTACGAGCAAGCGCTGGTTCGCATGGAGAACGCCTCATTGGCTTTGCAACAGCGCAAAGCAGATTTGGCCCAAGCCATGCAAAAACTCCGACGATTCTGGGCAGAGGACATGGACGCTCGTCCTGTTGGACTGGAGGCAGCGCTTGCAGAAAACGGCGTCCTTGGGCAAATACCCATGAGCCTGGCGCAGGCCGTACAGCGCGTCACTGACGACTTGCCAAGCATTGCGCAATACAAAGCACAAGTGGTGGCAGCCGAAGCGGCCGTCCGTATGGCCAAAGGACAGTACTGGCCAACTGTCGATGCGGCCATGTCCCGCCAGTACAACACAAATACTCTGCGTTTTGAGACCTTCACGCAACTACAGGTCAATGCACCTGTGTTCAACGGGGGCGCGACTTCAGCTTCCGTCGAGGCCGCTCAAGGACAGCTCAGAGCAGCTCAATTCGCGCTCGAAGAAGCTCGCCTGCTGGCACGCGAGAAAGCGGCTCTCGCTTGGCAGGAATGGGCATCCGCCCAATCTCGAGCGGGCGTTGGATCCACGCAATCAGACGTGGGCGACAAAGTTGTTGAAGGCTACCAAAACGCATCTCGCAGCGCGATGGGCGTTGCCATCAAATCCATGATGAAACCACGGGTCACTGTGGTCGTCGAAAGCGCTCAATTGATGTCTCAATTGATGCTCGCCAGTGCGAATTGGCAGTTTGCAGCCGAGGTCACTTTTTTTGACTCTGTCACAGAAGGTTTATTGGATTTGTCCAGCAATCGGCCAGACATGCTGGTTGTTGAGATGTCCATGCCACGCGCGCAACAAGAAAAAACCCTCCAGGCGCTCGAAAACTTCAATAACCGTGGACGTGCACCTCTGTCGGTTGTTTTGGTGACTGAAGAAAAAGACCTTTTGTCCAAACACACAAGCGGCACAACCAACTCCATCCAGGTGGTCTCTGGTCCCATGTCACCCATTTGGATGCACGCCTATCTCACCGGGGTGGTCGCTTCATGTCAGATTTGAAATTCAACCAACCCTTGAAGCCCTCGGCTCTGGTTCGAAAATCAGGCTCTCCTGGGGGTACGCGCACCTTGCAAAACGCCAACAGGGAAGCGCTGCACTTGTTGGGGCAGCCCATGGATACACCAGGGGACCCAAAAGGGCGCGTATTGCGTCAATTGCGCCTCCAAGTTGGCATCGATCCATCCTTACTTGCAACCCAAGCATGCATGTCCTTGTCACAGCTTTATGAGCTGGAGGAGGGCGGCTATTCTCGCTTCTATTCTGATTCTTTACGCCGTCAGGCGGGCCGCCGTGTAGCTCAACTGCTGGGGGCTGATTGGGATACGTTGGGGGACGATAAGAACGAACCCGTACGCGCAACCACATCCAATGTGGTGCATTTGCAGCGACCGTCTACGGTTGCCGCTTCACAGAATGCTGGGGCGACCACTTCACAGACATACGGCGAACATGAACCCCGTATCACCATGACGGCCGATGAGCCGCACCAACTTTCATCGGTCAAGGATACGCAAGCCGTTGCCATGGGACTGACAACCCCGGCCAGTGAGACTTTGCTGGTTGATCCCAACACACCACCCTACATGGCAGATATTGCAACGGATTCTCAACGCAAAGAATCCAGCTGGGGTGGCATAGTCCTCACCTTGCTGCTGATCACCGCTGCAGGTGCTGCAGGTGCTTACGCTTTTGTGGAATACAGCCCATACCGTCTTTATTGGCCTTGGTGAACGAGCAACAAGCCAGACACCAAACTAAGAGCCATCGAAACAGATGCCGTCTTAGCGTTTGGTGCGGCTGGCGGGGATCGAACCCACGACCCTTGGCTTCGGAGGCCAATACTCTATCCACTGAGCTACAGCCGCATCGCTGTTGGTGACTCGCATTATCTCACGGCTGAACTCTTTCATATTGGCTTGCAAGCTCCGTGAAGGTTGGACCGCTATAATGCCCGGTTGATTCCGGTCAATTCACAGGCCCACGGGCCAGCCCAACAAGAGGATGTCATGAGCGACAACAGCCACGATCAACACGAAGCCCACACCGGTCCGGTGAAAACCCCCAAGCAGATGCTTTTGCTCAGCTTGGCTTCTTTCATCATCCCTGTGTTCATCATCATCGGTTTGGTGTTTTACGTCACTTCTGCCAACAAAGAAGCACCAGGGGCCAGCGATGCTGAGCGTTCCGTCGCTGAACGTATCCAAAAAGTTGGCACCGTTGAAGTGCGTGATGCCAACCGTCCCTTGAAGGCTGGAGAGGAAGTTTACAAAGCACAGTGCGCGGCTTGTCACGCCACGGGTGCTGCAGGCGCACCCAAGTTTGCTGATGCAGGCGCTTGGGGTGCACGCATCAAGCAAGGCTTGGCGACTTTGACCACTTCTGCCCTCAAAGGCAAGGGTGCCATGGGCGCTCAAGGCGGCGGCGACTTCAATGACACCGAAATTGCACGTGCTGTGGCTTACATGGCCAACAACGCTGGCGCCAAGTTCGAAGAACCCAAGGCACCTGCCGCGGAAGAAAAGAAATAAGTTCTTCAGCCTCTCAAAAAAACTGGCTTTGGCCGGTTTTTTTATGCCCCACTTTCAAGCGCTTGCGGGCTGAGCACAAAGTGGAAGCGCTCGGGCAGATCTTGCGCCAGGCATTCTTCTGGCGTCCATAAGCCCTGCTCCACCGCTTGAGCCACTTGCCCGACATCCAAGCTGTGCACCAAGCCAAACCCCAATGGCGTATCCAAGTACACACGCCCCACATCGTCCAGCAGGCAAGCCAGCACAGTGGTGCATTGCCCTGTGTGGGCGGTTGGCAAGAAATGTTCATCCAATCGCCAGATGAATGGCGCGACTTCCAACTCGATGTAAACGCGTTGCGGGCCATTTTGAAAATACCAGCAACCTTGTGCGTCGCATTCGTAATTGCGGTCAATGAAAGCCATCAGCTTCTCATGCTTCAAGGCTGAGCCTTTGGCGCCGGCAATCCCACTTTGGAAAGCGCCCAACATTTGTACGCGGTCATCGCGCATGTACCACTGCCCGCGACTGTCCAAGCCCAACCAACCATGGCAATCGGGCACATGGGGCCATTTGGCCATGGCTTGACGCACCAGATCATCCATGTGCATCTTCCTTCTCACTCAAGGTTTGATGGGCCGCACGCATGAGCCAAGCCCCAACGGCATCTGGCAGGCAACGCACTTGACCGGGCCAGATGCCCTGAGCAAAGCCCACATGCCCCCCTTGGGCTGGCTGCCACAAGGTCACCGACGTTGATACATCACGCGTTTTCGGCAGACTGTGCGCCGGCACAAAGGGGTCATTCAGCGCGTTGAGCGCAAGTGCAGGAATGCCAATCTGCCCCATCAAAGGCTTGGCCGATGCGCGCGCCCAATAATCGTCTGTGTTCTTGAACCCATGCAGGGGCGCCGTGAACACATTGTCAAATTCGTACAAATTCCGGGCCGCCATCAATCGCTTGCGGTCAAACAATCCTGGGTGCTGCGCCCATTTGGCCAACGCCTTGGGCTTCATGGACCGCAAAAACATGCGGGTGTAGACCTGACGATTGAAGCCCTGCCCAATGGCGTGACCACTTTGCGCCAAATCAAGCGGGGCGCAAATGGAAGCCACAGCATCCGCTTTGACTTTCGCATGCTGACCGTGCTCTGCGGCCCAACGCATCAGTGCATTGCCGCCCAACGACACACCCGCTGCAAGCAACACTTGCCCACCCTGGCCTTGATGCGTTTGCCTCATGCGCTGCAAGATCCAATCGACCTCCTGGTGGTCGCCAGAATGGTAAGCACGCGGCCCTTCGTTGAGTTCACCGCTGCAGCCCCTGAAATGGGGCAATGCGAAGTGGACATCGTGTTCAGCGGCCCAGTCCGCAAACGCCTCGGCATAGTGACTTTGCGAGGACCCCTCCAACCCGTGGAAAAGCACAAGCAATGGTCTGGCGCCACTGCTCGCGTGTTGTCTGTCGACATCCACAAAATCACCATCTGGCGTTGTCCAACGTTCACGCAACCAAGGCTTGGCCTCGCCCTTGCGCCTTTGCGCGTAAAGGGCAGGCCAGATGGTTTGGGCGTGGCCCCCTGGCAGCCACGCTGGCGCTTTGTAATGCATGTCAGTGCAAGACCTTGGGTTTCACACCTTGGTCAAGCGCTTCGCTCGATGTCCCTGGGCTGGTGTGGTGTGCGACCAGACGCCAGCCTTGCGGCGTTTTGTGGAAAACGTTGGTGGCGATGACCCAGGCTTGTTGCGGGCCTTGCGGCGTGATGACCTCCACACGCTCAACCAAGTGATGCACCTCACTGGCCAATGACTGGATTTTGTGGATACGCTCCGGAAATGCCTGCACGCTGCCATTGGCAAACATGGCTTCGAATGCCGCGCGTATGGCACCGGCCCCCACCAGGCGCGGACCACCAGGATGGACACAGACAATCTCATCCTCTTCTGCCCAACAGCCCATCAACTGCCCGATATCCGCGTTGTGCAAAGCCTCATAAAAGGCTTGCTCGATGTCATCGGGGGTTCCGCCAACAATGGCCGCTTGCAATTTGGTGCGTTTCATGGGCAATGGCTCAATCTGATCTGAATATCGAATTGTGCCGGTTTCAGCCTTGACTTGCAGCACCGCTCCGCGCCATGGGCGTTGATCTGTGTTGCGACTCACGCTGGGTACCCCCAAAAGAAAAACCCGGCCACATGCGTGAACCGGGTTTTTGAAAAAGGCCAGCGTCAGCGGGTCTTTTATTTCTTGCGGTATTTGCGCAGTGCAGACAACTGCGCTGCCAAAACAGCCAGTTCCGACTGGGCACGAGCCAAATCAATTTCACTGCTGGCGTTGCGAAGGGCTTCTTCGGCTGCTTGTTTGGCAGCGTTGGCCTTCTCTTCGTCGAGGTCTTTGCCGCGGATGGCGGTGTCGGACAGCACGGTCACGCAGTCAGGCTGCACTTCCAGAATGCCACCAGCAACGAAAACAAACTCCTCGCCACCGTCAGCCGTCTCAATGCGAACCGAACCGGCCTTGATGCGGGTGATCAGCGGGGTGTGGCGGGGGTAAATGCCCAGCTCGCCAGACTCACCGGGCAAGGCCACAAACCGGGCTTCACCCGAGTAGATGGACTCTTCGGCACTGACCACATCAACGTGGATGGTGTTCATGTTTACTCCTTAAAAAGGTGCATTCAAGCGGGCTACGGGAGGGCTGGATCACCCAACCCGTGGCACTGCTTTAAGCTGCCTTTTTGGCCTTTTCGAAAGCTTCGTCGATGGTACCGACCATGTAGAAAGCTTGCTCTGGCAGGTGATCGCACTCGCCAGCCACAATCATCTTGAAACCACGGATGGTTTCAGCCAATGTGACGTACTTGCCGGGGGAGCCGGTAAACACTTCAGCCACGTGGAAAGGCTGCGACAGGAAACGCTGGATCTTGCGGGCACGGGCCACGGCCAGCTTGTCTTCAGGGGCCAGTTCGTCCATGCCCAGAATGGCGATGATGTCGCGCAGTTCCTTGTAGCGCTGCAGCGTGCCCTGCACCGCACGGGCGGTGTTGTAGTGGTCTTCGCCGACGACGTTCGGGTCGAGCTGACGCGAGGTCGAGTCGAGCGGATCCACCGCAGGATAGATACCGAGCGACGCGATGTCACGCGAGAGCACCACGGTGGAGTCCAAGTGAGCGAAGGTGGTGGCCGGGGATGGGTCGGTCAAGTCATCGGCTGGCACGTAAACGGCCTGGATGGAAGTGATCGAGCCAACTTTGGTCGACGTGATACGTTCTTGCAGACGGCCCATTTCTTCGGCCAACGTAGGCTGGTAACCCACAGCAGAAGGCATACGACCCAACAAGGCGGACACTTCGGTACCGGCCAATGTGTAGCGGTAGATGTTGTCCACGAAGAACAACACGTCTTTGCCTTCGTCACGGAAGGATTCGGCGATGGTCAGGCCGGTCAAAGCCACGCGCAGACGGTTGCCTGGTGGCTCGTTCATCTGACCGTACACCATGGCCACTTTGGACTCAGGCAGGTTCTCGAGGTTCACGACGCCGGAGTCGGCCATCTCGTGGTAGAAGTCGTTACCTTCACGGGTACGCTCACCCACACCAGCGAACACGGACAAGCCGCTGTGCGCCTTGGCGATGTTGTTGATGAGTTCCATCATGTTCACGGTCTTGCCCACACCGGCACCACCGAACAAGCCCACCTTACCGCCTTTGGCGAAGGGGCAAACCAAGTCAATCACCTTGATGCCGGTTTCCAGCAGTTCTTGCGATGGGCTCAGTTCGTCGTAAGCGGGGGCTTTGCGGTGAATGGAAGCCGTGAGTTCCTGGCTGACAGGACCACGCTCGTCGATGGGGGCACCCAACACGTCCATGATGCGGCCCAGTGTGGCTTTGCCCACTGGAACGGTGATGGCTTTACCGGTGTTGGACACGATCAGGCCACGACGCAGACCGTCGGAAGAGCCGAGCGCAATGGTACGCACGATGCCGTCGCCGAGTTGCTGCTGCACTTCCAGGGTCAGCGCAGAGCCTTCCATTTTGAGTGCGTCATAAACCTTGGGCATCTGGTTGCGTGGAAACTCCACGTCGACCACAGCGCCAATACACTGAACAATTTTTCCTTGGGCTTGCATTTTTCGCTCCAAATAATTTGAATTTGCTGAACTGGGAATCAACCGCTGATCGCGGCTGCGCCAGAGACGATTTCCGACAGTTCTTTGGTGATGGCTGCTTGGCGGGTCTTGTTGTAAACGAGCTTGAGCTCGCCAATCACATTGCCAGCGTTGTCTGTAGCGGCCTTCATGGCCACCATGCGTGCAGCATGTTCTGAGGCCATGTTTTCTGCCACGGCCTGATAGGCCAAGGCTTCGGCATAACGGATCAACAAATCATCGATGACCGACTGGGCATCGGGTTCATAGATGTAATCCCATCCATGAGCCGAAGCACCCGCTGCCTTGGTGTCTGCTTCCATTTTGGAAGAAGACAAGGGCAGCAACTGGTCGATGGTGGGCACTTGCGCCATGGTGCTGACAAACTTGTTGTAGCACAGGTACACAGCGCTCACCTCACCTGCGGCATAAGCGTCGAGCAGCACCTTGACGGGGCCAATCAACTTGTCCAGATGAGGCTTGTCGCCCAGATGCGTCACATGCGCCACCACTTTGGCGTTGACGCGGTTCAGGAAACCCAAACCTTTACCGCCAATCGCCACAGCCTGGGGCGTCTTGCCTTCAGCTTGCACTTCACGCAATTTACCTGTCACGGCGCGCAGAAGGTTGGTGTTCAAGCCACCGCACAAGCCTTTGTCCGTGGTCACCACAATGAAGCCGACGGACTTGCCGTCGTTTTGCTTCATGAAGGCGTGCACGTACTCAGGGTTGGCCTGCCCGAGATGAGTCGCAATGGTGCGAATCTTCTCGCTGTAAGGACGGGCCGTGCGCATACGCTCCTGCGCCTTGCGCATCTTGGAGACGGAAATCATCTCCATGGCCTTGGTGATCTTCTTGGTGTTTTCCACCGATTTGATCTTGGTGCGTAGTTCCTTGCCCGATGCCATCAGCGGCTCCTTTTGATCAGGTAGAAATTAAGCAAAGCTTTTCTTGAAAGCGGCCAC
>NZ_JAOASQ010000039.1 GCF_030158565.1 Limnohabitans sp. | reverse complement strand
CCCGCAGTGGCGTACTGCGCGTGGATGATGAACTCCATTTGTCGCCATTGCCCGCAGAGGACGAAGACCCAGAAGTGACCAAGCTGCGCGCGGCTTTGGATCACCGCATCGGTGAGGTTCAATTGCCGGAAGTGATTCTGGCAAGGAGGGGATGATCGCGAGCGCAAAAGCACGTGGCCACAACCCTGCAGACGACAACGAAGCGGATGCGATTGCACTGGCCTACCTGACCCACGATCGCCAGATGCCACAGGAGGTTTGAGATGAAAGTCCCAGCACAACCCTACCCGGGCAGCCGGGGCCCGGTTTACACCTTTGCCCTGCGTTGGCGCAAAGAGCAGGACTTGGCGGCCAAGGGCCAAGGTTATGTGCCCATGCACTTTGACATGGGCGAAGCCTTCCAGTTTGACTGGAGCACTGAATACGCGGTCATTGGTGGTTTGCGCAGGCGTTTGGACCTGGCCCACACCAAGCTGGCGGCCAGCCGGGCGTTTGTGCTGTCGGCCTATTACAACCAGGCGCACGAGATGTTGTTTGAGGCCCATGCCCGGGCCTTTGCTGTGTTTGGCGGCGTCACCAAGCGCGGCATCTACGACAACATGAAGACGGCGGTGGACAAGGTGGGCGAAGGCAAGAAGCGCATCGTCAACGCCCGCTTTGAGACGATGACGGGCCACTACCTGTTTGATCCCGAGTTCTGCAACCGTGCAGCCGGCTGGGAGAAAGGCATTGTTGAGAAGAACGTTCAAGACCGACGCCGCGGCATCTGGCGCGAAGCCAGCGAGCGGCGCTGGAATTCACTTGAAGAGCTCAATGCCTGGCTGCAAAAGGCCTGTGTCGAGGCCTGGGAGCATCTGCAGCATCCTGAGTGGGTGCACATGACGGTGGCCGATGTGTACCAGGACGAGCGGCTGCGGCTGATGCCCAACCCCCGGCCCTTTGATGGGTACATCGAGCACCCGGCGCGGGTGTCTTCCACATCGCTGATCAGCTTCCAGCGCAACCGCTACAGCGTGCCGTGCGAGTGGGTCAATGCCATGGTGAGTGTGCGGGTGTACCACGACCACCTGATGGTGGTCTCGCCAGACGGGGAGTTCATCCGGCTCAAGCGCTGCTTTGAGCGGGACCAGACGATCTACGACTGGACGCATTACATTGCGCTGATCGAGCGCAAGCCTGGGGCGCTACGCAACGGCGCACCGTTCAGGACGATGCCCGAGCCATTGCGGCAATTGCAGGATCAGTTGCTGCGGCACCCCAGCGGCGATCGGGTCATGGCACAGGTGCTCAACGCGGTCACCTTGCACGGTCTGGAGGCGGTGCTGGTGGCCGTGGAGCTGGCCTTGCAGTCCGGCAGGGTCAGCGCTGAGCATGTACTGAACGTCCTCTCGCGCCTGAAGGAGCCCAGTCGCAACAACGAGCCGGTGCACACCCACCTGAGCCTGAACAAGCCATCACAAGCCAATGTGGATCGGTATGACCGACTGCGGGCCCAGCAATGGAGAGATCAGGAGGTGAACCATGCTTGACATGATTGCTGACTTCAAGGAGTTGGGACTGCACGGTATGGCCAGTGCCTGGCCAGAGGTTCAAGGCACGGCCCGCATCAAGTCGCTGGACCACGAAACGGTGCTGATGCAATTGATCAAGGCCGAGAAGGCGCAACGCGAGGTGTGACCTTGCCCCTGTTCCGTGTAGTTCTTAGCCCAACGATTACGCGGCCTTTTTACGCTGTGCCTCGTACCAGCGTTGCTCGAACTGCATCGGGCTGAGATAGCCCAGCGACGAATGCAGCCTGCGGTGATTGTAGAAAGCCATCCAGTCCATCACAGCCTGCCTGGCCTGCTCTCTGGTGGCGAACTTGTGCCCGTGCACGCTGGCAGTCTTCAGTCGACCCCAGAAGCTCTCGGTCGGCGCGTTGTCCCAGCAGTTCCCCTTTCTGCTCATCGATGAGCGCATGCCCCAGGCTCTCAAAGTGGCCTGGAACTCCCCGCTGCAATATTGACTGCCCCTGTCGCTGTGGAATATCAAGCCAGCCGCAGGCCGCCGACGCCACCACGCCATGGCCAATGCGTCCTTGACCAGGCTGGCTTGCATGTGGGGTTGCAAGCTCCAGCCCACCACCTGGCGGCCAAACAGGTCGATGACAGCAGCCAGGTATAGCCAGCCCTCGTCGGTGGCGATGTAGGTGATGTCGCCACTCCAGAGCTGGTTGGGCGCCTCGGGGTTGAAGCGCCGCTGCACCATATCGGGCGCCACCGGCAAACTGTGCCTGCTGTCGGTGGTCACCACGAACTTGCGTTTGGTCTTGGCCTTGATGCCGTGCTGTTTCATCAGCTTGCGCACCCTGTCTTTGCCCACCCGAATGCCCCGCGCCAGCAACTCCTTGTGCATGCGTGGCCAGCCATATTCGCCCTTGACTTCGGCGTGGATGGCACGGATGTGAGCCAACAGGGCCTCGTCGCTGTGGCGCCCGGACGGCCCACTGCGGCTGGCCTGGCGCCTGCGCAGCCAGTTGAAATACCCGCTGGCGCTGACTTCCAGCACATCGCAGGCCAGGCTGACCGGATACAGCCCTCTCATTTGGTGAATCCAGGCGTACCCCGCAGCGTGTCCTGCGCGAAGTACGCCGCGGCTTTTTTTGCGATGTCGCGCTCCATCCTCAAGCGGGCGTTCTCTGCCCTCAGGCGGGCCAGTTCCATCTGCTCTGGGGACACCCTGGCAACCTTGTCATCAGCACCCGCCCCGCTCAAATCGCCCTTTGCAAACTGGCGAACCCAATTGCCCAGGGTGGCTTTGGGTATGCCCAAGACCTTGGCCACCACGGCAATGGCTTGGCCAGCCCGCACCTGGCGCACCGCCTCCATCTTGAACTCTTGCGTGTACTGCGCACGCACCTGCTTGTGTGTCATCTCTCAGCTCCTTGTCGATATTTTCAACAAGGCTAAGAGCTCCACTTTTCGGGGGCAACCTCACGCCTATGTTGAACGATTCAACAAGACCTACCGCACCGAGGTGCTCGACTGCTACGTCTTCGACAGCCTGCAGGAAGTGCGTGACATGACGGCCGATTGGCTGCACCGCTACAACCACCATCGTCCCCATGAAGCCCTCGGCCGAATACCTCCGGTCGAGTACCGTGTCAAACTGTTCCCCAACCTCTACTTCTGACTGGCTCAGGAATTCGAGGGGACTTCACTGGGTGCGTATACCGTGCGGTGGCATGTTGCGCGCCGTCGCAGGCCCGCGTGGTGCGCAGGCTTGGGTTAAGACTGGGCATCTGCGCAGCATCGACGCGCCTACGCCACGATGAGTGAGAGATCCGGCAAACGCAGCGAACTTGAGTTACGGGCCCGCGCCAAGGTCCAACGTTCAGGCCTGCGCGACCTGAGCTTTCGCTCACTCGCCGATGAGGTCGGGGTCAAGTCATCCAGCGTGCACTATTACTTCCCTGAGAAGAGAGACCTCGCCGCAACCCTAATCCGCAACTACAGTAACGACTTCTTGTTGCGATTGGCCAGGGTATCGTCTGACAACGTTTCGCTCATATCCAAATTGATGACCTTTGTCGATCTGTTCGAAGAGGCTGCCGCTGATGACAAACTTTGTCTGTGCGGGATGCTCGCGGCCGAACTTTTGGCCCTCGATAAGGAGTGCCGATCACTACTGGAGGAATTTTTCAAGGCAGCCGAGAGCTGGCTTGTTGATGTGCTGCACGATCACAAGTCGGATGTTGCAAGCTCTTTGCCGTCGACCAAATTGGCGGCGGTGATGATGAGCGGGCTGGAAGGTGCGCTTTTACTAGACCGGGTTCAAGGCGCCGGAGTGCACCTGCAGGCACAGCGGCAGTTGATTTCGAGCTTAGTGATAAGCGAACGCAGGCTCTAAAACCCGCCTTGGGCCATTGGTGGGGGCGAACCCGTGTACTTCCAGTGATCTGTGCCGAATTGATGACAGCATGCCGCAACCTGAGCCGGACAGGACATTGGCCTGGTCGAAATTCAGCGTTGTGAGACCGATGGAACTCACGGACGCTGAGTTTCTGATTGACTACCCCTTCGACAGTTGCTTGGCAATGATGCTTCGAGCCACATCATCCGCATCTTTCATGGGCACGGTTGGCGCTTGTGTCATGTAGGCAGGGTTCGCCGGGGCGGGTGCGCCCAACATCTGGCCGCTGGTGTCATGGGTATCCACGGTGGCGAGCATCGATAGGCCCACTCGCAGTGGATGGGCGCGCAGTTCCTGCGGGTCGAGCGCGATGCGAACCGGCACGCGCTGCACGACCTTGATCCAGTTGCCTGTGGCGTTTTGCGCCGGCAGCAGCGAGAACGCGCTTCCCGTTCCCGGAGACAAGCCAAGCACCTTGCCGTGGTATTCGATCTTGCCGCCGTAGGCATCAGCCTCCAGCGTGACCGGTTGCCCCACGCGGATGTTGCGCAGCTCTGACTCTTTGAAGTTGGCATCCACCCAGAGCTGATCGACAGGAATGATGGTCATCAACGCGGTGCCCGGAACGACATGCGTGCCCACTTGCACACTGCGCTTGCCCACGTAACCCGATACCGGAGCCAGCACCGCATTGCGCCGCGCACCAATCCATGCCTGGATGAAGTCAGCCTTGGCCGCAAGCACGTTGGGATGCTGCTCGATGGCCACGCCTTGCAAACCTGCGCGGGCTGTCTCCAATTGCTTCTCGGCCACGTTCAAAGCGGACTCGGCGGTCTGGACAGTTTGCTGAGCGTGCGCGACTTCCTCTAGCGGCAGGGTCTGATCGGCTGCCAGGGGCTGCCTGCGGGCAAAGTCGTCCTGAGCCCGTTTGAGTTCCTTACGTCGTAATTCGACGGTGGCTTCGTACTGAGACAGTCCGGTGTACCGCTCACGCAGTTGGCGCACCACGGAGCCTAATTTCGCTTCGGCCTGGGCCAAGGCCACCTCGGCATCGACGGGATCAAGCTTGACCAGTTCGGTGCCTGCTTGCACCAGTTGCGTTTCGTCCGCGCTGATGGCGGCGACGTTGCCGGTGACCTGTGCGGTGAGGGTCACCACGTTCCCGCCGACATAGGCATTGTCGGTTTCCTCCCGCTTGGAGAGAACCAGCGCGGCATACACAGCGTAGAGGGCCGCACCGACCACAAACAGCGCGGTGATGCCGATCAGCACCCAGCGGCGCTTGCGTTGCTGTTGAGGCGTGCCTGTGTCAAGTTGAGTATCTGTCATGTCATTTCCCATCAATTCATCAAAGTGTTCTTGGCCTGTGCCGTTGCGGTGCTGACCGCGTGATAGCCGCCGCCCAGAGCCCTTGTCAGCCGCAGATCGGCTTGCAGCCGCTGCCGAATCAGCGCCAATTCGGCTTGCTTGTCTTGGAGCGCCGCCACGTCGGCACGTAGCAGGCTGGCGCGATCCGACAACCCCCGATCCAGCTTCGCCTTCGTGTTGCGTTGGAGGGCCGCTGTATTGGTGGACATGGCTTGCTGTTGCTCAAGTTGCTTGTCCAAGCCCTTGATCGCGGCAACGGTCTGCGCCACTTCGCGTGTGGCGTCCAGCACCTGCTGGTTGTAGTTGGCGATCAATTCATCCCGGCCACTGCGCACGGATGCCAACTGGCCTTTCAAGCTGTCACGCTTGAAGATTGGTAACGACAGCGTGGGGCCGATGAAAAAGGTGCGGCTGCTGGCCTGGAACAGGTCCGACAAGGACAAGGAGTCCAGCCCCAAGGACGCGCTGAGGTTGATCTCTGGGTAGAACGCGGCTTGTGCGGCCTCGACGCGACTCATCGCGGCCTCGACACGCAAATGCGTTGCCTGAAGGTCCGGCCTGCGGGCCAGCAGCTCAAAGCCGAGTTGGGCGGGAACCCCTTCATGAGGCGTTGGCAAAGGACGAATCGCGAGCTGGTTGATCCATGGGGCATTGCCACCGACCAGCGCCCGCAGCGCCTCCCTTTCCGCCAGTGCATGCGCCTGGACTTCGGCCAGACGGCGTTTCAGCTCGGCGAGCTTGGTTTGCTCGACCAGCGCCTCGTCCGAGGACACCAAGCCTCGCGCCTGACGCTTTTGCTTGTCCGCCACCAGCGCCTGCTGGATGGCAAGCTGCTCCTGAAGATCGGCCATGACCGCACCATCGGCCTGGTACTCAAAGTAGCTTTGTGCCACTGACAAAGCCAACGCCTGCCGGACCTGGACCTGCTCTGCTTGGCGAGCGGCTTTCTCGCCCGCAGCGGCCGTAATTAGCGAGCGATTCTTGCCCCAGACATCGAGGTCTTTTCGGATGCCCAATTGCACATTGAAGTCGCTGAATGTGCCTCCGCCAATGGGGGCAGGAAGCAGCCCATTGGCCGAGTAGCGTTGACGGTTGGCTGACGCATCGACACCGACACCCACTTCATCACTGGCGCGTGTGATGACCAGCGCCGCCTGAGCTGCGTTGACCCGAGCAGCGGCGGCTTCAAGGCTCGGGCTGTCATGCAGGGCCTGCTCGATCAAGCGGTTCAGTTGTTCATCGCCATATCGTTGCCACCAGTCATCCCGAGGCCATGCGCCTTCTGCCGCCTGACGAAGATCGTCCGGCAGTTGCACCGAATTACCATCGGTCTGGCGCAGCGTGGTGGACTCCGGTGGAACACTCACGCACGCGACCAGCGACAGGCTGATCGCCAGCGTGATGTACGAGTGTTTGAAGGAGAGTGGAAAAGTGGTGTGCATAGTTACTCCATGGCGGCATGGTCGATTTGACCGGCGTCTTTGGAGCGCGCCTGCCGCATCAAGATCAACAAGGGGATGATGGCCAGCGTCATGAGGAACATCATCCAGAAGTTATCGATGTAGGCCATCATCGAGGCCTGCCGCGTGATCTCCGTGTTCAGCAAGGCCGCGCCCGCGCCAGAGGTGCCGTAGAAGGCATTGACCGAGGGGCTTTGCAGCGCCGTGTTGGCCACATTGATGTGCTCTGTCAGCGAGGCGTGGGCGATTTGCGTATTGCGGGTCAACAGGGTCTGCACCAGTGCGATCCCCACACTGCTGCCGATGTTGCGCACCAGGCTGTAGATGGCCGTGCCTTCCGCGCGCATTTGCGGCGGCAGAGTGGAGAACGTCGCCGTACTCAGCGGAACGAAGACCAGTCCCAGGCCGATCCCTTGAATTACGCCGGGCCAAACGATGTCGGACTGCGACAGCACAAGCGTGTAACGGCTCATCTGCCACAAGGACAGAGCCGTCAGGCCAAATCCGGCCGCCAGCAGATAGCGCACGTCTACCTTGCCAACCAGACGGCCGACGATGACCATGGCCAGCATCGTGCCCAAGCCGCTGGGCGCGGTGACCAGCCCCGCTGTTGCGGCCGGATAGCCCATCAGGCCCTGCAACATCGACGGCGTGAGCGCGCGCGTGGCAAACAAGACCATGCCCACGATGGAGATGAAGACCAAGCCGGTGACGTAGTTGGAGTTCATCAGCAGGCGGTAATCGAAAAACGACTTGCCCGCAGGGCGCAAGGCGGTGTGAGCGATGAAGTAGGCCAAGCTGATCGCCAGCAGAATGGCTTCGATCCAGGTCTCGCGCGAGGAAAACCAGTCGTTTTGCTCCCCCCGGTCCAGCAACATCTGCAAAGCCCCGATGGCCAGGCTCAAGGTCACGAAGCCGAACATGTCAAAACGCATGCGGCGTGTGGCGGGCGTCTTCGGGATGTAACGCCATGCCCCGTACAGCGCCATGGCCCCCACCGGGACGTTGATGAAAAACACCCAACGCCAGTCGTAGGCATCCGTGAGCCAGCCACCCAGCGTGGGGCCAAGGATCGGCCCGATCATGACGCCCATCCCCCACACGGCCATGGCCGAGCCGTGCTTCTCGCGAGGGTTGATGTCGAGCAGGACGGCTTGAGACAGGGGAACGAGCGCGGCACCAAAAATGCCCTGAATGAAACGGGCCAGCACGATCTCGGTGAGCGAGCCCGCGATGCCGCACAGCACCGAGGCGATGGTGAAACCGGCAATCGAGGCCAGAAACACGTTCTTGCGCCCGAAGCGGTCGCACAGCCAGCCCGTCAGGGGCATGGTGATGGCTGAGGCCAGAATAAAGGACGTGAGCACCCAGGTGATCTGATCCTGAGATGCCGATAGGTTGCCCTGCATATGAGGCAAGGCCACGTTGGCAATGGTTCCATCCAGCGCCTGGATGATCGTTGCCAGCATGATCGAAATCGTGATCATGCCGCGATGCTGGATGGGCTGTGTCGGGCTTTCGGCCGCTGCTGAACTCATAGCCCCTCCTCGATTCTTGACTGCAAGGCTTCGAGGAGCTGCGTGACATCGAGCAGTCGATCCCGGTCCACGCCGCTCAAGACCTCCTGTCGGTAACGGGATGCTTCAGACCTGACATTGGCGTAAAGCTCGCGCCCCGCGTCCGTCAGCATCACATGCTTGACTCGACGGTCTGTCTCAGACGGATGCCGCTCCACCAGGCCAGACTTGACGAGACGGTCGATGAGGCTGACCAGAGAAGGCCCTTCCACACCCAGTGCATGTGCGAGCTCAATCTGGGAGAACGCGCTCTTTGTTTTGGCAATAGTGGTGATGGCGAGCCAACCGGCCTGACTTACCCCCAGGTGCCGGAGGCGGCGGTCTACCGCTTGGCGCCAGGTGCGGGCGGTACTGTGCAAGGCCAGCGCAAAGCGTTCTTCGATGGAGACAGCGGGCATTAGTTCGCACTATAATGATTAGCAATTTATCGATTGTAGGGCAAAATTGGGCCCGATGACAATCGCGCCCGGGAGCGCCATGTAGCGCTGCCGGTCCGAGCAGTGGGTGCGCTCAAGCCATAAAGCCGGGATGAAAGGAGATTTCGATGTTCAAGAAGATAGTGCTCGCCTACGACGGATCGACGTTCAGCGCCGTTGCGCTCAACCAGGCGGCTGAACTTGCGCGTCTGCATGGGGCGGAACTACACCTCATCGGCATCGCCACGCTTTCCAGTGGCGTGGCCATTGCCCAATCCGTGGGCTTTGTTGATGTCTGGGGCGAGGAATACGCAGCGTTGGAAGCTGTCCTGAAGCAGGCTGTATCCGATCTGCGTGATCAGGGGCTTAGCGTTGTCTCAATCGTCAGAAGCGGGGAACCTGCCAGCGAGATCGCCGCCTATGCACATGAAATTGGCGCAAGTTTGGTCGTCTTGGGGCACACGGGCAAAGGCGTTTTGTCCCGTTGGTTCCAAGGCTCAGTAGGTGCAATGCTGCTCGACCATTTGCCCTGCAGTCTCTTGATTGCAACCCAATGAACAACGTCCATTTTGATCCACCGGGGAATAACAAGGCGCAACGCTTTCAAGAGGAGTAATAGATGGGCAAGAGCGATGACATTGATTGGTTAGAACAAAATGAAAATGGTTGGGTGCCTCTAAGCTTGCCTTCCACGATTGGGCACGAAACTTTTGTCTCTGGTGATTTAACTGGGCACAGGCTGAATGTCCGCTATTTTCGTGACCCGACTGAAGTGTCTGTGATAGCCAAGGCGGTGTTTGGACCAGGAACCCAAGGTCCCCCTGGGCATGCACATGGGGGAAGCATGGCTGCGCTTCTTGATGAAACTTTGGGTGTCGCTGCCTGGGTGCAAGGACACCGGGCAGTTGCGGCAGACCTTGGTGTGAGGTTCCGAAACATGTTACCTCTGGGCTCGCGCTGCTTAGTTCATGCCCGAGTTGTTGCCGTCGAGGGCCGAAAGATTTCGATCGAAGGTGCACTCAGCAATGACCAAGGAATTCTATTCGCCGAAGCGACGGCGCTCTTTGTAGCGTTAGATCCCGCGAAATTCGGAAAGCTGGCCGAGGATGCTTCTCGCGTGTTCGGACCGACCGGCACATCCCCGGGGTAATTTGGATCACTCAGCCAGCAAACCATCGGCTTAAGCTGCACTGAGCGATGTAGTCGTCTGGCCCCGCTCGCTCTCTCTTGCGCCCTTGGGTTGCCTCGAAGGACGCTTCGGGCTACAAGCCGGTCTGGCTGGGTGAGTCTCGGGGAACGGTGGGAACAGCGGGGGTGACGGTTTTCTTACCCCGTGTCGCGCGGACTCTCCCTCGGTTGCGCCCTCTGGCGCAGGAAGGCGGGATGAGGGTTATCCTGCGTGCTACACTCCACCACCAAAATCAAGCGCCCAACTGTTCTCAGTTGGGCGTTTTCGTTTTGGCGACCCCCAGACTGTGCGGGGCCCGGCGCAACTCTACGTGTGCCATACCCCTCCAGCATCCGAGGCGGTAGTGCCCCCCAAATCTCATACTCCGCTCTCTCTTCTCAGAAAACTTCTGCGAACACTGACGATTTGGCACACGCAAAACGCCTTTCACGGCAATAGCTTATGCGTGTGTCGGATACGAAGGTTTTGCATTTGGCGTGGAGAGGCAAACCATGAGGTTTGTGTGTTGTCGCACACAACGGTTTGAGAAAACGCTTCAGAAAGTAGTCATCCAGCAGCACACGGCATTGCGTACAGCCCCTGCCGCTTTTGGGTGTTCACCAACTTTCGGTATGCGATCAGAGGAAGGTCGGCTCCCGGTTTTCCTTTGTC
>NZ_JAOASQ010000038.1 GCF_030158565.1 Limnohabitans sp. | reverse complement strand
GCACTCAGGCATTTCCCGTGGGCGTCCAGTGCCAGCGAGCGGGTCACGCCACCGCCCAGGGCCTGGTGCATGACGAAGTTGAGCGCGCCCAACTGGGGCAGGCTGTAGCGTTCGACCGGGCCGTGCACGATGCCTGCATAGTGCTGGCGCACCCGCTCAGGCGTGAGCGCTTTTTCGAGCAGGGCAAAGTCTTTGAGGTCGTAGGCAATCACCGACAGGGTGGAGCGGTTGCCCTTGTCTCCGGTGCGGGTGTGGGCGATGTCGCGCAGCAGCATGTCAGAGTCCTTCGGTGTTGAGCAGAACGGTGCTGGTGTGCACCGCGTCACGTGGCATCAGCACCGCCGCAGCGGCGATGACTTCTCGCACCGAGCGCGTGGCGCCACCGCCGCCTGCCGGGCCGTTGAGGTAAAGCGCTTCGACTTCGTGTGCCACGTGCTGAGCCTCACGCTGTGTGGGTACGCGCAGCGCCACGCGGGCGCGCACTTCGGCCGGTTCTGTGGGTGTGATCGGTTCGCCCGGGATGGCGTTGACGCCGATCAGGTCATAGCGGCCTTCGTGCTGTGCGTAGCCTGCATCGGCCAGCCGTGCGCGCACCAGATCGAGCGCGAGTTGCCCACGTGCCTGTGCGCCCGGGCCTGCGTAAGAGATTTGTCCTTCGCCGATGAAGCCATCGCGGTAACCCAGGGTGACTTTCAGCGTGTCGGTGCGTGGGCTGCCGTTGCCGCCCGTGACCTGCACGCGGTCAGGGCCGATCTGCGTGAGCTGCACCTGCGAGAAATCGGCCACCACATCGGGCTGCAGATAGCGTGCGGGGTTTTCGATTTCGTAGAGCAATTGTTCGGTGCACGTGGCCACCGTGACGCAACCGCCCGAGTCCGCCACCTTGGTGATGACGGCATCGCCCGAGGCGCTGACCTCGGCCAGCGGAAAGCCCAGCCGGGCCATGTGGGGTACGTCCTTGAAACCCGGGTCGGCAAAGTAGCCCCCGGTGATCTGCGCCGCGCATTCGAGCAAATGCCCGACCAGCACGCCTTTGCCCAGGCGCGCCCAGTCGTCCAGCGCCCAGCCAAAGTGGTGGATCAAGGGTGCGAGGAACAGGGCAGGGTCGGCCACGCGGCCGGTGATGATGACGTGGGCGTCGGTCTGCAAGGCGGGCAGCAAGGCCTCGGCGCCCAGATAGGCGTTGGCCGAGATCAGCTGCGGCTGCAGGTCGGCCAGGGTCTGGTTGGATTCGATCACAGGCAGCGACAGGTGGTCTGCCGTCAGCGTGGTCAGCACATCGTCGCCCAGCACCACGGCGACCTTGACCTGGGGCAGACCCAGTTCACGTGCGATGGCCAGGACGGCGTGACCAGCTTGCAAAGGGTTGGCCGCGCCCATGTTGCTGATGATGCGGGTGCCGTTGTCCATACAGGGTTTGAGCACTGCCCGCATGCGATCGGCCAACATGGGGTCAAAGCCGCGATCGGGATGCTGGCTGCGTTCGAGCTGAGCCAGCGCAATCGTGCGCTCAGCCAAGCATTCAAAAACCAGATAGTCCAGTCGCCCCTTCTCGGCCAGCTCCACCGCAGGCGGGATGCGGTCGCCCGCGTAGCCCGCTCCCGTGCCGATGCGCAAAGTTGTTGTGTCCATGCGCCGAGCCTAAAGGCAAATCCCGCCACTGTCAGTCACGAGCATGGCATCTTGATTTAATTGGGGTCAGATTCCAATTAAACTGTTTCTTTTGATTGTTCCTCGCAACCCATGGCCCGCCAACCCCGTCTCACCGTCGCCGCTTATCCGCACCACGTCATCCAGCGCGGCAATGACCGCCAGGCCATCGTGCGGGATGACGCTGACCGGGAAAAAATGCTGACGCTGCTGGGTGAGCAAGCGGCGATTTTCAAAGTGGCCATTCATGCGTACATGATCATGGACAACCATTTTCATTTGCTGGCCACGCCTGAAACGGATGAAGGTGTGCCCAAACTCATGCAAGCCGTGGGGCGCAGCTATGTGCGTTACTTCAATTTGCGCCATCAGCGGACCGGCACCTTGTGGGAAGGCCGTTACCGCAGCAATTTGATTGAGAGTGAGCGCTATCTTTTGGCTTGCATGGTCTACATCGATCTGAACCCGGTGCGTGCCGGCATAGTCGCGCAGGCGGCCGACTTCAAATGGTCCAGCCACAGGCACTGTATTGGGCAGGTGAGCGACAAATTGGTGACGCCACACGCCCTGTTTTGGGGCCTGGGCAATACGCCATTTGCGCGTGAAGCGGCCTACCTCGAACTGGTTCACGCAGGATTGGCAGCATCGGAAAAAGACCAACTCACCAAAAGTGCCTTGTCGGGATGGGCCATGGGTTCCCCCCAGTTTGTGCAAGAGTTGCAGCAGTCCACGCCGCGCAGGCTCTTGCCAGCCAAGGCGGGAAGGCCTTTCAAAAAGACAGAGTGATGAATCTGTCCCCAATTAATCTCAGCCGAAAAAGAAATTCAAATTAATTGGGATCTGACCCCAATTAATTGTCTTGGCATGGTTGCTGCAGTGCAGTAAACTCATCCCCCTGCGTAAAAACCCTAGGAGTGCGCCATGTCCACGGCAGCCGATAAACAACATTTCCAATCCACCGGTCTGTATGACCCGGCCAATGAACACGATGCATGTGGTGTCGGTTTTGTCGCGCACATCAAAGGTCACAAGACCCATGCGATCGTGACGCAGGCCCTCAAGATTCTTGAAAACCTGGACCACCGGGGTGCTGTGGGTGCCGACGCGCTCATGGGCGACGGTGCCGGTATCCTGATCCAGCTGCCCGACGCGTTGTACCGCGAAGAGATGGCCAAGCAGGGCATCAACTTGCCGCCTTTCGGTGAGTACGGCGTCGGCATGGTCTTCTTGCCCAAAGAGCATGCTTCGCGCATGGCTTGCGAGCAAGAACTCGAGCGCGCCGTCAAGGCCGAAGGCCAGGTGGTGTTGGGCTGGCGCGATGTGCCGGTCAACCGCGAGATGCCCATGTCGCCCCGCGTGCGCGAAAAAGAGCCGATCATGCGCCAGATCTTCATTGGCCGCGGCGCCGATGTGATCGTGCAAGACGCGCTGGAGCGCAAGCTGTACGTGATCCGCAAGACCGCCAGCGCCGCCATTCAGGCCCTGAATCTGACGCACAGCAACGAGTACTACATCCCCAGCATGTCCAGCCGCACTGCGGTGTACAAAGGCCTGCTGCTGGCCGACCAGGTGGGCACCTATTACCTGGACCTGCAAGACGAGCGCTGCGTCTCGGCCCTGGGTCTGGTGCACCAGCGCTTCTCGACCAACACTTTCCCCGAGTGGCCATTGGCTCACCCTTACCGCTATGTGGCGCACAACGGCGAGATCAACACCGTCAAGGGCAACTACAACTGGATGAAGGCCCGCGAAGGCGTGATGTCTTCGCCCGTGCTGGCCGCCGACCTGCAAAAGCTCTACCCCATCAGCTTCGCCGGTCAGTCCGACACCGCCACCTTTGACAACTGCCTGGAACTGCTGACGATGGCGGGTTACCCCATCAGCCAGGCCGTGATGATGATGATCCCCGAGCCTTGGGAACAGCACACCACCATGGACGAGCGCCGCAAGGCCTTCTATGAATACCACGCTGCGATGTTGGAGCCATGGGATGGCCCCGCCTCGATCGTGTTCACCGACGGCCGCCAGATCGGCGCCACGCTGGACCGCAACGGCCTGCGTCCTTCGCGCTACATCATCACCGACGACGACATGGTCATCATGGGTTCGGAAACCGGCGTGCTGCCGATCCCCGAAAGCAAGATCGTGCGCAAGTGGCGTCTGCAGCCCGGCAAGATGTTCCTGATCGATCTGGAACAAGGCCGCATGATCAACGACGAAGAGTTGAAGGCCGGTTTGGCCAGCGCCAAGCCCTACAAGCAGTGGATCGAGAACCTGCGCATCAAGCTCGACGACGTGGCCGCTGCCCCCGTGCAAGCGCCCGCTGCTGATGTGGCTTTGCTCGACCTGCAACAAGCCTTTGGCACCACACAAGAAGACATCAAGTTCTTGCTGGCCCCCATGGCCTCTGCCGGTGAAGAAGCCATTGGCTCCATGGGCAACGACAGCCCGCTGGCCGTGCTGTCCGACAAGAACAAGCCGCTGTACAACTACTTCAAGCAGTTGTTCGCGCAAGTGACCAACCCACCCATCGACCCGATCCGCGAAGCGATCGTGATGTCGCTGGTGTCCTTCATCGGCCCCAAGCCGAACCTGCTGGACATCAACCAGGTCAACCCACCGATGCGCCTCGAAGTGAGCCAGCCCATCCTGGACTTCGCCGACATGGCCAAGCTGCGCAACATCGAGCAAGCCACCAAGGGCAAGTTCAAGAGCGCCACGCTGGACATCACTTACCCCGCCATGTGGGGCCGCGAAGGCGTGGAAGCCAAGCTGGCCTCGCTGTGCGCTGAAGCCGTGGACGCCATCAAAGGCGGCCACAACATCCTGATCATCAGCGACCGTGGCGTGAACGCCACCCAAGTGGCTGTGCCCGCGCTGCTGGCGCTGTCGGCTATCCACCAGCACCTGGTAACCGAAGGCCTGCGCACGACGGCTGGCTTGGTGGTCGAAACGGGTACCGCCCGCGAAGTGCACCACTTTGCCGTGTTGGCAGGTTTTGGTGCCGAAGCTGTGCACCCCTACCTGGCCATGGAAACCCTGGCTGCCTTGCACAAAGAGCTGCCCGGCGATTTGTCGGCAGAGAAGGCCATCTACAACTACGTCAAGGCGATCGGCAAGGGCCTGTCCAAGATCATGTCCAAGATGGGCGTGTCGACCTACATGTCCTACTGCGGTGCCCAGTTGTTTGAAGCCATCGGCATCAACACCGAGACCATCAACAAGTACTTCACCGGCACACCCAGCCGCGTGGGCGGCATCGGCGTGTTTGAAATCGCCGAAGAAGCCTTCCGCATGCACGCCGCAGCCTTTGGTGACGATCCTGTGCTTGCCACCATGCTGGACGCGGGCGGTGAATACGCCTGGCGTGCCCGTGGCGAAGAGCACATGTGGACACCGGACGCGATCGCCAAGTTGCAGCACTCCACCCGTGCGAACAACTTCAGCACCTACAAGGAATACGCGCAGATCATCAACGACCAGAGCAAGCGCCACATGACGCTGCGCGGTCTGTTCGAGTTCAAGATCGATCCTTCCAAGGCCATCCCGCTCGAGCAGGTCGAGCCGGCGGCCGAGATCGTCAAGCGTTTCGCCACCGGCGCGATGTCCTTGGGCTCGATCTCCACCGAAGCGCACGCCACTTTGGCCGTGGCCATGAACCGCATCGGCGGCAAGAGCAACACCGGCGAAGGCGGTGAAGACGCCAACCGTTACCGCAATGAACTCAAGGGCATCCCGATCAAATTGGGCGACTCCTTGAAGAGCGTGATCGGCGAAGCCAACGTCGAAGTGGACCTGCCTTTGCAAGCCGGTGACTCGCTGCGTTCACGCATCAAGCAAGTCGCGTCAGGCCGCTTCGGTGTGACTGCCGAATACCTGTCCAGCGCCGACCAGATCCAGATCAAGATGGCCCAGGGTGCCAAGCCCGGTGAGGGCGGCCAGCTGCCTGGTGGCAAAGTGTCCGAATACATCGGCAAGCTGCGCCACTCGGTGCCCGGTGTGGGCCTGATTTCGCCACCACCCCACCACGACATCTATTCGATCGAGGACTTGGCCCAGCTGATCCACGACCTGAAGAACGTGGCGCCGCACAGCGACATCAGCGTCAAGCTCGTGTCTGAAATCGGTGTCGGCACGATTGCTGCCGGTGTGGCCAAGTGCAAGGCTGACCACGTGGTGATCGCCGGTCACGACGGTGGCACGGGCGCATCGCCTTGGTCGTCTGTGAAGCACGCCGGTTCGCCCTGGGAAATCGGTTTGGCCGAAACCCAGCAGACCCTGGTGCTCAACGGTCTGCGTGGCCGCATCCGTGTGCAGGCCGATGGCCAGATGAAGACCGGCCGCGACGTCGCCATTGGCGCTTTGCTGGGCGCGGACGAATTCGGCTTCGCCACCGCACCGCTGGTGGTCGAGGGCTGCATCATGATGCGCAAGTGCCACCTGAACACCTGCCCCGTGGGCGTGGCCACCCAGGACCCCGCACTGCGCGCCAAGTTCACTGGCAAGCCAGAGCATGTCGTGAACTACTTCTTCTTCATCGCTGAAGAAGTGCGTCAGATCATGGCCCAGTTGGGCATCGCCAAGTTCGACGATCTGGTGGGCCGTGCCGACCTGCTCGACATGCGCGCTGGCGTGAGCCACTGGAAGGCCCGCGGTCTGGACTTCGGCCGCTTGCTGGCCGTGCCGCAAGTCACGATGGACGCCGACGTGCGTCACGTGCAAACCCAAGACCACGGTCTGGCCAAGGCCTTGGACAATGTGCTGATCGCCAAGAGCCGTCCAGCCATCGACAAGGGCGAAAAAGTCCAGTTCATGGAAACGGCCCGCAACGTGAACCGCTCGGTCGGTGCCATGTTGTCCGGCGCGGTGACCAAGGTGCACCCCGAAGGTTTGCCAGATGACACCATCCGCATCCAGCTCGAAGGCACGGGCGGTCAGTCGTTCGGCGCTTTCTTGTGCAACGGCATCACGCTGTACCTGATCGGCGAAGCCAACGACTACACCGGCAAGGGCTTGTCGGGTGGCCGCGTGGTGGTGCGCCCGAGCCTGGACTTCCGCGGTGTGGCCTCGCAAAACATCATCGTGGGCAACACCGTCATGTACGGCGCGACCACCGGTGAGGCCTTCTTCGCTGGCGTGGCTGGCGAGCGTTTCGCGGTGCGCCTGTCGGGCGCCACGGCGGTCGTCGAAGGAACAGGCGACCACGGTTGCGAATACATGACCGGCGGCACTGTGGCGGTGCTGGGCAAGACCGGCCGCAACTTTGGCGCGGGCATGAGCGGTGGTATCGCTTATGTGTACGACGAAGACGGCGAGTTCGCTTCGCGCTGCAACACCGCCATGGTCAGCATGGAAAAGGTGCTGTCCGCTGCCGAGCAAGAAGCGCAGATCGACCGCAAGGTGTGGCACCGCGACCAAACCGACGAAGCGCAGCTGAAGAAACTGCTGGAAGACCACTTCAAGTGGACCGGCAGCCAGCGCGCCCGCGAGTTGCTGGACAACTGGGCCACGGCCCGTGCCAAGTTCGTGAAGGTGTTCCCGAACGAATACAAGCGTGCTCTGGGTGAAATCAACGCCCGCAAAGCTGCCAAGGCCGCCCAGCCTGTTGCCGCCTGAGCCCCACGTCAAGAATCGAAGGAAACATCATGGGAAAAGTCACAGGCTTCATGGAATTTGAGCGCATCGAAGAAGGCTACAAGCCCGTCGCAGAGCGCTTGAAAAACTACGGCGAGTTCGTGATCGGTCTGACCGATGAGCAAGCCAAAACCCAAGGCGCACGTTGCATGGACTGCGGCACACCGTTTTGCAACAACGGCTGCCCGGTCAACAACATCATCCCGGACTTCAACGACCTGGTGTACCACGGCGACTGGAAGAACGCGATCGAGGTGCTGCACAGCACCAACAACTTCCCCGAGTTCACCGGCCGCATCTGCCCCGCACCTTGCGAGGCCGCTTGCGTGGTGAACTTCAACGGCGACGCCGTGGGCATCAAGTCGATCGAGCACGCCATCATCGACCGCGCCTGGGCCGAGGGCTGGGTCACACCCCGTCCTGCCAAGGTCAAGACCGGCAAGAAAGTCGCCGTGATCGGTGCAGGCCCTGCGGGCTTGGCCGCATCGCAGCAGCTGGCGCGTGCAGGCCACGACGTGACCCTGTTCGAGAAGAACGACCGCGTCGGTGGTTTGCTGCGCTACGGCATCCCTGACTTCAAGATGGAAAAGACGCACATCGACCGCCGCGTCAAGCAGCTCGAAGCCGAAGGCGTGAAGATTCGCACCAGCGTGCTGGTGGGCGAGTGGCCCAAGGACTCCAAGGTCACCAACTGGGCCAAGGAAACCATCAGCGCCGAGCAGCTCAAGAAAGACTTTGACGCTGTGCTGCTGACCGGCGGCTCCGAGCAGTCGCGCGACCTGCCCGTGCCCGGCCGCGACCTGGACGGCATCCATTTCGCGATGGAATTCCTGCCCCAGCAAAACAAGGTCAATGCAGGTGACAAGCTCAAAGGTCAATTGCGCGCTGACGGCAAGCACGTCATCGTGATCGGTGGCGGTGACACCGGCAGCGACTGCGTGGGCACCAGCACACGCCACGGCGCTGTCAGCGTGACCCAGTTCGAGGTGATGCCCGAGCCACCCGAAAAAGAAAACAAGCTGATGGTCTGGCCTTACTGGCCCATGAAGCTGCGCACCAGCTCCAGCCACGACGAGAGCGCCGAAAAAGGTCTGCTGCAACGCGAATTCGCCATTTCCACCAAGGAATTCATTGGCGAAAAAGGCAAGCTCACAGGCCTCAAGACCGTGCACGTCGAGTTCAAAGACGGCAAGATGGTCGAAGTGCCCGGCACCGAAAAGGAATACAAAGCCGACCTGGTCCTGCTGGCCATGGGCTTCACCAACCCGGTCGCCACCGTGCTCGACGCCTTTGGCATCGACAAAGACGCCCGTGGCAACGCCAAGGCGAGCACCGACTTCACGGGCGGCTACGCCACCAACGTGGACAAGGTGTTTGCAGCGGGTGACATGCGCCGTGGCCAGTCTTTGGTCGTGTGGGCCATCCGTGAAGGCCGTCAAGCCGCACGCGCGGTGGACGAGTTCCTGATGGGGCAAAGCGACTTGCCCCGTTGAGGTCATTTCGTTCTAGGTACAATCCCTAGAACACCAAGGTTTACATTGTGTTCACTTTGGTTCGCTAAGATCACAAGAGCCGGTTTTCCCGGCTCTTGCTTTTTCATGAATACGCCCAATCCATCCACCCTCGTTGAACTGCGTGACCTGAGCTTTGGCTACGGTGAGCGTTTGATTTTGAAAAATCTGAGTTTCAAAATCCCGCGTGGTCAAGTCACGGCCCTGATGGGCGTCTCGGGTGGTGGCAAGACCACCGTGCTTCGGCTCATCGGTGGGCAAATCCGGGCGCAGCAGGGACAAATGCTGTTGGATGGCCAGGATGTGGGCCGCATGCAGCAAACCGAGCTGTACGCCGCACGACGTCGCATGGGCATGTTGTTTCAGTTTGGTGCCTTGTTCACCGACATGAGCGTGTTCGACAACGTGGCTTTCCCTTTGCGTGAGCACACGGCCTTGTCGGAAGACCTGATCCGCGACATCGTGCTCATGAAGCTCGATGCGGTGGGTTTGCGTGGTGCACGGGACTTGAAGCCGTCCGAAATTTCCGGTGGCATGAGCCGCCGTGTGGCCTTGGCACGCGCCATTGCGCTCGATCCCGACCTGATCATGTACGACGAGCCCTTTGCGGGCCTGGATCCCATTTCCTTGGGCACAGCGGCGCGTTTGATTCGCCGCCTGAACGACAGCTTGGGCATCACCAGCGTGATCGTCTCGCACGATGTGACCGAAACCTTCGAGATCGCCGACCATGTGGTGATCCTGGCCAATGGCGGTCTGGCCGCACAAGGCACGCCTGCCGAGTTGCGCGCCAGCACCGACCCTCTGATCCACCAGTTTGTGCATGCGCTCAGCGATGGGCCAGTGCCTTTCCACTACCCCGCACCGACCGCTGCCGAAGATTACGACCGGAGGTCTGCATGAATGTGATCCAGATGCTGGGTGCATTGGGCGCGGCCACCCGCGAGGCCTTGGCCGATTGGGGCTTTGGCGCCCGTTTGTTTTTCAAACTGCTCAAGATGTCGGGCGCGGCGCTCAAGCGTTTTGGCTTGGTGCGCGACCAGGTGCATTTCCTGGGCAATTATTCTCTGGCCATCATCACGGTGTCGGGGCTGTTTGTGGGTTTCGTGCTCGGTTTGCAGGGTTACTACACCTTGCAGCGCTATGGCTCGGCCGAGGCCTTGGGTTTGCTGGTGGCGCTCAGTCTGGTGCGCGAGTTGGGCCCCGTTGTGGCGGCCCTCTTGTATGCAGGTCGCGCCGGTGCGTCGCTCACGGCCGAGATCGGTTTGATGCGCGCGGGTGAGCAGCTCACCGCACTGGAGATGATGGCCGTTGACCCAGTGCAACGCATTTTGGCGCCCCGCTTCATGGGCGGCGTGATTGCTTTGCCTTTGCTCACGGCTGTGTTCAGCGCCGTCGGTATTTTCGGTGGCTATGTGGTGGGGGTGCTGCTCATCGGTGTCGATGCGGGCTCGTTCTGGAGCCAGATGCAAGGTGGCGTGGATGTGTTCAAGGATGTGGGCAACGGCATCGTCAAGAGCATTGTGTTCGGTGTGGCCGTGACCTTCATTGCCTTGTTGCAAGGTTACGTGGCCAAGCCCACCCCCGAGGGCGTGGCCAGTGCCACCACCCGCAGTGTGGTGGTTTCTTCTTTGTCGGTTTTGGGCCTGGACTTCATCCTCACAGCGATGATGTTCAGCATTTGAGGAGGACGAGATGCAGCGTTCAAAAAATGATATCTGGGTGGGTTTGTTTGTCTTGTTGGGCGCGGTGGCCGTGCTGTTTCTGGCGCTCAAATCGGCCAATTTGCTGACCTTGAATTTCCGTTCGGACTACGAAGTCAGCGCCAAATTCGACAACATCGGTGGCCTCAAGCCGGGTGCTGCCGTCAAGAGCGCTGGCGTGGTGGTGGGTCGCGTCAAGACCATTGCTTTCGATGGTGAGTCTTTCCAGGCCAAAGTCATTTTGGCTTTGCAATCGGAAAACCAATTTCCTCAAGACAGCTCGCTCAAGATCCTCACCAGCGGCCTGTTGGGTGAGCAGTACCTCGACATTGCGCCCGGCGCCGATGAAAAGAACCTGGCCGCAGGCGACAAGATCGGCTCTACACAGTCCGCGGTGATCCTGGAAAACCTGATCAGCCAGTTTCTTTACAGCCAAGCCGAAAAACCCAAGGCGGAAGGCAGCAAGCCATGAGTTCAGAGATGAAGCGCTGGCTTGCAGGGTTGGCTGCTGTCGCGTTGTTGTCCTTGCAAGGTTGTGCCAGTGTCAAGAGCGCAGATGCACGCGATCCGTGGGAGTCGATGAACCGCAGCGTTTACAACTTCAACGATGCCGTTGACACAGTGGCCATCAAGCCTGCCGCACAAATTTACGTGAATGTGGTTCCCAGTTTTGTCCGAACCGGTTTGCACAATGTCGTGAGGAATTTGGGCGATGTCTGGTCCATGGCCAACAGTGCCATGCAGTTGAAAGGCCAGCATGCGGCAGAGAGCTTCATGCGTGTGACGGTGAACACCGTGTTTGGCTTGGGTGGCTTGCTCGACATTGCGACAGAAATGCGTCTGGAGCGGCACAAGGAAGATTTTGGACAAACTTTGGGCCATTGGGGTGTGAAGCCGGGGCCTTATGTGGTGCTGCCCATCTTGGGGCCTTCGACCTTGCGTGACGGACTGACCTTGCCTGTGGATTACCAAGGCGATGCAACGCGTCAGTTCAGCGATCAAGCCACGCGCAACAGCCTGACCGCCGTGCGCATCGTGGATGTGCGCGCCAGTTTGCTCAAAACCGTGGACACGGTCAAAGAAGCCTCACTCGATCCTTATTCGTTTGTTCGCGATGCCTATCTGCAAAAGCGGGAAAACGATGTCCATGATGGAAACCCGCCGTCCAGTTTTGATTACAGCGATGTCGATGCCCAGTGAGTGCATTTGGCCTCGTTACAGTTGCTCACAAGCGCTTGTTCAATCGCCTTTATAGTTTCCGCATGAAGAATCCAATTGCCCTCTTTTCATTGAGCCGCCGCCAGATTTTGGGTGCGGCCTTCGCAGCTGCCGTGGTGTCATCGACCGGTGCCGCTTGGGCCGCCGATGAGGCCGCTGAAGTTTTCATCAAGCGCATTACCAATGAAACGCTGGACATCATCAAAGCCGACAAAGCCCTGCGCAATGGCGATGTGAACAAATTGACGCAACTGGTCGATGACAAGCTCATGCCGCATGTGAACTTCCGCCGCATGACGGCTTTGGCGACTGGCCCTGCTTGGCGCAAAGCCACGCCCGAGCAGCAAAAACGCTTGCAAGACGAATTCAAGATTTTGTTGGTCCGCACCTATGCCGGCGCACTCAGTCAGGTCAGCGACCAGGTGGTGGTGGTCAAGCCCTTGCGTGGTGGACAGGAAGACAAGAACTTGGTGGTTAACACCGAAGTGCGCGGCAAAGGCGATCCGATCCAGCTCGATTACCGTCTGGAAAAAACACCAGGCGAAGGTGCTGGTTGGATGATTTTTGACCTGAATGTGCTCGGCGTTTGGTTGATCGAGAACTACCGCACCCAATTCACCAAGGAAATCAATGCAGGCGGCATTGATGCGTTGATCGCCAGTTTGGCGGCGCGCAACAAATCCAACGCCCGCAATTCTTGATCCACGCTGGAGTCGAGACCATGAATGCTTTGAAGTTGCCACCCAGTTTGATGCATGAGCAGGCCGATGCGTGCTTGTCGCAGTGGATCCGTCAGCTTCAATCGCAAGCGCCTCAGCCGGAGCCCGTGTTGGTCGATGCCTCCGCGCTCAGCGACTTTGACTCTTCGGCCTTGGCTGTTTTGTTGGGTTTGCGTCGTGTGGCCAAGGCGCAGGGGCGTTCGGTCCTGGTGGAGGGCATGTCGGCCCGTTTGAGCGAATTGGCCGCTTTGTACGGCGTGCTCGACCTTTTGCAGCCCGCCTGAGCTTGTTTCGGGGGCAAATCCCCTCTCTTTTTGCCTTGTTCCAGGCCATTGAGCCGCCTTCACGTGGGTCAGCACTTAAAATAAGCCCCTCCCATGTCTGCGCTCTCATTTCAAACCGTCTCGAAAATCTACCCTGCCAAACAGGCAGGCGCCGCCGCATTCCGTGCGCTCGATCAGGTCAGCTTCGAAGTGGAGGAGGGCGAGTTCTTTGGTTTGCTGGGCCCCAATGGCGCTGGCAAGACCACCTTGATCAGCATCCTGGCGGGCTTGACCCGTGCCAGCCAAGGGCAGGTTCTGGTGCATGGCCACAATGTTCAGAGCGATTACGCAGCAGCACGCCGCTTGTTGGGTGTGGTCCCGCAAGAGCTGGTGTTTGACCCTTTTTTCACCGTCCGTGAATCCCTGAAAATCCAGTCGGGTTATTTCGGCGTCAAGAAGAACGACGCTTGGATTGACGAGCTGCTCGACAGCCTGGGCTTGACCGACAAAGCCCATGCCAACATGCGCCAGCTCTCGGGCGGCATGAAGAGGCGTGTGCTGGTGGCGCAGGCCTTGGTGCACAAGCCGCGTGTGATTGTTCTGGACGAGCCCACGGCGGGCGTGGACGTTGAACTGCGTCAAACACTTTGGCAGTTCATTGCCAAACTCAACAAACAAGGCCACACCGTCTTGTTGACCACCCACTACCTCGAAGAGGCCGAGGCCTTGTGCGGCCGCATTGCCATGCTCAAGCGCGGCGAGATGGTGGCGCTGGAGAAAACATCGGTCTTGCTCAAGTCCGCCACCAGCCAGGTGCTGCGCTTCAAGCTCGATGGTGAGTTGCCCACTTCGGTGGCTGCTCTGGCGCGTGTCACAGGCCGCATCGTGCAGGTGCCTGTCAACAACGCGCTGGACATTGAGACGTGCCTGAACACGGTGCGATCAGCGGGTCTGGTGGCCGAAGACGTCGAGATTCGCCAGGCCGATCTGGAAGACGTGTTCCTCGAAGTGATGAACCGCAACCAGTCTGGAGCCATGAAATGACCGGCTGGCAAACCCTGCTGTACAAAGAAGTCCTGCGCTTTTGGAAAGTCGCTTTTCAGACCATCGCAGCGCCCGTACTCACCTCGGTGCTCTACATGCTGATCTTCGGCCATGTGCTCGAAGACCATGTCAAGGTCTACGACCAGGTGGCCTACACCTCGTTCTTGCTGCCGGGTCTCATCATGATGGGTGTGTTGCAAAACGCTTTTGCCAACAGCTCATCAAGCCTGGTGCAAAGCAAGATCATGGGCAACCTCGTGTTTTTGTTGCTCACCCCCCTGTCGCACCGCAGCTGGTTTGTGGCCTATGTGGGCTCTTCGGTGGTGCGTGGCTTGGCTGTGGGCCTGGGTGTGTTCGTCATCACCGGGTGGATGGTCAACATCCAGTTCGTCTACCCCTTGTGGATTTTGGCCTTTGCCATCATGGGCGCGGCCATGATGGGGGCTTTGGGTGTCATCGCCGGTCTTTGGGCCGAGAAGTTCGATCAGATGGCCGCTTTCCAGAACTTCATCATCATGCCCATGACCTTTTTGTCGGGCGTGTTTTATTCCATCCATTCGCTGCCCGCTTTCTGGCAGCAGCTGAGCCACCTCAACCCGTTTTTCTACATGATCGACGGTTTTCGTTACGGCTTTTTTGGACAGAGCGATGTGTCGCCCTGGACCAGCTTGGGTGTGGTGGCCACGGCCCTGGCCCTGGTCAGTGGCGTGACCCTTCACCTTTTGCGCACCGGCTACAAGATCCGGAGCTGAACACCATGAATGCAGAGCAACTTCGTTCCATCATCGCGGCCGGTCTGGCGTGCACACACCTGGAGGTCGATGGGGATGGTCGCCATTGGAGTGCGGTGGTCGTGTCCGAATCGTTCACCGGTTTGCGTCTGATTGCACGCCATCAAAAGGTGTATGCCACCTTGGGACAAAAAATCCAGACCGACGAGGTGCATGCCTTGTCGATGAAAACCTACACCCCTGCCGAATGGGCGGCTTTGCCTCGCTGAGTGATTTGAAAACATGGACAAACTGAAAATTCGCGGTGGCAAGCGCCTCCATGGCGTGCTGGACGTCGCTGGCGCCAAAAATGCCGCATTGCCCGAGTTGTGCGCCGCCTTGCTGAGCGCTGAGCCGGTCACTTTGGTGAATGTGCCGCGCTTGCAGGACGTGGCCACCATGCTCAAGCTGATTCGGAACATGGGGGTCACGGCCGAGCACCATGAAGACGGTCGCGTGACCCTGGACGCAGGCGGCTTGAACAACCCCGAGGCGCCCTATGAACTGGTGAAAACCATGCGTGCTTCGGTGCTGGCCCTGGGGCCCTTGCTTGCCCGTTTTGGCAAGGCCAAGGTGTCCTTGCCCGGCGGCTGCGCCATCGGTTCACGCCCAGTGGACCAGCACCTCAAAGGCCTGCAGGCCATGGGCGCCGAGATCACGGTCGAGCACGGTTACATGCTGGCCAGCCTGCCCGCAGGCCGCACCCGATTGAAGGGCGCGCACATCACCACCGACATGGTGACGGTGACCGGCACTGAAAACTTCATGATGGCCGCCGCTTTGGCCGAAGGCGAGACTGTGCTCGAAAACGCTGCACAAGAGCCCGAGATCACCGACTTGGCCGAGATGCTCATCAAGATGGGCGCGAAGATCGAAGGCCACGGCACCAGCAAGATCCGCATCCAGGGTGTAGAGCGTTTGCATGGTGCCGAGCACCAGGTGGTGGCCGACCGCATTGAGGCAGGCACTTTCTTGTGCGCTGTGGCCGCCACCGGCGGTGATGTGGTGTTGCGCCATGGCCGCGCCGACCATCTGGATGCGGTCATCGACAAGCTGCGTGATGCTGGCGCCACGATTGAAGCGGGGGCTGATTTCATCCGCGTGAAGTCCGAAGGTCGCCTGAAAGCCCAGAGCTTTCGCACCACCGAATACCCAGGTTTTCCGACCGACATGCAGGCCCAGTTCATGGCGCTCAATTGCATCTCGCAAGGTGCCAGCAAGGTGACCGAAACGATTTTTGAAAACCGTTTCATGCACGTCAACGAACTGGTGCGCCTGGGCGCGCACATCCAGATCGACGGCAAGGTCTCGGTGATTGAAGGTGTGGAAAAGCTCTCGGGCGCCACCGTGATGGCGACCGATCTGCGCGCCTCAGCCAGTCTGGTGATCGCCGGTCTGGTGGCCGAAGGCGAAACCATCGTGGACCGCATTTACCACCTGGACCGCGGCTATGACCGCATGGAAGCCAAACTCCGCGCCGTGGGCGCCGACATCGAAAGAGTGAAATGATCACGCTGGCCCTGTCCAAAGGACGCATCTTTGACGAAACCCTGCCGCTGCTGCTGGCCGCAGGCATCGAGGTGCTCGAAGACCCCGAAAAATCCCGCAAGTTGATCCTGCCCACCAACCAGCCCAATGTGCGCGTGGTCTTGGTGCGTGCCAGCGACGTGCCCACCTATGTGGAATACGGCGGCGCCGATCTGGGCGTGACCGGTTTGGACACCTTGATTGAACATGGTGGCCAGGGTCTGTACCAGCCGCTGGATCTGAACATCGCCAAATGCCGCATGAGTGTGGCGGTGCGTGCCGATTACGACTACGCCAGTGCCGTGCGCACAGGCTCGCGCCTGAAGGTGGCGACCAAATACACCGCCATTGCGCGCGACTTTTTCGCGACCAAGGGTGTGCACGTCGACCTGATCAAGCTCTACGGCAGCATGGAACTGGCCCCGCTGACGGGGCTGGCCGATGCGATTGTCGATCTGGTGTCCACCGGCAACACGCTCAAGGCCAACCATTTGGTCGAGGTCGAGCGCATCATGGACATCAGCTCGCGTCTGGTCGTGAACCAGGCCGCGCTCAAGCTCAAACAGGCGCCGATCCGCGCCATCATCGACGCCTTTGCGGGCGCCGTGAAGAAAGACTGAACATGGGTCTGCAAGCCAAACCATTGCAACTGAACACGGCGGACGCCGGTTTTGAAGCGGCCTTCGCGGCCCGCCTGCATTGGTCTGCCGACACCGACGCCGCCATCGAGCAGCGCGTGGCCGACATCCTGGCCGATGTGCAACAGCGCGGCGATGCGGCCGTGCTCGAGTACACCCAGCGTTTTGACGGCCTGCAAGCGGCCGATGTGAAGGCGCTGGAGATCACCCAGGCCGAGCTGCAAGCCGCGCTGGACAGCCTGCCTGCCGTACAGCGCGAAGCCCTGCAAGCCGCTGCCGCCCGTGTGCGCAAGTACCACGAAGCGCAAAAAAAGGCGTCTGGTGAAAGCTGGTCTTACCATGACGAAGACGGTACGCTGCTGGGGCAAAAAGTCACGCCGCTGGACCGCGTGGGCATTTACGTCCCCGGTGGCAAAGCGGCTTACCCCTCGTCGGTGTTGATGAACGCCATCCCCGCCCATGTGGCCGGGGTGCAGGAGATCATCATGGTGGTGCCCACGCCTCAAGGTGTGCGCAACCCCCTGGTGCTGGCCGCCGCCTGTGTGGCCGGTGTGAGCCGCGCCTTCACCGTGGGCGGTGCGCAGGCCGTGGCGGCGCTGGCCTACGGCACGGCCACCATCCCCAAGGTGGACAAGATCACCGGCCCGGGCAACGCCTATGTGGCCAGCGCCAAAAAGCGCGTGTTCGGCACCGTGGGCATCGACATGATTGCGGGCCCCTCAGAAATTTTGGTGCTGGCCGACGGCACCACGCCCGCCGAATGGGTGGCGATGGATCTGTTCAGCCAGGCCGAGCACGACGAGTTGGCGCAAAGCATTTTGCTGTGCCCCGATGCGGCTTACATCGCCGAGGTGCAAGCCGCCATTGACCGACTGCTGCCCGAAATGCCCCGTCGCGAGATCATTGCCAAGAGCCTGAACGACCGGGGTGCGCTGATCCTCACGCGCAACATGGAAGAAGCCTGCGCCATCAGCAACCGCATCGCGCCCGAGCACCTGGAGGTGTCGAGCAATGAACCGCACCGCTGGGAGCCGCTGCTGCGCCACGCGGGGGCCATCTTTTTGGGCGCGTTCACCAGCGAATCGCTGGGCGACTATTGCGCTGGCCCTAACCACGTTCTGCCGACCAGCGGCACGGCACGCTTCTCTTCGCCGCTGGGCGTGTACGACTTTCAAAAGCGCAGCAGCCTGATTGAGGTGAGCGAAGCGGGTGCACAGCCACTGGGCCGCATTGCCGCCGAGCTGGCTTATGGCGAAGGCCTGCAAGCCCACGCCCGTGCCGCCGAACTCCGTTTGAACCCTGTGCCCCCGATGCGAGACCCGAAATGAGCAACGTCAGTCCCCAACTCATGCAACGCATCCGCCAAGACGTGCAGTCCATGCACGCCTACGCCATCCAGGATTCGGTGGGCATGGTCAAGCTCGACGCGATGGAGAATCCGCACAGTCTGCCGCCTGAGCTGCAAAAGGCCTTGGGCGAGCGCTTGGGCGCTTTGGCCCTGAACCGTTATCCCAATGGCCGTGTTGACGACTTGCGCCAAGCATTGGCCAGCTATGCTGGCATGCCCGAAGGCTTCGACATCATGCTGGGCAATGGCTCGGACGAGTTGATCTCGCTGTTGGCCATGGCCTGCGATGTGCCCGGAGCCAGCATTCTGGCCCCGCTGCCCGGCTTTGTGATGTACGCCATGAGCGCCCAACTGCAAGGCTTGGCCTTCCACGGTGTGCCGCTCACGGCCGACTTTGAACTCGACGAAGCCGCCATGCTGGCAGCCATTGCCGAGCACAAGCCGTCCATCGTCTACTTGGCTTACCCCAACAACCCCACCGGCAACCTCTGGAACGACGAGACGATCGAGAAGATCGTGCTCGCCCAGGGCGCGCAAGGCGGATTGGTGGTCATGGACGAGGCTTACCAGCCCTTTGCCAGCAAGAGCTACATGGACCGCATCACGCGCCATGCGCACGTTTTGCTGATGCGCACGCTCAGCAAGTTTGGCCTGGCTGGGGTGCGCCTGGGCTACATGGTGGGCCCCAAGGCCTTGGTCGCCGAGATCGACAAGGTGCGCCCGCCTTACAACATCAGCGTGCTCAATTACGAGTGCGCCCTGTTCGCGCTGGAGCATGCCGAGGTGTTTGCCGCGCAAGCCAAAGACCTGCGCGAGCAACGTGCCCGCCTTCTGAAAGAGTTGGCCGCCTTGCCCGGCGTGCAGCCTTTCCCCAGCGAAGCCAACATGATCCTGGCCCGCGTGCCCGATGCGGCCAAAGCCTTTGAAGGTATGAAAGCACACGGTGTGCTGATCAAGAACGTTTCTAAAATGCACCCATTGCTGGCCAACTGCTTGCGCATGACGGTGGGCACCGCCGCAGAAAACGACCAACTCCTTGCCGCTTTGAAAGTCTCCTTATGAACCGCTCAGCAAACGTCACCCGCAAGACGGCCGAGACGAACATCCGCGTCGCCATCAACCTGGACGGCACGGGCCAAGCCAAACTGGCCAGCGGCATCGGTTTTCTGGACCACATGCTCGACCAGATCGCGCGCCACGGCCTGATCGATCTGGACATCGCTTGCGAAGGCGACCTGCACATCGACGGTCACCACACGGTCGAAGACATTGGCATCACGCTGGGTCAGGCGTTTGCGCAGGCCATTGGCGACAAAAAAGGCATCCGCCGTTATGGCCACGCCTATGTACCGCTCGACGAAGCCTTGAGCCGCGTGGTGGTGGACTTTTCGGGTCGCCCTGGCCTGTACATGGACGTGAACTTCACCTCGGGTTCTTTGGGCACGCTCGACACCCAGCTGGTGTACGAGTTCTTCCAGGGCTTTGTGAACCACGCGCTGTGCACACTGCACATCGACAACCTCAAGGGTGTCAACGCGCACCACCAGTGCGAGACCATCTTCAAGGCCTTTGCTCGGGCTATTCGCGCGGCGCTCGAGCTGGATCCCCGCTCGGCGGGTGTGATCCCTTCCACCAAAGGCAGCCTCTGACATGAGCGTCAATCGCGTTGCAGTGGTGGACTACGGCATGGGCAACCTGCGCAGTGTGGCGCAGGCGGTGATCCATGCGGCCTCCAGCGTGGACCATGCCGAGGTCACCGTGACTTCTGACCCGCAAGTCGTGCGCAACGCCCACCGCGTGGTCTTGCCAGGGCAGGGCGCCATGCCCGACTGCATGCGCGAGCTGCGCGAGTCGGGCTTGCTGGACGCCGTGCTCGAAGCCGCCGCCAGCAAACCGCTGTTTGGCGTGTGTGTGGGCATGCAAATGCTGCTGGACCACAGCGACGAGGGCAACACGCCGGGCCTCGGCTTGATCCCCGGCCGTGTCGTCAAGTTTGAGCTGGCAGGGCAAATTCAGCCCGACGGTACCCGCTACAAAGTGCCGCAAATGGGCTGGAATCAGGTTTGGCAAGCCTCGCCAGCCCACCCTTTGTGGAGCGGCATTGACGATGGCAGCTGGTATTATTTTGTGCACAGCTTCTATGCCAAGGTCGCCAACCCAGCGCACGCTGCGGCGGAGACCGATTACGGTGGTCGCTTTGCCTGTGCGATTGCCCGTGACAATATTTTTGCCACCCAGTTTCACCCCGAAAAAAGCGCGGCCCAAGGCCTGGCCTTGTTCCGCAATTTCCTCCACTGGCAGCCTTGAGAAGTTTTCACTGCCGTTTTTCAGCCCCTCAGTCTTTTTTTAATTCGCCATGATTCTGATCCCCGCCATTGACCTCAAAGACGGCCACTGCGTTCGCCTCAAGCAGGGCGATATGGACCAAGCCACGACTTTTGGCGAAGACCCTGCCGCCATGGCCCGCACCTGGCTGGAAAAAGGCGCACGCCGCCTGCACCTGGTGGATCTGAACGGCGCGTTCGCGGGCAAGCCGCAAAACTTCGGCGCCATCAAATCCATCCTCAAGGCCGTGGGCGACGACATCCCGGTTCAGCTGGGTGGCGGCATCCGCGATCTGGACACGATCGAAAAATACATCGACAGCGGCCTGCGCTACGTCATCATCGGCACCGCCGCCGTGAAGAACCCCGGCTTCTTGAAAGACGCCTGCACCGCGTTTGGCGGCCACATCATCGTGGGCCTGGACGCCAAGGACGGCAAAGTGGCCACCGACGGCTGGAGCAAGCTCACCGGCCACGAAGTGGTGGACCTGGCCAAGAAGTACGAAGACTGGGGCGTCGAGTCCATCATCTACACCGACATCGGCCGCGACGGCATGCTCAGCGGCATCAACATCGACGCCACCGTCAAGCTGGCGCAGGCGCTCACCATTCCGGTGATCGCCTCGGGCGGTTTGTCCAACATGGCCGACATCGAACAGCTGTGCGCGGTAGAAGACGAAGGCGTCGAAGGCGTGATCTGTGGCCGTGCGGTGTATTCCGGTGACCTGGACTTTGCGCTGGCCCAGCAACGCGCCGATGAGCTGAACGGCTGAACATGAGCACTGGCGCCACCAGCCGCGAGGTGCTGTTCGCGGGACTGCCTGCCACCGAGTTGCAATTGCCCAATGGTGACCGGGTGGTCGTGGCGCACCACGGTGCCCATGTGTTGTCCTGGGTGGCCGGTGGCCGTGAGCGTCTGTACCTGAGTCCTCAAAGCGTGATGGATGGCCAGGCGGCCATTCGCGGTGGCATTCCGGTGTGTTTTCCCCAGTTCAACCAGCGGGGTGATTTGCCCAAGCATGGTTTTGCACGCAACCAATCGTGGACGGTCAAACCCGCGCGCCTAGAAGATGACCAAGCCCATCTGGTGCTGACGTTGAACGACAGCGCCGCCACACGCCAGTGGTGGGACCAGGCCTTTGAAGCGCTGTTGCTGATCGAATTGACGCCCGGCGCACTGCAGGTGGACTTGGCGGTGCGCAACACCGACAGCAAGCCACTGAGTTTCACCGGGGCGCTGCACACCTATTTCGCGGTCAGCGATGTGGCGCAGGCCCGATTGTTTGGCCTGGGTGGTCAGGCCGAATGGGATGCGGTCAAAGACCGTCACGCCACCGCAGCGCCTGAACTGCGCTTTTTGGGCGAGTTTGACCGCGTCTACTCCGCGGCTCCGCAAGGCTATGAGCTGCAAGACGGCCCACACACCCTGTCGATTGAGCAAGACATGGATTGGGCCCAGACCGTGGTCTGGAACCCGGGTGCAGCCAAATGCGCAGCCCTGGCCGACATGCCAGCTGACGGTTGGCAGCACATGCTGTGTGTGGAGGCGGCACAGGTGTACGAACCGGTTGGCATTGCGCCGGGTGATTTCTGGCAGGGCGCACAGCGTCTGCGCGTGCTCTGATTTTTTGAAAAGATAGCTTTCCATGCTGGCCAAACGCATCATTCCCTGCCTTGACGTGACCGGTGGTCGTGTGGTCAAGGGCGTCAATTTCGTCGAACTGCGCGATGCCGGAGACCCGGTCGAAATCGCCGCCCGCTACAACGAGCAGGGCGCCGACGAACTCACCTTCCTGGACATCACCGCCACCAGCGACGGGCGCGACGTGATCCTGCACATCATCGAAGCCGTGGCCAGCCAAGTCTTCATCCCGCTCACCGTGGGTGGGGGTGTGCGTACCGTCGAAGACGTGCGCCGCTTGCTGAATGCCGGTGCCGACAAAACCAGCTTCAACTCGGCTGCGATTGCCAACCCGCAAGTCATCCGTGACGCATCGGCCAAATACGGCGCGCAGTGCATCGTCGTCGCTATCGACGCCAAGCGACGCACGCCTGACGACGAACAGCGCATCGGCATCCATGGCTTGCCCATGGGCCCCGGTTGGGACGTCTACAGCCACGGCGGCCGAAAAAACGTGGGCCTGGACGCCGTGGCCTGGGCCACGCAAATGGCCGAGTACGGCGCAGGCGAAATCTTGCTCACCAGCATGGACCGTGACGGCACCAAAAGCGGCTTTGACCTGCAACTGACCCGCGCCGTGAGCGACGCCGTCAGCGTGCCCGTGATCGCGTCTGGCGGCGTGGGCAACCTCGACCACTTGGCCGACGGCGTGAGCATTGGCGGCGCCGACGCCGTGCTGGCGGCCAGCATCTTTCATTACGGTGAATACACTGTGCAACAAGCCAAGCAGCGCATGCGCGAGCGTGGTATTTCTGTCCGTCTTTGATCGCACACCATGAATTGGCTCAATCAAATCAAATGGGATGAACACGGGCTGGTTCCGGCCATTGCCCAAGAAGCATCGACGGGCGATGTGCTCATGTTCGCCTGGATGAACCGCGAAGCCCTGCAAAAAACAGCCGAGCTCAAGCGCGCTGTTTATTTCAGCCGCTCACGCAAGAAGCTGTGGTTTAAAGGCGAGGAGTCCGGCCATGTGCAGACTGTGCACGACATTCGCCTCGATTGCGACAGCGATGTGGTCTTGCTCAAAGTGACCCAGCTGGGGCATGAGCCCGGCATCGCTTGTCACACGGGACGTCACAGCTGTTTTTTCCAAAGCCTGCAAGGCGAAGATTGGGTTGCGGCCGATCCCGTGCTCAAAGACCCTGAAACCATATACAAATAAGCCCATGAGCGACCTCAACTCAAACGACACGCTGGCGCGTTTGGCGGCCATCATCGAAAGCCGCAAAGCGGCCAACGGCGGCGACCCCGAAAAAAGCTATGTGGCCCGCCTGCTGCACAAAGGCCCAGACGCCTTTTTGAAGAAGATTGGCGAAGAAGCCACCGAGACCGTGATGGCCGCCAAAGATGTGGACCACGGGGGCGATGCGTCCAAGCTGGTTTATGAGGTGGCTGATTTGTGGTTTCACAGCATGATTGCGCTGGCGCATTACGGCCTGACGCCTGCCGATGTGGTCAACGAGTTGGCTCGCCGTGAAGGCTTGAGCGGACTGGAAGAAAAAGCCCTGCGCAAAGCGCAAGCACGCGAAGCCGCAGGCGAGTAAGCCCCCCATGAACGCACCTGCCAACGACGACAGCAACCTCACGGTCAGCTGGGTCAGCTACATCCTGCACCTGATCGTGGCGGTCAGTGTGGTGACCCCGGGTGGGCAAATGGGCCCGGCTTTGTTGGTGGTCGCCTTGGTCATCGATCTGGTCAAAAAGGGCGATGTCACGGGTTGGGAGGCTAGCCATTTCAGCTTCCGCATCCGCACCGTGCTTTGGGCGGCGGTGTTGTACCTTGTCACGGTGCCTTTGTGGTTTTTCTTTTTGTTCCCTGGCTGGGTGGCTTGGGGGCTGATTTCCATCTGGTTTTTGTACCGGATCGTCTTGGGCATGGTGCGCCTGAATGCGCAGCGCCCGGTGAGTGACTGATCCTGAAAGTGTGTGAACGATGAGCGATTCCAACTGTATTTTTTGCAAAATCATCGCGGGTCAGATCCCCTCTCGCAAAGTGCATGAAGACGAGCATGTGTTTGCTTTTCATGACATTTCCCCTTGGGCGCCTGTGCACTTCCTGATCATCCCGAAGCTGCATGTGCCATCGATGGCGCACCTGACGCCTGCCCATGAGGGTCTGATGGGCCACATGATGACGCTGGCGCCCAAGCTGGCTTTGCAAGAAGGCTGCAAACCTTACCCGGAGGGCGGATACCGAATTGTGCTCAATACCGGTGCTGAAGGTGGTCAGGAAGTTCATCACTTGCACATGCATGTGATGGGCGGGCCTCGCCCTTGGCTCAAGGGCTGAGGCCCCGGTTTCCCTATTCAATTCCTGACTTGATCAAGGTCGTTCAGATTCGTGGGGTGTATCCCCTTAGAATTCAACAAACATTAGGAGTTTTCCATGGGTTCTTTTTCCATTTGGCATTGGTTGATCGTCTTGCTCATCGTGGTCATGGTCTTTGGCACTAAAAAGCTCAAGAACATGGGCTCAGACTTGGGCGGTGCCGTCAAAGGCTTCAAGGATGGCATGAAAGATGGTGGTGCATCTGCTGCAGACGACAAGTCGGTGGCCGCACCGGCAGTGGCTGAAAAAGCCACCATTGACGTTGAAGCCAAGACCAAGTCTTGATCGCTTGAAACAACGAATGCGCTGCTGTGCTTGACTTAGGCATCTCCAAAATGGCGCTGATCGGGGTGGTGGCGTTGATCGTCATCGGCCCCGAAAAGCTGCCCAAGGTCGCGCGTACTCTGGGGGCCTTGATCGGCAAAGCCCAGCGGTATGTGTCTGACGTGAAAGCCGAGGTCAATCGGTCCATGGACCTTGAAGAGCTCAAAAAAATGAAGGAGACGATGGAGACCGCCGCCCGTGATGTCGAGCAGTCGGTTCAGACCACCGCTTCTGAATTTGAAAAAGATTGGGCAGAAACCACGGCCGGCTTGGCCAGTGAATTGCCTGAACTGGAGTCGCCGCCACCCAGTTACAAACATCCGGACAAAAATTGGCGTCTCAAGCGTGGCGCCGTACCTCAGTGGTACAAGGCGCGCTCGGGTGTGCGCACCAAGGCGCTCTCTGGTGCGGCCCGCGTGGCGCGCTACAGGCCAAAGTCTCTCAACACTTTGTGACGGGTGCGCCCCTTTGGGGCAGGCCGTCCAATCCATTGCCCTATGTCCGACACCAACCCTCAAGACGAACTCACTGGTTCTGAACAGCCCTTCGTTGCCCATCTCATTGAACTTCGGGATCGACTGGTTCGTGCGGTCGCTGCGATAGCTGTGGCGGCTGCGGTGTTGGCCATTTTCCCCGGCCCGGGTGAGTTGTACGATATTTTGGCCCAACCCCTGGTGGCGCACTTGCCCAAAGGGGCCACCTTGATCGCCACTTCGGTGATTTCACCTTTCATGGTGCCCTTGAAGATCTTGTTGATGGCGGCTTTCCTGATCGCTTTGCCGATGGTGCTTTACCAAGTGTGGGCGTTTGTGGCGCCTGGCCTGTATGCCCATGAAAAAAAGTTGGTTCTCCCTTTGGTAGTTTCCAGCACGCTCTTGTTCTTGATCGGTGTTGCGTTTTGCTATTTCTTCGTCTTTGGACAGGTCTTTGCGTTCATCCAGGGCTTTGCACCGAAGAGCATCACCGCCGCGCCTGACATTGAGGCTTATCTGAGTTTTGTGCTCACCATGTTCTTGGCCTTTGGTCTGGCTTTTGAAGTGCCTGTGGCCGTGGTGGTTCTGGCCCGCATGGGCGTGGTGACTGTGCAAAAACTCAAGGACTTTCGGGGCTATTTCGTGGTGCTGGCTTTTGTGATCGCTGCCGTGGTCACGCCGCCCGATGTGGTGTCCCAACTGGCCTTGGCCATTCCCATGTGCTTGCTGTATGAACTGGGCATTTGGGCGGCGCAGATTTTCATCAAGCACACCCAGGCGCCCGAAGAGGCTGAAGAAGCAAAAGCTTGATTTGAGCGACGGATCATGAAAAAAGGGAGCGTAAGCTCCCTTTTTTGCGCCTGTTGGGGTCCGATGTCAGCGGTTGGGTTTGCGTTGTGTGGGGCGCTCGGTGGGCGTCAGGCGCAAGACCAGTTCACCATGCCGGCGCCAGACCTTCACATCGGTGGCGCTGCCCGGTTGCAAGCTGGCCACTTGCGTCAGCAGCTCCGACACATTGCCCACGTTCTGGCCTCCAACTTGAACGATCACGTCACCAGGGCGGATGCCAGCTTTGGCCGCAGGACCGTTTTGCAACACGCCAGTGATGACCACGCCTTGCGGCAAGGCTTGCTTGCCAGCAGCGGGCAGCTGAAAGCTCTCGGCCAATTCGGGCGTCAGGTCCTGGGGCTCCACGCCGATCCAGCCGCGTGAGACTTTGCCGTTTTTGAGCAGGTCTTGCATGACTTGCTTTGCAGTGGACACGGGAATGGCAAAGCCAATGCCCATGTTGCCGCCAGAGCGCGAATAAATCGCGGTGTTGATGCCCATCAGATGGCCATGCACATCGACCAATGCGCCACCTGAATTGCCGGGGTTGATGGCCGCATCGGTCTGGATGAAGTTCTCGAAAGTGTTGATGCCCAGTTGACTGCGTCCCAGTGCGCTGACGATGCCCGATGTCACGGTCTGGCCCACGCCAAAAGGGTTGCCAATGGCCAGCACCACGTCGCCGACTTGCAAATCCTGGGGTTGCCCCAGCACGATGACCGGCAATTTGTCGAGCTGGATTTTCAGCAGCGCCAAATCGGTGTCCGGGTCGGTGCCGATCACTTTGGCCGCTGCACGTCGGCCGTCCGCCAAAATCACCTCGATGTCGTCAGCGTCTTCGACCACATGGTTGTTGGTCAGGATGTGGCCTTCGGGGCTGACGATCACGCCGCTGCCCAGACCGCCTGTGTTCTCTTCCGGGTCACCCTCGAAAAAGCGCGACCATGGATCGGTGTTGCGCGATGTGCGGTTTTTGCTGGTGCTGATGCTGACCACTGCGGGTGATGCTTTTTGGGCTGGAGCACTCAGGCTGCCGGCGGGACGGTTCAAGGGCGAGCCAGCGGGCGCTTGCAACAGCGTCATGCCGTCGGCCGAGCGTTGCGTGCTGCGCAGCCATTCAGGTTTGAGGCTGGCCACCACAAACCAGGCGGCCAACAAGACGGTGACCCACTGAGAGAAAAAGAGCCAATAGCGTTTCATGCAAGCGATTGTCCTTGATCTTTTCCTGTGCGTGTTCAGAAGGTGTCAGGTCCAGACCGCCTTGGGCCACAATAGAAGCCATTGCCAAGAGATGCTCACATGACCGATGCCAAAACCCTGGGCCTGGCGCTGGATGCGCTGCTGGAGCCGGACAAGTTCAAAGATTACGGCCCCAATGGCCTTCAGGTCGAGGGCGACCGCGAGGTGCGCTTGCTGGTCAGTGGTGTGACCGCCAGCCGCGCCCTGATCGAGGCCGCCATAGCGGCGAACGCCGATGCCATTTTGGTCCACCATGGTTTGTTCTGGCGTGGGCAGGATGGCCGAGTGACGGGCTGGATGCGGGAGCGACTGCGCTTGCTGCTGGCACATGGCATCCATCTTTTCGCGTACCACTTGCCTTTGGATGCCCATGCCGAGTTGGGCAACAACGCACAATTGGGGCGCCTGTTGGGCTTGCAGTCAGATGGACGCTTTGGTGAGCAAAATCTTGGATTCATCGGCCAGGGCGATCAAATGTGGGACACAGCCCAGAGCCTGGCCGATCACGTGGCGCGGGTGTTGGGGCGGCAGGTGACTTGTGTCTCTGGCTCCGAGCGTCCAATTCGCAGAATCGCTTGGTGCACCGGTGGCGCGCAAGGCTACTTTGAATCGGCCATGGCGGCGGGGGCCGATGCATTCATCACCGGCGAAATCTCCGAGCCGCAAGCCCATTTGGCGCGAGAGTCCGGCGTGGCCTTTTTGGCCTGCGGGCACCACGCCAGCGAACGGTATGGTGCGTCAGCCGTGGGCGCGCGCATCGCCCAGGACCTGGGGTTGGCGCACCGCTTCATCGAAATCGATAACCCCGCTTGATGGGGGCCCGACATGACACAACTGCCTTTGGCCATCACCCCGGGTGATCCGTGTGGGATCGGCCCTGAAATCATCGCCCGCGCATGGCGTGATGCACCCTCGGCAACGCGCCACTGTTTTGTGGCGGGTGATGTGGGCGTGATGCGCCGAGCCATGGCTTTGGTGCAAGCGGCACCGGCTTTCGCGGTGTGCGAAATCGACAGCCCGGCACAAGCCTTGACCGTGCCGCCCCGTTGCTTGCCGGTGCTGCAAGTGGTGCCCACAGCGCCTGCCCTGCCTTGGGGACAGGTGGATGCGCGTGCGGGTCAGTTGGCTGGCGAGGCCGTCTTGTGGGCCACGCGTGCTGCCTTGCGTGGCGAGGTGGCGGGGCTGGTGACTGCGCCCTTGCACAAGGAGGCCTTGCATGCCGCAGGTGCCCCTTATGACCAGTATCCGGGGCACACCGAATTGCTGCAGGCCGAAGCCGCTCGGCATGCGGGCGTATCGCTGGCGCAGATGCCGGTGCGCATGATGCTGGCCAATGAGGAGTTGCGCACGGTCCTGGTCAGCATCCATGTGTCCTTGCGCGAAGCATTGGACGCCATCACAGTGGACCGCGTCTTGCAGACTTTGCGCATCACCCATTTGTCGCTGTCGAGGGTGTTGGGACGCGCACCACGCATGGCGGTGGCGGGCGTGAACCCCCATGCAGGGGAGGGCGGCTTGTTTGGCCGCGAAGAAATTGAAGTGTTGCACCCGGCCCTGGAACAAGCTCGCGCCGAAGGCCTGGATGTGCATGGGCCCTATGCCCCAGACACCGTCTTCATGCGGGCACGGCGGCAAGCCGATGGCCGCCGCGAGTTCGATGTGGTGATCGCGATGTACCACGACCAGGGCTTGATCCCGGTCAAGTATTTGGGGGTGGAGCAGGGTGTGAACGTGACCTTGGGCTTGCCACTGGTCAGGACCAGTCCTGACCACGGCACCGCCATGGATCTGGCGGGTCGCGGCGTGGCCGATGCCAGCAGCATGGTCCAGGCCATCCGCATGGCCTGGCAGCTGGTCAGTGGTGGGCGCTGACTGCGCGGTGCGTCAACCCTTGTTTTTGAGGCTGTCGCGGATTTCGCGCAACAACAAAACGTCCTCAGGGGTGATGGCTTCGGTGGGTGCAGCGTCCACTGGTTGGGATGCCACCATTTTGTTCATCTGACGGATCATCACAAAGATGATGAAGGCCAGGATGATGAAATTCAACGCCACGGTGATGAAGCTGCCGTAGGCGAACACAGCGCCGATCTTTTTGGCCTCAAGCAGGGACAGGCCTGCTGCTTGCCCTGCCAAGCCAATGTAATAGCTGGAAAAGTCCAAGCCTCCGAATGCCTTGCTGATGAGCGGCATGATCAAGTCGCCAACGGCGGAATCGACAATTTTGCCGAAGGCGCCACCAATGATCACGCCCACAGCCAAGTCCATCACGTTGCCTTTAACCGCGAAAGATTTGAATTCTTGAAAAAATGACATGGGAATCCTCTTCGAAAAATGTGAATCATAAAGTTTATTTTTTGTTGGGGGCAAATCAACTGTCCTCAAGCTTTGTAAGTCGGTTGCCTGTTTCACTCCGCTACAATCCTCGGTTGACCCCGATAACGACTCGCTAGAGGAATCCCATGAGTGACACCCCAGTCGACAGCAGCAAGCGGACGTGGCTGATTGCCTCCACTTGCGCAGGCGCCGTAGGCGCTGGCTTTGTGGCCACCCCCTTCGTCAGCAGCTTCCAACCCTCCGAACGTGCTAAAGCCGCTGGCGCAGCCGTCGAAGTGGACATTTCCGCCCTCAAAACGGGTGAGAAGCTCACTGTCGAGTGGCGCGGCAAACCAGTTTGGATCATGAAGCGCTCGCCTGAGCAGCTCGAATCCTTGAAAAAGGTCGAGGGCAGTCTGGCCGACCCGACATCCAGTCGCAATGCTTACCCCACGCCTGAATACGCCAAGAACGGTCACCGTTCGATCAAGCCTGAAATCATGGTGGCTGTGGGTATTTGTACCCACTTGGGCTGCTCGCCTGGAGAAAAATTTGCAACCGGTGCCCAGCCCTCGCTGCCGGATGACTGGCAGGGTGGTTTCCTCTGCGCATGCCATGGTTCGACGTTCGACCTCGCTGGTCGCGTTTTCAAGAACAAGCCTGCGCCTGACAACCTCGAAGTGCCTCCGCACATGTACCTGTCTGACACCAAGTTGCTCATTGGTGAAGACAAGAAGGCCTGATGGAGAACGACATGGCTGAATTCAAAGAAATTTCCCCCAACGCGCCTGCTGGCGAAAAACTGCTGAACTGGGTGGACAACCGCTTCCCCGCTTCCAAGCTCTACAAAGAGCATTTGAGCGAATATTACGCACCGAAGAACTTCAACTTCTGGTACATGTTTGGCTCTTTGTCCTTGTTGGTGTTGGTCATCCAGATCGTCACCGGGATTTTCCTGGTCATGCATTACAAGCCTGATGCGGCTGTGGCTTTTGCCTCTGTCGAATACATCATGCGCGATGTGCCTTGGGGCTGGTTGATCCGCTACATGCACTCCACAGGCGCTTCAGCTTTCTTTGTGGTGGTGTACCTGCACATGTTCCGTGGCCTGATGTACGGCAGCTACCGCAAGCCGCGCGAGCTGGTCTGGATCTTCGGTTGTGCGATTTTCCTGTGCCTGATGGCCGAAGCCTTCATGGGCTACCTGCTGCCATGGGGCCAGATGTCCTACTGGGGCGCCCAGGTGATCGTGAACCTGTTCTCGGCCATTCCTTTCATCGGTCCTGATCTGGCTTTGCTGATCCGTGGTGACTTCGTGGTGGGCGACGCCACCTTGAACCGCTTCTTCAGCTTCCACGTGATCGCTGTGCCTTTGGTCTTGCTGGGTCTGGTGGTGGCGCACATCATTGCGCTGCACGAAGTCGGCTCCAACAACCCGGACGGCGTTGAAATCAAGGGCCCCAACGCCCCCAAAGATGCCCAAGGTCACCCACTGGACGGCATCCCTTTCCATCCTTACTACACAGTGCACGATATCTTTGCAGTGAGCCTGTTCCTGATGGTGTTCACCGCGATTGTGTTTTTCGCGCCTGAGTTCGGTGGTTACTTCCTTGAGTACAACAACTTCATCCCGGCCGATCCACTGACCACGCCTTTGCACATTGCACCTGTGTGGTACTTCACGCCGTTCTACTCCATGCTGCGTGCCATCACCAGCGAGATGATGTATGCCTTGATCGCTTGCGTGGTCATCGGTGCTGTCCTGGCTGTGGCCAAAGGCAAACTGCCTCAGTTGCTCAAGGGCGCTGTGATCGGTGCTGCTGTGGTGGTTTCCGCCATGATGCTGGCCATCGATGCCAAGTTCTGGGGTGTGGTCGTCATGGGTGGCGCTGTTGTCATCCTGTTCTTCTTGCCATGGCTGGACAACAGCCCCGTCAAGTCGATCCGCTACCGTCCTGACTGGCACAAATACCTGTATGCCGTGTTCGTGGTCAACTTCCTGATCCTGGGCTACTTGGGTGTGCAGCCTCCATCGCCTATTGGTGAGCGTGTCTCTCAAGTCGGTTCCTTGTTTTATTTCGGCTTCTTCCTGTTGATGCCTTGGTGGAGCAAGCTGGGTACGCCCAAGCCCGTTCCTGACCGCGTGACCTTCACGCCTCACTGAGATCACGGAGATTCAAGAACATGAAAAACCTCAAGAAACTCGCGTTGGGCTTTGTGATGGCCCTCGGATTGGTGACAGGCGCACAGGCTTCCGGTGGCGACACCATCGCCTGGGACAAGGCCCCCTCCAAGACCAATGACCTGGCTGCTTTGCAAAACGGCGCCAAGTTGTTCGTCAACTATTGCCTGAACTGCCACTCAGCTGCTTTCATGCGTTACAACCGCTTGAAAGACATCGGTTTGACCGAGCAGCAGATCAAGGACAACTTCTTGTTCGCTTCCACCAAGGTGGGCGACACCATGAAGGCAGCGATCGATCCGCTGCAAGCCAAGGAGTGGTTCGGCAAGAATCCACCTGACTTGACCTTGATGGCACGTTCGCGTTCCGGTCATGGCGGCACCGGTGCAGATTACCTCTACACCTACCTGCGCAGCTACCACCGCGATGCAAGCAAGCCCACCGGCTGGAACAACCTGGCCTTCCCGAACGTGGGCATGCCCAACGTTTTGTGGGAACTGCAAGGCGAGCGCCAGCCCGTCTACGAAGAGCGTGAAGAACATGGCCATGCCGTGCAAATCTTCAAAGGCTGGAAACAAGTCAAGCCCGGCACCATGACACCTCAGCAGTACGATACTGCCGTGGGTGACCTGGTCAGCTACATGCAGTGGATGGCCGAGCCTGCACAAAACAGCCGCGTGCGCATTGGCGTGTGGGTCTTGCTGTTCCTGGCATGTTTCACATTCATCGCCTGGCGCTTGAATGCCGCTTATTGGAAAGACATCAAGTAATTGATCTTCCACCCGGTCTTTGAGCCGGGTCTTGTGGAGTGGTGGGCCTTTGTGGCCTCCCACTCTTTTTGATTTTTTGAGGAGCCTCCCGCCATGATGGTGCTTTATTCCGGAACCACTTGCCCTTTTTCACACCGCTGCCGCTTTGTGTTGTTTGAAAAAGGGATGGACTTCGAGATCCGTGATGTGGACCTCTACAACAAGCCCGAAGACATCAATGTGATGAACCCCTACGGTCAGGTGCCCATCCTGGTCGAGCGCGATCTGATTCTGTACGAATCGAACATCATCAACGAGTACATCGACGAGCGTTTTCCACACCCTCAGTTGATGCCCGGTGACCCAGTCGACCGTGCACGCGTGCGCTTGTTCCTGCTCAACTTTGAGAAAGAACTGTTTGCCCACGTCGTCACGCTGGAAAACCGCACCCTCAAGGGCAACGACAAGGCACTGGAGAAGGCACGCGCCCACATCCGTGACCGCCTGACCCAGTTGGCTCCCGTGTTCCTGAAGAATAAGTTCATGCTGGGTGACAACTTCTCGATGCTGGACGTGGCGATCGCGCCGCTGCTCTGGCGTCTGGACTACTACGGCATCGAGCTGAGCAAGAATGCCGCACCTTTGCTCAAGTACGCCGAGCGCATCTTCTCGCGCCCTGCCTACATCGAAGCATTGACCCCTTCCGAGAAAGTCATGCGCAAGTAATTGCCTGTGAGGACCGACATGTTCAGCGACACCGAACTGCCATCGACCCGCCCGTACCTGATTCGGGCCTTGTATGAGTGGTGTACCGAGAACGGCTTCACGCCCTATGTGGCGGTCAAGGTCGATGGCTCGGTGCAGGTGCCGCGTGAATATGTGCAAGGCGGCGAGATCGTCCTGAATGTGAGCATGGACGCCACCAGTTCGCTCAAGCTGGGCAATGAGTTCATTGAATTCAAGGCCCGCTTTGGCGGCAAGCCGCGCGACATCATGGTGCCCATCCACCGTGTCATGGCCATCTATGCCCGCGAGAACGGTCAAGGCATGGCGTTTCCGGTCAGCGACGAAGAGTCGGTGCCGGCCAACTTAGCGGCCGTGGACAAATCAAGCGCCGATGAGGGCGATGGTGAACCCACGCCGCCGCCGGTTTCGGGGCGTCCCGCGTTGACGCGAATAAAGTAAAAAATTACGCGTGCTCGGCCAAAGTGCTGTGCTTAGCGCGTTAAAATCTAGCCCGTGCCGCTTTAGCTCAGTTGGTAGAGCACCCGCCTTGTAAGCGGTAGGTCGTCAGTTCGAATCCGACAAGCGGCACCAAAATTAAAAAGCCCCTGATCGCAAGATCAGGGGCTTTTTTCTTGGGTCTCGACCCTCAAAGACGCTGGTTTTGAACCTTGATGCGGATGGCCGTCACTTGCAGACCTTTTTGGTTCAGATGAGCTTGCAGTGCGGGGGTCATCTGACGCAATTTGGCCGCAACGGCGTTGGAGCTGACCAGCAAGCACCAGGAGCCCTCTTCGATCGGCCCGGCTTGAATACTGGCGCGCAAAGGGGCAGGCAGCAGGCTGCGAATGGCCTGAAGGCGCTCGGATGATTCGCGCACGCGGCTGGCCAGCAGTGCAAAAGTGGGTGACTCTTGCACGGCTTGTTGCAGGGGGATGGGGTGGTGGCGTCTTTGCATGTTGAACCGAGGCCAAAGCATTATCACGCAGCATCACCGCGCAGGCATGGATCCAGCCCAGAACGGTCACCGTCAGAGGCTAAAATGATCCTTTGGTCTGACAGGGCCAGGTCGGGGTCGTGCAGGACTTGTTTTCTGTGGCCCCGGCTTCAAATGAACCTTTTAACTTGACAGGATAGACGGTCTGTTCCTCGGCTTATGGCTGTAGGTGGATCTCGCAAACATGGCCATCCCATTCCTCACCAAAATTTTCGGCAGCCGCAACGATCGTCTGCTCAAGCAATACCGCAAAACGGTGGAGCGCATCAATGCCCTGGAAGCCGGTCTGGAAGGCTTGAGCGACGACGCATTGCGCGCCAAGACCGAAAGCTTCAAGCAGCGCGTGGCCTCAGGCGAGACGCTCGATGCTTTGCTGCCAGAAGCCTTCGCCGTGGTGCGTGAAGGCTCCAAGCGCGTCATGAAGATGCGGCATTTCGATGTGCAACTGGTCGGCGGTATCGCCTTGCACAACGGCAAGGTCGCCGAGATGCGCACCGGTGAAGGCAAGACGCTCACATCGACATTGCCTGCGTATTTGAACGCCTTGGCAGGCCGCGGCGTGCACGTGGTCACGGTGAACGATTACCTGGCCAGCCGCGATGCGCAGTGGATGGGCAAGCTGTTCAACTTTCTGGGGCTGTCGGTCGGTATCAACTTGGCTCAGATGTCCCGTGAGGAAAAGCAGGCCGCTTACAACTCGGACATCACCTACGGCACCAACAACGAATACGGCTTCGATTACCTGCGCGACAACATGGTCTATGAAGCACAAGACCGTGTGCAGCGCACGCTGAACTACGCCATCATCGATGAGGTGGACTCGATCCTGATCGACGAAGCCCGCACGCCACTGATCATCAGCGGGCAAGCCGAAGACCACACCGCCACCTATTTGGCGATGAAGCAGGTCATCCCCCTGCTGACGCGCCAGGAAGGCGAAGCCGATCCCCGCACGGGTGAGGGCATCATCACACCCGGCGACTTCACCGTGGACGAAAAATCACATCAGGTGTTTTTGACCGAAGACGGTCATGAAAAAGCCGAAGCCGTGCTGGCCCAACTGGGCTTGATCCCGGAAGGCGCGAGCCTGTACGACCCGGCCAACATCACCTTGATGCACCACCTGAATGCCGCGCTGCGCGCGCAGCACCTGTACCACCGCGACCAGCACTATGTGGTGCAAGACGGCGAAGTGGTGATCGTGGACGAGTTCACGGGTCGCCTGATGAGCGGCCGCCGCTGGAGCGATGGCCTGCACCAGGCGGTGGAAGCCAAGGAAGGCGTGCAGATCCAGGCCGAGAACCAGACCATGGCCTCGATCACCTTCCAGAACTACTTCCGCCTGTACAACAAGATCGGTGGCATGACCGGTACGGCCGACACCGAGGCCTATGAGTTCCAGGAAATATATGGTCTGGAGACCGTGGTGATCCCGCCCCACCGCAAGAGCCAGCGCGAAGACCAACTCGACCGCGTTTACAAGACTTCCGAAGAGCGTTACACCGCTGCGATTGCCGACATCCGTGAATGCCATGAGCGCGGCCAGCCCGTGCTGGTAGGCACCACCTCGATCGAGAACTCCGAGCTGATTTCGCAATTGCTCACGCAAGCGAACTTGCCGCACCAGGTGCTCAACGCCAAGCAGCATGCCCGTGAAGCCGACATCGTGGCGCAGGCCGGTCGTCCGGCCATGATCACCATTGCCACCAACATGGCTGGTCGCGGCACAGACATCGTGCTGGGCGGCAACATCGAAAAAGACGTGCAGGCCATCGAAGCCGACGAGTCCTTGTCTGAAGCCGATCGCCAAGCCAAAGTCGCCGCCTTGCGCGAACAATGGAAACAAACCCACGAGCAGGTCAAAGCCAACGGCGGCTTGCGCATCATCGCCACCGAGCGCCACGAGTCACGCCGCATTGACAACCAGCTGCGTGGCCGTTCGGGCCGCCAGGGTGACCCCGGTTCATCGCGCTTTTATTTGAGTCTGGACGATCCGCTGATGCGCATCTTTGCGGGCGACCGCGTGCGCGCCATCATGGACCGCTTGAAGATGCCCGAGGGCGAAGCCATCGAGGCGGGCATCGTGACCCGCAGCATCGAAAGCGCCCAGCGCAAAGTGGAGTCGCGCAACTTCGACATCCGCAAGCAATTGCTCGAATACGACGATGTCTCGAACGACCAGCGCAAGGTGATCTATCAGCAGCGCAACGACATCCTGGATGCGCAAGACATGGAAAGCCAGATCGCATCGCTGCGTGAAGGCTGCTTCACCGACTTGGTGCGTCAATTCGTGCCTGCCGAAACGGTGGAAGAGCAGTGGGACCTGGCAGCCCTTGAAAAAGTACTGGCCGATGAATGGCAACTGCCTTTGAACCTGCGTGAAAAAGTGCAGGCCTCCAACGCCATCACCGACGAAGAGATTCTGGAGACCGTGGTGGCTGCGGCCCATGCCCAGTTCCAGGCCAAGCTCGACCAAGTGGGCGCAGTCAATTTCACGCCGTTTGAACGCATGGTCTTGCTGCAAAGCATCGACACCCACTGGCGCGAACACCTGAGTGCGCTGGACTACCTGCGCCAAGGCATCCACCTGCGCGGCTATGCCCAAAAGCAACCCAAGCAGGAATACAAGCGCGAAGCCTTCGAGCTGTTCGGTCAATTGCTGGACTCGGTCAAAAACGAAGTCACCCGCACCTTGATGTTGGTGCGCATCGAGTCCGAAGCGCAGATCGAGCAAGCTGCGCACGACATCGAAGAGCGTGCCGAGCACATCAGCAACGTGACCTACAGCGCACCCGACGAGTCGGGCGAGCCGCAAACCGTCGCCGCTGGCGGTCAGCAGGACTGGGGCCTGGTGGGCCGCAACGATCCTTGCCCTTGCGGCAGTGGCAAAAAATACAAGCAATGCCACGGCAAGTTGGCTTGAGCATGTCTCAGCGGATAAAACGGGCTTCGGCCCGTTTTGTTTGTGGACTTTGAATTCATCTCCATTTTTGAAAGATCACCATGCCCGTGAATCTGCCCCAGATCGATCCCGCCCAATTGCACGCCGTTGCCGGTGTGCGTTGGGGCATTGCCGAAGCCGGCGTGCGCAAAGCCAACCGCAAAGACCTGAGCGTCATGCTGCTGGACGCAGGCGCCAGTGTGGCGGGGGTGTTCACCAGCAACCGCTATTGCGCAGCACCCGTGCAGGTATGCCGTGAGCATCTGGCGCAAGGCAGTGCGGTGCGCGCCTTGGTGATCAACACCGGCAACGCCAATGCGGGCACGGGTGCCCCGGGCCTGGCCCATGCGCGCCAGACCTGCGAGGCTTTGGCCAGCTTGCTGCAATGCGCGCCTGCGCAGATCTTGCCGTTTTCGACCGGCGTGATCATGGAGCCGCTGCCGGTGGACCGCATCGTCGCCGGTTTGCCAGCTGCATTGGCCAACGCCCAAGCGGCCCACTGGGCGCAAGCCGCCGAAGGCATCATGACCACCGACACCCAGCCCAAAGCGGCCAGCGTGCAGGTCAACATCGGTGGCAAGGCGGTGAACATCACCGGCATCAGCAAAGGCGCGGGCATGATCCGCCCCAATATGGCGACCATGCTGGGCTTTGTGGCCACCGATGCGAACATCGATCCGGCCTTGCTGCCCGCTTTGGTCAAGACCTTGGCCGATGGGTCTTTCAACCGCATCACCATCGACGGTGACACCTCGACCAACGACTCCTTCATGCTGATCGCCACCCACCAGGCTGCTCACGCGCAGATCACTTCGCTGGACAGCGCCGACGGTCAAGCTTTGTTCAAGGGCCTGATGCAGGTCGCACGCCAACTGGCCCACGCCATCGTGCGCGATGGCGAAGGTGCCACCAAATTCATCACCGTGCAGGTCGAAGGCGGCCGCACTGCCGAAGAGTGCCGTTTGGTGGCCTATGCCATCGCGCATTCGCCCCTGGTCAAAACCGCCTTCTTTGCCAGCGACCCCAACCTGGGCCGCATTCTGGCGGCAGTGGGTTATGCCGGCATCACCGATCTGGACCAGGGCCTGATCGAGCTGCACCTGGACGATGTGCACGTGGTCTCGCAAGGCGGTCGCCGCCCCGAGTACCGCGAGGAAGACGGCCAGCGCGTCATGAAGGGCAGCGAGATCACCGTGCGTGTGGGCCTGGGCCGCGGCACCGCCACCGACACCGTCTGGACCTGCGATTTGAGCCACGAGTACGTCACCATCAACGCGGATTACCGTTCATGAGCCAAACGCTGGAACAACTGCTGGCCAAAGTCAGCCAACTGGTGGACCGCATCGAATCGGTCTTGCCCCAACCCTTGTCCGCACCCGACTGGTCGCAAGCGATCGCCTGGCGTTACCGCAAGCGCTCGTCCGGTCACGGCGTGCTGGAGCCGGTGCGCCACGTGGCGGCCATGACGCTCGATGACCTGAAGGAAATCGACCAGCAAAAAGAAAAACTGCAACGCAACACCGAGCAGTTCGTCAACGGCCGCCCGGCCAACAACGTGCTGCTGACCGGGGCGCGTGGCACCGGCAAATCCTCGCTCATCAAGGCTTGTTTGAATTCGTATGCAGCGCAAGGCTTGCGCCTGATCGAGGTGGACAAGGCCGACCTGACCGACTTGCCCGACATCATCGAAGTGGTTGCTTCGCGTCCTGAAAAGTTCATGGTCTATTGCGATGACTTGAGCTTTGAAGATGGCGAACCTGGCTACAAGGCGCTCAAGTCCATCCTCGACGGCACGGTGGCAGCGTCCACCCCCAATGTGCTGATCTGCGCCACCAGCAACCGCCGCCACTTGCTGCCCGAGTACATGAGCGAGAACCTCACCTACAAACACACCGATGACGGTGAAGTGCATCCCGGTGAAGGCGTGGAAGAAAAAATTTCCCTGTCCGAACGCTTTGGTTTGTGGATCAGTTTCTACCCCTTCTCGCAAGACGAGTACCTGCACATCGCCGCGCAATGGCTGGGCAGCTTGGGTGCCACTGCTGCCCAAATCGAAGCAGCCCGTGCCGATGCCTTGCTGTGGGCGCTGGAGCGCGGCTCACGCAGCGGCCGTGTGGCGTATCAGTTTGCTCGTGACTACATGGGCCGTCAGGTCAGCGCATGAGCAGCTTGTTGGTGGCCGACGGCGAGCGCCAGCGCGAAGGCGGCAGCGACCGCCCCGTGGTGGATGTTGCGGTGGGCGTGCTCATGCAAGCCGATGGCCAGTTTTTGTTGACCTCGCGCCCCGAGGGCAAGGTCTATGCGGGCTATTGGGAGTTTCCGGGTGGCAAGCTCGAGGCCGGTGAAACGGTCGAAGAGGCCTTGCGCCGTGAGCTGCAGGAAGAGCTGGGCATCGTGATTGGCCAAGCCGCGATCTGGAAAACCCAGATGGTGGACTACCCGCACGCCTTGGTGCGGCTGCACTTTTGCAAAGTGTGGGACTGGCAGGGTGACTTGCAAATGCGCGAAGCGCAAACGCACGCTTGGCAGCAACTGCCAGTGGACGTGGTACCGGTATTGCCCGGCACCATACCTGTCTTGACCTGGTTGGCCGAAGAGCGCCAGTTCAGCGGCGCCACGCACCGTTGAAACATCAGTCCTTGGTCGCGTGCCTTTGCACGCAGTCGATGTAGGCCGCGCCGTCGGGCATGCGGCCGGCGCGTTGGCTTTCATAGACCATGCGGCCCAGGCACTCCATGGCTTGGTGGTGCGCGTCGTGCAGTGAGTTGAGTTTGTGCGTCAGCAACTCCACCGCCTGGCGAATGCCTCGTGGCTGATCGATGCTGCATTGCTCGCTGATCGACAGGTGCATGGACAAATGCAAAAACGGGTTTTCCTTGTTGGGGTCTGCTTTGAGCATGCTGGCCAGCGCCGCGTCCACATCCGCCAGTTCAGCGTGGTATTCCGGGTGCTCGTCGATCCATTGGCTCACCAGCATTTCCATCGGCTCCAGCGGAGCCGCTGTTTTGGCCTTGGCGTAAACGCCACAAAAAAATCGCCGCACATCGGCTTGTGAAGGTTGAATCAGCATGGGGTGGATTGTCCTTCATGTTGCCCTTTGTGGGCTGGTGGGTTGGGGTCAGGGGCTGGGGTTCAGAGGCGCTTCGCTTTGCCACATCACCCCAGCCCCTGACCCCAACCCACCAGCGTGGGCAAGGGGCAAATCAAGCCTGTAATCGAGCAAGGGGCCTGTGCGGCGCTGTTCGGGCGATGTGGCAAAGCGAAGCGCCTCTGAGCCCGGGCAGCGCCGCACAGGCCCCTTGCGGATTCAAGCCCTAGAATGACTTCAGTATATACATCAAACATGCAATAAAATGCATACACCCTTAACCTGGAGACTGAAAACATGAACCAAGCCTACATTTGCGACGCCATCCGCACCCCCTTCGGCCGTTACGGTGGCGCTTTGAGCAGCGTGCGCACCGACGACCTGGGCGCTGTGCCCCTGCGCGCCCTGATGGCCCGCAACCCCAACGTGGACTGGGCTTCGGTGACCGACGTGCTGTACGGCAACGCCAACCAGGCCGGTGAAGACAACCGCAACGTGGCCCACATGAGCAGCTTGCTGGCCGGTTTGCCGATCGATGTCCCGGGCGCTACCCTCAACCGCCTGTGCGGCTCGGGCCTGGATGCTGTGGGCACCGCAGCGCGTGCCATCAAGGCCGGTGAAGCCAGCCTGATGATCGCCGGTGGTGTGGAGAGCATGAGCCGCGCCCCGTTTGTCATGCCCAAGGCCGAAAGCGCCTTCAGCCGCGCCAATGCGGTGTACGACACCACCATTGGCTGGCGCTTTGTGAACAAGCTGATGAAGGCCCAGTACGGCGTGGACTCCATGCCCGAGACGGCCGAGAACGTGGCGACCGACTTCAAGATCGAGCGCGAAGCGCAAGACCTGATGGCTTACAACAGCCAGCTGCGTGCGGTGGCGGCCATCAAGGCCGGTCACCTGGCCCGTGAAATCGTGGGCGTCAGCATCCCCCAGAAAAAGGGCGACGCCATCATCGTTGACACCGACGAACACCCCCGCGAAACCAGCCTTGAAGCGTTGGCCAAGCTCAAAGGTGTGGTGCGCCCAGACGGCACCGTGACCGCAGGCAACGCCTCGGGCGTGAACGACGGCGCATGCGCCTTGCTGCTGGCCGATGAGGCCACCGCGGCCAAGAACGGCCTGACCCCCAAAGCGCGCGTGGTCGGCATGGCCACTGCTGGCGTGGCCCCGCGCATCATGGGCATTGGCCCCGCGCCTGCCACCCTCAAGGTGCTGGCCCAGACTGGCCTGACGCTGGACCAGATCGATGTGATCGAACTGAACGAAGCCTTTGCCGCACAAGGCCTGGCCGTGCTGCGCATGCTGGGCCTGAAAGACGACGACGCCCGTGTCAACGCCTGGGGCGGTGCGATCGCGCTGGGTCACCCGCTGGGTGCCTCCGGTGCCCGTTTGGCCACCACCGCCATCAACCGCCTGCACAGCACGGGCGGCCGCTACGCGCTGTGCACCATGTGCATCGGTGTGGGTCAGGGCATTGCGCTGATCATCGAGCGGGTTTGATCCTTTGTGCAGTGGGCGGTGCACTGTTGCGGGTCAAGCTGGCAACAGCACTGCACCGCCGCTGGTCACTGCGCTTCGATCTTTCGCTCGGTCACGATGCGGCTGAGCTGACGGATCTCGCCGTCCACCCGGCTGCGAAATTCTGCAGGCTTGCTGGCCTGCGGGTGGCCGCCCCAGTCGGTCAGGCGTTGCTTGACCGCAGGCAGCTCCAGCACGGCGCGCAGTTCGCGGTTGAGCCGATCGACGACCGCTGGCGGCGTGCCTTTGGTGCCCGCAATGCCCAGCCATGAATCGAACACCACGCCCGGAAAACTGTCGGCCACCGAGGGCACGCCAGGCAAGGCGTTTTGGCCCGCAGGTGCGGTGGTGGCGAGCACCCGCACCCGGTTTTCCTTGAACAGTGGTGCCGTGGTGGTCATGGTGTCGATCATCACATCCACACGACCGGCCAGCAGTTCCATCATCGGGGCCGTGCCGCCTTTGAAGGGCACATGCGTGGCCACACCACCGCTTTCCGCCATCAGCCATTCGCCAAACAAATGCATGGCCGTGCCCACGCCCACCGAGGTGTAGGTGTAGCGGTTGGGTTCGCTTTTCACGCGCTGGATGAAATCACGGAACGAGGTGATCGGCGAGTTCGGTTTGACCGACAGCGTCAGCGGGTAGGTGGTGACGGTGGAGACCCAGGCGAAGTCATTGACCGGGTCGAAGGGCAGGTTCTTTTTCATCGCGGCATTGCTCGAATGCCCGCTGGGCAGCAGCACCAGCGTGTAGCCGTCGGGCGTGGCTTTGGCCACCGCATCGGCGGCGATGTTGCCGCCTGCACCCGCCCGGTTCTCTACCACCACGGGCTGGCCCAGCCGTTCGCCCAGCGGCGTGGCGATCAAGCGCGCCACCATGTCGCTGCTGCCGCCTGGCGCAAAGCCCACCAGCAGCTTGATGGGCCGCGTGGGCCAAGCGTCCTGCGCGTGTGCTGCGCCCAAGCTGGCCATCAGGCCCAGGGCCAGAACCCATGAGCGGCCCAGCGTGTGGCCAAGGCGGTTGAGAGGGGAATGAATCGTGGAACTGTTCATCGGGCGTTCTCCTGAAAAGGGATGTGGGTCTGATAGGACGAGAACATGTGACGGGTCATGGTGATGAGGATCGTGGTCTTACGAGGGCACCGAGACAATCTTGCACACCGCCACCGCGGTGGCCACTTCCTTGCCGTCCTGCAGCAATGTGCCCATCGCATGGCAGACATCGCGGCCACGGCGCAGCATGCGCGCTTCGCCCTGCAGCGTGCCCACCTGCGCCGGGCGCAGGAAGGACACGTTCAGGTTGAGTGTGGCCACGCCTTGCCCTGCAGCCAGGGTGGCATCCACCAAGCTGGCCGTGAGGTCGTCGAGCATGGCGCTCAGCATGCCGCCTTGCACGGTGCCCGCCGGGTTGCGGAAATTGGCCTGCGCTTCGTAGCGGGCACTCAGGCTGCCTGCGGCCGCGTCCACCGCAATGATCCGGCTGCCCAGCAGCGTGAGCACCGGCGCAGGGGGCGTTTCGCCGCGCAACATGCGGCTGAAATAGCCTTGGGCATCGGCCGTTGAAAACGCCTCTTGGCTCATGCGTCGTCGCGGATGCCGTTGCGCAGCGTGCCGATCGCGTCCACCACGATCTCGCACACATCACCGGGTTTCATGAAGATCTGCGGCGTGCGCTTGTTGCCCACGCCACCGGGGGTGCCCGTCACGATCACGTCGCCGGGCGACAGCGGGATGAAGGTGGAAATGTAGGCGATCTGGCGCGGGATGCTGTGGATCATCTTGTCGGTGGTGGTGTCTTGCAGCACCTGGCCGTTGAGCACGGTTTGCAGGCGCATCACTTGCGCAGGCGCGATCTCGTCGCTGGTGACCATCCAGGGGCCGAAGCCGCCGGTCTTGTAGAAGTTCTTGCCGGGTGTCCACTGCGAGGTGGCGATTTGCCAGTCGCGCACCGAGCCGTCGTTGTAGCAGCTGTAGCCCGCAATGTGGTCCCAGGCGTCTCCCTCTTGGATGCGGCGGCCGCCCTTGCCGATGATCACGGCGATCTCGGCTTCGTAGTCCAGGCGGTGCGACTCGGGTGGGCGCACGATGTCCTGGCCATGCGCCACCTGCGAGTCGGCTAAGCGGATGAAGATCGTTGGGACCTCGGTCACCTCGCGGCCGGTTTCGCGCACGTGCTCGCCGTAGTTCAAGCCGATGCAAAAAATCTGGCCCGGGTTGGGGATCACGGGCAAGAGCTGCAGTTGCGAGAACTGGAGTGTGGGCTTGTGCGCCTTGGCCGCATCGGCCGCCGCGCCCAACAGGTTTTTGGCGATCAGGGTTTTCAGGTCGGGCGCTTGTGCACCCAGGATGGGGGTCAGGTCGAGCACGTCGTCGCCGTTCACGACGCCGTAGGAGGGCACGCCCTGGTTCAGGAAGCTGATGAGTTTCATGGTCTGGCTTTCAGGTGGGTCAACAAAAGGAAAGGATCAGCTCAGCCGCGCGGAAATTTCTTGCGCGGCCCGCTGGATGAGGGGGGTGAGTTTGCTGCGGTCGATCACGGCCATGCGTTGCACGCTGGTCACGAGCGAGAGGGCGGCGATCACGCTGCCATCGGCCTGGTGCAACGGCACGGCCACAGCGGCCAGATTGGATTCGAGTTCGCCATCGGAGAAGTAGTGGCCGTTTTTGCGGATTTGACTGAAGTAGCGGCGAAACGCCGACCAATCGCTGGGCAAGCCTGCGGCGGCAATGTCTTCGGTGTGGCTGTCGAACAATTTGTGCAAAGCCGGAGGCGTCCAGCCCGCCAGGATGACTTTGGGCGCAGCCCCTTGAAACAAGGGGCGCGGGCGTCCACGGCCATAACTCAGACTGGCCGGCATGGAGCCCAGTTCGCGGTGCGTATCGAGCAACTGGTCGCCATGCAAGCTGGAGACCACACAGTCAAAACCGGTCTGGGCCACCAGCTCTTTCATGAACGGGATGCCGCATTGCAGCACCGGGTCGGCCTGACGTATCAAGTGGTCCAGCACGACGATGCGAGGCCCGAGCGCAAATTGGGCATCGCTGCCACGCCGCAGCAGGCCCGCATCGCTGAGGGTCTTGAGGTAGCGGTAGCTGGTGGGCAGGGACACGCCCAGCGTCTCGCTGATGTCTTCGGCGCTCCAGTGCAGGCGCTGGTCGGAGAACAGGTCGAGCACGCTGAGCATGCGGGCGAGGCTGGTGTCGGTTTTGTCGGTCATGGGCAATTCAAAAACATCAGGGGGTCAGGGCTGCCGCAGCGGGCAACAAAGCACTGATGCTGTCGAGCTCGGCGCCTGTTTGCGCCACGCCCAGGATGTAGCGGTCCGGGCGCAACAGCACGGCGCGTACGCCTTGTTGCGTGAGCCAAGTCTGCAGCTCGGGGTCGCGTGCGGGCAATACGACCACGCCTTGTGCCTGCCAGTGGGCGCGGGTGTCATCGCTGGTGGCGTTCAGCACTGTTTCGTCACCGATCACGGCAAACTGCAGGCCCAGTACGGCGTCGAGCAGGCGGCCATCGGCCAGCGTGGGTTGCGGGAACACCTGGGCCACAGCTGCCTGCTCGCCTTGCCAGACGCCAGGGCCCAGGCGCGGCGCCGGGAACTGGAAGATCTCGGGCTGACCGGCTTTGAACTTGGCATCGCGTTCGAGAGCCGCCTGCGGATCGGTGGTCTGGATGATGTCGCCCAACTTGACGGCCAGGTCGATGAAGGCCTGCACATGCGGGGAGCGTTCGCTTTCGTAGGTGTCCAGCAGCGCATCGTCTGCGCGGCCACGCAGCACGGCGTTGAGCTTCCAGGCCAGGTTGGACGCATCGCGAATGGCCGCGCACATGCCTTGGCCCAAGAAGGGTGGTGTCTGGTGCGCCGCGTCACCGGCCAGCATCAAGCGGCCTTGGCGCCAGCCCTCGGCGATCACCGAGTGGAAGGTGTAGATCACGGCGCGTTCGATGTCGGCTTGGCTTGGCGTGACCCATTTACGCACCAGCTTCCACAGTGTTTCGGGCTGGACCAGTTGCGCCGGATCGTCGCCGGGCATGAGCATGATTTCCCAGCGGCGGCGGTTGCCGGTCACGTTGCAATACGTCATGGGGCGGGCCGGATCGCAGTGCTGCACCGTGTGGTCGGGCAGACCGGGGACATCGGTTTTGAGCCGCACATCGAACACCAGCCAGGGCTGGTGCAGGCCCAGATCGCGCATGCGGGTGCCCAGCACTTTGCGCACCATGGACCGTGCGCCGTCGCAGCCGACCACATAGCGGGCCTGCACGGTATGACTTTCCTGTGTTTGCAGGTCGGTGACTTGCAGTGTGGCGACGTCAGTGTCGTCTTGGATGGCGGTGACTTCGTGGCGGGTGCGCACTTGCACGTGTGGGTAGCGCTGCAAGCCAGACCGCAACACGGCTTCGAGCTCGGGTTGGTGAAAGTAGTGGTTGGTGGCGCAGCCGTGGGGGCCGCGTTCTTGGGTGCCCGCGCGGATCAGCAAGGTCTCGCCCGCGGCGTTGTTGAAGTACATGCCCTTGAGGCCCGGGCGCGAGATGGTCTCGACCTGTGGGCGCAAACCAGCGGTCTCGAACACGCGCATGGTTTCACCGTCGAAATGGATGGCGCGGGGCAGAGGGTAGATCTCGGCCTCGCGCTCGAGCACCAACACCGACAGGCCGTATTGCCCCAGCAAGTTGGCCAGCGTGGCACCCGCCGGGCCATAGCCGATGATGGCGACGTCAAACACCGTCTGGTTCATGCCTTGTACCCCATGAGCACTTGCATTTCCGTGATCCACTGAGTGCGGCTGCGGAATTTGGGGCGGCTGCGTGCCAGGGCTTCGGCGACAGCCATGACGGCTTCATCGCTTTGGTCCAGATCGATCGGCTCGCGCAGAGGTTGCTCGCAGTACCAGGGCATGTCCAGAAATACCTCCAGTCGATTGCCTTCGGGGTCGCGAAAGTAGATCGACACCGCATTGCCATGGGTGGCGCAGACCAGATCGCTCACATCGGGGTCGGCGGTCACCCGGTCACGCACCGTGCGCAGTGTGGCCAGGTCGGGTACGCGCAGCGAAATCTGGTTGATCACGCTGAACGACAGGTCTGTAGGACGGCCCGTGGCCAGCACGATCTGGTGGTGTTCGCAAGGGTCCCGGCTGAGGAACACCAGTTGCACGGGCCCTAAGTCGCCGCGATCGGTTTCGAAGAAGCACATCACCTCTTTGTAAAAGCGGGCCATGCGTTCGAGGTCACGCACATAGAAGCCCATGTGGCTGAAAGACAGGGAATTTTTCTGACCAAGAGGGTTCGACATGCTCACTCCGTTTGCGAAAACTTCATTGATTCTATTTTGATTGATGAATAAAAAACTAATGGTTTATCCCATAGTGAGAATTTATTTGATTTGAAAGAATGCTGTCAGACCCCATGGTCTTGAACATCCACAAACAGGAGACACTCGCATGAATCGCACCACCCGCCGCATGGGCCTGGCCACTTTGGCCTTGGCTTTGTTCAGTGCCTTGCCCGCCATGGCGCAGGACTATCCGAACAAACCGATCAAGATCATTGCCCCTTTCCCCGTGGGCACAGGCCCGGACGCCAACACCCGCGAAATTGCGCTGGAGTTGTCCAAAGCCCTGGGGCAATCGGTGGTGGTGGAAAACCGTCCGGGCGCGTCCACCATGATTGGCATGGAGGCCGGTGCCAAAGCCGCACCCGACGGCTACACCTTGGTGATGGGTTCGACCACCTCGATGTCGGTGTTGCCCTATACCTATGGTGCCAAGGTGCCTTACAAAGTGGAGCGCGACTTTGTGCCCATCAGCGTTGTCGGGCTGTTGAACACGGCCCTGACGGCCCATCCGAGCGTGCCCGAGAAAAATGCGAAGGAGCTGATCGAGCGTTTGAAAAGACAGCCAGGCTCGTTGACAGCGGCCACATCGGGTGTGGGCAGCTACTCCCATCTGGCCGGTGAGTGGTTCGCCTCGAACGCCGGGGTCAAGATCGATTTTGTGCCTTACAACACCTCAAGCCCTTATGCGGATCTGGTGGCCGGTCAGGTCAACGTGATTTTTGACGCCTTGCCCGCTGCCATTGGCAACGTCAAGGCGGGCAAGCTCAAAATTTTGGCGCTGACGGGCAAGACGCGTCACCCCAACTTCCCGGATGTGCCCACCTTTGCCGAGGCGGGTTTGCCTGACTACAGCCCTACTGCCTGGATCGGTTTGTTTGCGCCTGCAGGCACACCTGCAGCCGCGGTGGCCAAACTGGGCGAGGCCATGCAAAAAGCCACCGCGCAGAATCCCGAGTTGATCGCCAAGTGGCGTTCTTACGGCGGTGACTTGAAGGGGCAGACTTCGGCCGAATTTGCAGCCTTTCTCAAACAAGACGATGCCCTGTGGGGCCCGGCCATTCGCAAGGCCGGCGTGAAGCTGGACTGAGCGCAAGAAGACCCGGCGGCGTCTCATCCAGACGATCGGGGCGGTGAGTCTAAGGGCCCTGACGGTTGTCGGGTGCCCTGGCCTGTCAAACCGTTGCTGCGCAACATGCCTGTGCGTGATGTGATCGCTTCGATGGCTTTTGCACAGGCTGGATCTGCTGTTGGATGCCCGGGACAGTGAGGGTCTGTGGTGGCCTGCGGCATGGCTGTCAGCGCAAGTAGAGCGATTTCATGCTGAGGTGCCCCGCTCGAACATCAAAATGGAATCAAGCAAATGAGCGCATTGATCGCTGAAGAGCAACGCCGCCAAGCCATGCTGAACGGTGACGTCGCGGCCCTGGATGGGCTGCTGTCCGATGGTTTGGTCTACGTGCATTCCACGGGGGCGCGCGATAGCAAGACCACCTATCTGGCCAAATTGGCCAGTGGCAGCTTGAAGTACCTGAGCTTGTCTTTTGAAGACTTGCAAGTGCATGCGGCAGGCTCGGGCCATGTGGTGACCGGGCGCATGTCGGCCGAGGTCAGCAAAGACGGTCAGTCCAAGGCGGTGCGCAGCTTGTTCATGACGGTGTGGATGCCCGAGTCTGGAGCAGAGGGGCCGCAAGGCCTGCGAATGCTGGCACACCAAGGCACGCCTTGTCCCGTTTGATCGGTATCGGCAAATCTCCCATTCATTTCTGCGGACATGCCTGCTTGGTAGATACTTGCGTGCATGACCCTCAACGCTTTTGAAGTGCAAACATGATCGACAAGATAGCTTTAAGCATGGCCGATGCACTGGGGCCGGTGGCCGATGGCTCGACGGTGCTCATTGGTGGATTTGGCACCGCAGGTATTCCCAATGAATTGATCGACGGCTTGATTGCGCAAGGCGCCAAGGACCTCACCGTGGTCAACAACAACGCTGGCAATGGCGACACTGGTCTGGCCGCTTTGCTCAAGGCCGGGCGCGTGCGCAAGATCATCTGCAGTTTTCCGAGGCAGACCGATTCGCATGTCTTCGACAGTTTGTACCGCAGTGGTCAGATCGAGCTGGAACTCGTGCCGCAGGGCAATTTGGCCGAGCGCCTGCGCGCTGCGGGCGCGGGCATTGGCGCTTTCTTCACCCCCACCGGTTTTGGCACCGAGCTGGCACGTGGCAAGGAAACCCGTGAAATCCAAGGACGCCAGTATGTGCTCGAATATCCGATCTACGGTGATCTGGCACTGATCAAGGCAGAGCGTGGTGACCGTTGGGGCAACCTGACTTACCGCAAGGCGGCGCGCAATTTCGGACCTGTGATGGCCACAGCGGCCAAGCACACGGTGGCCACGGTGCACGAGGTGGTGCCGCTGGGCGCGCTGGACCCTGAAACCATCGTGACGCCGGGCATCCATGTGAGCCGTGTGTTGCATATCGACCGTGTGGCCACCCAGGGTGGCGGATTCAAGAAAGCGGCCTGATGAACATGAACACTTCTTACCAACGCCGCAGCAAGGATGAACTGGCCCGGCGCGTGGCGCAAGACATCCACGATGGCGCTTGTGTGAACCTGGGCATCGGCATGCCCACGCTGGTGGCCAACCACATCCCGGCGGGGCGTGAGGTCATCTTGCACAGCGAAAACGGCATTCTGGGCATGGGCCCGGCACCCGCCGATGGCGAGGATGATTACGACCTCATCAATGCTGGTAAACAGCCCGTGACCTTGTTGCCGGGTGGGGCATTTTTTCACCATGCCGACAGCTTTGCCATGATGCGCGGCGGGCATCTCGACATTTGCGTGCTGGGCGCTTTTCAGGTCTCGGCCACAGGCGATTTGGCCAACTGGAGCACGGGCGAGGCCGGGGCCATTCCGGCTGTCGGCGGCGCGATGGACCTGGCGGTTGGGGCCAAGCAAACCTGGGTGATGATGGACCTGCTGACGAAGGCAGGCGAGAGCAAGTTGGTGCAGACCTGTACTTACCCCCTGACCGCGATTGGCTGCGTCAAACGCATTTACACCGACTTGGCAACACTGGCATGCACCCCACAAGGCTTGAAACTTGTGGACAAGGTGGATGGCCTGGATTTGGCCCAGTTGCAGCAATTGGTGGGACTGCCCATTTCTGAATGAGGCAGTCTGGCGCGTTTGGCAGTGCGCTGAAGATCGACACGTTTTAAGCGTCAGGCCACCAGCCCCTTCGGGGGCTTTTTTGCGCCTGCTCGAATTCTTCGGCGCTGAGCTCGATCTCCATGCGCAAAAGCGCTGCGCCCATGGCTTTGCCCAGGTTGTCCAGCCGCAGGTTGCGCGCACCGCCGCCTTGCAGGGCACCATGCAGCACCAGCTTGATGGCCAGGATGTTGGGCAGCGGCCAGACATCGACATGGCCGGGCAACCAGGGCGCAAAGTGCGCTTGCACTTTGGAGGCCGTCACCTCGCGTTCGAGGATGCGGTAGCCCGCTTCGTTCCAGGCGAACAGGCCGAAGTCCACCCAGTCGGCTTTGTCGCCGCTGCGGGCGTGGGCCAGTTGCACCAAGGGGATACGCAGTGTTGAGCTCATGGCTGCACCTCCAGCATGTCAACGCGCGCGTGTACCTGCTCACGCGCAATCAAGGTCGGCCAGATGCCCAGCAGCTCGCTGGTGTTGTTCAGGCCCTGAAATCCACAGGTGTAAGCGGGGCCGCTCAAGGCCATCCAGGGGAACAGCCGGCCAAAGCTATCGGCTGCGGCTTTGCTCGGCGTGCGCAGCACCATGCGCACCCAGATCTCGTTGCGTTGATTGAGCTCGGCGGCGGCAGGCAAGGGGGCCAAGGCCCCGTGTGCCGAGTTCAGGCCGGGGTATTCCACAAACAATTCGTCGAAAGGAATTTTTCGCTCGCACAATTGTTCGCGCACGATGCGTTCGGCCGCTTGAACCTTGTCCCAAGCGTCGGGCCATGAAAAGCCCCAGGTGATGTCGGCCTTGAAGCCGTCCCTGAAGCCCGCCACCACCTTGAGCTGCTCGGTGGGTGGCGTGCCTTGTGCCCCGGTCAGACGCACACGGTGCTGGCCTTCGTCGTGCAACTGGATCTGACCCATGTCGAGCACCACATCGGGTGAAAAATACGCGTGCGGGTTGTGCACCTCGTACAGCAGTTGCTGGCGCACGGTGTCAAAGTTCACCAGCCCGCCTGTGCCGGGTGCTTTGGTGATGATGGCGGTGCCGTCGGCATGCACCTCGGCGATCGGGTAGCCGATGTGGCCCAGATCCGGAATGTTTTGCCAGTGACCCTGGTCCCCAAAATTGCCGCCGCTGCCTTGGCCCGAACATTCCAGCAAATGCCCCACCGTCAGGCCCTGGGCCAGGCGGTTGAAGTCTTCGGGCGTTTGGGCATCCGAGAGCTTCCAGCCCAGGCCGTGCACCAAGGGGCCCAGAAACAAGGCCGCATCGGCCACGCGTCCGGTGATGACGATGTCCGCGCCTTGCGACAGTGCATCCACGATGGGCTGCGCACCGAGGTAGGCATTGCCAAACACCAGGCGCTCACGCACCGTGCCCACATCGCCGCCGTTCATCAGGTGGTCAAAGCGTGTGTGTTCGTCCTGCAAGAGGTCGAGCACATCGTCGCCCGACACCACGGCGATGCGCGGGTGCCAGCCTTTGGCGGCCAGCGCCGTTTGTACAGCTTGTGCCGCCCCCATGGGGTTCAGGCCGCCCGCATTGCACACGAACTTCACGCCACGCGCTTGCATCAAGGGCCACAGGCGCATGAGCATGGGCACCACATCGCGGGCATAGCCCAGCGAGGGATCGCGTTGCCGGTCTTTTTGCAAGATGGCCAGGGTCAGTTCGGCCAGGTGGTCGCTGGCGATGTACTGCACATCGCCGCGCTCAATGCTGGCGGCCACGGGCTCCCAGTTGTCACCATAAAAACCAAGCCCTGAGCCAATGCGTATGGATTGCGTCATGGGCCCATCTTGCTGCGCCGCACGTGACTGTGGATGGGGGACAACCCCTAGGGTCAGTCTCGTGAAAGACATACACAATCGCACGACCGTTCGCAAATGGTCTGGGCATGAACCACAGGTTCCATCCGGACTGGCGCAGGACGACAGAAGTACAACAAGGAGACAAGCGTGCAAGTGCTGCAACTGCTGATCAGCGGTGTGGCTCAGGGCTGTATCTATGGACTCATTGCCCTGGGTTTCGTGCTGATTTACAAGGCCACCGAAACGGTGAGCTTTGCCCAAGGCGACCTGATGATGGTCGGCGCCTTTGCGGGCCTGGCCGCCATGACCTGGCTGGGTATGCCCTTTTGGCTGTCGGTGCCCGCCGCCATCATCGCCATGGGCGTGTTTGGCGCTTTGCTCGAACGCCTGGTCATCCGCCCGATCCTGGGGCAACCCGCTTTCTCCATCGTCATGCTGACCATCGGTGTGGGCTATGTGCTGCGCGGCCTGATCACCATGATCCCCGATGTGGGCACCGACACCCACACCATGCCCGTGCCCTACGCCGGGCAGGTCTTGCAGATGGGCGCGCTGGTGGTGGCGGCTGAGCAGCTGGTGGTGATCGCCTTCACCACGGTGCTCTGTCTGGGCTTGTTTGCCATGTTCAAGTACAGCAAGCTGGGCATCGCCATGCAGGCGTCCTCGCAAAACCAGTTGGCCGCCTATTACATGGGCATCCCGGTGCAAAGCCTCAACGGCCTGGTGTGGGGCCTGGCCGCAGGTGTGGCGGCGGTGGCGGGTTTGCTGTTGGCGCCCATCACCTTTGTGCACGCGAACATGGGCTTCATTGGCCTGAAGGCTTTTCCGGCCGCGGTGGTCGGGGGCTTTGGCAGTTTGCCGGGCGCCATCGTTGGCGGTCTGGTGATCGGCATCGTGGAGTCCATGGCCGGTTTCTATTTGCCTGAAGGTGTGAAAGACATTGCGCCTTACATCGTGGTCTTGCTCATGCTGGTGCTCAAGCCCAACGGCTTGTTTGGCGAAAAACTGCGCAAGAAAGTCTGAGGCCTTAGCATGCGATTCATTTTCAAAACCCAATACAACCAGGACATCACGCTGGCCAAGCACGGCGGCCATGTCTTTTGGTACAGCTTGCTGGCGCTGTTCCTGATCGCCGCCCCCTGGGTGGTGGCTGAATACTGGCTGGCGCAATTGACCTTTGTGTTGATCTACGCGGTGGTGGGCTTGGGCCTGATGCTGCTGGCCGGTTTCACCGGTTTGTTCTCCATGGGGCATGCGGCCTTTTTGGGCGTGGGCGCCTACACCGAAGCGGTGATGGTCAATGCCGGGGTGCCCTTTCCCTTGGCCTTGATTTGTGCCGGTTTGTTCTCGGCCATCGCGGGTGTCATCGTGGGCTTGCCTGCGCTGCGCGTCAAAGGCATTTACCTGGGCATGGCCACTTTGTCCTTTGGCTTCATCGTCGAAGAAGGCATTGCGCGTTGGGAACACATGACCGGCGGCAACGCTGGCCTGAGTGTCAATCCACCGGCCATGATGGGCTGGACACTGGACAGCACCGAGTCTTTCTATTACCTCTGCTTGGTGGTGACAGTAGGCGCCACGCTGGCCATCCTCAACTTGCTGCGATCGTCCACCGGTCGGGCTTTTGTGGCCATCCGCGATTCCGAGATCTCGGCTCAAAGCATGGGCATCCACCTGGCCCGTTACAAGACCTTGTCGTTCGCTTTGTCGGCCGCGCTGGCGGGCATTGGCGGCGCTCTGTACGCGCACAAAATCCAGTTCCTCTCGCCCGATCAGTTCAACATCATTCAGTCGATCGACTTGCTCTTGATGGTGGTGATCGGTGGTCTGGGCTCGGTGCACGGTGCGTTTTTGGGCGCGATCTTTTTGATCGTCATGCCGCAGCTGATTGCCATGGGCAAAGACTTTTTGCCTGCTGCCATTGGCGGTGCCACCGGCCTGCAAGGCACGGTCTACGGCATCGTGCTGATCGCCTTTGTGTTGTTTGAACCCATGGGCCTGTACGGTCGCTGGCTCAAGGTGCGCACCTGGTTCCAGCTGTTCCCGTTCTACCGCCGTGGCATGTTCAAACGCCAGAAATCCTTCCAGAAGTCGGACCGCCTCAAATGAACGACGACATCCTCCTTTCTGCTCAGAACCTGAGCGTCCGCTTTGGCGGAGTGCTGGCCGTCAACAACGTCAGCTTCGACGTCAAGCGAGGCGAAGTGTTCACCCTGATCGGCCCCAACGGCGCGGGCAAAACCACGGTGTTCAACCTGATCAGCCGCATCTACACGCCCACCACGGGCACGATCGACTACGCAGGCCCCGAGGGTACGCTGCGCCTGACGGACCAGCCAGCGCACAACATTGCCGGGCTGGGCATTGCGCGCACCTTCCAGAACATCGAGTTGTTCGAGCACGCCACCGTGTTGCAAAACCTGTTGATCGGCCGCCACACGCACCGCAAAACCGGTTTGTGGAGCGAAATGTTTTTCAGCACCAAAACCCGTGCGGCCGAAATCGAAGCGCGTGAAAAGGTCGAAGAAGTCATCGACTTCCTGGACCTGCAACACCACCGCGATTCCATGGTTGCAGGCTTGCCTTACGGCGTGCGCAAAGTGGTGGAGCTGGCCCGTGCCCTGTGCACCGAGCCCAAGCTGCTTTTGCTGGACGAGCCTTCTTCGGGCCTGAACGTTGAAGAAACCGAAGACATGGCCTTCTGGATTTCCGACATCCAACACGAGTTGGGCATTTCGGTCCTGATGGTCGAACACGACATGGGCCTGGTGTCCAAAGTGTCTGACCGCGTGCTGGCCATGAGCCAGGGCCAGGAGCTGGCCACCGGCACGCCCAGCCAGGTGCAAAGCGATCCCGGCGTCATCGAGGCCTATCTGGGTTCGGTGGACGATGTGTCTGCGCTGCGCCGCGAAAACCACACAGCGGAGGCCGCATGAACACCGTTGCGAACGAAGACAACATCGTCCTCAAACTGCTCAACGTGGAAAGCGCCTATGGCCCGATCAAGGCCATCCGGGGCGTGAGTCTGGAGGTCAAAAAGGGCGAAATCGCCACCGTGCTCGGCTCCAATGGCGCGGGCAAAACCACCATCCTCAAAACCATCAGCGGCATCATCGATCCGCGTAAAGGCTCGGTCGAATTCAAAGGCCAGAACATCACCGCCATGGACCCGGCGCACATCGTGCAACGCGGTCTGATGCATGTGCCTGAAGGCCGTGAGGTGTTCCCGCTGCTGTCGATCCGCGACAACTTGCTGATGGGTGCTTTCACCCGCAACGACCGCGATGGCGTGGCCCGCGACATGGAAGCGGTGTTCAACTACTTTCCCATTTTGCGCGAGCGTGCAGCGCAAGACGCTGGTCTGCTATCGGGCGGTCAGCAGCAGATGCTGGCGATCAGCCGGGCCCTCATGGCCAACCCCGTTCTGATCTTGCTGGATGAACCCAGCTTGGGTCTGAGCCCGAAGCTGACCAAAGAGATTTTCGAGATCGTGGTGCGCATCAACCGCGAGCGCGGCACCACCATTTTGCTGGTCGAGCAAAACGCCAACATGGCGCTCAATGCCTCGGACTACGGTTATGTGCTGGAAAACGGCCGCATCGTGATGGAAGACAGCTGTGCCCGCTTGCGCGAAAAGGACGACATCAAGGAGTTCTACCTGGGCATGAAGGAAGAAGGCGTGCGCGCCGACCGCCGCTGGAAAAAGAAGAAAACCTGGAGATAAGAGATGAGCAACCTCTGGGACGTCTCGGGCATTGCGCCCAACAAAAACATCGTCATGGCGGGCGAAACCATTCCCGCGATTTTCTGGAACGCAGTAGCCGCCCGAGGCCCCAAGGTGTGGATGCGCCAAAAAGAACTGGGCATCTGGCGCAGCTGGACCTGGAACGAAACCGCTCAGGCCGTGCGCGAGATCGGCCACGGATTGATGTCCTTGGGCTTTGAGGCCCACCACACCGCGTCCATTTTGTCCAACACCAACATCGAATGGGTCTTGTGCGACTTGGCGGTGCTGAGTGCCGGCGGCGTGGCCAACGGCATTTACCCCACCGATGCGGCCGAACAAGTGCATTACCTGAGTGAAGATTCGGGCACATCCGTGTTGTTTGTCGAAGACGATGAGCAACTCGACAAAGCTTTGGCCGTGCGCGATAAATTGCCGCTGCTCAAAAAAATCGTCGTGTTCGACATGGACGGTCTGCGCGAGTTCCACGACCCGCAGGTGATCAGCCTGGATGACTTGCGCGCCTTGGGCCGTGAGCACCTGAAGGCCCAGCCCGACATGCTGGCGCAGCGCACCCAGGCCTGCCGCGCCGAAGACCTGGCCATTTTGGTCTACACCTCGGGCACCACCGGCAAGCCCAAGGGCGCCATGCACAACCACCGGGGCCTGGTGCACAGCGTGCGCGGCTACAACACGCTGATCGCGCGTGACGAGACCGACGAGTGCATGTGCTTCTTGCCCCTGTGCCACATCGCCGAACGCATGGGCGGCGAGTATTTCTCGCTCTACACCGGCGCCAAGTTGAACTTTGTTGAGAACCCCGAAACCGTGCCCGAGAACGTGCGCGAGATCGCGCCCACCGTGTTCACCGGTGTGCCGCGCGTGTGGGAGAAGTTTTATTCAGGCGTGATGATCGCGCTGAAAGAGGCTGGTGGCTTCCAGCAAGCTGTGTATGGCTGGGCCATCGGCGTGGGCCAGCAGGTGGCCGTCTTGGTGCTGGCGCGCAAGCCCGTGCCAGCGCATTTGAAGCTGCGCTTTCATGTGGCGCGCTGGCTGGCACTGAACAATGTGCGCAAGATGATCGGCATCCACCGCGCCCGCTTTCTGGTCACCGGTGCAGCGCCTATTTCGCCCGATCTGGTGCGCTGGTATCTGGCTTTGGGCCTGCCCATGCTGGAAGTCTGGGGCATGACCGAAACCTGTGGCGCGGCCACCGGCGTGCCAGCCGACCACATCAAGCCCGGCTCCATTGGCCCTGCCGCCGACTTCAACGAAGTGCGTCTGGACCCGGTGACCGGTGAGATCCTGGTGCGCGGCATCAACGTCTTCATGGGCTACCTGAACCTGCCCGAGAAAACAGCCGAGACCATTGACGCGGACGGCTGGCTGCACACCGGCGACGTGGGTGTGGTCGATGAGGAAGGGTTTTTCCGCATCACCGATCGGATGAAAGACATCATCATCACGGCTGGGGGCAAGAACATCACCCCGAGCGAACTGGAAAACGAACTGAAATTCTCGCCCTACATCACCGACGCGGTGGTCATTGGCGACAAACGGGCTTACCTCACAGTGATCATCATGATCGATCAGGAAAACGTGGAGAAATACGCACAGGACAACGATGTGCCTTTCTCCAACTACGCCAGCCTGACCCGCGCTGCCGAGGTGCAAGACCTGATCCAAAACGAGCTCGAGCGCGTGAACAAGAAATTCGCACGCGTCGAACAAATCAAGAAATTCTGGCTGCTGGAGACGCAACTCACGGCCGAAGACGAAGAGCTGACGCCCACCATGAAGCTCAAGCGCAAACTGGTTCAACAAAAGTACGCGCCACAAATTGAAGCGATGTACCGCTGACCGATTCACCTTTCACTTACAACAGGAGACAAGCCCCATGAAAATCCAACTCAGTCTGATCGCCGCAGCGATGGCACTGGCCGCAGGCAGCGCCTCGGCCCAAACGCAGGGCGTGAGCAAAAACGAAATCGTCATTGGCTCCATCCAGGACTTGTCCGGACCCTTGGCAGGTTTTGGCAAGCAGGTGCGCCTGGGCATGATGCTGCGTGTGGACGAAGTCAACGAGCAAGGCGGCGTCAATGGTCGCAAGATCAAGCTCTTGGTCGAAGACTCGGGTTATGACCCGCGTCGCGCTGTGCTGGCTGCACAAAAACTGGTCAACCAAGACAAGATCTTTGCCATGGTGGCCCACATTGGCGCCGCGCAGAACATGGCCGCCATGCCTGTGCAGTTCCAGAAGAACGTGGTCAACTTCTTCCCTGTGACCGCAGCGCGTGAAATGTACGAGCCCTTCCACAAGCTCAAGTACTCGTTCGCCGCCACGTATTACGACCAGATGCGCCAGGCCGTGCCAACCCTGATCAAGGAAAAAGGCGCCAAGCAAATTTGTGCGATGTACCAGGACGATGAATTCGGTCTGGAAGTCTTCCGCGGTGCGGAAGCCGGCTTGAAGGAAGCCGGCTTGCAGTTCGCTGAAGTCACCACCTACAAGCGCGGCGCGACCGACTTTGCATCGCAGATGCAAAAGCTGGCCTCCGCCAAGTGCGACTTCGTGGTCATGGGCACCATCATCCGTGAAACGATCGGCGGCATCGCCACCGCACGTCGTCTGGGATTCAACCCCACTTTCGTCGGTTCGAGCGCGGCATACACCGACTTGATCCACAAGTTGGGTGGCCCCGCCATGAATGGTTTCTATGCCACCATGACCTCACAGCACCCCTATCTGGACGAGGCCTCGCAGCCCATCCGCTTCTGGGCCAACAAGTACAAAACCATGTTCAACGAAGACCCCACCGTCTTCTCGGCCTATGGCTACGGCGCCGTGGATTCGTACCTGCGTGCGGTTGAAAAAGCCGGTGCCAACCTGACCACCGAAACCTTCATCAAAGCCATGGACACCATGAAGATTCCTTCGGACATCTTCGGCAGCCCCGAGATGACGTTCAGCCCCACCAAGCGTTTGGGCAACAACATCTCGCGCATGTCGCAGATCCAGGAAGGTCGCTGGAAAGTTGTGGCTGACTACCCCAAGGCCAAGTGATCATTGCAGCGCAAGCTGCATGAAAAAAACCGCCAGCGCCCGCAAGGGCCTGGCGGTTTTTTCATGGAAGCATTCAAATGCCCAACTGCTTGGCGGCCAGCTCTTTCATGATCTCTTCGGCCCCCCCGCCGATCATCATCACCTTGACTTCGCGGTAAACCCGTTCGCTCACGGTGCCGCGCATGAAGCCCATGCCGCCCAGCAGTTGCACGGCGGCATCGGCGCAAAACTGCATGGTCTGGGTGGCGTGGTTTTTGAGCAGGCACACCTGGGCCACCCACTCGGCACCGGTCTGGCTTGCATCGGCTTGCTGCGTCACGGTATCCACCCAAGCTTGCGTGGACGAGATGCGCATTTGCATGTCCATCAACTTGTGCCGGATCGCCTGCCGCTCGATCAGGGCCGCGCCAAAGGTCTGGCGCTGGCGTGCCCAGTCCAGCGCTTCGTCAAAACAAGCCTGGGCAAAGCCCAGTGCCATGGCCGACATGGCCAGGCGCTCGCCATTGAAGTTGCCCATGATCATCTTGAAACCTGCGCCTTCTTCACCCAGCCGATAACGCTGGGGCACCCGCACGCTGTCAAAGTGCAGCTGAGCGGTGTCCGAGCTGTGCCAGCCCATCTTGTGCAATCGCGTGCGCGTGATGCCCGGCGTGTCGCCCGGCACCACCACCATCGAGATGCCGCTGGCCCCTTTGCTGGCCGGGTCGGTGCGCACGGCCAGGGTGATCCAGTCGGCGCGCAGGCCCGAGGTGATGAAGACTTTTTCGCCGTCGATCACATAGTCCGCGCCGTCAGCACGGGCGGTGGTACGCAGGCTGGCCACGTCCGAGCCGCCGCCGGGCTCGGTGATGGCCAAGGCCGCGATGCGTTCGCCGCGCAGCACAGGGGGCACCACTTCGGCTTGCAGCTCGGCGCTGCCATGCGCCATGACCGGCGGCAGGCCGATGTTGAGCGAGAACAAGCTGGCCATCACGCCACCGCTGCCACCGTAGCGGGCCAGGGTTTTCGATAGGACGTTGCGTGCGCGCCAGGGCGCGGGTGTGCCGCCCAAATGTTCTGGGTAGCCCAAGCCCAACAGGCCTAGCTCGGCAGCTTGCGTGTAGAGACTGCGGTCGAATTGACCCGCTTCTTCCCAGGCGGGGACATGCGGGGCGATGGCCTGGCGGGCAAAGCGCTCCACCGTGGTCTGCAGGCTTTGCAGGTCTTCTGTTGTGAAATCGGGTGTGAATTCAGCGGTGTTCATGCGGCGTCTTTCCATTGCACCAGCACCTGGCCGGGGCCCACTTGCTGGCCCACACTGGCCGAGAGGCTGTGCACCACCGCATCGCGTGGGGCACACAAGATGTGTTCGAGCTTCATGGATTCGATCACCAGCACGGCATCGCCCTGTTTGACCGCTTGGCCCTCTTGCACATGCAGCGCGATGAGCTTGCCGTTGAAGGGCGCGCGCAAAGACTGCACAGCTTGCGCGCTGGCGCCTGTGCTGGGTGCGTTGTGGCTTTGGTCGCTGAGCCACAGCTCAAAGCACGTTGGGCCTTGCAGTTGCACATGCCAACGCATGGCGGTGCCCGCATCCCGGCATGCCGCGGCACGCGCTTGCCAGCGCTGGCCATTCAAGTCGATGTGCAGCCATTCGCCGTTGCGCTCCACACGGGCCTGGTGTGTGACATCACCTGTTTGGATGCGCACTTGGCCCTGCCCCAGTTCTTGCACGCTCAGCGAAAAAATTTCTGAACCCAGGCGCATGCGCACTGGCCGCATGAATGGGCTGGGCATCGCGGCGGCGGGCGCTTGGCTGGCATAGAGCACGGCCAGCGCGGCCGCGGTGCGTGCTTCGCTCGTGGCTTGCAGGCTTTGGCGCACCGCATCGGCTTCTTCAGCCAGGAAGGGGATCAAGGCCTCACCAGCATGGAACACCGGGTGCTGCAAGCACGCGGCCAGAAAGGCGCGGTTGGTGGGCAGGCCCAGCACGGCCGTCTGATCCAGACCGCTGCAAAGCCGGTCGATGGCTTCTGCGCGTGTGGGCGCGTGGGCGATCAGCTTGCCCAGCATCGCGTCGTAGTGCGGTGTGACCACGCTGCCCACCTGCAAGGCATGGTCAAAGCGCAAACCCCCAGGCGCTGCAAAGGCTTGCACCGTGCCGGTCTGCGGTGTGAAGTGTTCGTCTTCGGCGCACAGGCGCACTTCGATCGCGTGGCCGTGCAGCTGCACATCGGCTTGCTCCAGTGGCAGCGGCTCGCCGCGTGCAATGCGCAGTTGCCACTCGACCAAGTCCAGCCCCGTCAGCATTTCGGTGACGGGGTGTTCCACCTGCAAGCGGGTGTTCATTTCCATCAAATAGAAGGGCTTGTCGTTTTGGGCCTCGTCCAGCAAAAACTCCACCGTGCCTGCACCCACATAGCCTGCCGATTGCGCCAGCGCAATGGCTGCTTTGCCGAGTTGTTCGCGCAGCGCAGGCGTCACTGCGGGGCTGGGCGATTCTTCGATGATCTTTTGATGCCGCCGCTGCACCGAGCAGTCGCGCTCGCCCAGGTGGATGCAGTGGCCGTGCGCGTCGGTCATGATCTGCACCTCGATGTGGCGGGGGCGCAGCAAAGCGCGCTCCATCAGCAAGTCGCCGTTGCCAAACCCGGCCAGCGCTTCGGAGCGGGCGCTGTGCAGCGCGGGCAGCAGTTGCGCCATGTCGGTCACCAAGCGCATACCGCGCCCGCCTCCTCCAGCCACGGCTTTGACCATGAGCGGCAAGCCCAGCTGCTGCGCTTGTGCAGTGAAAGTGGCATCGCTTTGGTCCGCGCCAAAGTAGCCCGGCAGGCAGGGCACACCGTGTTTCAAGGCCAGCGCTTTGGCGGCTGATTTGCTGCCCAGTGCGCGAATGGCCGCAGGCGGTGGCCCAACCCAGGTCAGGCCCGCGTCGATCACCGCTTGCGCAAACTCGGCGTTCTCGCTCAAAAAACCATAACCCGGGTGCACCGCATTGGCACCGGTGGCCTGTGCGGCCGCCAGCAGTTTGTCGATGCGCAAATACGAGTCAGCGGACAGCGTGCCGCCCAAAGCGACGGCGGTGTCGGCTTCGTGCACATGCAAGGCGTTGCGGTCGGCATCTGAATAAACAGCCACCGTCTGAATGCCCATGTGGCGGGCGGTGCGGATCACGCGGCGGGCGATTTCGCCCCGGTTGGCGATCAACAGGCGGGTGACTTTTGTGGACAAGGTAGATGTCATGTGGCGTCCTTGCCAGAAAGTGTCCAAGGTGCAGGCTGTTTGCGCGCAAACGCGGCCAAACCTTGCGCCGCTTCGGCGCTGCGCAGGCCTTGTGCAAAAGCTTGGGCTGCGGCATTGCGCAAATCAGGCACCGACCCGCGCAGCTGCCTGAGCAGTTGCTTGGTGCTGGCCACTGCGCCGGGTGCAGCGCGCATGAGGCGCGTCAGTGTTTGTTGCCAAGCTTCATCGCTGCCCTGTTCGATCACCTCGTTCACCAAGCCCACTTGCAGCGCTTGCGCTGCGGTGTAGCTCAGCCCTTGCAGCAGGCATTGGCGTGCCGCGCTCTCCCCCAAGCGTTGCCACACAAACGGCGCAATCTGCGCAGGCGGCAGGCCCAGCGTGACCTCGGGCGTGCCCAGCACCGATCGTGCTGTGGCCACCACATGGTCGGCGCAACACACCAGGCCAAATCCGCCGCCCATGGCTGCGCCATCGACCCGGCACACCAGCAGCTGAGGCAGGGCAGAGAGGGCGTGCAGCAGGTCGCCAAAGCCACGGTTCATGGCCACCAGCGGGTCGGTTTGGCCCGCTTGCAAGGGCTGGCCGATCAGGCTGGCAAAGCCGCCCAAGCTGCCCCCCGCGCAAAAGGCACCGCCAGCACCGGTCAGCACCACGATGCGCAGTGTGGCGTCTTGCGCTGCACGCGCACAGGCTTGCAGCAAGCCGGCCACCACCGCATCGCTCAGGGCGTTGCGCGTGGCCGGGTCGTTCATCGTCCAGGTCTCGACCGCGCCCTGACGTTCGATCAACAAAGCGCTGCTCATTTTTGCGGCCGCTTGGCAATGCCCATCATCTTGGACAGGATGCCCAGCATGACCTCGTCAGCCCCGCCGCCAATCGAGGCCAGACGGCCGTCGCGGTACATGCGCGAGACCTTGTTTTCCCAGGTGAAGCCCATGCCGCCCCAAAACTGCAAGCAGGTGTCGGGCACCGTGCGGTTGAGGCGCCCGGCCTTGAGTTTGGCCATGGTGGCCCATTCGGTCACGTCTTCGCCCGCGATGTAATGCTCGCAGGCTTGGTAGGTCAGGGCGCGCAGGCTTTCCACATCGGCCTTGAGTTCGGCCAGCTTGAACTGCACCCACTGCTGGTCGGCCAGTGTGCTGCCAAACAGCTTGCGCTCTTGCGCCCATTCCACCGTCCACTGGATGCAGTTGGTCAGCGACTGCAGCGTGCTGGCCGCGCACCACAGGCGCTCTTCCTGGAACTGCTGCATCTGGTAGATGAAGCCCTGGCCTTCGGCGCCGATGCGGTAGCGTTGCGGCACCCGCACCTCGTCAAAATAAATCAGGCCGGTGTCGCTGCTGTTCATGCCGATCTTCTTGATCTTTTTGCCTACCTCGATGCCGGGCAGCAGTTTGCCGTTTTCGCGCATGGGCACCATGACCAGGCTTTTGTTTTTATGGATGGGTCCTTCACCCGTGTTGACCAGCATGCACATCCAGTCGGCTTGCAAGCTGTTGGTGATCCACATCTTCTGGCCGCTGATCACATAGTCGTCACCGTCCTTGCGCGCCACGGTCTTGATGCCCGCCACATCGCTGCCCGCACCCGGCTCGCTCACGCCGATGCAGCCCACCATGTCGCCTGCAATGGCCGGGGCCAAAAACTGCGCACGCAATTCATCGCTGCCAAAGCGCGCCAAAGCGGGCGTGGCCATGTCGGTTTGCACGCCAATCGCCATGGGGATGCCGCCGCAGTCAATGTGCCCCAGCGCCTCGGCCATGGCCATGCTGTAGGAATAGTCCAGCCCCGCACCGCCAAAAGCTTCGGGCTTGGTCAGGCCCAGCAGGCCCAAATTGCCCATCTTCTTGAAGACCTCGTGCGCCGGAAAAATCTCGGCCGCTTCCCATTCGTCCACATGGGGGTTGATCTCGGCTTCGATGAAACGCTTGAGCGTGTTCTGGATCTCGCGGTGTTCGTGGGTGTATCGCATGGTGTGTCTCCTGGTGTGTCAGTTGCTTGTGGTGTTTGTCATGCCGGTTGCTTGTTGATTTGTCATGCCGGACTTGATCCGGCATCCATGTGTGAAGGGGATGGGCCCCGGGTCAAGCCCGGGGTGACAGAGAAGAGTGTCGTGTGCGGGGTGACATAAAAGCTTGTCATGCGGGACTTGGTCCGGCATCCATGCGTGAAGGGGGATGGACCCCGGGTCAAGCCCGGGGTGACAGAAGGGGAAGTCAAGTCCGGGGTGACAGAGAAGAGTGTCGTGTGAGGGGTGACACAAAAACTTGTCATGCCGGACTTGATCCGGCATCCATGCATGAAGGGAGATGGACCTCGGGTCAAGCCCGGGGTGACAAGGGAAGGTGTCATGCCCAAGGTGGCGAGGGAAGGTGTCATGCCCGGCGTGACGACGGAGGGTGGCGTGCGCGAAATGTCAGGCATGAAACATCCTCACATGCGGGCCACGCCAAAGCTTGTGGCGCGGGGTTGACGGGCTGCAGCTTCAAAGCAGGTGTCCAGGCAAAAGCTCAACACGCTGCGGGTGTCGCGTGGGTCGATCACGCCGTCGTCCAGCACCAAGCCGCTGGTGTAGAAGGCATCCGCCTGCGCTTCAAACAGGGCCACGATCTTGTCGAACTGGGCCTGCATTTTGTCGGGGTCGGGCGTGATGCCTTTGCGGGCCATGCCGGCCTCGGCCACGATCTGCATGGTGCGGGCGGCTTGTTCGCCACCCATCACCGCCGTCTTGGCCCCCGGCCAGCTGAACAAAAAGCGCGGCGCATAACCTCGCCCGCACATGCCGTAGTTGCCCGCACCAAAGGAGGCCCCGCACTGGATGGTGATTTGCGGCACGGTGGCGTTGGTCACGGCCTGGATCATCTTGGAGCCGTGCTTGATCATGCCGCCTTGCTCGCTGTCTTTGCCCACCATGTAGCCGGTGGTGTTTTGCAAATAGACGATGGGGTGACCCAACTGGCACATCCACTGGATGAAGTGTGTGGCCTTGTTGGCCCCAGCCACATCAATGGGCCCGTTGTTGCTGATGATGCCCACCGCATGACCGCCGATGCGTGCATGGGCACACACCGTGGCCGCGCCAAACAGGGGTTTGAATTCCAGAAAATCCGAGTCATCGACCAGACGCAAGATAACTTCGCGCATGTCGATGGGTTCGCGGTGGTGGGCGGGCATCAGGCCCAGCAGTTCTTCGGCGTCCAGGCGCGGGGGCTTGAACGTGTTGTTCTCATTGCGCTGCGTGCTGTGCGCAGCCCAGTCCCAACGCGCCACCACATCGCGGGCCGTGCCCAGCGCGTGGCGGTCGTCTTCGCACAGGTATTCACCCAGGCCCGACACGCTGGTGTGCATCTCGGCCCCGCCCAGTTCTTCTTCGGTCGCCACTTCGCCGGTGGCGGCTTTGAGCAATGGCGGCCCCGCCAAAAAGGCCCGCGATCGGCCGCGCACCATGATCACGGTGTCACTCAATCCCGGCATGTAGGCCCCGCCTGCCGTGCCTGAGCCGTGTTGCACCGTGAGTACTGGCAAGCCCGCCGCCGACAGACGGGCGAGGTTTCGGAACAGGCTGCCCCCCAGCACAAACCCCTCGACCTTGTATTGCATCAGGTTGGCCCCGGCACTTTCGACCAGGTGCACAAAAGGCAGTTTGTTTTCGAGTGCGAGTTCTTGTACACGCAAAATCTTTTCAAGGCCTCGCGCCTGAATCGCCCCGGCTTCGATGCCCGAGTCACTCGCCACCACCATGCAGCGCACACCGCTGATGAAGCCAATGCCCGCGATCATGCCGCCGCCGGGCACCGACTTGGTAGGGTCCGGCGTGTCCTGCATGAAGCCCGCCAGCGCGCACAGCGGCAAGAAGGGCGCACCCGGGTCCAGCAGCAAAGCGACACGTTCACGCGGCAGCAGTTGCCCGCGCTTGTCGAAGACTGGTTTGGATTGGGCTGAGGCCAGCGCTGCGCGGTCTTGCAAAGCATGCCACTGCGCCAAGCGGGCCAGTGCGGCTTCGCGCCGCTGCTGGGCTACGGGGCTGTGCGGGTTCCAGGTGGATTCGAAATTCATTGGAATACCTTTGGAGTCACGGCGCGGTGAAAGCCGTCAAAGGGTTTGACGGCATCGCGTTCTTGCACATCGGGCTTGGCCACGGCTTGTTGCCAGCCCATGCGCATTTGCGGGCGGGCACCGTCCACGCGCAGCACCGTGCCGCTCACAAAGCTGGCCGCAGGCGAGAGCAAAAACACAATCGCTGCGGATGTTTCGGCCTCGGTGCCAAAGCGGCCTTGCGGCACCGTGTTGCGCATCTCGCGCAGCATGGGACCGGCCTCGGGCGGGTAGTGGTCCATGCCGCTGCTGGCGATGTAACCCGGTGCCACGGCGTTCACGCGCACCCCTTGTGCGGCCCACTCCAACGCGGCAGTCTCGGTGAAGCTGACCATGCCCGCCCGCGCCGCGCCGCTGTGGCCCATGCCCGGCATCGAGCCCCACATGTCGGCCACGATGTTGACCACCGCGCCGCCGTGTGCTTGCATGCTTTGGTTGAAGCACTCACGCGCCACCAGAAAGCCACCGGTGAGGTTGGTGTCGATCACCGCTTGCCAGCCTTTGGCGCTGGTCTTGGCCAGCGGCGAGATGTACTGCCCGCCCGCGTTGTTGACCAGGCCGTGGATGCGCCCGTGCTGCTGCACCACCTGCCCGACCATGGCTTTCACATCGTCTTCGCGCCGGATGTCGCAGCTGTGCCAGCTGGCTTGCCCACCGTCACCTGTGATCTCTTGCGCAGTGGCGGTCAATTTCTCGGGGTTGCGGCCTACCAGCACCACATGCGCGCCCAGGCTGGCCAACTCGTGCGCGGTGCAACGGCCAATGCCCGAGCCGCCGCCGGTGACCAGGATGACTTGCCCGCGCAGCAGGCCGGGGGAAAAGACCGATCGGTAATGGGCTGCAGGGGGCGAGGTGTTCATGCGGTGTCTCGTAAAAAAAGTTGCAGGGCGGTGTCGGTCAGGTCGTCCAGCGAAGCCCGCTTGGCCTTGCCGCTTTGGCGCGGGGCTTCGTACCACTGCACCGACCAATTCAGGGCGCCAAAAATCATCAGCCGCGCCAGCCCCACCGGTGCTTGCAATTGGCCGCTGTCTTGCAAGGCTTGCAGCACCGGTATCCAGGCGGCTTCGTAATCGTCTTTGAGTTCGGTGATGACCTTGCGTTGTGCAGGCGCCAGCGAACGCCACTCGTAGAGCATCACCGGGATGAAATCACTGTCCGGGCCGAGCAGCACATCGAAGTGGTGACGGATCAGGCTGCGCAGGCGCTCGCGGGCGCTTTGATTGGGTGTGGCTTGACCGCAGGCGGCCAGCTGGCGGGCAATGGCTTGCTTCATGCCTTCGACCATCACGGCCAGCAAGAGGTCCTGCTTGTTGCCAAAGTGGTAGAAGGGCGAGCCCGATTGCATGCCGACCTTGGCCGCAATCTCGCGTGTGCTGGTCGCGTCGTAACCCTGCAGCTTGAACAGCTGCGCCGCTGCCGAGATGAGCGCCTGACGGCGGTTGCCATCGTCGCGCTCATGCTCGGTTTTACGCGGCCGACCGCGTGCGCGTTTGGGCGCAACAAGGGTAGGAGAGCTGATCATTTTTGAGGTGTCATGCCGGACTTGATCCGGCATCCATGTGCGTTGGGGGATGGACCCCGGGTCAGGCCCGGGGTGACAGCTGAAGGGTGTGGCACGGGGTATTGGCTTCAGCGACCCGCCAAACCCATGCTGCGCGAGATCACTTCTTTCATGATCTCGTTGGTGCCGCCGTAGATGCGTTGCACGCGGGCGTCGGCATAGGCGCGGGTGATGGGGTATTCCCACATGTAGCCGTAGCCGCCGTGCAGCTGCACGCATTCGTCCATCACCTTGCATTGAAGGTCCGAGCACCAGTACTTGGCCATGCTGGCCGTGGCGGTGTCCAGCTTGTCTTGCAGCAACAGTTCAGAGCACTTGTCCACAAACACACGCGCCACCTGCACCTCGGTTTGCAACTCGGCCAGGGTGTAGCGGGTGTTTTGGTAATTGCCCACGGCCTGGCCAAACACCTTGCGGTCTTTCACGTACTGCACCGTCCAGTCGATGGCCGCTTGCGCTGCCGCAATGCCGCCAATGGCGATTTGCAGGCGCTCCCAGGGCAGCTGCTCCATCAGGCAAATGAAGCCCTTGCCCTGCATGGCCGTGCCGCCCAGCAGCTGGTCGGCGCTGACCTTGACGTTGTCAAAGAACAATTCGGAGGTGTCTTGGGCTTTGAGGCCCAGTTTTTTCAAACGCTTGCCTTTTTCAAAGCCGGGCATGCCGCGCTCGATCAGAAACAGGCTGGTGCCTTTGGCGCCTGCGGCCGGGTCGGTCTTGGCCACCAGAATCACCAGATCGGCGTGCCAGCCGTTGGTGATGAAGGTCTTGCTGCCGTTGATCAGGTAGGTGCCATCGGGCTGCAGGAGCGCGGTGGTTTTCACGCCTTGCAGGTCCGAGCCCGCCGCCGGTTCGCTCATGGCGATCGCGCCCACCATCTCGCCGCTGGCCAGCTTGGGCAGGTACTTTTTCTTTTGTGCCTCAGTGCCGTAATGCAGGATGTAAGGGGCCACGATTTCGCTGTGCAGGCCATAGCCAATGCCGCTGAAACCGCCGCGGGCAAGTTCTTCCATCTGCACCACCGAATACAGCTTGTCGGCATCCGAGCCGCCATAGGCCTCGGGCAGCGTCATGCACAAAAAGCCGTTTTCACCGGCCTTGTCCCAGACGGCGCGGTCCACATAGCCTTGCTCTTCCCAGGCCTCGTGGTGGGGGGCGATTTCCTTGTCCATGAAGCGGCGAAAGCTGTCGCGAAAAGCTTCGTGGTCGGCGTTGAAAAGTGTGCGTTCGATCATGGGTGTCACCTATAAGACTTCAGGGTTGGTATTTTTACAAAGCGTTTGCTTGGTAAAAGTCTATACTGTTTAACGCATCCCGCAAACACCGGGCAAACCCCTTGATGACCCCCAGGAGACAGCATGAGCGAAGCATTTGTTTATGACGCCATACGCACACCGCGTGGCAAAGGCAAAAAAGACGGCAGCCTGCACGAAGTCAAGCCCATCAGCTTGCTCTCGGGCGTGTTGCGTGAGCTGCAAAGCCGCAACCAGTTCGACACCGCAGCGGTGGACGATGTGGTCATGGGCGTGGTCTCGCCCATTGGTGAGCAAGGCTCGGTCATCCCCAAAGTGGCCGCGCTGGCCGCAGGCTGGGACTGGCGCTGCTCGGGCGTGCAGCTCAACCGCTTTTGCGCCTCGGGTTTAGAGGCCGTCAACATGGCCGCCATGAAAGTGCGCAGCGGTTGGGAAGACCTGGTGGTGGCCGGTGGCCTGGAAAGCATGAGCCGCGTGCCAATTGGCTCGGACGGCGGTGCCTGGGCGCAAGACCCCGAAACCAACAGCGCCACGCTGTTTGTGCCGCAAGGCATTGGCGCTGACCTGATCGCCACCATGAGCGGTTTCTCGCGTCACGATGTCGACGCCTTTGCGGTCGAGTCGCAAAAGCGCGCCACAGCCGCGCGTGCGGCGGGCTACTTCGATGGCTCGGTCGTGCCGGTCAAAGACAAGCTGGGCCAGGTCATCCTGGCGCAAGACGAATTCATCAAGCCCAGCACCACGGTGGAAACACTGGGCGGCCTCAAAGCCTCGTTTGAACAACTGGGCGCAATGGGCTTTGATGCCGTGGCCTTGCAGCGCTACCCGCAGGTCGAGCGCATCCACCATGTGCACCACGCGGGCAACTCGTCCGGCATCGTGGACGGCGCAGCGGCGGTGTTGATCGGCTCAGAAGCGGCTGGCAAAACCCACGGCCTCACGCCGCGTGCCCGCATCGTGTCGGTGGCCTTGTCGGGCGCTGACCCCACCATCATGCTGACTGGCCCCATGCCTGCCGCCCGCAAGGCGCTGGCCAAGGCGGGCCTCACGATTGACCAGATCGATTTGTTCGAGATCAACGAAGCCTTTGCCGCCGTGCCCATGAAGTTCATGCAAGAGATGGGTGTGCCGCATGACAAGGTCAACGTGAACGGCGGCGCGATCGCCATGGGTCACCCGCTGGGGGCCACGGGCGCGATGATCATGGGCATCCTGATCGACGAGTTGCACCGCCGCCAATTGCGTTACGGCATGGCCACTTTGTGTGTGGGCGGCGGCATGGGCATCGCCACCATCGTTGAACGCGTTTGATAGGGGAGACACCAAAATGATTTTGAAAACACTGCGCTACGAACTGGCGGACGGCATCGCCACCATCACCTTTGACGAGCAGGGCTCGCCGGTCAACACCATGTGCCTGCAATGGCAGGCCGATCTGGCCCAGGCGGCCGAGCAAGTCGTCAAAGACAAAGCCCAAATCAAGGGCGTCATCCTGGCCTCGGCCAAGTCGACCTTTTTTGCAGGGGCAGACCTCAAGGGCGTGATGCGCTCGCAAGCCTCGGACGGCCCGCGTGTCTTTGCCGAGATCGAAGGCATCAAGAAAGCTTTTCGCACCATCGAGACGCTGGGCGTGCCGGTGGTCAGCTGCCTCAACGGCACGGCGCTGGGCGGCGGCTGGGAAGTGGCACTGATCGGCCACCACCGCATCGCCACGGCCAACCCCAAAACGCAATTCGGTCTGCCCGAAGTCACGCTGGGTTTGATTCCCGGTGGCGGCGGCATCACCAAGATGACGCGCCAACTGGGTCTGCTGGCCGCGCAGCCCTACGTGCTGGAGAGCAAACTTTTTGGCCCCGAAGAAGCGCAAAAGCTGGGCCTGGTGCACGAGATCGTGGCAACTGACGATCAACTGCGCCCCCGCGCTTTTGCCCACATCGCCGCAAGCCAGGGCCAGCCCGAAGCGGCCCAGCACCTGTGGGACCGCAAGGACTACAAAATGCCCGGCGGCACGCCGAGCAACCCCAAGATCGCGGGCATGCTGAGCGTTGCCCCGGCCGTGCTCAAGCAAAAAACACGCGGCCTGTACCCCGCACCCGAAGCGGCGCTGGCCGCCATGGTCGAAGGCGCGATGGTGGACTTTGACACCGCCATGCGCATCGAAAGCCGTTACCTCGCGGGTCTCATGACCAGCCAGGTGGCGCGCAACATGATCAACACCTTCTTCTTCAACATGAACAGCATCAAGGGCGGCCAAAGCCGCCCTAAAGCTGCGCCGCGTTACAAGCCGCAAAAGGTGGGCATCTTGGGCGCGGGCATGATGGGCTCGGGCATTGCGTATGCGCAAGCCAGCCGGGGCATCGCCACCGTGCTGAAAGACGTGAGCCTGGAAGCCGCCGAAAAAGGCAAGGCCTACAGCCACAAGCTCACGCAAAAGCGCGTGGACAAAGGCCGCATGGCCGCAGACAAGCAGCAAGCGCTGTTGTCACTGATCCAGCCCACGGCCAGCGCCGCCGACCTGAAAGGTTGCGACCTGATCATCGAGGCGGTGTTTGAAAACCGCGAACTCAAGGCCAAGGTCACGCAAGAGGACGAACCGATGTTGGCCGAAGGCGGGTTCTTTGCCAGCAACACCTCCACCTTGCCCATCAGCGGCCTGGCCACGGCCAGCGCCAAGCCAGAGAAATTCGTGGGCATCCACTTCTTCAGCCCAGTGGACAAGATGCAGCTGGTGGAAATCATTCGCGGTGCGCAGACCGACGACGAAACCATCGCCCGTGCGTACGACTACGTGCAGGCGCTGGGCAAGCTGCCGATTGTGGTGAACGACTCGCGTGGCTTTTACACCAGCCGCACCTTTGGCACCTTTGTGATGGAAGGCGCGGCCATGCTGGGCGAGGGCATCCCCGCCCCCGTGATCGAAAACCTGGCCATGCAAGTGGGCATGCCGGTCGGCCCGCTGGCCGTGCTGGACGAAACCGCGCTGTCGTTGTCGGTGCATGTGCTGGACCAAACGCGTGAAGACTTTGCCAAAGAAGGCAAGACCTACACCGCCACGCCCGGTGAGCTGTTTGTTGAGCGCATGGTCAAAGAACTCAAGCGCCCCGGCCGCGCCGCAGGCGGTGGTTTTTACGACTATCCCGCAGGGCAAAAGAAAGTGCTGTGGCCTGAACTGAAAACCCGTTTTGAAAAAGCCGATGTGGCCTATAGCCAGCAAGACATCAAAGACCGCCTGCTGTACCGCCAGGCCGTGGAGACAGCACGCTGCCTGCAAGAAGGCGTGCTGACCTCGGTGCACGACGGCAACATCGGCTCGATCTTCGGCATCGGCTTTTCAGCCTGGACGGGTGGCGCGCTGCAGTTCATCTATGGCCAGGGCGTGGACGCGTTTGCCAAGCGTTGCGCGGAACTGGCGGCGAAGTATGGGGCGGGGTTTGTGCTGACGGCGGAAGTGATTGCCAGCTTGAAGCAGCACCAGCCGGTGTATTGAGTGGCAGGCCCGAGAGGGCTTGCATTAGAAAACGCAGCGTTTCGGGTGACCGGTGGCTGCGTTTTTTTATGAGAATTTCTGTGAAGGTGGTTGTGGATGCTTCGGGCGAAGAGAAGCTTTTAAAAAGTGATGTGGTTTGTCGGGTTTAGGCTGAAAGCGGACCGGGTGTCGAGCACATCCACTTTGAGGCCGCAAATTTTGGCGGCGCTGACGAGGTGGTTTTTCAGAACGTTTTCGTACCTGTAAAACAAATAAATACCCAATATTCGTTTTTCGAATTTCGATGATCAGGCCGTTGCTTGCATGCGCAAGGCTTTTTGCATGGCCAGCCCCAATGCATGGAAATGTTCCATGGCCTGGGGTGTCAAGACCAAATACTTGGTTCGGTGATCACCGTCATGGTGCTCGGTCTGCAGCCATTGCAGCTTGCGCAAGTGCGTGATTCTTTTGTGCAGCGTCGAGGGAGATGCCAGGTGGTTCAGTTCAATGGCTTCTTTGACTGTCAGGGGGCGCTTGTCGCGGCTGTGCAAGAAAACTTCCTCAAGCAAAACTGCTTCGAGGGGACTCAGTGCCAGGTCGGCAGGCAGGGTGCCCACCGATCGGGCCAGCTGAAGGAACTGGCCGTACAAGTTGGCGACGGGTGTGAAGTTCATGCGCGCACCTTGCGGCACGGTCGTGCCATGGCGAAACTGCGCAGCCATTTGAGCATGGGGTTCATCGGTCAATCCCTCCGGGTTCAGCTGCGTTCGGCCAACAGGTCGGCCACGCTCACATTCAGATAATTGGCCAGCTTCAGAAGGGTTTCCAGGCTGGGGTTGGTTTTGGCTCTTTCGATCTTGCTCATCATGGTTCGGTCAATGCCCGCTTCCCAAGCGCAGCGCTCTTGAGACACCGGCTTGGCGGGTGGAATGGCTTTGAGGGCGCGGTAACGCCGCACATTGGCCGCGAGATCGTCGCGGAGACTTTGGGTGGTTTTGCTGCGAACAACTGGCATGGTGCAAGTGTTCTTTTTAGTAGGCTTAAAAGCTACAGTCCATCCACCCACGGATATAAAAGCCACGGCATTTGATCTGTATCTTTTGATTCACCGGTTCAAAAGCTTCAAGATTCATGAGGCATCTGATCGCGTCTGGCGCAGGGTTCGGCTGCAACCCATCCGCGCTGAAAGCTCAACGATCTGCGGCCTTGACGCGCACCCCAGCGATCACGCCCGCCACCAGCAGCGCAATCCCGGCCAGCGTGAGGGGTGCTGGCCACTGCCCGCGCAGCATGAAGGCGTAGGCCAGTGCCGACAGGGTTTCAAACACGATGAGCTGGCCCGCCAGTGCAGTGGGCAGGCGTTGGCTGGCGGCGTTCCAGCACAGGGTGCCCAGCCATGAGGCAAACAAGCCGATGGCCATCATCAAGCCTGCAAAGGCCAGCGGGCGCGGGCCCAAGGGCATGGGAAATGCCGCTTCGGTCAGCCCTTGCCAGATCCAGAACAGTCCATAACCCATGAGCGCCAAGGGCAGGGTAGCCAAGCCCTGTGCGGTGGCCCAAACGCGGGGGTTGCGCTCGGGGTGGCCGCGCAGCCAGTCGGCGTTTTTGAGGGGGTACCAGGTCCAGCAGGCCACGGCCCCGAGCGCCAGCACAGCGCCTGTGATGTAGCGGCCCGTGTCGGCCTGCGGGTTTTGCAGCAGAGCGGTCCATTCGACATGGTTGACGCAGGCGATGCCCAGCAAAATGAGCGCCAGTGCGGGTGTGAGCTTGCGCCACGGAAAACGTCCATCCCGCTGGTGGTTCAGCACATTGGCCGACACGGCGATCACCACCGGCAAGGTGCCGATGACCATGGTGGGCAGCGCCCCGCCCGCACGCTGGATGGCGCTGGCCAGAAACAGGTAATACAGCACATTGCCAATGGCCGCCAGGCGCAAGGCGGCCAGCCAGTCGGCGCGCGTCAGGCGCCGCAACTCGGCGCGGTCAAGAAAGGCCAGTGGCAGCGCGATCACGCCAAATGCCAGGTAACGGCCAAAGGTGTGCAGGGCCGCCGGGTATTCGGGCAGCATCAGCGGGCCCACGAACACCAGGCCCCACATCATGCCGGCGGCCAGAGAAAAGAAGACGCCTGCCCACATGGCTGATATCAGGTGCGCCAGGCAGGCAGTCGCCAGTTGCGCCAGACGGCCAGCACGCGCAAGCCCACCGTCACGGTCAGGCAGGCCAGCAGGGCCAGCCAGCCCGGCGCGTCGAATTGCCAAAGCGCCACATAGACCCAGCCCCCTGCAAAAGCGCAGACCGCGTAGGGTCTGTGGTCTTTGAAGGCGGTGGGGATTTCGTTGCACACCATGTCGCGCAGCACGCCGCCAAACACGCCGGTAATCAGCCCCATCAGCACCGCCACCACCGCAGGCATGAGCGCCTGCAGTGCTTGGTGGACGCCGATGGCGGTGAACAGGCCCAGGCCCAGCGCATCGGGCCAGAGGATGGCTTTTTCGGTCACTTCAAAATGGCGCTGGCGCATGAACAGCATGGCCAGCACGCACAGGGCCATCACGCCCCACAGCACCTCGACGTGCTGCACCCAGAAGAAGGGGCGCTGGTCCAGCAGCAAGTCGCGCAGGGTGCCGCCACCAAAGGCGGCCAAAAAGGCCACCACGCACACGCCCACCGCATCGAGCTGTTTGCGTGCAGCCTCCATCAGGCCCGACAGCGCAAAGGCGGCGGTGGCCGACAGCTCGACCAGCAAGCGCAGGGTCTCGCCCCAATGTTGAATCCCATTCATGCAGTGGATTATCAGACACGGGCTCGGTGCAGACCTTTCGGTCAAGGCAAATTGATCCTTGGGTCAATGGCGCGGGGTGGCGTCTGTTCCTAGCATGGAGGGGTGAAACACCTTGCCTCTGACTTCGCTTCGCACTTGCCCCATTTGCCCGGTCCTGGCCTGGACCGCTGGGCCCATGCCCAGCTGTCGCCCTGGACGCTGGGGATCTCGACCGCATCGTTGCGCATGGCCTTTGACGACTGGCTCACCCACCTGGCTTTCAACCCGGCCGAGCAACTCGATCTGGTGCAAAAAGCGCTGCAAGGCGCGCAGCAGATGGCTGACTACGCCACACGGGCACACGAAACCCATTGCGCGCCCTGCATCGAGCCCATGGTGCATGACACCCGCTTTGTGCACCCGAGCTGGAAAACCTGGCCCTTCAACCTGATGAGCCAAAGCTTTTTGCTCACGCAGCAATGGTGGCATTGCGCCAGCACCGGCGTGCGCGGGGTAGCGCCGCACCACGAGTCGGTGCTCACCTTCACCTTCCGGCAAATGCTGGACACGGTGTCACCTGCCAACTTTGTGCTGACCAACCCGGAGGTGCTGGACCGCACGGCCAAAACCGCAGGCGCCAATTTGCAACAGGGTTTTCAGAACTGGCTGGAAGACGTGCAGGCCTTGCGCACCAACAGCCCGCCCAAGGGCACCGAGGCCTATCAGGTCGGGCGTGATGTGGCGGTGACGCCCGGTCAGGTGATTTACCGCAACCACCTGATTGAGCTCATCCAGTACACACCGACCACCGCGCAGGTGAGGCCCGAGCCGGTGCTGGTGGTGCCGTCCTGGATCATGAAGTACTACGTGCTCGACTTGTCGCCGCACAACTCGCTGATCCGATACCTGGTCGATCAGGGCCACACGGTGTTCGCCATGTCCTGGGCCAACCCGCAGGCCGATGACCGCGACCTGGACATGGACGACTACCTGCACATGGGGGTGATGGACGCGCTGGAGGTGATCAGCACCGTGCTGCCCCAAGCCCGGGTGCATGCCTTGGGTTATTGCCTGGGCGGCACCTTGCTCACGATTGCAGCAGCAGCCATGGCGCGCGATGGCGATGATCGCCTGGCCACCGTCAGCTTGCTGGCGGCGCAAACCGACTTCACCGAGCCGGGTGAGCTGCAGCTGTTCATCGACGACAGCCAGGTCGCGCACCTGGAAGACACCATGTGGGACAAGGGCTATCTGGACAGCCGTCAGATGGCCGGGGCCTTCCAGCTGATGAACTCCACCGACCTGATCTGGTCGCGTTTGCTCAAGGACTATTTGCTGGGCGAGCGGGCACCCATGAGCGATCTGATGGCCTGGAACGCCGACGGCACGCGCCTGCCCTACCGCATGCACACCGAGTATTTGCGCCGCATGTTCTTGCACAACGACCTGGCCAGTGGCCGTTACCCGGTGCGTGGCAAGCCGGTGGCCTTGACCGCGATCCAGTGCCCCATCTATGCCGTGGGCACCGTGCGAGACCACGTGGCCCCTTGGCGTTCGGTGCACAAGCTGCACCTGCTGACCAATGTGGACACCACCTTTGTGTTGACATCGGGCGGGCACAACGTGGGCATCGTCAACCCGCCCGGCGTGGCCGGGCGCAGCTTTCAGGCCTTGACGCGTGCCCATGATGGGCGGTATCTTGACCCGGAGGCTTGGTTGCAGGCTGCACCTCAGCACGAAGGGTCCTGGTGGCCGCATTGGGTGCGGTGGCTGTAAGCCCATTCGGGTCCTGGGTGCGCTCCTCCTGCCATGGGGGCGCCCGATGCCGGCCTGGTGCCCCTGTGCGATGCACCCGGGACGTATGTGTTGCAAAAATGAAGGACTGCACATGGACCAGCCCAACCACCCTTTTCACGAGCTGTTTGCCCAGCTGGGCCTGCCTTGCGATGCAGCGGGCATTGCCGGGTTCTTGAAAACCCATCGGCCCTTGGCGGGGCACATTGCCTTGCCCGATGCGCCGTTCTGGACGCCTGCACAAGCGGCGTTCCTGCGCGAGTCCTTGCTGCAGGACACCGACTGGTCGCAGCGGGTGGACCAGCTCAGTCAGGCGCTGCGTGGCAACTGACGGCGCCAACTGTCACATTCGCCAACTAGAATGAACAGGTGCACCAGAACGTTTTCATCGCAGGCATTCGTCAAGGGGTCGTGATCGTCCTCATGGCTTTGCTTGCCTTGGCGCCTTTTCTGCACGGGCACCTCGGGGCATCGCATGTGAGCGGTTTTCATGTCGATGGCCTCGATTTGAGCCACAGCGCGCAAGGCGCCGAAGCACTGACCGAAGCACCGGCGCTGGTGTCGGCCCATGCTGCATCGGAAGAAGAATCCCCGGCGCTCGGGGTGTCGGTCTCTTTGCCGCAGACGGGCGATGACGTGCAGCTGGCCACGGCCATCGTCGGTTTTTTGCTGTGGGTTTGGCTGGCCGAAAAAGTGCTGGCCCACCGTGTGCGCCGCATGCCCTCATGGCCCGCATCTGCGCCCAGCATTTACCCGCCCGGCTGGCCTCCGCCCGCTTTGGCGCCCCCGCTTTGATCCTTGTCTGAACCCTCGGCCTGTGCGCCGATGCGGCGCACCGCTGGGCGGTGATTTTCCCTTGTTGAATTTTTTCAGGAGAGTCGGTCATGACAGGACTGCTCAAAACCATTTTGTTCGTGAGTGCAATGGGCTCGGCTGCGGCCTGGGCGCAAGTGCCCGCCGAGTTGTTGCTCGATGCGCCGCAAAAAGCCGCGCTGGGTGTGCGCGTGGCGCCCGTGCAGGCGGCGCAAGCGGGCGCTTTGCTGGCTTCGGCCACGGTGTCGGTGCCGCCAGGCCGCGAGGTGACGGTGGCTGCGCCCTATGCGGGTGTCATCACCCGCATCGATGTGGGGCTGGGCGATGCCGTCAAAGCCGGATCGGCCCTGGCCCAGTGGAGCAGCCCACAGCTGGCCGATACAAGGCGCCAGATGCGCGAGGCACAGCTGGATGTGCAAAACGCCCAGGCCGCGCTGACGCGTGACCAGGCCATGCTGGCCGATGGCATCATCCCGGCGGCGCGGCTGCAGATCAGCCAGAACAAATTCCATGCAGCGCAAGCCGCGCTGCAAGCCAAGCAAGCCGAGTTGCGCTCATCGGGCGCGGGCGTGGGCGGCGCCGATTACGCCGTGGCCAGTTTGACCGCGCCATTGGACGGCAGGCTGGTGCAGTCGCTGGTCACGGTGGGGCAGCGGGTGGACGCGGGCATGCCTTTGTTCAAAGTCGCCGACACGCGCCAACTGCAATTGGACTTGGTGCTCTCGCCCGAGAAGGCGGCCCAGCTCAAAGTGGGCGACGCCGTGAGCGTGCCATCGCGCCAGGCCAAAGCGGTGCTGGTGGGCGTGAGACGCGCGGTGGACGCCACGCAGCAAGCGCAGGCGCGTGCCCGGGTGACCGAGGCGGGCAGCCTGAACGCAGGCGAAGTGCTGCCCGTGCAATTGCACCCGGCCCGTGCCAGCACACAAGCAGCCTGGCAATTGCCCGCGCGCGCCGTGATCAGCCACCAGACGCAAAGCTGGGTGTTCGTGGCCAGCGCCAAGGGCTTTGTGCCCACGCCGGTCAAAGTCTTGTCGAGCAACGACGAGCAAACGGTGGTGAGCGGTGCCTTGAGCGAGAAGAGCCAAGTGGCCGCGACAGGCCTGGCTTCCTTGCGCGCCCTGCTGCAAAAGGACGAATGAGCATGGACGCCATGATCCGCTGGGCGCTGCGTTACCGCCTACTCACCCTTTTGCTGGCTGTCATCCTGACTTTGGCAGGCCTGCAGGCTTGGCAACAACTGCCGATTGACGCCTTTCCCGACATCTCGCCGACCCAGGCCAAGATCATCCTGAAGATCCCGGGCATGACGCCCGAAGAGGTCGAGCAGCGCGTGGTCAAGCCGATCGAGCAAGAGCTGCTCAGCATCCCGAAAAAGCGCATGGTGCGCTCGGTCTCCAAATACGGCATCGCCGACATCACACTCGACTTTGACGAAGGCGTGGACATTTACTGGGCGCGCCAACAGGTGTCCGAACGGCTGAACGGCGTGATGGGCGACTTGCCTGCGGGCGTGAGCGGTGGGCTGGCACCCATCACCACGCCGCTGTCCGAGCTGTACATGTTCACCGTTGAGGGTGAGAACTTCTCCTTGGCCGACAAGCGCCGTGTGCTGGACTGGACCATCCGCCCCGAGCTGCGCACGATCGCGGGCGTGGCCGAAGTCAACGCCCTGGGCGGTGAGGTGCTGACCTTTGAGGTGCTGCCCAAAACCGAACGCATGGCCGCATTGGGCGTGAGCATGGCCAGCCTGCGCGAGGCCCTGGCCGACAACAACAGCAACGACGGCGCAGGCCGCATGACGGCCGGCGAAGAGTCGCTGGTGGTGCGTGTAGAAGGCGCCGTCAAAACCCTGGACGATGTGCGCGCCATCCGCATCGAGCAGCCGCGCTCGGGCCAGAAGATTTTGCTCGACGATGTGGCCGTGGTGCGCCACGGTGCGCTCACCCGCTATGGCGCGGTGACGCAAGACGGGCGCGGCGAAGCGGTGGAGGGCTTGGTGCTGGGCCTGCGCGGTGTGAACGCGCGCGAGTTGGTCGACGCCATCGACCTGAATATCCGCGACTTGCAAAAACGCCTGCCCGAGGGCATGACGATCAAGACGTTTTACAACCGGGGCGAGCTGGTCACGCGCGCGGCCAACACCGTGATCAAGGCACTGGCCGAAGCGGCGGTGCTGGTGTGCGTGGTGCTCTATGTTTTCTTAGGGGGCTTGCGGCCTGCGCTGGTGGTGGCGGTGTCGCTGCCCCTGTCTTTGTTGGCCACCTTTTTGCTCATGCGCTACACCGGCATCACCGCCAACTTGATGAGCTTGGGGGGCTTGGCGATTGCGCTGGGCATGTTGGTCGATGCTTCTGTGGTGGTGGTGGAAAACGTGGAAACCCAGCTGGCCCATGCGCCTGCGGGCCACGACGTGACCATCACCGAACGCGTGCTGCACGCGGTGCGCGAAGTGCTCAAGCCGGTGGGGGCGGGCGTGCTCATCATTGGCGTGGTGTTCTTGCCGCTGCTGACGCTGCAGGGGCTGGAGGGCAAGCTGTTTGCGCCCGTTGCCGTGACCATCATCATGGCCTTGTCGGCTTCGCTGGTGCTGGCTTTCACGGTGGTGCCTGCGCTGGCGTCTTGGGTGCTCAAGCCGCAAACCGCGCACGAGCCTTGGGTGATGGTCAAGCTGCTGCGCACCTATGTGAAGTGGCGCGATGCCAGTTGGCGGCACCCGCGCTGGCTGGTGGGTGTGGCGCTGGCATCGCTGGTGCTGGCAGGCGGTCTGTACACGCAGATCGGTAAGACCTTCATGCCCACCTTGGACGAAGGCGACATCCTGGTGCAGCTGCAAAAAATCCCGTCCATCTCGCTTGAAGCGTCGCTGGAGATCGACACCCGTGTGCAGCAAGCCATCTTGGCCAAGGTGCCCGAGGTGCAGGCCGTGATCGCCCGCGCGGGTGCAGACGAATTGGGCCTGGACCCGATGGGCCTGAACGAGACCGACACCTTCTTGGTGCTCAAGCCCAAAAGCACATGGCGCGGCAGCAAGGAAGACATCATCACCGCGCTGCGCGAAGTGCTGGAGGGCTTTCCGGGCCTGGTGTATGGCTTCACCCAGCCGATCGAGATGCGCATCTCGGAAATGCTCACGGGCACGCGTGGTGATGTGGCGATCAAGCTCTTTGGCGCCGACCTGACGCAGCTGGGGCGGACCGCCCAGCAAGTGGCCGAGGCGGTGCGCAAGATCGACGGCGCTGCCGAAGTGATCGCGCCCAAAGCCGAAGGCATGCAGTACCTGAGCGTGGCGGTGAACCGCCACACGGTGGGCCAGTCGGGCATGAGCGTGGCCTCGGTGCAGCAGGCCTTGCGCCAGCAGCTGGAGGGCGAAACCGTGGGCCATGTGCTGGACCGGGGCATCCGCACGGCCCTGACTTTGCGGGGCAACGACACGGTGCGCAGCAGCCCCGAGGCCTTTCGCAACCTGCCGATCACCGCGCCCGATGGCCGCGCCTGGCCGGCCAGCGCCTTGGCCGACATCCGCGTGGTGGACGGCCCGATCCGCATCGACCATGAACTGAGCCAGCGCCTGACGACGATTCAGGTCTCGGTCGAAGGCCGCGATTTGACCGGCTTTGTGGCCGATGCCCAGCAAGCGGTGGCCGCGCTCGGACTGCCCAAGGACATCCAGGTGGTGTGGGGAGGCCAGTTTGAAAACCAGCAACGGGCCGCAGCGCGTTTGAGCGTGGTGATCCCGGCGGCCATGGGCCTGATCTTTCTGATCCTGACTTTCACCTTCGGCTCGGTGGTGCAGGCGGGCATCATCTTTTTGAACATCCCGTTTGCGCTGGTGGGCGGTGTGGTGGCGCTGGCCATCTCGGGCCAATACCTGTCGGTGCCGGCCTCGGTGGGCTTCATCGCCTTGCTGGGCATTGCGGTGCTCAACGGGGTGGTGATGGTCACGCACTTCAACGAGCGCCTGCAAAACGGCGAGGCCCTGGCGCAGGTGGTGCGCCTGGGCGCCGAGCGCCGTTTGCGGCCGGTGCTGATGACGGCCCTGATCACCGCGCTGGGCATGATCCCCTTGCTGTTTGCCACGGGGCCTGGCTCCGAGATCCAAAAACCTTTGGCGATTGTGGTCACGGGCGGTTTGATCAGCTCGACAGCTTTGACCCTGTTGCTCTTGCCCTTGATTTTTGAGCGCTGGGGCGCCTTGGGCAGCCTCACCGAAGTCTGGGCCCACATCCGTCAGCCTCAACGTCAAGACAGGAGCGCCTCATGAACAAACTGAGCATGGCCCTGATCGTGGGTGGCCTGTGTCTGGGCCTGCGTGTGCAGGCGCAAGACACCTTGGGGGTGTGGCTGCCTCCTGCCGATCGGGTGCAGACCATCGTGAAAAACAGCCACGGCATTTTGGCCGCGCAATCGCAGCAAGCGGCGCAACTGCAAAGGGCACGCGCCACCGAAGCGGGCACGGGCGAATTCAACCTGCGCATGAGCCAGCAAAACCGCCGGGTCATCGACCCCGGTGGCCGCTTCAACGAACAACTGGTCAGCCTGGAGCGGCCTGTGCGCTGGTGGGGCAAGGCGGGGTTGGATGCGAACCTGGCCGAGCAAAGCCGCAAGGTGGCCAGCATCGGTTATGCCGACGCCTTGCACGAGGCCAGCCGTGAGCTGATGCGCCAATGGTTTGCGCTGCACCAGCTGGCGCTGGCACGCGAGGCGGCCAGTGCGCAAGCCCAGCTGTCGCAAGAACTGCATCGCCAAGCGCAGCTGCGCTTGAAGCAAGGCGACATCTCGCAACTGGACGCGAGCCTGGCCCAAGCCGAGCTGCAACGCGCACAGGCGGCGGTGGCCGTGTCGCAAGCGCAGTGGACGGCGGCCTGGGCGCAGGTGCAAAAGCGCTACCCCGGTTTGCCCGAACCGGCCTGGCCCGCCTTGCCTGGCGATGTGCCTGAGCTGCCCGCCATGCAGCCGCTGGTTCAAGAGTTTTTGCAAAACCACCACGAGCTGAATTTGCGCCGCGCCGAAGTGCAGCGCCTGCGTTTGCAAGCCGAGCGCATGGACCGCGACCGCCTGCCCGATCCGGTGCTGGGCGTGTATGCCGCGCGCGAACGTGCGGGGGCCGAAAGCATTGTGGGGGTGTCGCTGGGGTTTGCCTTGCCTGGCTCGGCGCGGCAGGCCCATGCGGCCGCCGCCTTGGCCGAGGCGAACCAGCTCGAAGAACAGCTGCAGCAAATGACGCTGGATTTGGGTGCGGCCTTTGAGGCGCGCTGGTTGAACTTGCACATGCAAAGGCAGGCTTTGACGAGTTTGCAATTGGCTGCGCAAACACAGGCGACGGCGGTGACGCAATCGCTCAAGGCCTTTGCCATGGGCGAGCACAGCATGACGGAGCTGATCCAGAACCGCAGGTTGGCGCAAGAAAGCCTGCGCGAGCGTCAAAGGCTGCAGCTGGAACTGGTGGAGAGTTGGGCCCTGATGAACCTGGACCTGCACAGGATCTGGGACTTCGACGAGTGAAGGCAAAGCCTTGAGGCGATCGCCGTCATCGGATCGTCACACACTTCCACTAAAATTGAAATATGGAAGAAAAACACATCATCCAAGCTTTGGCCGCCTTGGCGCAGCCCAACCGCCTGCAGATCTTCAGGTCGCTTGTCGTCAAAGGCCCTGATGGCCTGACCCCTGCCATGCTGGCCGAGTCCATGGGCTTGCCGGCCAACACGCTTTCGTTTCACCTCAAAGCGTTGATGCATGCAGACCTGATCACCCAAGAGCGCAGTGGGCGCCACCTGATCTACCGGGCCCAGTTCGACCGCATGCAGGCCGTGTTGGCCTTCCTGACCCAAAACTGCTGCCAAGGCGCTGACTGCGAAGTCTCGCCGGGCACGCTTTGTACCACTTGTTAACTCAGAAAGAATCTGCCGTGAGCGATCCCCAAACTTTGAACGTGCTTTTTTTGTGCACCCACAACTCTGCCCGCAGCATCTTGGCCGAGGCCATGCTCAACCACATGGGCCGTGGCCGTTTCAAGGCCTATTCGGCGGGCAGCAGCCCGCGTGAGAACCAAAGCCCCAACCCCCTGGCGTTGGTCACACTGCAAAAAGCAGGCGTCGCCATCGACGGCTTGAGCAGCAAGAGCTGGGATCACTTTGCCTTGCCCGATGCGCCGCAAATGGACCTGATCATCACCGTGTGCGACAACGCCGCCGGTGAAGTCTGCCCCATCTGGCCAGGCCACCCCGCCACCGCGCACTGGGGCTATGCAGACCCTTCAGAAAAGCAAGGCAGCGAAGCCGAAAAGCTCGAAGCCTTCATGCAAACCCTGTTGCAGATCAAGCGCCGCTTGGACATGTTCATCAACCTGCCCGCAGCCAGCCTGGACAAAATGGTGCTGCAAAACACGGCACGCGGCTTGGCCGCGTCATGAGGGCAGGGCGTTCATTTGTCGCCGAGTGCTTGGGCACAGCGGCCTTGCTGTGTGCGGTCATTGGTTCGGGCGTCATGGCCGAGAACCTCTCGGCCGGCAACACCGCGGTGGCTTTGATCGCCAACACGCTGGCCACGGTGTTTGCGTTGTATGTGTTGATCGAGGTCTTGGGCCCAGTCAGTGGTGCGCACTTCAATCCGGCGGTGTCTCTGGTCATGGCCTGGCGCAGTGAGCTGCCTGTCCAACGTTTGCCGGGCTATGTGTTGGCCCAGTTGGCCGGTGCCGCCTTGGGGGCCTGGTTGGCGCACGCCATGTTTGGTCTGGACCTCTTTCAGTGGTCCAGCAAGGTGCGCACCGGTGGCGGCCAATGGCTGGCCGAGGCGGTGGCCACGGCGGGCTTGTTGTTCGTGGTCTTGCGTTCGCCTGCAGGCAAGGCCTCGGGCTTGGTGGCCTGCTACATCGGCGCTGCCTATTGGTTCACCGCCAGCACTTCTTTTGCCAATCCTGCAGCGGTCTTCGGTCGCATGATGAGCAACACTTTTGCGGGCATCCGGCCTGCCGATGCGCCCGAGTTCATCGTGGCCGAGCTGGTGGGGGCCGGTGTGGGCTTGGGGCTGCACGCCCTGCTGACATCGCGGTCTTCAGAAGAACACAAGGATTGACCATGAGCACAGAATCGCTGCCCCAGGTAGACACGGCTTGCTGGCGCTTGCCTGAGCAAACTTTGCTGCGCCCCGCCAATGCATCCACGCACCCACCCAAAATATTGATGCTCTACGGCTCCTTGCGCGAGCGCTCCTATAGCAAGCTGTTGACGCTGGAGGCCGCACGCTTGCTGCAAGCCATGGGGGCCGAGGTCAAGGTCTTCGATCCGCTGGACCTGCCCCAGCCCGATGCTGCGCCAGACAGCCATCCCAAGGTGCAAGAGCTGCGGGCTTTGGCGGCGTGGTCCGAAGGCATGGTCTGGTGTTCGCCTGAGCGCCACGGCGCGATGACGGGCATCATGAAAAGCCAAATCGATTGGATCCCTTTGTCGGTGGGCGCGGTGCGACCCACACAAGGCAAAACCCTGGCAGTGATGGAAGTCAGTGGCGGTTCTCAGTCCTTCAATGCCGTCAACCAAATGCGCATCCTCGGGCGCTGGATGCGGATGCTGACCATCCCCAACCAAAGCTCTGTGGCCAAAGCGTTTTTGGAGTTTGACGAGGCTGGTCGCATGAAGCCCTCGGCGTATTTCGATCGGGTGGTGGATGTGATGGAAGAGTTGATCAAGTTCACCCTGCTCACGCGTGATGTCGCCCCCTACTTGGTGGACCGTTACAGCGAGCGCAAAGAATCCGCCGAAGCCTTGTCTCAAAGGGTCAAACAAGCCACGCTTTGAACGAAGGCTGGCCATGTCCACAAGCCCGCTAAGATGCCCCATCTGAAAGCTTGCTGTGGACTTGCCCTTCAACACCGATCCCTTCTTTTACTTCGCGTCCGTGCCCGCCGTGCTTTTGCTGGGCATAGTCGCCTACAGAAAAGACCTAGACAAGTGCTTGCTGCGTTTCATGCTGCTCTTTGCCCTGTGCGGAATCTTGATTGGCACCATGTTTTTCAAATACCTGGATGCGCAACTTTGCAAGCTCTTTGGTGCTCTTGCCCTTGGCTCCCTTTTCATCACCAACGGTCTTTCTGCCTGCTGTGTGGGTTTCAAAGGTGAGCGCGAGATTGCAAGCGGTTTGAAAGCCAATGTCGTGATGGAATTTGAAGTCGATCCTTGCACGGAAACTCAAGCCATAAAGATACGTACGGGCATTGTGGGCCTGAGTGTTGGCTGGGCGACGCGACATTTGGTCGTCGCAATGCCCTGATCAAAGATAGCGAATACAACTTCGACGTCAATATGGATCCCAAAGCTGCAGATTATTGAGTTTTAAGGTGCCGCGTGCCGTGGTGTTTGGTGAGCTGCCCAAGACCAGCACGGGCAAGATTCAGAAGTTTGAATTGCGCAAACAGGCGGGGTCGGCTGCGGCCATCAACGTCTGAACGAAAAAAAGGAGGCCCCTTGCAAGGGCCTCCTTTGCCTTGGAGAGCACCGGGCGCCCAGTTGGGCGGTGATGCGTCAGACCGATCAGAAGTCGTAGCGCATGCCGATGGACACGCCAGACGTGGTTTTGCCGTTGCTGCCAGCGCTAGGTGCGGCAGTGCGGCCTTCTTTCCAAGGCACCAGTTTCACAGCAGTGCCGTTGTCCAAGCTGGCATAACTGGCGTAAAAACGCAGGGCCTTGTCGTAGCGGTATTCGGCACCCAGGGTGTACATGCTGGCGTCCGAGTTGGCTGCGTTGGCCTTGCGGTCCATGTAGTGACCCTTGAGGGCCACTGTGGGGGTGATCATGTATTCCAAGCCGAGACCGGTCACATCGGCGCCCTGGTCTGTATTGCCTGTCTTGGAATCAGCCGTCTGGTAGAAGCCCATCACACGCAACTCAGGTGAAAGCTTGTAGCTCACGGCTGCACGGGTGGCTTCGCGCTTGCCTGTGGTGGCGGTATCGGCACCGTAGTTCTCGAATGCCAGTGTGGCCTCCAGTCCGCCGGCTTTGTAGCCCAAAGAGGCGCTGGTCGCATCTTCTTTTTTGTCCACACCGCTGGTGGTGGTGGCACTGGTGCCGGAATGGAACGAATACGCCACCTTGGCTTGGAAGCCGTTCATCACGGGCGACTGGTACTCGAGCATGTTGTTCAGACGCTCGTCGAACTTGGCATCACCCACGCGGGTCAGGTTGCGCATGTCGCCCAACTGGTCGCCAAACAGGTTGAAGGGCTCACGTGCTGTCTTGAACGGGGTGTCGAACTTGCCTGCGCGCACGGTGCCGAAATCGCCCTGCAAGCCGGCAAAGGTGTCGCGTGAGGCCAAGCGGTTGTTGGTGTCTTTGTCGTCAATCCCGACGGGGCTGGTGCCGTTGCTCAGGTTGATCTGGATTTCCTGTTCGACTTGCCAGATGCCGGTCAGGTTGCCGATCTTCTTGCTGCCTTTGAAGCCCAGACGCGAAGCGTTGCTGGACAGGTTGTTGCGGTTGTAGCTGGCGCCGTCGTCCAACTGGTCGACCGAGAAGCTGGCGCGACCGTAGATTTCAAGCAGGCCGTCGGCTTTGACTTCGGCTTGGGCCAAGGGGGCCATGGCCAAGAGTGTGGCTGCAGCGATGAAGGTTTTCGAGAATTTCATTGTTCAGACTCCATGTAAAGAACACGTGAAGTTTCTGTTCCTGACATGACGTCTGCATGAAATTTATATGAAGAATTGATGACGCACCATGAAGCTCAGGGCGTCATGCGTGCATCACTCGATATCGAAGGCGTGTGTGACGCGACGACCTTCGCGCCGGTCCGCAAAGTAATGCAACAAGGTTTCCTTGACGGTGCGCAAGGCCAAATCTTCCCATGGAATGTCTTGCTCGCTGAACAAGCGCGCGTCCATGGTTTCGTGGCCAGGGTCGAACTGGTCACTGGTCAGCCGGGCACGGTAATACAAATGCACTTGGCCCACGCGGGGCACGCTCATCACGGTGAACAGGTCTTCCATGATGAACTGGGCGCCTGCTTCTTCGGAGGTTTCTCGTGCTGCACCTTGTGAAGTGGATTCGCCCAGCTCCATGAAGCCTGCTGGCAAGGTCCATTTTTCTTTGCGCGGCTCGATGTTGCGTTTGCACAGCAAGACCTTGTCGCCCAGCCACGGCACTGTGACCACCACATTGAGCGGGTTTTCGTAGTGAACCGTGTGGAAGACTGTGCAGATGGCGCGGTCAAACATTGTGGGTGCTTTGTGGGTAGGGGGCGATTCGAGTCTAACCATTACCCTGCAGAAACAAGCCTCCAGGGTCTTGAACCGTGGAGGCTTTGTTTTTGGTGCGCCCAGCATGGGCGCACACATGCGGGCGCAAGTCTCGCTGCGAGCTGGTCACAGTGAGCTTGAGTTTTGCGCAACTGCGTGAGGATGACCGAGCGTGGTAAGAGAGCGGAGCATAAATCGCGAGTCGATGAATAAGATCCGCATAGAAGGCGCTGTCAAGCAGGGCGAGAGGGCCGAAGACCAAGAAGCTCTTGTGACCAAGGCGAAGTGGCGTAGTTGCGGCGGAAAGTGCGATGAAGGTGTGCGCCCCTTACCTGGGGAGATCTCGCTTTGTTTCTGAAAGGAAGACGGCTTTGCCGGAGCTAGAAGTCAGCAGAGGTCGTAGTAGCTGCAAGCCGGGGCCGCTGAAGCCAAAAGGGCAAGGGCGAAGGACCGAATGTTGTTGTCATCCTGACAATGTGGACGCGCGATGCAATGCTTGATCCGTGAGCCGAACAGCATGGAGTGCTTGTGGAGCGAGGAGTCGTTCTTAAGCCGCGAATCTGCGAAGAAGACTTCTGTAAGGAGGAATTTGCAGCAACAAGCCGGTCATCACATTGGTTAGCACATCCATGCGTCCCACCAGGTTGAACTGCTGAAAAATGATGCCAATGTGCCTGCGCAATGAACGGATTTTGGGGCTCAAGTGCCCCGATTTTTGCAGTGAATCCCCCCCCGATTTGAATTTCGCTTTGCTCGCCGTCCAGGCGTTCCAGCCCACAGAGACTGCGCAACAAAGTGGATTTGCCTGAGCCGGATGCACCCAGCAGGCCCACGCATTCGCCTTGGGCAATGCTCAGATTGATCCCATTCAATGCCTTGTGGGATTTTCTAAATGATTTGGACGCGTTGAGCACGCGGATCGCTGAAGGTGTGACAAGCATGTCAAGTATCTTGAAGAATTCATGTGGCGAAGGTTTGACTTTTTCATGAAAAATCCATGGCAATCAAGCTTTGTTTCGTCATGAAAATTTCATGGGCTGACACCATCATGTGCGAATGCACGCACTCCATAAAACCATTTTGGACCTCTACCGCGAGAACGGTGATCGCATGTATGCGGGTGAGCCCGTCACCCAACTGGAGCACGCATGGCAGTGTGGTCGGTTGGCTGAAAAGTCGGGCGCCAATGCCGCCTTGCAATTGGCCAGTTGGTTGCATGATCTGGGGCACCTTTGGGTCAACAGTCCTGGCACACCGACCTTGCGCGGAGAAGATGATTTGCATGAAGTGCTGGCGGCTGATCTTTTGGCGCCTGTGTTTGGTCAGGCGGTGGCAGAGCCTGTGCGCTTGCATGTCCAGGCCAAACGTTATCTTGTCGCCAGCAACCCGGCCTATGCGGCCAAACTTTCTCAGGACTCATCCCGGAGCTTGAGTCTTCAGGGAGGGCCCATGTCAGCACAAGAATGTGCTGGGTTCGAATCGAAGCCGTACTTCAAGGACGCCCTCAAGCTTCGCGTCTGGGACGATCTGGGCAAAAAGAAGGCCTGGTTTGAAGACAGTCGAGAAGATGCATTGCAGTACCTGGAGAAGTTGATGCTGGCCGCATCGTCATGAAAATTTCACGCGTTCGACTTTTGGGTGTCACGCGCTCCTCGCACCATGGAGAGCAGACCCAAAGGAGAGTTCTCATGAAAGAGTTGCCTAACCCCACCTTCGCACTGTCCCCGCTGAATTTGCCCAGGGGGTCACTTCATCCGGCGCAGTCCAACTCCGCTGTGGATTTCCTGCCTCGCCGCGCCCAAAGCGCTATTGAGGTCAGTTGGGCAAAACATCAAGACGAAGTCCGCGAAGCACAGCGGCTGAGGTTTGATATTTTCGGCACCGAGATGGGTGCCCGTTTGTCCACCAAGGTGCCCGGGCATGACATCGACTTGTTCGATGACTATTGCGAGCACCTGTTGGTGCGCGAATCTGAAACTGGTCAAGTGATCGGTACCTACCGCGTGTTGACCCCTGAGCAGGCCAAGCGCGCGGGCAGCACCTACAGCGACACCGAGTTTGACTTGACCCGCTTGCGCGACATGCGCAGCCGCATGGTGGAGCTGGGCCGCAGCTGTGTGCACCCCGAGCACCGCCAGGGGGGCGTGATCATGGCGCTGTGGGGGGCCTTGTTCGAATTCATGGAGCGCAACCGGCTGGATGTGATGATCGGTTGCGCCAGCATCCCCATGTTGCACAACGGCCTGGTCACTGGCCACGCGGCGGCCAGCATTTGGCACCAGCTGCGCGAAACGCATCTGGCATCTATCCAATACCATGTGCGCCCGCGTCTGCCCTTGCCGGTGGATGCGCTGGAACATGACTTGTCGATCGAGCCGCCAGCGCTGATCAAAGGTTATTTGCGCTTGGGGGCCAAGATTTTGGGGGCGCCCGCATGGGACCCGGATTTCAACACGGCCGATTTGCCCATGATGATGCAAACCGCCGATATCCCAGCGCGCTACCGCCGTCACTTCTCGGGGAGCGTTTGATGCGCGTGCCGACCGCAGACCTGCAAACGGCCTTGCTGTTTGAGGCATCGCCCATGGCCACAAGACCGCTTGCCGGTGCTGTGGCCGATGTGCCCGCCGACGTTGGCGCACCGCTCGAAGAGGACGATTCGCCTGCAGACCGCCCACGGTTGCGGGCGATTTTCATTTCAGACCTGCACATCGGAACCCCCGGATTTCAGGCCGATGCCTTGCTGGATTTCTTAAAACACCACCGCTGTGACACGCTGTATCTGGTGGGGGACATCGTCGATGGCTGGCAACTGCGCCGCCGATGGTTCTGGCCTCAAAGCCACAACGATGTGGTGCAGAAGTTGCTCCGTCGTGCGCGCAAGGGCTGCCGCGTCATTTATGTGCCGGGCAACCACGACGAGTTTGCGCGGCACTTTGTGGGGCATGCTTTTGGCGGCGTCGAGGTGGTTCATGACACGGTGCACACCACGGCCACCGGTCTCAAGCTGTGGGTCATCCATGGTGACCATTTCGATGGTGTGATCCAGTGTGCCAAGTGGCTGGCTTATGTCGGGGACTGGTTGTATGAATTGACATTGAAGCTCAACCGCTACCTTAACCGTTGGCGTGCCCGCATGGGTTTGGGGTATTGGTCTTTGTCGGCCTATTTGAAGCTCAAGGTCAAGAAAGCCGTGAACTTCATCAGCGACTTTGAAGTGGCGGTGGCACAGGAGGCCAAGCGCCGAGGCTATGACGGTGCCGTGTGTGGCCACATTCACCACGCCGAGATCCGTGATGTCAACGGCATCCTGTATTGCAACGACGGCGATTGGGTCGAAAGCCGAACGGCCTTGGTGGAGCACATGGACGGGCGCCTGGAGATCGTGCATTGGGGCGCAGGTGCAGCGGTCACTGTGCGTGAAATGCATGTCACGGAGGCGCTCGCATGAAACTGGCCTTGATCACCGATGCGTGGCATCCGCAAATCAACGGCGTGGTCACCACCTTGCAAGAGTTGGTGGTGGCCCTGGCCCCCTTGGGCGTGCAGGTGGAAGTGATCCATCCCGGCCTGTTTCGCAACAAGCCTTGTCCGGGCTACAAGGGCATTGATCTGGCGGTGCGCCCCGCCAAGCCCTTGGCCGAGATGTTGGACAGATTGCAGCCCGATGCGATCCACCTGGCCACCGAAGGCCCGCTGGGCTGGGCAGCGCGGCGTTATTGCCGCAAGAACAAATGGGCCTTCACCACGGCCTTTCACACCAAGTTCCCGGAAATTTTGCATGCCGCTTTGCGGGTTCCACTGTCTTGGGGCTATGCCTTGTTTCGCCACTTTCACCGGCCTTCTGCGGGGGTGATGGTGCCCACGCAAGGTGTGCTCGACATGCTCAAGGCCAGAGGGTTTGCCCAGCTCAAGCCCTGGACCCATGGGGTGGACTTGGGCTTGTTCGAATACCACGAGCAGCCGCTGGACTTGCCCGCTTTGGCCCATTTGCCAAGGCCCTTGTCCTTGTTTGTGGGGCGGGTGTCCTATGAAAAAAACATCGAAGCCTTTTTGTCCATGAACTTGCCAGGCACCCGCATCGTGTGTGGGGTGGGGCCGCTGGAAGACAACTTGCGTCAGCGCTTTCCGGATGTGGTCTGGATGGGGGTGTTGCCACGCCCCGAGTTGGCCAAAATTTATGCGGCCAGTGATGTGTTTGTTTTTCCTTCCAAAAACGAAACCTTTGGGCTGGTCATGCTCGAAGCCATGGCTTGCGGCACGCCGGTGGCGGCTTATCCGGTGGATGGTCCCTTGCAGGTCTTGGGTGCAGACCAAGCGGGTGTGGCCGGTGGTGTGCTGCATGAAGACCTCGGGCATGCCGTGACGCATGCTTTGCAGGTGCCGCGAAACGAAGCCCGCAAGCGCGCCATGCACTTTGATTGGCCGCAGACGGCCCAAAGCTTTGCAGCCCATCTCGTCAATGTGCGTCAGGGCACAGAAGCCGGACACGCTACGTTCACATAATTGTCATCAAGCTGACTTGAGTGATTTCTAACATCAGAACCCATAGAGTTGGAAAGAAACACATGCGTTCTGAATTCCCTGCAAACTTGAGCGAGAAGGTCCAGTCATCCCTGCTGGACCGCGACCTGAGCATCCTCGCCTTCAATGAGCGCGTGCTCGATTGGGCGCACCGGCCCGATGTGCCTGTGCTGGAGCGCCTGCGCTATTTGTGCATTGTCTCGTCCAACCTGGACGAGTTTTTTGAAGTGCGTGCCGAGCCGCATGTGATGGGCGCCTTGCAGGGTTTGCGTTCTGGCCCTTACACACACGAAAGCCTGGCGGCCATCACCGAGCAAGCCAATGCCATGGTGGCGCGGCAGTACGCGCTGTACAACGACGATCTCTTGCCCGCACTGGAGCGTCAGGGCTTTCGCATCCTCTCGCACGGCGAGCGCAATGCCGAGCAACGCCGCTGGGTGCGCAGTTATTTCCACCGCGAAGTGCAGCCCTTGTTGGTGCCGGTGGGGCTCGATCCCGCTCATCCCTTTCCGCAGGTGGCCAACAAGTCCTTGAACTTCATTGTCCAGTTGTCTGGCAAGGATGCATTTGGCCGCTCCAACGAGATCGCCATCGTCAAGGTTCCACGGGTCTTGCCCCGATTGATTCCACTGCCGGCCAAGTTGTGCGATGGCGCCACTTCTTTTGTGCTCTTGTCGAGCGTGATCCGTGCCCATTTGAGTGAGCTGTTTCCAGGCCGTGTGGTGGGGCAGTTCTCGCAGTTCAGGGTCACGCGCCACTCGGATTTGGCGGTCGATGAAGACGACATCGGCAACTTGCGCACGGCTTTGCGAGAAGGCTTGCAGCACCGGAACTACGGTCAATCGGTGCGGCTGGAGGTCTCGTCCGATTGTTCGCTGCGATTGGCCGAATTCTTGCGCAAAGAATTCCAGTTGCCAGAGCCGTCGGTGTTCCGTGTCAATGGCCCGGTGAACCTGGTGCGCCTGATGCAGCTGATCGATCTGGCGCAGGCGCCGCATTTGTTGTTCCCGATTTACAAGGCCAGCTTTCCGGCACAGTTGCCCAGCCACGGCTCGGTTCTGGCGCGGCTGCGCCAGGGTGATGTGATGTTCCATCAGCCCTTTGAAAGTTTTGACGGTGTGCTGGCGTTCTTGCGCGAGGCGGTGTCGGACCCGAACGTGCTGGCCATCAAACAGACCATTTACCGCACGGGCAGTGACCCGGCCATGATGGATTTGCTGTGTGAAGCCGTGCGTCAGGGCAAAGAGGTCACTGCTGTGGTGGAACTCAAAGCCCGTTTTGACGAAGAAGCCAACATCAACTGGGCCGAGCAGCTCGAGTCGATCGGCGCCCAGGTGGTCTATGGTGTGGTGGGCCTGAAGACCCACGCCAAGATGCTGCTGATCACCCGTCGGGAAGGCCGCTCACTGCGGCGCTACGGGCATTTGTCCACGGGCAACTACAACCCGCGCACTGCCAAGCTGTACACCGACATCAGTTACCTCACGGCCGATCCCGCCATCACGGCCGACATGGACCAGCTGTTTGGCCATTTGGCCAGCCAAAGTCGCTTGCCCAAGATGAAACGCTTGCTGGTGGCGCCCTTCACCCTGCACGCCGACATGCTCTCGCGCATTCGTGCGGTGGGTGCTTCGGCCAAAGCTGGCCGGGGTGGCCGCATCGTCCTGAAGATGAATGCCTTGACCGATGTGCCTCTGATCGAAGCCTTGCTGGCGGCAGGTCAGCAAGGCGCGAAGATTGATTTAATTGTGCGCGGTGCTTGCATGTTGCCTGCGGGCGTGCCCGGGGTGAGTGAAAACATCCGGGTGCGCTCGGTGATTGGGCGCTTTCTGGAGCACTCGCGCGTGTTTTATTTCCGTGCGGGTGAGACAGAGTCTTTGTATTTGTCGAGTGCCGACTGGATGAGTCGCAACATGATGCGGCGCATTGAATTGGCTTGGCCAGTCGATGACCCCATCTTGCGCCAACGCATCATCGATGAATGCTTGCTGGCCTATTTGCATGACAGCAAGGATGCCTGGGATCTGGCCCCCGATGGTCGTTACCACCGTGTGGGTCTGAACGCTCCGGGGCATGGCGCACAAAACGCTTTGATGGCGCGCTACAGCGCAGCAGCCTAGGAGTGCAGTGCATGGACTTGATCTTGTGGCGACACGCCGAAGCCCACGATGCCGAGGCCGGTCAGGATGACATGCAAAGGGCTTTGACCACGCGTGGTGAAAAGCATGCCGCGCGGATGGCGGTCTGGCTCGATCGCCAGCTGCCCGATGGCGTGCGGATATTCAGCAGCCCTGCCGTGCGGGCCGAACAGACGGTGCGTGCTTTGGGGCGCCGGTACAAAGTGCGCGATGCCTTGTCGCCGGGGGCATCGGTGGATGACTTGCTGGAAACGGCAGGCTGGCCCCATGCCAAATACCCGGTGGTTTTGGTGGGGCACCAGCCTGCACTGGGTGCGGTGGCTTCCCGCTTGTTGCAGATGGGAGAGTCTCCTTGCCCTGTTCGCAAGGGTGCCGTCTGGTGGTTGCGAAGCCGCCTGCGCGACGGCGTCGACCAGACGGTGATCATGTCGGTCACCGTGCCTGATCGGCTGTAAACCCTCAAGCCTTGCTGGGGCGGCCTGTTTTCACCGTAGGAATGGCAGCCAACGCTTTTTTGAAGCTGGCGTCTGGCAAACCCGAAATGATTTGCAGGCCGGCACGGATCAATTCGCTTTTCTTGATCTCGACGCCCAGCGCCATGGCGCGTTTTTTCATGTCGGCGATTTGCGTGAATTCGGTCTTGGGAATGGTGAAGCTGTCGCGCACGACTTTCACTTTTTTCTCTTTGGCGGGCTTGGATTTTTCAGTGGTGGCCAGGGGCACTTCAACCGGCGTGGCCTGGAGGGGTTTGGCCGAAGGCTTGACGGAACTTGGTGGTGTCTTGCGAGTTGCTGATGGTTTGGTTTTCTTGGCGGGTGCTTTGGCCGTCGTTGTGGTTCGGCTTTTTACGGATGAGGCGGTCATGGGGCTTCCTTGAAAAACAGTGCATACAGTTTATACCGTTGATGAAAGGAAATCAACGACCGCCATGTTGGCGTGTGTGCGCTGTCTCTCAGATGAATTGCACCTTGAGCTCCCAGCCGGTTTTGAGCCAGGCCATGCATTCTTCGCGCAGCAAATGGGTCGATTGTGGCCATTGCTCTGCCCATGGTGCGCTGATTTTGAGTCGTGCGATTTGTTTGGCCGTGTCCACATGGAGCGTCATCGACGAGGTGTCCGGGTCGCGGCGGGCATGGCAAAGGATCACGCTCATGCGCAAGGCCATGAGCTGCTGAACAAATAAGGGGTCTTGCAAAGGCGCATCGAGTTTGCGCAGCTTGCCGCGGTGGCCCAGCACCAGCTGGCTCAGGCGGTGCAATTCGTCGATCGTGAAACCCGGCAAGTCGGTGTTGTCCAAAATGTAGGCGCCGTGCTTGTGGTAGTCGCTGTGCGAGATGCGCATGCCCACTTCGTGCAGTTGGGCGGCCCAATCCACTTTGCGCAAATGGCGCACAGCTTCCTTGTCATCGCTGTCTTGGCCCAGCATGTGTGTCAGCAATGTTTGAGCTGTGCGTGATACGCGTTCAGCCTGCACCAGATCAGATCCAAAACGTTGTGTGAGCCAGTCCACCATGTGTGTTCGCACATCGTCTTGCGGGCTTTCGCGGTCCAGCAGGTCGTACAAGGCACCATGGCGCAGGGCGCCTTGTGCGGCCACCATCTCGTCAATTTGAAGCAGATCAAAAACGGCACGCAAGACGGCCAAGCCGCCGCCGATGACCGGACGGCGGTCTTCTTTGATGCCTTCGATTTTGAGGTGCTCAGGTTTTTGTGCCTTGAGCAGTTTGTCTTTGAGCCAGTCCAGCCCATCGCGTGTGATCAGGCCTTCAGGCCAACCCGCCAGAGCCAGCACATCGGCCACCGCGCCCACGGTGCCGGATGAACCGTAGCAGGTGTCCCAGCTTGAACGCGGGTAGAGCATTTGCGCCTCGTCCAAAATGGCTTTGGCCGCAATCTCTGCCGCCTTGAATGCCGAGTTGGTCCATTGCCCGTCGGGAAAGTATTTCATCGACCAGGCTACGCTGCCCACGCGGTAAGACTCCAGCGTCTGGGCTTGGACGTTTTGGCCCAGGATCAATTCGGTCGAGCGCCCGCCAATGTCCACCACCAGTCGGCGCTCTGTGGATTGGGGCAAGAGGTGTGAAACGCCCAGGTAAATCAGGCGTGCTTCTTCGCGTCCCGCGATGACCTCGATCGGAAAACCCAGAATGTCTTTGGCTTTGGCCAAGAAAACCTCTCGGTTGCGGGCTTCGCGCATGGTCTGTGTGGCCACGGCGCGCACTTGGTGGGGCTGGAAGCCCGCAATCCGTTCTGCAAATCGGGCCAGACAGTCCCAGCCGCGTTGCATGGCGGCGTCACTCAAATGGCGCTCTGCATCCAGGCCATTGCCTTGGCGCACTGTTTCTTTGAGGTATTCCACACGCCGCAGGTGCCCCGCCTCCAGTTGACCGATTTCAAGACGAAAACTGTTGGATCCCAGATCAATGGCGGCGAAGAGGGATTGGGTTTGCATGGTGGAGTCGGTGGCAGCAGTGGCCCGGATTATGTGACGGATATTTGAAAAATTGATGACAAGCCTTTTCACGCATGAAATCCAAAGGGTCACATCGATGCACGCCAAGCCTTTGTCAATTCAGGGCAGTGCCCCAGCCCTTCGATCAGCTCCAGCGCCGTTTGCATGTCTTGGTCGTGGCCCCACACTATTTGTTTTTTTCTGTTGCGCTTGAGCCGCGCACGGCGTTTTTTGTCGGGGTGGTTCGCCAGCAGGCTCTCCAGGGCATGCCGCTCTTGCTTGAGGAGGATGCGGCATCGGTGCTGTCGCTCAGGCGTGAAGGGATGCTGTTGGGACTTGATCTTTTGATGCAAACGCCGCAGCCTGTGTTGGGCCCATTGCTCGAAGGATTTGCGCCGAACCTTCAGGGTGACGCTGTCCAAGCGTTTCATCCAGGTGCGCAGTTGCTGGAACCTGGCGGCGGTGCGGGGTCTTGCTATTTCCTTGGCCAATGCATGCCGCGCCAGTTGACGATCTTGGTGCAGTTGCTGCACCAGGCCTGCCCACTCGTGGGTGCACGCATCCGGGTGGGCATGGCGCCAGGCGGGCAGGGTGCATTCCAGCGCCACATCCAGATTGCGCAGCTGCCCCGTCAGGCGCCACAAAGTTTGCAGCGCATCGTTGTGGCGCTGAGGCGGTTCAGGCAGCAGGGGCCTGTAAAACTTCAAAAGGGATTTTTGACGCCGCCACGCCACCCGTGCCTGGTGCAAGGTTTCTGTTTGCCGGGTGTGCGTCCAGGTCAGGAGCAAAGACCGGGTGTCTTGCAGCGAGGTCCGCAGCAGGTGTTTCACAAACCACCAGGCTTGTTGTTCTGGGTTGGGCAGCAGGTTCTGAACGGCCCTGCTTTTGGCCCGTGTGCTGTGCGGCATGGGTCACCTCATTTTGAAATCGGCCAGATCCAGCTTCGGTCTGGGCATCACCAAGGACATGCCCTGCAGGGTATGCACCAGCAGTTCGGCCACCAACAGATCGCGGTAAGGCTTCGAATCGGCGGGCACCACATACCAAGGCGCTTCGTCGCTGCAGGTCGCTTGCATGGCGTTTTCGTACGCGTGCATGTAGGCCCGCCAGTGCCGGCGGTCTTCAAAGTCAGAGGCTTGGACTTTCCAGTGTTTCAAAGGGTCGTCCAGTCGGGCTTGCAGGCGCTTTTTCTGTTCCTGTTTGGAGATGTGCAAATAGCATTTGACGACCGCAACGCCACTGTCGTGGAGCAAGGCTTCAAAGTGCCGGATGTGGTGGTGTCTTTTTTCACACAGGGCACGCTGCAGGGTGCCCTGCACAACGGGCACCAGCACATCTTCGTAATGGCTGCGGTTGAAAATCACCATCTCCCCCAGTGCCGGGGTTTTGGCATGGATGCGCCAAAGGAAATCGTGCTGTTGTTCCAGCGCCTGGGGCACGCCAAAAGCCTCGGCCCGCACGCCCAAGGGGCTGATGTGTGCAAAGACACTGCGGATACAGCCGTCTTTGCCTGCGGTGTCCATGCCTTGCAGCACCAAGAGCAATGCGCGTGTTTTGCTGGCATGAAGCGTGGCTTGCAGCCGGTTGAGCTGGTCTGCCAGTTCGGCCATGCGTGCGGGCCACAGTGGCTTTTCGGCCTCCGTGTGCGCGGCGGGCCAAGTGGGCCTGTCGGACAAATTCACAGGGTGCCCGGCGGACACGCGCCAGTCGGACCAGTCGATGTGGCTCATGCGTTTTCTCCTTGTCAAAGTGGTCCGATGGTGCTGGCGAGCCACAGCTTGGCCCATGCGCCCAGCCACACTGCTGCGATCACCAGCAGCAGACCGGGCAGGATCAAGACTGCAAAGGCTTTGCCGCCAGCACCGATGGCGACGGCGGACTTGCTCAGGCTGTTGGTGCTGACGGCCAACAAAATGGCCAGCTGTGCTTGGGACAGTGAGGCGTGCCCTTGGTGGACCAAGCTGCTCATGGAGGCCACGCTGGAGTGCGCGTCCACCAGGCCTGCGAGCATGCTGGCGATGAGCACGCCGGGTTCGCCCAGCCAGTGGTTCAAGGCGGCGGTCATGACGGTGATGCTGAGCACCGCCAGGCTGAGGATCAAGGTGGTCTTGTGCTCAAAGGCATGCCCCCTCAGGTCCAGATTCGGTGGCATGCATTCCGGTTCATGGGCTTTGTACAGCCACAGCGCATAAAGACCCGCCGTGCAGCAGCCCAGGCTGATGGGCAAAAGCATGTGTGGCAGCAGGCTGGGCAAAAAGAGGGCCAGCAACAAGCCCAGCTGCACCATGGTCGAGACCGTGGACAGCACCGCGCCCATGGCGGCGGCATGCAGCACGTGTGGCTCGCGTTGGGCGGCCTGGCCCATGGCCAAGATGGTGGCCGTGCTGGAGATGAAACCACCGGCAAAACCGGTCAGGGCCATGCCAGCCCGCATGCCCAGTATGCGTTTGGCCATGTAGCCCAAGGCGCTGATGCTCATGACCGCGACCACAAAGCGCGCCAGGTCATGCGGGTTGATGGCTTGAAAAGGGCCCGTGTCATGGTCTGGGCTCAGCGGCAGCAAGATCATGGCCGCTGCCAGGAAAATGATCACGTCTTTGAGCTCTTGTTCTGTGATGACCTGGTGCACAAAGCGGTGCATTTCCTCACGCGCGGCCAAGATGGCCGCCAGGGCGATGCCCATGATGGCCGCCAATTCGGGGGATGCGCCCGACAGTGCGCCCAACAGACAGGTCAGCAAAATGGCGACTTCCGAGGTCAGGCCCGGATCGTGTTGCCTCGATTGCTGGTAAGCGCTCATGGTCAGGGCGCCCAGGGCCAGCAAAGCCGCGCTCACCAACCACGGCGCGTCCAGACTTTGCGCTGCAAAGCCCAGCATGGCCGCGCCTGTGAAGGTCCGGATGCCCGCGGAACGGCGGTGGGGACCGCTGCCTTTGTGGCGCTCTCTTTCCGTGCCGACCAGCAGACCGATGCCCAATGCCACAGAAAGTGGGATGAGTGCTGCAGGGTCGACGAGCGTCAGCATGACATGTTTTGAATCCAAAAATACGCAATGGCTTGGGCCGTGGACCGGGGTGCTCGGCATATAAGGCCATCATGGCGATGACCGCCCTTGGCTTCCGTGCGCTGAAACACAGCCGTTTTTTGTTTGACACATTCTTGTCACAATCGACCGTTAAATTCGATTCCATGAATGAAAGGGCGGTCAAATTCCTGACCTCCTGTCTTTTGATGACCCTGAACCAGGAGTTGAAATGTTGAAAATGAAATCCGTGATTGCCGCCGTGGGCTTGAGCGTTTTGGCCGCCACCAGCTGGGCTGCCGACATCACCGGCGCTGGCGCCACCTTCCCCTACCCCATGTACGCCAAATGGGCGGAGGCTTACAAGGCCGCCACGGGCACAGGCTTGAACTACCAATCGATTGGTTCTTCGGGCGGTCTGAAGCAAATCCGTGCCAAAACGGTGACATTTGGTGCGTCTGACGCCCCCGTGTCGGGTGCCGATCTGGACAAAGACGGCATGGTGCAGTTCCCGGCCATCATCGGCGGCACAGTGCCTGTGGTGAACCTGCAAGGCTTCAAGCCAGGCGAGCTGCGCATCAGCGGCCCTGTGCTGGCCGACATTTACCTGGGCACCATCACCAAATGGAACGATGCCAAACTGGCTGCCTTGAACCCTGGCAAGAGCTTGCCTGACCAAGCCATCACCGTGGTGCACCGCGCCGACGGCTCGGGCACCACCTTCAACTTCACCGACTACCTGAGCGCGGTCAGCAAAGACTGGTCCGACAAAGTGGGCAAGGGCGCTGCGGTCAAGTGGCCAGCGGACTCTTCTGTGGGTGGTAAGGGCAACGAAGGCGTGGCTGCCAACGTCAACCGCGTCAAAGGCGCTGTGGGTTACGTGGAATACGCCTACGTCAAGAAAAACAACATGAACTTTTTGCAGTTGCTCAATGCCTCCGGCAAATACGTCAGCCCTGACGACCTGACTTTTGCGGCTGCCGCTGCCGGCGCCGACTGGTTCAGCGTGCCAGGCATGGGTGTGTCGATGGTCAACGCCAAGGGCAATGACAGCTGGCCCATCAGCACCGCCTCGTTCATCTTGATGTACAAAAAGCCTGCCGACAAAGCTTCTTCGGATGAAGTCCTGAAGTTCTTTGACTGGGCTTTCAAGAACGGCAAGAAGATGGCTTCTGACCTGGACTATGTGCCGCTGCCAGACAGTCTCACAAGCCAGATCCGCAGCAAGGTCTGGACCGAGATCAAGTGATGTGTTCTGGAGGCCGGGTGTCCGGCCCCCTGACCCCTCACCTTCCGGGGTGAGGGGTTTTTGTTCAAAGTGGTAAACACCATGCAGTTGTCACAAGGAATTCAAATGGACCCGATCGAACAGGCCAGCCATGCGCCCGATCACAACATGCTGTCCGTCGTGAAGCGTCAACGCATCCAGGATTTCTTTTTCCACAAGATCACCCTGAGTTTTTCTCTGCTGGTCTTGTTTGCCCTGATGGGCATCATCATTTCCTTGCTGATCAATGCCTGGCCGGCATTGGCCAAATTCGGTTTCCAGTTCATCTGGCGTGTCGAGTGGGACATCGTCAATGAAGAGTTTGGCGCCGCGATTGCCATCTTCGGTACTTTGGTCAGCGCATTGATCGCCTTGCTGATTGCCGTGCCCTTGTCATTTGGCATTGCCTTGTTTTTGACCGAAACCTGCCCGACTTATTTGCGCCGTCCATTGGGTACGGCCATCGAGTTGCTGGCGGCCGTGCCGTCCATCATTTACGGCATGTTCGGTCTGTTCATCTTTGCGCCGCTGTTTGCCGAGTATGGTCAACCCGCCTTGCAATCGACGCTGGGTCAGATGCCCATCATCGGCAGCCTGTTTGGTGGTGCCATGAACGGTGTGGGCATTTTGGCCGCGGGCATTGTGCTGGCGTTCATGATCGTGCCCTTCATCGCCGCCGTCATGCGCGATGTGTTTGAGATCGTGCCGCCCATCTTGCGCGAGTCGGCTTATGGCCTGGGCTGCACCACCTGGGAGGTGGTGCGCAGCATCGTCTTGCCTTACACCCAAAAGGGTGTGATCGGTGGCGTCATGTTGGGCTTGGGCCGTGCTTTGGGCGAGACCATGGCGGTGACTTTCGTGATTGGCAATTCGCAGCGCCTGAGCGCTTCCTTGTTTTCGCCCGGCACCACCATCGCTTCGACCTTGGCCAACGAGTTTGGTGAAGCGGCGGACTTTCACTTGTCCACCTTGTTCGCATTGGGCTTCTTGCTGTTCGTGATCACCTTCATCGTCTTGAGCGCTGCCAAGATCATGTTGATCCGCGCAGAAAAAGCCAAGGGCACCAAGACCTGATGCCCCGCACTGGAGAAATACGATGGATCTGAAAATTTACAAACGCAGACAAGTGGCCAACCGGATCGGTTTGACTTTGTCTTTGACGGCGATGGGCCTGGGCCTGTTCGTCTTGCTGTGGATCTTGTTTGTGCTGCTGTCCAATGGCTTGGCCGCACTGGATTGGGCCATGTTCACGCAATCCACACCGGCCCCCGGCTCCGAAGGCGGTGGCTTGGCCAATGCCATCGTGGGCAGCTTGATGATGGTGCTGGTGACGGCTTTTGTCAGCACACCCATCGGCATCTTCGCCGGGGTGTACCTGGCCGAATACGGCGACCAAAGCAAAACCGCAGAGCTCACCCGCTTTGTGACCGACATCATGTTGTCTGCCCCGTCCATCGTGTTGGGTCTGTTTGTGTATGCGGTGCTGGTGGCACAGGTGCAGCACTTCTCGGGCTGGGCCGGTTCTTTGGCCTTGTCCTTGATCGCGGTGCCCGTGGTGGTGCGCACCACCGAAAACATGCTGCGCCTGGTGCCCGGCAGCTTGCGTGAAGCGGCCTTTGCCTTGGGTGCACCGCGCTGGAAGGTGGCCACCTTCATCACTTTGCGTGCGGCCAAATCAGGCGTGATGACCGGTTTGTTGCTGGCACTGGCCCGCATCAGCGGCGAGACGGCGCCTTTGCTGTTCACCGCTTTGAACAACCAGTTCTTCTCGACCAACATGAACGCCCCGATGGCGAACTTGCCGGTGGTGATCTTCCAGTTCGCCATGAGCCCTTACGACAACTGGGTGCGTCTGGCCTGGGGCGGCGCCTTGCTGATCACCTTGACAGTTTTGATCCTGAACATCTTGGCCCGCGTGTTTTTCCGCGAAAAAGCCCAAGGCTAATCTTTTTGAATGGATGGAATTTCCAATGCCCACAACGCAAAACCTGCCATTGAAAAACGCGATTGAAATCCGCAACTTGAACTTTTTTTATGGCGCCTTCAAGGGTCTGAAGAATGTCAACCTGGACATTGCCGAAAACAAGGTCACCGCTTTCATTGGCCCTTCGGGTTGCGGCAAGTCCACCTTGCTGCGCACGCTCAACCGCATGTACAGCCTGTATCCCGGTCAACGTGCCGAAGGCGAGATCAATTTTTATGGTCAGAACATTCTGGACAGCAAGCAAGACCTGAACTTGCTGCGTGCCCGTGTGGGCATGGTCTTCCAAAAGCCCACACCCTTCCCGATGTCGATCTACGACAACATCGCTTTTGGCATCCGCTTGTATGAAAACTTGAGCCGCTCGGACATGGACGAGCGCGTGGAATGGGCGCTGACCAAGGCGGCGATCTGGACAGAGGTCAAAGACAAGCTCGGGCAAAGCGGTTTGTCCTTGTCGGGTGGTCAGCAGCAGCGTTTGTGCATTGCGCGCACCGTGGCGGTCAAGCCCAAAGTCATCTTGCTGGACGAGCCCACCTCGGCCCTGGACCCCATCTCGACCGCCAAGGTGGAAGAGCTGGTGAGCGAGCTGAAGAAAGACCACACCGTGGCCATCGTGACCCACAACATGCAGCAAGCGGCGCGTGTGTCGGACTTCACGGCCTACATGTACCTGGGTGAGTTGATGGAGTTTGGTCAGACCGAACAGATCTTCATGAAGCCCGCCCGCCAGGAAACCGAAGACTACATCACCGGCCGTTTCGGCTGATCAGGAGCAAAACATGGACAAGCACATTTCAAGTCAATTCGATGCCGACCTGACCAACGTGTCCTCGCGGGTTCTGGAGTTGGGTGGTTTGGTGGAGTCGCAGACCCGTCACGCGGTCTACGCCCTGGCCCAGTTCAGCGCCGAAGTGGCCGATCAGGTGATCGCCAGCGAAAAGCAGGTCAACACCATGGAAGTCGAGATCGATGCCGAATTGGCTTCGATCATCGCCCGCCGCCAGCCCACCGCACGCGATTTGCGTCTTCTGATGGCGATCTCCAAGATCACTGGCAACCTGGAGCGCGCTGGTGACGAGGCCGAGCGCATTGCCCGCATGGTCAAGCAGATTCTCGATCAGGGCAGCCCACGCAATTTGCCATCGTCCGAGCTGCGCATCGCCTCCGATTTGGCATCTGGCTTGCTGCGCAAGTCGCTCGATGCCTTCGCGCGTCTGGATGTCAACACCGCATTGGTGATCTTGAAAGAAGACGACCTGATCGATGCCGAGTTCAATGGCTTTGTGCGCAAACTGGTCACCTACATGATGGAAGACCCTCGCACGATCTCGGCCAGCCTGGACTTGCTGTTCGTGGCCAAAGCGATCGAGCGCATCGGTGACCACGCCAAGAACATCGCCGAGTTTGTGATTTACGTGGTCAAGGGCGCTGATGTGCGTCACACCGCTTTGTCGGACATTGAACAAGCCGTCAAATGAGAAGCCTGCCCAGAATTCTGATTGTCGAAGACGAGTCGGCGATTGCGGAACTCATCTCGGTGAACTTGCGCCACAACGGCTTTCAACCGGTGTGGGCCATGGACGCCGAGTCCGCCCAGCGTGAGCTGGATGAAGTCTTGCCCGATGTGATCTTGCTGGACTGGATGTTGCCCGGAGAGAGTGGTTTGGCGCTGGCACGTCGGTGGCGCTCTGCGGCGCGCACCAAGGCCGTGCCCATCCTGATGCTGACCGCGCGTGGCGATGAGGCCGACCGAGTGGCCGGGCTGGATGCTGGCGCGGACGATTACATCGTCAAGCCTTTTTCGCCGCGCGAACTGCTGGCCCGTATCCGCGCCGTCTTGCGCCGCCGTGTGCCAGAGTCTGCCGGTGGGCTGGTCAAGATCGCCGAGTTGCAACTGGATGCGGACACCTACCGCGTGAGCTGGCAAGACAAGCCGTTGAAGGTGGGGCCGACCGAATTCAAGCTCTTGCAGTACCTGATGCGTCACCCCGAACGCGTGCACACCCGTGGCATGTTGCTCGACAAAATTTGGGGCGACCATGTGTACATCGAAGAGCGCACGGTGGACGTGCACGTCAAACGCTTGCGTGAATCTTTGGGTGAGGCGGGTGCCATGATCGAGACCGTCCGTGGGGCGGGTTACCGCCTGACCGGTTCGCCAGCGGTCTGATCGGGAATCTCGCCATGCTCATGCCGGTTTTTTCACTCCTGCTCTGGACAGCGCTGGCCGCGGGCCTTGGCTGGTGGCTGTCGGGCGCATTCGTCGCAGCTGCATCCGCGCTGGCTGCGGCCAGCCTCTGCTTTGGCGCGATGGTCTGGAAGTTGCAGAGGCTGGAGCGCTGGCTGGCTGGGCCCGATCTGAACAGCGATGTTGCGTGGCGCGGCCTTTGGCTGGAGATTGCACAACGCATTCAGCGTTTGATCAAACAACGCGACAAACAAGTGGCGGTGCATGAGCAACGGTTGCAGCATTTTCTGCAGGCCATTCAGGCCTCGCCCAATGGGGTGACCTTGCTGGACGATCAGGGCCGCATTGAATGGTTCAATGACACAGCCGCTGCACATTTGGGCTTGGACATCCGGCGTGACCGCTTGCAGCATGTGGTGCATCTGGTGCGCGATCCGGTTTTTGCCAAGTATTTTGCGCAGACCCAGCACGATGCCGAGGTGGTGATTGAAGGCCGCTCTCAGTCGGTGGCACACAGTGTCAAGCTGTCGGTTCAGCTGCATGCCTACGGTGAGGGGCGTCAGTTGCTGCTCACGCGGGACATCACTTCGATTGCCTTGGCCGATGCCATGCGGCGCGACTTTGTGGCCAATGTATCGCATGAAATTCGCACCCCGCTGACGGTGTTGAGCGGTTTTGTGGAAACCTTGCAATCGATCCCTTTGCCCGAGGACGAGCGTCAGCGTTATCTGGACCTGATGGCGGTGCAAGCTTCCCGCATGCAAAGTCTGGTGGCCGATTTGCTGACCTTGTCGCAGCTGGAGGGCAGTTTGCCGCCCGGCATGAATGAGAAAATTTCCGTGCAGGAAATGATGACCCAGGTCGCTTCGGATGCACAGGCTTTGTCGGCGATGCTGTCTGGGCAAGACAGTGACCAACGCCGTTGTGTGCACGAGCTCTTGTTCGAGCCTGCTCCCGCATGGGTTTTGTTGGGTGTGCGGTCGGAGTTGCTCAGTGCGATTTCCAACCTGGTGAGCAATGCGGTGCGCTACACCCCAGCCGGGGGAACGATCCGGGTGGCTTGGACACGTGACGCCGAGCAAGTCATCTTGTCGGTGAACGACACGGGCCCGGGCATTGCGCCCGAACATTTGCCACGTTTGTCCGAGCGCTTCTACCGGGTGGACCGCAGCCGCTCGCGCGAGACGGGGGGCACGGGTTTGGGTCTGGCCATCACCAAACATGTGGCGCAACGCCATGGCGGAGAGTTGCGCATCGAAAGCCATGTGGGGCAGGGATCGACCTTCATGCTGGTCTTGCCTGTCAGCCGCCTGGAGCCCCAGGCGGGATGATCTTGCGCTGATCAGTATTTCTCTGGAACGATCATGTCTTGTGGCACCGGGTGACGTATGTAGTCCGGGTTGCGCACGCGACCCGGCAGATTGATCTGGGGGTGCTCGATCTCGTGATAAGGCACTTGGCCGAGCAAATGGTCAATGCAGTTCAGACGTGCTTTCTTCTTGTCCACCGCTTGCACCACCCACCATGGGGCTTCGGGGATGTGGGTGCGTTCGATCATGGTCTCCTTGGCCTGGGTGTAGTCTTCCCAGCGGCGGCGGCTTTCCAGGTCCATAGGGCTCAATTTCCACTGTTTCAGCGGATCGTGGATGCGGCCCAAAAAGCGGGCATGCTGTTCGTCGTCGGTGATGGAAAACCAATACTTCACCAACTGAATGCCGCTGCGCACCAGCATCTTCTCGAACTCGGGCACGGATCGGAAGAATTCTTCGTATTCCTCGTCGTTGCAAAAGCCCATGACTTTTTCGACCCTCGCGCGGTTGTACCAGCTGCGGTCAAACAACACGATTTCGCCTGCTGCGGGCAAGTGTGAGATGTAGCGCTGGAAGTACCACTGGGTTTTTTCGCGGTCGTTGGGGGCGGGCAGGGCGGCCACGCGACACACGCGAGGGTTCAGGCGCTGCGTGATGCGCTTGATCACGCCGCCTTTGCCGGCGGCATCGCGGCCTTCATACAGGATCACCATGCGGTGGCCGGTTTTGACCACCCAGTCTTGCAGCATGACGAGTTCAGATTGCAGGCGCAGCAATTCACGGAAATAGCGCACACGTGTATTCACACTTTCGGGGCTGCATGCGCCGCTTTCCGTGATGCGGTCGTCCAGTTCCAGTTCGAGTTCTTCGTCCAGACTGTCCAGCAGGTCTTCGCGCAGTTGGCGCATTTGGTCTTCGTTGATCTGATGGGGGTGGTGCATGGTCTTGGGCCAACGTGCCATTCAAAAAGCTTAATTTCGTCTTTTCGAATGAAATGGCGATGACGAAACTGTGGCAGTTGTATGACGGTGTTGTCGTCTTCGCCTTTGTATGACCTGTTCGCCAGTGGCCGCGCACAGTCCCTTGAATCCATCACAAAAGATGGTTTGAGCTTGCGCATGCATACGCGGGGATTACCCGAATGGATGCTTGGGGCCTAAAGGGTTATCTTCGTGATACTTTGACCGTTGAAAGTCTAAACAGTCAAAGCCTACAAAAGGAAACAGACGATGACTGCTGCGCAGATTCAAAACGCCTTGGTGGTTTGCACCATCTTGGGCTTTGCCATGATGGAGTTCGTGAGCCGACGCTACAAGCACAACGTCAATGCCACCACCAATGACACCAAGCTTGAAGTGCTGATGTTCCTGAGTGTTCTGGCGGTCACGCAGCCGCTGGCCATTTTGGTGACCTCCAAGCTCGGGCATGCATTTTTCCCTGAGTTCAAAGGTGTCTTGGCCGACATGCCCTGGTGGGGCATGGTGGGTGTGCTCTTGATCTTTGACGATATGACGCAGTATTGGTGGCACCGCCTGTCGCACTCGCCATTTTTGTGGCCCCTGCACCGCGCGCACCACTCGGCCGAGTACATGAGCATCCGTGTGACCTTCCGCAACAACTTCTTTTATTACCTGATGATGCCCGGCTTGTGGTTTGCCGGTGCATTGCTGTTCCTGGGTTTTGGCGGTCTGGTTTATGCCCTGTACATCGCGGTCAAGTTGTTTGTGATTCTGGGTGCCCACTGTGCATGGCGTTGGGACGAGCCGCTGTACCGCATCCGTGCTTTGCATCCGCTCATGTGGGTGTTGGAGCGCACCATCTCGACACCGGCCACGCATTGGGCGCACCACGCCATCACCAACAACGATGGCATCGGTCACTACAAAGGCAACTTTGGCAACCTGCTGTTCTTTTGGGACATCTTGTTTGGCAGCGCCCACATCACACGCCAATACCCCGCCAAGGTGGGCTTGATCGATGACAAGCTGTTTGGTCAGGAGCGCTGGTACCACCAGATGTTTTACCCCTTGCTCCAGTCCAAGCGTGAACATTCAGCTTTGAAGTTTGGCGGCACCATTTACGCTGAACCCGAAGTGACGGCGAAAAGCCACTGAGCGTTCTGCATCCATGACGCCCAGACCGGCTTCCCCGGTCTGGGCGTTTTTCATTCAAGGCCGACGGGCCTGGTGCTGGTCCAAGAGCCAATGCAGGCTCACCATCGCCAAGAGGCTGAGCCCGCCCGAGCCCAGCGCGACGGCCCACGGCCAGACTGTCAAGGGCGCAAATTTCAGGGCCATGGCCAGCCACGGCCACTGCATGCCCAGCACTACCAAAGCCCAAGCCATCAAGATCACGCCCCAGGCCGATGGATTTGGCACGCGCAGGCTGGCCAGAAACTGGCCAGGTGGTGCGCGGTTGACCACGATCAGCGCGGCATAACCCAACACCAGCGTGACGAAGACCATGGCGCGGGTTTCTTCTTCGCTCAATGCGGGCGTGGCGCCGCCCTTGATCCAGCCCTTGGCCCAGGCGTAGCTCAAGCCCACGCAGGCCAGGACCAGCAGGCCTTGCGCCAAAGCCAGAGCAATGTCTTTCGCGCCAAACAGCGCGGCGCGGGTATCTCGGGGTGGGCGTTGCATCACGTTGGCATCGGCCGGTTCATTTTCAAAGGCGATGGAGCAAGCCGGATCGATGACCAGCTCCAGCAGGGCCACATGCAGCGGCAGCATCAGGGCAGGCCAGGCCATTACCATCGGAGCGAGGGCGATGCCGGCGATCGGGATGTGGATGGCAAAGATGTAGCGCATGGACTTTTGCAGGTTGCCAAAGATGCGGCGCCCCACACGGATGCCGCGCACGATGGATGCAAAGTTGTCGTCCACCAGCACCAGGTCGGCGGCTTCGCGGGCCACATCGGTGCCGCGCAGGCCCATGGCCACGCCCACATGCGCCGCCTGCAGGGCCGGGGCATCGTTGACCCCATCACCGGTCATGGTCACCACTTCGCCATGGGCTTGCAGGGCTTGCACGATGCGCAGCTTCTGGTGGGGCGAGATGCGGGCGCACACGCTGACCTGGGGCAGCAAGGCGTGCAGGGCTTCGTCGCTGAGCTGATCGAGTGCATCGCCGGTCAAGGTCTGGCCGGGCGGCAAACCGGCTTGCTGGGCGATCACCTGTGCGGTGGCCGGGTAGTCGCCCGTGATCATGATCACGCGAATGCCGGCCGACTGGCATTCGGCCATGGCTTGCGGGATCTCGGGCCGCAAGGGGTCGGTCAGGCCAATCAGGCCCAGCCATTCAAAGGCGAAGGCGTGGGCTGTTTCGGGCCAGTCATTGCCTTCAAATCGGCTTTGTGCCACGGCCAAGACGCGCAGGCCTTGTGCGGCCATGCTGTCGATGGTGTGGGACCAGGCTTGCTGATCGGCCTCGCTCAGGTGGCACAGGTCCATCACGGCTTCAGGGGCGCCTTTGGCGGACACGACGCGGTCCAGCCCTTCGTCGAATTGCCAGACGTGTGACATGGCTTTGAGTTGCGGGCTCAGGGCGTAGCTTTGCACCAGTCGCCAGTCGTCGCCGTGCAGGTGCGGGGTTTGCGCCAAGTGGGTTTGTCCTGAGCTGTGAAAGGCCGTCTCCATCGGGTCGAAGGGCTCGGGTGCGCTGGCCAGGATGGCGTGTTCCAGCAGGGGATGAAAAGCCTGGGGCAGTGCAGTGGTGGGCGTGGCCAGCGAGGCGATCAGCGGCGCATCCGCCGATCCGACCGCCATGGCTGTCACGGTCATGCGGTTTTGGGTAAGGGTGCCGGTTTTGTCGGTGCACAGCACCGTGGTGGCCCCCAGCGTTTCGATCGCGTTGATGCGCCGGGTCAGCACGCCTTCACGCGTCAGGCGGTGTGCGCCCAGTGCCGGAAAGATGGTCAGCACCACCGGGTATTCCTCAGGCAAGATGGCCATGGCCAAGGCGATGCCGGAGAGCAAGGCCGGTATCCACTGGCCCGAGCGCAGGCCCAGCGTGAGGACCATGGTGATGCACAAGACGAGCACGATGATCGCCAGCCTTTGCACCAGCTGCGCGGTTTGCGCCTGCAGCGGCGTGGTGCCCGATGTCAGCTGGCCCAGCGATTGGCCAATGCGCCCGATCTGGCTGCGTTGGCCGGTGGCGGTGACGCGGGCCAGGCCTTGACCCCGCACGACGAAGCTGCCCGCATGGACCGCGTTGTCACTGTCGTCGGTGGACTTGTTGACGGGCACCGATTCACCGGTCAACAGCGATTCGTCGATTTGCAGGTTGTTGGCGTTCAGCAATTGCCCATCGGCGGCCACGCGGTCACCTTCGGACAAGACGAGCAAGTCACCCGTCACGACATTGCGGGCAGGCACTTGCAGTTTTTGACCTGATCGGATCACTTGGGCCTGCGCTTGCGTCAAGTCGCGCAGCGCCTGGATGGAGGCTTCGGATTTGCCTTCCTGGTAGAAAGTCAGGACCAGCACCGCGAGCACAAACACGCCCAGCGTCAGACCTTCCGTTAAGTCGCCCAGTGCCATGTAGAGCACGGCTGCGGCCACCAGCAGGGCGAACATGGGTTGACGCAGCATGTCCAGCAAGCGCCTTGGCAAAGAGCGCCGAGGCGTTTGCGTGATGTCGTTGGGGCCGTCTTCGGCCAGGCGCGTGGCTGCTTGCACTGTGCTCAGGCCCTCAAGGGTGTTAAGGTGGTTCTGTGTCATGGTGGCTGTTGACCAATGTGCCGCAGTGTTGCGCAGATGGGCTTGACCCAGGTCATGAAAATGCATGCCATCGGGTAACCGAGATTCAAAGGACGACCATGGACGACAACATTGGTGAATTTGTCAAACGCATCCGGGCGCTGGAGGCGCAGATCGAACAAGAGTTTCAGCAACGGCGCCAGCAGTTGCAGGCTGATTTTGAGAACCGCAAGGTCCGGTTTGAAACCGAAGTTCTGGCGCAGCAAAGGCGCTTCAAGGAAGGGGTGTTCAAGTATGTGCTGACCGCTGACTGGCGGCATGTGCTGATCGTGCCTTTCATCTACCCGGTGCTCTTGCCGATGCTGCTGCTCGATGCTTTTGTGACGTTGTACCAGTGGGTGTGCTTTCCGCTGTACCGCATGCCACGCGTCAAGCGCTCGGATTACTTTGTCTTTGACCGGGCGCACCTGGCTTATCTGAACGTGCTGGAGAAAATCAACTGCGCTTATTGCTCGTATGGCAATGGCTTGGCGGCCTACATGCGCGAGGTGGTGGGTCTGACCGAGCAGTATTGGTGCCCGATCAAACATGCGCGCCGCGTCATGCAAGCGCATCCTTATTACAGTGGTTTTGTGGATTACGGCGATGCGCAGAATTACCGCGATCAGCTGGAACAGCTGCGCCAACAACTCCAGCAACTGCGTCCTGAGGTCGGTGCTGCAGGGCTGTCACAGCCTGGACAGCCCGAAAGCGCAGGCCTGACTAAAGTGGGTGTCATGAAAACCTTTCAAACCATGGCCGATCTGGCCGCTTGCGTCGGCCAGGACGTGGCCACCACCGAATGGGTGGAGATCACCCAGCAACAAGTCAACCAGTTCGCTGATGCAACCGGCGACCACCAGTGGATCCACGTCGATGTGGAGCGTGCCAAGCAAGGCCCTTTTGGCGGCCCGATTGCGCATGGCTTTTTGACGCTGTCTTTGTTGCCCCAGTTTTTTGACAAGACCGTTGAAGTGACCGAAGCCCGCATGGGTGTCAACTATGGTCTGAACAAGGTCCGCTTCATGGCCCCGGTGCTGGTGGGCAGCCGTTTGCGGGGTCATCTGCATTTGCATTCGGCCACACCCATTGAGGGCGGGCTGCAGGTGCAGTGGAATGTGACGGTCGAGCGCGAGGGCAGCGACAAGCCAGTGTGTGTGGCCGAATCGCTGGCGCGTCTTTACGTTTGAGTGTGGGGGGCGTCCAACAGGGCGCCGCCAAAGCCGTTTTGCCGCCAGGCCTCGAACACGGTCACGGCCACGGCATTCGATAAATTCAGGCTGCGCTGGCCTTCGCGCATGGGCAGCTTGATGCGCTGTGCCAGGGGGAATGTTTCGCGCAATTCGGGCGACAGGCCGCGCGTCTCGGCCCCAAACACCAGCCAGTCACCGGCCTGAAACGCCACCGTGTGCGCCACGCGGCTGCCCTTGGTGGTCAGCGCAAACATGCGATCGGCAACGGGTTGCTCGCTGGCCAAAAAAGCTTCCCAATTCTCGTGACGGCACAAAGCGGCGTACTCGTGGTAGTCCAGGCCCGCCCGGCGCATGTGCCTGTCGTCCATCGAGAAGCCCAGTGGCTCGATCAAATGCAGGGTGCAGCCGGTGTTGGCCGCCAGGCGGATGACGTTGCCCGTGTTGGGCGGGATTTCGGGTTCGACCAGGACGATATGAAACATGGGCGGTATTGTGCCCGTTGATGGCAAGTGGTTTTCACGCCGTGTCGGCTTCGGTGCGGGCCAACACCACGGCGCTGATGTGGGCCGCACCGGCTTGGCGCAAAACTTGTGCGGCCGTGTGCAGTGAAGCGCCGCTGGTCATGACATCGTCCACCAGCACAATGCGTTGCCCCCGAATCTCTGCGGCACGCAGGGGGTCCACCGCAAAAGCCCCGACCAAATTGGCCAGTCGTTCGGCGCGTGGCAAGCTGCGTTGGGACGGGGTGTGGCGGGTGCGCAGCAACAAGCGATCGTCCGTTTTGTCGGGGGACAACTGGCGCGCCAGCAGCAGCGACTGGTTGTACCCCCGCTCGGCCAGGCGTTCGGGTGAAAGCGGGATGGGCAGCACGGTGTCTGCTTGGGCCAGCGTGTCTTCGACCCAAGGCGCACTCAGCATGAGTGTGGCCAAAGGCGCTGCCCACCCAGCTTGTTGGTGAAATTTGAGCTGAGCGATCAGGTCCACCCAAGGCCAGGCATAAGCGGTGGCGGTCAGGCACAGGTCCAGCGGAGGAGGCGATTGAAGGCACGCGCCACAGCGTTGTGGCCGAAGCACCGAGGTGGCCGTCAGGGGCAGGGCACAGGTTGCGCACCGCGCCAAGGGCTGGGCAAAGTGGCTGATGCAGGTGTCGCACAAGGGCGCTTGCGGCCAGCTGCGGCACACAGCGCAGCGGCTGGGTAGCCAGCGCCAAACCCCGCCTGGCCGGTGCAGGGCCAACGGTGAGGCCATCCCCTTGAACAACTTGGACCACATTTAATCAATATACTGCCGCCAACGTCCTGAGGACAAGTGCGCCAGGTTGCCTGTGCGCGTGTTCTTGGCTTTGAAGTTCTCTTTCCCCTGGCCATGTCCGCACCCGAACGTCCCCCTTCGCTTGATCCTGTCGCCGCTGCCCGCTGGGCGGCCTATCCTGTGGCGACCTCGGTATCGCCCTGGTTGCATGAGGAGGTGGCGTCGCGCATGCAAGAGCGCCTGGATTTCATCAAGCTGCAACCGCGCCGGTGGGCCCATTGGGAGCCTTTGCGCGGCGGACTGCAGGCGCACAAGGCTTTGCAGCAACGCTACCGCGAGGGCGATGTCTGGCTGACCAGCGCCCTCGCGGCGGAGGCCAACGCCGCGCAAGACGCCCTGAAGGCCGCTTGGTGGCAGCCTGCCCACTGGACGGGGCCGCGCGTGCACATGGGGTTGCCGCCAGAAGCGTCGGTTCAGATGGTCTGGGCCAATATGCAGTTGCACGCGTCGCCTGCGCCGCAGGGTTTGCTCAAGCAGTGGCACCAGGCGTTGGCGGTCGATGGGTTTTTGATGTTTTCCTGTTTCGGCCCGGACACTTTGCGCGAATTGCGTGGGCTGTATGCGCAACAAGGCTGGCCTGCGCCTGCGCACGAGTTCACCGACATGCACGATTGGGGGGACATGCTGGTGCAGGCGGGCTTTGCCGAGCCGGTCATGGACATGGAACGCATCACTTTGACGTATGAAACGCCCGAGCGTTTGCTGGCCGAGTTGCGCGAATTGGGGCGCAACCTCAACACGCAGCGCTTTGCAGGTTTGCGTGGGCGGCGTTGGCGCCAGCAACTGGCCGATGCCCTGATGGCCTTGGCCAAGCCTGAGGATGCGGGGCGTCTGTCTTTGAGCTTTGAAATCGTTTATGGCCATGCGCTCAAGCCTCAGCCGCATGCGGCGGTGACTGCGCAAACGGAAATCGGGCTGGATCAGATGCGCCAAATGCTGCGCCGGTCTTCTGACTTGTCCGATAAGGTTTGATTTTTATCAAAAGCCCCTCGTAACTCGGTTAAAATCCGCAGTTATTTAGCCAAATTGCGCGCCCTTGGGCGCGTTAGGTTATTGAAAGTTGACGCGTGTCAAATCCGGTTTACCAGTTCGCGCAGGTGTCCGGGCCTTCCATTGATTGGCGGCTCAGGCGCAATTGTTCGGTAACGCCATCCCAGTTGGGGTGGTTTTACGGCTCTCTGTGTGCAGTCTCCTTGGCCATTGGCTTATTCTTTTGGTTTCAGGGGGCGACGCTGGTGCTGACGTTTGCGGGTTTGGAGCTTATTCTGGTGGGTTGGGCTTTTCTGGCCTATGCCCGCCACGCGACCGACGGTGAGTGGATTTCATTGCAAGGGCCCCATCTGGTCGTTGAGCTGGAAACTGCAGGCCGGCGCGAGCGGGCAGAGTTTGCGCGTCAATGGGTGAGGGTCGAGCCTGAATCGGGCGACCACAGTCTGATCGAGTTGTCAGGCCAGGGTCGTTCGGTGCAGGTGGGGCGTTTCATACGCCCGGAGCTCCGGCAATTGCTGGCGCGAGAAATCAGAAGGGCCTTGCGCACCGCGTGAGGCCTGTGGCGTTTCAGGCGGTCGCTTGGCATGCCGCTGGTGTGGGTTCAACAGAGACTTGGAAGTTAGTGAGAACTATGAAGATCATTTCCAACAAATTGGCTTCGCTGCTGTCGCGCGCGGGCATTTTTGCAGGCGCTTGGCTGGCTACTGCCGCTCATGCCGTCAATGACTTGCCGGGTGGCCCTTCGGTCAATCAGCTCAACTTTGCAGCGCCAGCGACCAAAATCGCTGAAGAGCAGCACTGGTTGCACTGGATGATGTTGATCATCTGTACCGTGGTGTTCATCGCCGTTTTCGCGGTCATGTTCTATTCCATCTGGAAGCACCGCAAGTCGGTGGGTCACAAACCTGCGACCTTCACCGAATCCATCACCGTGGAGGTCGTCTGGACCGCTGTGCCTTTCCTGATCGTGATCTTGATGGCGCTGCCCGCCACCAAGGTGCTGGTGGCCCAAAAAGACACCACCAACGCCGACTTGACCGTGAAGGTCACGGGCTACCAGTGGAAATGGGGCTATGACTACATCAAGGGTCAAGGCGAAGGTCTGAGCTACATCTCTACCCTGGATTCCTCGCATCGCGCCATGTCGGATGCCGGTAAGCCACAAGGCGACAATTACCTGCTCAAAGTGGACAATCCTTTGGTGGTGCCAGTGGGTCAAAAAGTGCGCGTGATCACCACTGCCAACGACGTGATCCACGCTTTCATGGTGCCCGCATTCGGCATCAAACAAGACGCTATCCCTGGTTTTGTGCGTGACACTTGGTTCCGCGCCGAAAAGACCGGCGATTTCTACGGTCAGTGTGCTGAGCTGTGCGGCAAAGAGCACGCGTACATGCCTATCCACGTGAAAGTGCTGTCTGCTGCTGACTACACCGCTTGGGTTGATGCCGAGAAGAAAAAACAAGCCGCCAAAGCCGATGATCCAGCCAAAGTCTGGGCCCTGGATGACTTGGCCAAGCGTGGCGAAAAAGTGTATGCCGCCAACTGCGCCGCCTGCCACCAAGCCAACGGCAAGGGCGCTGGTTCGATCAAGGCATTGGATGGAGCAGCCGTTGTTCTGGATGCCGATAAGGCCAAACAAATTGCTGTCTTGCTCAACGGTCAAAACAATGGAACCATGCCTGCATGGAAGCAATTGTCGGACACCGAGATCGCTGCAGTGATCACGTACACCAAAAACAACTGGTCCAACAAGACCGGGCAGATCGTGCAACCAGCCGAAGTGTTGGCCGCACGCAAGTAAGTCAGTACCGCATTAAATAAGAGGAAATCAAGATGAGTGCCGTTCTCGACCATCACGATCATGCCCACGACGACCACGGGCACGCACCTGCGGGCTGGCGTCGCTGGGTCTACGCGACCAACCACAAAGACATTGGTACCCTGTACCTCCTGTTCAGCTTTGCCATGCTCATGGTGGGTGGCGTGTTGGCTTTGTTGATCCGCGCCGAGCTGTTCCAGCCTGGCCTGCAGATCGTCAACCCTGAGTTGTTCAACCAATTCACCACCATGCACGGCATCATCATGGTGTTCGGTGCGATCATGCCGGCCTTCGTGGGCTTTGCGAACTGGATGCTGCCTTTGCAAGTGGGCGCCTCCGACATGGCCTTTGCCCGCATGAACAACTTCAGCTTCTGGCTGATGATTCCTGCCGCATTGATGCTGGTGGGTTCGTTCTTCATGCCTGGCGGCGCACCTGCTGCCGGTTGGACTCTTTATGCACCTTTGACCCTGCAAATGGGTCCTTCCATGGATGCTGGTATTTTTGCCATGCACATCCTGGGTGCTTCGTCCATCATGGGTTCGATCAACATCATCGTGACCATCCTGAACATGCGCGCACCTGGCATGACCTTGATGAAGATGCCCATGTTCGCATGGACTTGGTTGATCACCGCTTACCTGCTGATCGCCGTGATGCCTGTGTTGGCTGGCGCGATCACCATGACGCTGACAGACCGCCACTTTGGCACCAGCTTCTTCAACCCTGCTGGCGGCGGTGATCCGGTCATGTACCAGCACATCTTCTGGTTCTTCGGTCACCCCGAGGTGTACATCATGATCTTGCCGGCCTTCGGCATCATCAGCCAGATCGTGCCTGCCTTCTCGCGCAAAAAGCTGTTCGGCTACGCCTCCATGGTGTACGCCACTTCGTCGATCGCGATTTTGTCGTTCATCGTCTGGGCGCACCACATGTTCACGACCGGCATGCCTGTGACCGGTCAGCTGTTCTTCATGTACGCCACGATGCTGATCGCTGTGCCGACCGCCGTGAAGATCTTCAACTGGATCGCCACCATGTGGCGCGGTTCCATGACCTTTGAAACGCCCATGTTGTTTGCAGTGGGTTTCATCTTCGTGTTCACCATGGGCGGCTTCACCGGTCTGATTTTGTCGATGGCACCTATCGATATTCAGATGCAAGACACGTATTACGTGGTGGCCCACTTCCACTACGTGCTGGTGGCCGGTTCCTTGTTCGCCTTGTTCGCTGGTTTCTACTACTGGGCTCCCAAGTGGACCGGTGTGATGTACAGCGAAGGCCGCGGCAAACTGCATTTCTGGTGGTCGCTGATCTCCTTCAACGTCACCTTCTTCCCGATGCACTTCCTGGGTCTGGCGGGCATGCCACGTCGTTACGCCGACTACCCCATGCAGTTCACCGACTTCAACATGATCGCATCCGTAGGTGCCTTCTTCTTCGGTTTTGCTCAGGTTTACTTCTTCTTGTTCATCGTGGTGCCTGCCATGCGTGGTCAAGGCGAGAAAGCGCCTCAGAAACCCTGGGAAGCAGCAGAAGGTCTGGAGTGGGAAGTGCCATCGCCTGCCCCATTCCACACTTTTGAGAATCCTCCCAAGCTGGACGCCACAGCGACCCGCGTGATTGCTTGATTCGACCATGGCCATGACACCTGAACAAAAGAAAAGCAATGTGCGCTTGGGCCTGATTTTGGCCACGGTGGCATTGGCCATCCTGGTCGGTTTTGTGGCCAAGCTGGTCTTGTTGCAACGCTGAGTTGATCTGATGAACTTGCGCAGTGAAAACCTGAAGATGGTGGGCAAGCTGGTGGTTGTGACCGCTGGCATGTTCTGCTTCGGCTACGCACTGATTCCGATTTACAAGCACATTTGTGAGATGACCGGGATCAACATCCTGTCCCTTTCCGAGCGCATGGTGCCTGGAAATGGCACAGCAGGCTCGCAGGTCAAATTACCAGCCAACACACAAGTTGATTTGAGCCGCACCATCACGGTCGAATTTGATGCGAATGCACGGGGTCCTTGGGATTTCAAGCCGGAAAAGCGCTCGATCCAGGTGCACCCGGGTGAGCTCAACACCGTGATGTATGAATTCCAGAATGTCCAGAATCGCCGCATGGCGGCTCAAGCCATTCCCAGCTATGCACCGAATCAAGCGGCCAGCCATTTCAACAAGCTCGAGTGTTTTTGTTTCAACCAGTACACCCTCGAGCCCGGGGAAAAGAAACGTTGGCCTGTGGCTTTCGTGATCGACCCCAAGTTGTCCAAAGACGTGACCACGATCACGTTGTCCTACACCTTCTTTGAAGTCGGCGGCAAGACGCCTGCAGCACCAGTTGCCGCAGTGGTGAACAAACAGCCAGGAGCCGGTTCATGAGTGAACAGCGCCAAGGCTCTTTGATCCGCACGGTGCAGGCCGTGTTGTGGTCATTCATCGGTGTCCGCAAAAACGCGGAGTACCAAAAAGACATTGAAAAGCTCAATCCCTTCCACATCCTAGGTGTGGGCATTGCAGCCGCTTTGTTGTTTGTGCTGGGGCTCGTTGCCCTGGTCAATTGGGTCGTGGTTCAACCCACGGGTCTTTAAACCCCAAGATTCGATTTAGAAAAGAGAGCAGGAGTCAGTATGAGTTCCACAGCACACGGCACTACGCCTTATTACTTCGTACCCCATGAGTCGCGTCACCCGGTGATGGCGGCCATTGGTTTGTTCTTCGTGATCTTGGGCGCAGGCCAATGGATCAACGGCTCAGGCTGGGGCATGTATGCGCTGTTTTTCGGCCTGATTTGGTGGTTGACGGTTTTGTACCAATGGTTCAAAGAATCCATCGCTGAAAGCGAAGGTGGTCAATACGGTCGCAAGATCGACTTGTCTTACCGCTGGAGCATGACCTGGTTCATCTTCTCTGAAGTGATGTTCTTCGGTGCGTTTTTCACCGCTTTGTGGTGGGCTCGTTCCCACTCGGTGCCTGCATTGGGCAGCCTTGAAAACGCATTGCTCTGGCCAGACTTCAAAGCGGTTTGGCCAAGCATGGTTGCAGGTGCGACCACTTCTCCTGCGGGCATTGTCGAGCCCTTCCAAACGATGGGCCCGTTTTGGCTGCCCACCATCAACACGGCTTTGCTGCTGACCTCAGGCGTGACCTTGACCATTGCTCACCATGCCATGCAACATGGTGAACGCAGTAAAACCATCAAGTTCATGTGGATGACTGTGCTGCTGGGTATTGTTTTCCTGTTTGTCCAGGGCTACGAGTACGCACATGCCTGGAATGACATGAATTTGAAGTTGTCCTCGGGCATTTACGGCTCCACCTTCTACATGTTGACCGGTTTCCACGGTTTCCACGTGTTCGTGGGCATGTTGATGCTCTTGTTCATCACCTTGCGTTTGCAAAAAGGCCACTTCACGCCTGAGCGTCACTTCGGTTTCGAGGGCGCTGCTTGGTATTGGCACTTCGTGGACGTGGTCTGGTTGGGTCTGTACATCCTGGTTTATTGGATGTAAGGCCTTCCAGCCTCAACAAAAAAGCGCCCCAGGGCGCTTTTTTGTTGCTGAGTCCTCAATGGATCAGGCGCCAGCAGGAATGCCTGTGGGTTGAATCCAGCCCATCTTCCAGGAAATCAAGACGCAGATAAAGAGCACAATCGACAAGCCGACCCTCAGTGCCAAAGCGGTGGCCATGCTGCCCTTGCGCGCTGGCTCCCCCTCTTGTCGCGGGGTGCCACTGCGCATCATGTAAAGCAGGGCGGAAACGAGGCTGGCCAAGATGGCCAAAAAAGCGAGTGCAACCAGTATTTTCATGAGCAGCATTATCCGATGACTCTGTCCCGACCGGCTTTCCAAAGCATTTTGATTTTTGCGGCTGCCGCATTGGGTATGGCTTTGACCTTTTCCTTGGGCATGTGGCAAGTCGGCCGTGGGTCCGAAAAGTTGGCGCTGCAGGCCGCCAAAGACGAGCGCGGCGCCATGACGGTACTCGATGGACGCAGTCTCTCCGCATCCATCTCGCCCACAGAGTTGAACGCTCTGATGCACCGACCAATGGTGCTCAGGGGACGATGGCTCAAAGCGCACACGGTGTACCTGGAAAACCGACAGATGAACGGGCGTGCTGGCTTTTACGTCATGACGCCGATGCAGCTCGATTCAGCAGACACTGTCGTTCTGGTGCAGCGTGGTTGGGCACCACGGGATTTCAATGACAGACAAGCACTGCCTTTGACGCAGACGCCCGAGGGGATGGTCGAAGTCACTGGGATATTGGCCCCTTGGCCGTCACGGCTGTACGATTTCGGCGGGGTGGAAGCCGGTGCCATACGGCAAAATCTAGACTTTGGCGCTTTTCGACAGCAAACTGGTTTGGATCTGAAAAATTTCACACTGATCCAAACTGGCACAGCTTCCGAAGGGCTTGCGCGTGATTGGCCTGTGGTGGCGTCGGGTGTGGAAAAACACCAAGGATATGCTTTTCAATGGTTCGGGCTTTGCGCCCTGATCGCATCACTTTATGTCTGGTTTCAAATTGTCCAAGCACGTAGAAAAAAACGAATTGTCTGATGTACCTTTGGGCATGACCGTGCACGCTTTGCCGCTGCCAGCTGATGTCGCGCAAGCAGATGCGCAGCGCACCCATTCAGGCCGCTGGAAAATGCTGGCACTTTTGTTGGCCTGTGCTGCGCCTGTCATCGCTTCGTATTTCACTTATTACGTGGTCCGACCCGAGGCCCGTCGGCATTACGGCGAGTTGATCACGCCACAGGTTGACCTGCCGACCGCTCGTGCGCTCAATCTGCAAGGGCAAGAAGTCACTTTGTCCACCTTGAAAGGCCAGTGGTTGCTGGTCTCGGTGAGTTCGGCAATTTGTGCAGAGGCCTGCAAACAGAACCTCTATTTTCAGCGGCAATTGCGTGAAATCATGGGCAAGGAAAAGGACAGGCTCGAGCGTGTCTGGGTACTCACAGATGACGCGCCGGTGGACGCTACTTTGCTGCCCGCCTTGAATCAGGCCCACGTTCTTCGCGTACTGCCAGATGTTGTGAAAACTTGGCTGAGTCCCGCTGAAGGTCGTTCGGTCGAAGACCATTTGTATGTGATCGACCCCATGGGTCATTTCATGATGCGCTTTCCAGCGCACATGGATGTGGCGGGCGCCTCCAAAGCCAAGAAGGATTTGGACCGTTTGATGCGTGCCTCAGCCTTCTGGGATAAAGCTGGCCGGTGATGCACATGAGCACGGTGGACCTGTACAACCTCAATCCCATCTTGCAAGTGATGGGTGTCGGACTGGCATTGGCTGTGCTGCCCCTGGCGTGGTGGGTTTTGCGCCATCGACACGCGTCTGCAGGGCGGCGCCTGCAAGCCCTGACCATGCTGACCTTGTTCCTGACCTTCGATCTGATCTTGTTTGGTGCCTTCACCCGCCTGACCGACTCGGGCCTGGGCTGCCCCGATTGGCCAGGATGCTATGGCAGTGCCACGCCGGTGGGTGCGCAGCTGCACATCGAGGCGGCGCAATCGGCCATGCCCACAGGCCCTGTCACGCATGGCAAGGCATGGGTCGAGATGGTGCACCGCTACCTGGCCACAGGTGTGGGGGTTTTGATCCTGAGCTTGGCGGTGATGACCTGGCGCCAGCGCCGTCGAGACCCAGCGCAAGCCGTGAACCCCGGTTGGCCAACGTTCACTTTGCTGTGGGTCTGCCTGCAAGGCGCTTTCGGTGCCTTGACAGTGACGATGAAACTGTTTCCTGCCATCGTGACTTTGCATTTGCTGTTTGGCATCGGCTTGCTGGCTTTGCTGGCCGCTCAGGCGGTGCGGTATGACGGTTGGCAAAGCCTTGCGGTGTCACCTGCACTGCGCCGTGGGCTGTGGCTGGCCTTTTGCTTGCTTTGGCTGCAAATTGCTTTGGGCGGCTGGGTGAGCACCAACTACGCGGTGCTTGCGTGCACAGGCTTTCCGTTTTGCAACGGCACTTGGGTGCCCTCGCTCAATTGGCAGGGCTTCGCGCTGTGGCGCGATCTGGGCCACACCGTGGAGGGGCAGGTCTTGCCTTTTGCGGCTTTGACCACCATCCACTTCATCCACCGCAGTGCAGCTTGGCTTGTGTTGGCGGTGCTCATCAGTGTGGGCTGGCGTCTGCGTCGGGTTGCAGGCATGCAGCGCTTGGCGCAAGCCTTGTTGATTTTGTCCGCATTGCAGTTGGCCACGGGCCTGAGCAATGTGGTGTTGGACTGGCCTTTGGTGGCCGCGGTGTTGCACACCGGCGGGGCATCGGCCCTGGTGTTGGTGTTGACCTGGGCGCTGGGCATCAGCCGTTCAGATATTTCTGTGAGTTCACCGCGCACCGACGCAGGTGAGCGTTCTTCTTTTGACACAAGGCCTGCTGCATGACTGCTGCGACTGCTTCTCCCTCCGTCTGGCGCCAATACAACGCGCTGACCAAACCCCGTGTCATTCAACTGATCGTTTTTTGCGCACTGATCGGCATGGTGCTGGCGGTGCCTGGCGTGCCACGTTTACCGGAGGTGTTGTTGGGTTTTTGGGCTTGTCTGGGCATCTGGTTGGTGGCCGCAGCGGCGGCGGCTTTCAACTGCCTGGTTGAAAAAACCATCGATGCGAAAATGAAGCGCACCGCTTGGCGTCCCACCGCCAAAGGCGAGCTGAGCGACCGTCAGGCCTTGTTGTTTTCTGCTGCCCTGTGTGCGGTGGGCTCGGCCATTTTGTACCTGATGGTCAACCCGTTGACCATGTGGCTGACCTTTGCCACCTTTGTGGGCTACGCCATCATCTACACCGTGATCCTGAAACCGCTCACGCCGCAAAACATCGTGATCGGTGGCGCCAGCGGCGCCATGCCGCCGGTGCTGGGCTGGGCCGCCATGACCGGCGATGTGGGCCCGGAAGCGCTGATCTTGTTTTTGATCATCTTTTTGTGGACCCCTCCGCACTTTTGGGCGCTGGCGCTTTACCGCGTCGAGGACTATCGCAAGTCGGGCCTGCCCATGCTGCCCGTGACGCACGGTAACGAATTCACACGTTTGCAGATCCTCTTGTACACGGTGGTTTTGATGGCCGCATGCCTGATGCCCTTTGTGTACGGCATGAGTTCCTGGCTCTACCTGATCGTGGCGGTGGTCTTGAGCATCGGCTTCATCGCGTATGCCGTGGCCTTGTTCCGTGCTTATTCTGACGAATTGGCCCGCAAGACTTTCCGGTTCTCCTTGATTCACCTCAGCGCCTTGTTCGCGGCGCTCTTGGTGGACCACTACCTTTTCTGAGTACCCATGAACAAACGTCAATTGCTCGGCGGATTCGCGCTCACAGCTGTGCTGGCTCTGAGCGGTTGCGGTCAGGACAAGCCCGCATTCCGCGGCGTGGACATCACAGGCGCTGACTATGCCCAAGGCTGGGAACTGGCAGACCACAATGGTCAGGTCCGCACGCTCAAGGACTTTGCAGGCAAGGCCGTGATTGTGTTTTTTGGTTACACCCAATGCCCCGATGTGTGTCCGACCTCCATGCAGGAGCTGGCCGAGGTCAAACGCCTGCTGGGCAAGGACGGTGAGCGGCTGCAAGGCGTGTTCATCACGGTGGACCCTGAGCGCGACACGGCCGAGCTGCTCAAGGCCTACATGGCCAACTTTGATCCGAATTTTGTGGCTTTGCGTCCAACCTTGGAGCAATTGCCCAAGGTCACCAAAGACTTCAAGATTTACTACAAGAAGGTCGAAGGCAAAACGCCCACCAGCTACACCATGGACCACTCTGCAGGCAGCTTCACCTTCGACCCGCAAGGTCGGGTCCGCTTGTACAACCGTTATGGCAGCGGCGCAGCGGCCTTGGCCGAAGACGTCAAGATCTTGCTCAAGTGACGTCAGGTGACTGTCGGGGCGCTGGCGCCCCGGATCGGATCAATTGATCTGAATTTTCTGGCGCACGATGATGTCGCCCAGTGCCTTGGTGTCGGCCTGAATGCGGTTGCGCAAACCCTCGGGCGATGAACCCACCACCTGCCAGCCTTGCTGGAACAAACGCGCACGCATCTCGGGTGAACGCACGATCTCGCTCACGGTCGCCGACAGTTTGTTCAGCACGGCAGACGGCATTGACGCTGGCGCAGCCACGGCGTTCCAGATCTCCAGCTGGTAATTCTTGACGCCGATCTCGGCGAGGCTGCTCACATCGGGTGCCAGCGTGCTGCGGCCGGTGCTGGTGGTTCCGATGGCGCGCAGCTTGCCGGCGCGCACCTGTGTCAGGGCCATGGCGGGTGGCAGCAGCGCCAACTGGATTTGACCGCCCATCATGGCGTTCATGATTTGTGGGTTACCAGGGTAGGGCACATGCACCGGGTCAATGCCCGTTTGCGCCTTGAGCAACTCCATGCCCAGATGCGCCACGGTACCTACGCCTGGGGAGCCATAGCTCAGCTTGTTGCCAGCTTGGCGGGCATCTGCCAGCCATTGGGCGGGTGTGCTGCCTGAGGCATTGGCCGGTGCAGCCAGCAGCAGGGGGGCGGTGCCGATCAGGCTCACCGGTGCAAGATCCTTCAAAGGGTCGTAAGGCACTTTGGGATTGAGGATGCGGGCAATCGTCATGTTGCCGTTGATCATCAAACCCACGGTGTGCCCATCGGTGGACTTCGCCACAAAGTCGGCAGCGATGTTGCCGCCTGCGCCTACTTTGTTTTCAACGATCACGGTTTGCCCCAAGGCCTTGCCCAAAGGTTCGGCCAGTGCGCGTGCTGTCAAATCGGGGCTGGAGCCAGCCGGAAAGCCGACCACCAGCTTGAGAGGCTGGCTGGGCCACTCGCCAGCGGCCTGTGCCACGGCAGTGCCCAGACCGAAGGCCAGGGCCGCAGCGCTCAACAAGGAACGGCGGGAAAGAAAGGGCAGGGTGTGCAAGCGCATCAGGGGATCTCCAAAACATCTCAACAGCTGCCACTTTAGCGCAGACGCTGCAAGCCTTGGCAAACGACAAAAGATTGACTGGGCATGTAAAAAAATACCCGGCCATGGCCGGGTACGGTGATTCAGGGTCATCGGGTTTTATGCGAACTCGACAAGCGCCTTTTTCATCTTCTTCATGGCCGCCACTTCGATCTGGCGGATGCGCTCGGCACTCACGCCGTACTCGGCTGCCAGGTCGTGCAGCGTCATGCCACCTGAGCCGTTGTCGTTGACCTTGAGCCAGCGCTCTTCCACGATGCGGCGGCTGCGTTCGTCCAGCGCGTTCAGCGCAGCAGCCAGGCCATCGCTGGCCATCACGTCGCGCTGGTGTGCTTCGATCATGGCGGTGGGTTCGTGGCTGCCATCGGCCAAGTACGCAATGGGGCCAAAAGCCTGCTCGCCATCGTCGGATGGCGCGGGGTCGAGCAGCACATCGCCGCCGGACATGCGCATTTCCATCTCGATGACTTCTTCCCGCTTGACATTCAGGCTGTGCGCCATCGAGTCGACCTGCTCGGGCGTTAAGGTGTCGCGGTGCGTGCCTTCTTCGGCTTCGGCCTTGAAGCCTTGCTTCATGGAGCGCAGGTTGAAAAACAGCTTGCGCTGGGCCTTGGTCGTGGCGACCTTGACCATGCGCCAGTTTTTCAGGATGTACTCGTGGATTTCGGCCTTGATCCAGTGCAGCGCATAGCTGACGAGACGAACGCCTTGGTCTGGGTCGAAACGCTTGACGGCCTTCATCAGGCCCACATTGCCTTCCTGGATCAGGTCGCCGTGTGGCAGGCCATAGCCCAGGTATTGGCGCGACACGGACACCACCAGACGCAGGTGCGAGAGCACCAGCTTGCGGGCAGCTTCCAAATCGTCGTTGGCTTTGAGTTGGCGGGCGGCTTCTTGCTCTTCCTCAAGGGTGAGCATGGGCATGCGGTTGACCGCAGAGATGTACGCGTCAAGGTGACCCAGCGAAGGCACCACGGCCCATGGATTGCTCAGTGTCACCGCGGTGGCCGGGGAAATGGTTTGAGTAGTCATACCAGAACTCCTTTCAATCCATACATATTAGCACTCCCTGAGAGTGAGTGCTAATACCTGAAACACAGAAGCCGTGAGCAGGTGTAACAGGTAGAGCGATCAGTGCGCCATCAGCAGGCCTGAGGGGGCGCGGCCCAGCACGGCAGCTTGGTCAACGCCGTGGCGGGCGAAGGCGGCCAGCTTGTGGCCCGGCGAGTTCAGCCGGGCGGTGGTCATGGCTTCAGCTCAGCAAGGCCTGCGCGAATTCGCTGGCGTCAAAAGTTTCAAGGTCTTCCAGTTTTTCGCCCACACCGATGAAGTACACCGGGATGGGTTTTTCGCGGGCGATGGCGCACAGCACACCGCCCTTGGCCGTGCCGTCCAGCTTGGTCACGATCAGGCCCGTCAGGCCCAGTGTGTCGTCAAAAGCTTTCACTTGGGCCAGGGCGTTCTGTCCGGTGTTGCCGTCAATCACCAGCAGCACCTCGTGCGGTGCCGTGGCCTCGGCCTTTTGCACCACACGCTTGATTTTTTTCAGCTCTTCCATCAGGTGCAGCTGGGTGGGCAGGCGGCCTGCCGTGTCCACCAGCACCACATCGCGGCCGCGCGCGCGGCCTGCGGTCACGGCATCAAAGCTCACGGCCGCTGGGTCGCCGCCTTCCTGGCTGACGATCTCGACCGTGTTGCGGTCGGCCCAGACGGCCAACTGTTCACGCGCTGCTGCACGGAAGGTGTCGGCTGCGGCCAGCAAGACGCTTTGGCCGCCATCGGCCAGGTGTTTGGTGAGTTTGCCGATCGAGGTGGTTTTGCCCGCCCCGTTGACGCCAGCCACCATGATCACCGTGGGGTGGTGGGCGCCAATTTCGAGGGGCTTTTGCAAGACCCGCAGCAAGTCGGCGATGGCCTCGGCCAGCAGGCCTTTGACCTGCGCGGGTTCGGTGGCCTTGGCTTCCTTGACGCGGCGTTTCAAGTCTTGCAACAGGTGTTCGGTCGCTTTGACACCGGTGTCCGCCATCAGCAAGGCGGTTTCGAGCTCTTCGTAGAGTTCGTCGTCGATGCGCGTGCCCGTGAACACCGTGGCGATGTTGGAGCCGGTCTTGCGCAGACCGTTTTTCAGGCGGTCCAGCCAGCCCTGGCGGGCGGGGGCTTCAGGCGCGGGCACCGCAGCAGGCGTGCTGGCGCTGGCCGTGTTTTCGGCGGTTGGGGAGGATTTCGCCGGCTCTGGCGGGGATTTTTTGCGGAAGAAACTGAACATGGTCTGGATTTCAAGGATCATGCATTCTATGAAACCGAACTTTCTCTTGGGAATTTCTTGTCTGGCCGTGCTTTGGAGTGTGCCTTTGACCACCTGGTCGCAGGCCCCTGCGGCCCAGGCCGCAATGGTGAAGCCCGCAGCGCAAGTGCACACCTACACCTTGGCCAATGGCATGACCTTGTGGGTCAAGCCCGATCGCCGGGCACCCACGGCCGTGCACATGGTGTGGTTGCGGGTGGGCTCCATGGACGAGGTGGATGGCACCAGCGGTGTGGCCCATGTGCTGGAGCACATGCTCTTCAAAGGCACGCCCAATTTGGCGGCTGGTGAGTTTTCGCGGCGTGTGGCGGCTTTGGGCGGGCGTGAAAACGCGTTCACCTCCAAGGACTACACAGGTTACTTCCAGCAGATCCCTGCGCACCAGCTGGAGGCGGTGATGCGTCTGGAGTCGGACCGCTTTGCCAACAACCAGTGGCCCGATGCGGAATTTGCCAAAGAGCTGGAGGTCGTCAAGGAAGAGCGCCGCTTGCGCACCGAAGACAACCCCCGGGCCTTGCTGCACGAAATGCTGGCGGCCACCGCTTTGTCTGCATCGCCCTATCGCCGCCCGATCGTGGGCTGGATGAGCGATCTGGAGGCCATGACGGCGCAAGATGCCCGTGATTTTTACCGCCGCTGGTATGTGCCCGGCAATGCGGTCGTGGTCGTGGCCGGAGATGTGGACCCTGTGCAGGTCAAAGCCTTGGCCGACCAATATTACGGCGCGATCCCCGCGCGCAGCGTGGCCGATCGCAAGCCCCAGCAAGAGCCTGCGCAGCAAGGCCTGCGCCGCTTTGAATTCAAGGCCCCGGCCGAGCAGTCGTATGTGGCGCTGGCTTTCAAAGTGCCTCGCTTGGCCAGTTTGCAGCCTTCTGCCGAGCACGACGATGCCCTGGCCCTCACGGTGCTGGCGGCTGTGCTGGACGGTTACAGCGGCGCCCGCCTGGAGCGCGCTTTGACCCAAGGTGAGCAGCGCCTGGCCGACAGCGTGGGCGCTTACAACGGCTTGATGGGGCGCGGGCCACAATTTTTCTACCTCGAAGGTGTGCCCGCCAAAGGCCAGACCACCGAGGCGCTGGAAGCCGCCTTGCGCGCACAAGTGCAAAAGGTGGCCAAAGAAGGCGTGGCCGAAAGCGAGCTGCAGCGCGTGAAGACCCAGTGGGTCGCCAGCGAAATCTACAAACTCGACTCGGTCTTCAACCAAGCCCGTGAACTGGGTGTGGCCTGGACGCTGGGCTTGCCGCCCGATCACGGAGAACAATTGATGGCGCGTCTGCGCCGGGTCACCGCTGCGCAAGTGCAGGCGGTGGCGCAAAAGTATTTTGGTGACGACAGCCTCACCGTGGCGGTTTTGCGTCCACAGCCCCTGTCGGGCCAAGTCAAACGCAAGCCCGCTGCCGGTGCGCGGCACTGAAGGGGCGGTCATGAAAGTCAAGAACATGTTGCATCAAGCGTGTGTGGGCGCTGCCTTGCTGGCGGTCACGTGGGCACAAGCGGCCTTGCCCATCCAGCACTGGACCCAGCCCAACGGAGCCCGTGTTTACCTGGTGGAAAGCCATGCCATCCCGATGGTCGATGTGCAGATTGATCTGGACGCTGGCAGCCGGCGCGATCCGGCCGCGCAGGCGGGTTTGGCCTCGGTCATGGCCGGGCAAATGGCCAGTGGCTTGCGCGCCGATCCCCAAGGCGCAGGCCCCTATGCCCGGGCCATGGACGAAAACCAGTTGGGTGAAGCCTGGGCCGATCTGGGGGCCAGCTTTGGCGCCGGGGCTGGCGCAGACCGTTTGAGTTTCTCGCTGCGCAGCCTGAGCTACCCGGACTTGCTGGACAAGGCGGTGGCTCTAGCGGCCCGTCAAATGGCGCATCCGGCCTTTCCTGAAGCGATATGGGGGCGTGACCGCGAACGTTTGTCCGCCGCCATCCGCGAGTCTTTGACGCAGCCTGGCACGGTGGTGCAAAACAGCTATGCCTCGGCCGTCTATGGCAGCCACCCCTATGGCTACAAAACCACGCCCGAATCCTTGTCGCGCATCGGGGCCGCTGACCTGAAAGCCTTGCACGCGCGAGCATTGCGCACCTGCAATGCATCGGTCAGCGTGGTGGGTGATTTGTCGCGCGCCCAAGTTGACGCGCTGGTCAAGCGCTTGCTGGCCTTGTGGCCGGCCATGTCGGCTTGCCAGGACATGCCGCCAGTGGCTGAAGTGCAGCCCTTGAAGGCCGCGCAAGCGGTGAGCGTGCCTTTCGATTCTGCACAGGCCCATGTGCTGATGGGCCAGCCCGGCTACAAGCGCAACGATCCGGACTTTTTCCCCATGCTGGTGGGCAACCACATTTTGGGCGGTGGCGGCTTCGTGTCACGCCTGACCGAGCAGGTGCGAGAAAAGCGGGGCCTGAGTTACAGCGTGTACAGCTATTTCGCGCCGGGGCTGCATGCGGGGGCCTTCACGGTGGGCCTGCAAACAAGGCCAGACCAAGCGGCGCAGGCCATCGCCGTGGCGCAAGAGGTGGTGCAGACCTTCGTCAAGGACGGCCCCACCGAAGCCGAGTTGCAAGCGGCCAAGGCCAACCTGATTGGTGGCTTTGCCTTGCGCATTGACAGCAACCGCAAGCTGCTCGACAACGTGGCCAACATCGCGTGGAACCGTTTGCCGCTGAACTACCTGGACACCTGGACGGCACAAGTCGGGCGTGTGAGCGCCGACGATGTGCGCCGCGCCATGGCCCGGGTGCTGCAACCCGAGCGCATGGTCACGGTGGTGCTGGGCGCGCAGCCCTGAGTCTTCAGATGTGCGCCGCAAAAGGCGGCACGTGGCGCATGTGCAAGGTCAGGCCCAGCGCCGCCATGTGGTTGTCGTTGCGGCCCAGGATGCTTTGCGCCAGCGGCAGGAAGGCTTGTTCCTCCAGTTTGGCGTGGGCCTGGTAGCGCTGGACCATGGCCTGCAGGGCGCTCACGTCCAGCATGGCATCTTGACCTTTGGCGACTTTGCGCAAACTGGGCTCCAGCGATTCCCAAATCTTTTCCAGACTGCGGTGGTCCTGTGTGAGTTGTTCGATCAGGGCGTCCACCTGCATGCGTTCAGCGCCTGCCTGAGCGCTGGCGCGCACGGCCGTGAACAGGTCTTTTTCTTCTTCGCTGTGGTGGGTGTACATGCCTGTGCTGAAGAAGGCCAGAGACTGCTCGGCAATTTTGCGCGCCTGCGCGGCAGGCCCCAGCAGCGCGGGCAAATCGCCCATGCGATCGAGCTGGGCAAAGATGCCCACATGGCAATTGGAAAAATGGGTGATGGGGGCTTCAGATGTGTTGTGGCTCATGACTTTTCCATTCAGTGAATGGTTTCACTGTAGGCCGCATGGGCGGTTGCGCCAAGTGCGGTGTGCGATTTGTTTGACGCAAGTCATGTGCATCCAGTCCACCGTGCGGCGCGAGTGGATCGCACGCAACACACATGCCGTTACAACTGGCCCGGCACTTGGGTCATCAGGGCGCAGACGGGCCGCGTTGTAGTTGCAAGTCCAACAAGGTGTTGGACTGAAAACTGAAAGAAGGACTCTTCTCATGAACAAGCTGCTCGCCACCCTGATCGCCGGTTTCTTCGCTGCCGGTGCATTCGCCCAAGCCCCCGCCGCGCCTGCGACAGCTGCTGCACCCGCAGCCGCCGTAGCACCTGCTGCCAAGGCCGAAGCCAAAGCCCAGGCCAAAGCTGCGAAAGCCGAAAAGAAAGCAGCCCACAAGGCCGAAGCGAAAGCGGCACAAGCCCCCGCTGAAAGCAAAGTGGCCCCTGCCGCAGAAAAAATGACCGACAAAGCTGCTGCCAAGGTCGACGCCAAACTGACACAAGGCAAGTGATACCCGCCAGCCGGACAGTTTGTCCGGCCAGCGCTTCACCCCACGAGAAGCCTGCACCTGTGCAGGCTTCTTTGTTGGTGGGTGTCGTTGGCGCGTGCCAGCATGAAGCAAGGGCCGCAAGGGCCGCAGGCGGGCCTTTACACTTGGCCCCATGCGTTCATCCAAAGTTTCTCCTGCGCCGCGCCAGGCCGCGCGTGCGTCCGCGCCCCCTTCAGCCCAAGCAGGCAAGCCCAAAGGCCATGCCGCACACGAAGTGCGTATCATCGGTGGCCAATGGCGCCGCACACGCCTCAAAGTCATCGACAAACCCGGGCTGCGCCCCACGCCCGACCGCGTGCGCGAAACCTTGTTCAACTGGCTGGGTCAAGACCTGAGCGACTGGCGCTGCGTGGATGCCTTTGCCGGCACGGGCGCGCTGGGGCTGGAGGCCGCTTCGCGTGGTGCGGCCCATGTGTTGATGTTGGAGCAAGACCCCGCCTTGGTGAGCGCCTTGCAAGCCCATGTGCTGCGCTTGCAGGCGGGCATGGTCCAGGTGCAGCGCGGCGATGCCATCGCGGCATTGCAACGCCTGCCCGCAGGCAGCGTGGATCTGGTGTTCATCGACCCGCCGTTTGACGGCCCCTGGTTCGAGTCCGCGCTCAAGGCGGCCGCAGCCGCGGTGCCGCTGGGCGGCTGGGTGTACCTGGAAGCGCCCGTGGCCTGGACCGACGAGGCGCTCGGTGTTTGGGGTCTGAAGCTGGAGCGTCACCTGAAGGCCGGTGCCGTGCACGCCCATTTGCTGCAGCGCACGGCATAAACGCACTGCATAATTTGTGCAGACTGAACCGAGGACTCCACCATGAAACACCCCGTGATCGCTGTTTACTCCGGTACCTTCGACCCGCTGACGCTGGGCCATGAGGACGTGGTGCGCCGTGCGGCCCAATTGTTCGATCAAGTCATCATCGCGGTGGCCACTGCGCACCACAAGAAAACCCTGTTCAGCCTGGACGAGCGCCTGCACCTGGCGCAGTCGGCCTTGCACGATTGCGCCAATGTGAAGGCGGTGCCTTTTGATGGCTTGATCGTGGACTTTGTGCGCGCCCAAAAGGCGCAAGTGATCGTGCGCGGTCTGCGCTCGGTGACCGACTACGACTACGAAACCCAGATGTCGGGCATGAACCGCCACCTGGCGCCCGCTGTGGATACCGTGTTCTTGCACACCAGCGCGAACGTGCAACACATCAGCAGCACTTTGGTGCGCGAGATCGCCAAGCTCGGCGGTGATGTGTCGGGCCTGGTCTCTGCGCCTGTGCTCAACGCGTTGGAGTTCAAGCTCTCCAGCGCGGACTGATTTCAGCCCTCGGCGCCTTCCACCAGAAAGCGCACCCGCTTTTGGCCTTGCCACTCATCGGCATCGAGCCGGTAGGCCAGCTTCACTTTCGAGGGCAAAGGCTCAGTGCGACCAAACCAGATGCCGTCCACCGGCTGGCCCTGGTGCTTCATCTTGAGCGACAGGTGTTTCTCGCCCACCAGGCGCTGTGACACGATCTCGATCTCTTCGCAAAAAACGGGCGGCGCAAAGCCTTGGCCCCAGACTTCGTGGTGCAGCATGTCCACCAGATCGACCCGGCGGTATTCGGCGGGCAATGGCCCATCGGTTTCCAGGCGGCGCTGCAGCGTGGCGGCGTCCAGCCATTCCATGGCCACTTGGTTGAGCGTTTCTTCGAACACATCGAGGTGTTCTTCGGCCACCGTGCAGCCCGCCGCCATGGCATGACCGCCAAAGCGCAGCAGCACGCCCGGGGCGCGTTTGGCCACCAGGTCGAGCGCATCGCGCAAATGAAAGCCCGCAATGGATCGGCCCGAGCCTTTGAGTTCATGCTCCTTGCCCGGCGCGCTGCTGGCCGCGAACACAAAGGTGGGGCGGTGCAGCTTGTCCTTGATGCGCGAGGCCACGATGCCCACCACGCCTTCGTGAAAATCCGGGTCGAACACGCAAATGGCCGGCGGCGGCTCGTCGCCTTCGTCAAACAGCGACTCGGCCATCTCCATGGCCATCTCGCGCATGTCGCCCTCGATCACGCGGCGTTCGCGGTTGATCGCGTCCAGCTGCTTGGCCAGCTCGTCGGCGCGGCCCGCGTCGTCGGTCAGCAGGCATTCGATGCCCAGCGTCATGTCGGCCAGGCGGCCTGCGGCGTTGATGCGTGGGCCCAGGGCAAAGCCGAAGTCAAAGGTCGTGGCCTTGGCGGTTTCGCGGCTTGCCGCACGCATCAGCGCCGCCATGCCGGGCGGCAGGGCGCCCGCCCGCACGCGGCGCAAACCTTGTGCCACCAGACGGCGGTTGTTGGGGTCGAGCTTGACCACGTCGGCCACGGTGCCCAGTGCCACCAGGGGCAGCAGTGCGTCCAGGCGCGGCTGGGTGCTGGCGTCAAACACGCCGCGCTGGCGCAGCTCGGCGCGCAGGGCCAGCAGCACATAAAACATCACGCCCACACCGGCGATGGACTTGCTGGTGAAGCTGCAGCCGGGCTGGTTGGGGTTGACGATGACTTCTGCCGTGGGCAGTTCGCTGCCGGGCAAATGGTGGTCGGTCACCAGCACCTGCAGGCCCAGGGCTTGCGCCGCTTGCACGCCCGCCACGCTGGCGATGCCGTTGTCCACCGTGATCAGCACATCGGCACCTTGCGCATGCACACGCTGGGCAATCGGCGGCGTCAGGCCATAGCCGTCCACCACGCGGTCGGGCACCAGATAACTCACGTTTTGCGCACCCAGCATGCGCAGGCCGCGCACCGCCACGGCGCAGGCGGTGGCGCCGTCGCAGTCGTAATCGGCCACGATGCACAAGCGCTTGTTGTCTGCCATGGCGTCGGCCAACAACTGGGCCGCTGCCTGCGTGCCCAACATGCCTGCCGGGGGCAACAGCAGGTTCAGCGCGTCGTCGAGTTCGTCTTTGGATTGCACGCCACGGGCGGCGTACAGGCGGGCCAGCAGGGGGTGGATGCCCGCTTGTTCCAGCGCCCAGGCGCTGCGGGGGGGCACATCTCGGGTGAGCAAATTCATGGGGTGATCAGGGCGGCCAGTGCCGCTGCAGGTGTGGTCTTGTTGAACAGTCGCGTGATGCGTTGGTGCCAGGCGGCGGGGGCGGCCTCATAGGTTTGGGCCGCGTGTTCGCTGCACAGGCTGAGCGTGGCCTGGCCTGTGGCTTTGAAGTGCGTGAGCAAATCGGCCACGGCGGTGGCGTCAAGCCCTTGCCAGGCTTGCCGCCAAGCCTGCACATCGCCGCGCAAGGCGCTGTGGCGCAGGGCTTCGGGCAACGCCACGTGCCGGGCAGGGGCTGCAGCCGTCGGCAGTGTGCCCGCGCCATGCAGCCAGAAGGAGTTGACCGAGATCTGCCGGCGTGCATCGCGGGCATTGTTCACCGGGTGGTTGTAGAGCAGCATTTGCATCTCGCTTTGCAGGCGCTGCAAGGGGCGTGCGGCGGGACTCTCGGGGATCCAGCGTTTGATGTTTTGGCCGATCACCCGGTCGAGCGATGCGCAGGCCAGGTCCGTCAGCAGCGCACCCTGAACATGCCACTTGAGTGCGCTGTGCCAGGTGACCTGCAAACCGTCTTCTTGCAAAAACGGCTGCATGGCCTGCAGCAATTGCTGCGATTCATCGTCCGACAGGAACAGGCTGGTCGGGTCCAGCATGACCACCTGGTCCATGCCGATCTGCCAATGGCAAGGCGTCATCCAGGCCTGTGGTGTCGTGCCCGTTTGCGCGGTTTGCCAAGCGGCCCAGGGCAGGGCGGCAAGCCCATCATTCCAGCCCAAAGCTTGGGCGTGCAAGCGTTCGTGCGGCATGTGCAGTGGCGTGTCCTCGCTGTCTTGCTGCACAGGCTGGCGCTGCAAAACTGCCAGCAAGGTTTGTAAATGGGGCAACTGCAAATCGGCCAAGGCCTCTGGGCCTGCTAGGGCGTGGCTGGCAGCGTAGGGAATGATCAGGTGCATGGGGCATGATTGTCGCAGGCCCCTGAACGGCCTGGCAGGCTGAGGGGGCTGTTCAAAGGCACAATGACCCTCAAAACCCAAAGACAGGAGACCGCATGAAAGAAACCCCCTACGCCTGGGTGGTGGTTTGGGCCACGTTTGTGTGCCTGGCGCTGATCTTTGGGGTGTCGTATTCGTTCGCGGCGTTTTTTGAATCGTTTGCGGGTGAGTTTTCGGCGCAGCGGGCCGATGTGTCCTGGATTTTTGGCCTTTCGGGCTTTGTGTATTTTGTGATGGGTGCTGGCGGCGGCATGCTGGCCGACCGTTTTGGCCCGCGCATCGTGTGCTCGGCCGGTATGGCTTTGATTGCACTGGGCTTGCTGGCTACCAGTTGGGCCACGTCTTTGTTGGCGGTGTACGTGAGTTACGGCCTGCTGGTGGGCCTGGCATTGCCCTGGTCTACACCCCGTCGATTGCCAGCGTGCAGCCCTGGTTCACCACCCGGCGCGGTTTGGCCGGGGGCATTGCCAGTTCGGGCGTGGGCGCGGGCACCTTGCTGGTGCCGGTGCTGGTGGCCATGGCCATTGGCCCCATGCCCTGGCGCGAGGCCATGCGGGTGTTGGCGTTGGGCGTGCTGGTGCTGGGCCTGCTGGCGGCGGCTTTGCTCAAACGTGCGCCTGCGGCCACCGGAGCAGACGCTGGCGGCTCAGCCTCGGGCCTGAGCTTGCGTGAAACCTTGCGCACATCGACCTTTCGCTGGTTCTACTTGGCCACGGTGCTGGCTTCGCCCGTGATGTTCATTCCTTTCGCGCACGTGTCTGCATCGGCCCGCGATTTGGGCCTGAGTGAGGCGCTGGCTGTGGGCCTGGTGGGCTTGATCGGTGTGGGCAGCCTGGTCGGGCGCTTTGCCATCGGTGTGGTGGCCGACCGGCTGGGGCGGGCGCAAACCCTGGTGCTGATGCAGCTGTCCATGGGCGCGTCGTATGTGCTGTGGGCCATGGCCGGTGGGCATGTGCTGTTGGCCTTGTTTGCGCTCTGGTTTGGCCTGAGTTATGGCTCTATCGTGTCGCTTTTGCCCGCCATTTGCATGGATTACTTTGGCGGCAAATCGGTGGCCAGCGTGGTGGGCACGCTCTACAGCGGCGCGGCTCTGGGGAACTTGCTGGGGCCTGTGTTGGCGGGCGCGGTGTTTGACCACAGCGGCCACTACCTGGGGGTGATGGCGGTGTGCGGCGTGCTGTCGCTGTGTGCCACCTGGGCCTCGCGGCAAATGAAGCGCAGTGGGCAGGCGCGTTATTGACCGGCCATCGCTTGCAGGCCAACGCTCACAGAAAATAGACCATCCGCCAAGCTGCCACAGACCAGCACGGCAAAAAAGAAGGACCTCCATGCACAACGATTTGCACGCGCTCAGGCGCATCCTCAAAACATGCACCACCATCGCCGTGGTGGGCCTGTCGGCTGAATGGCACCGACCGAGCTACTTTGCGGCCAAGTACATGCAGTCGCATGGCTTTCGCATCGTGCCCGTGAACCCGCGCTATGTGGGCACGCCCGTGCTGGGCGAGACCTGTTACGCCAGCCTGGGCGACATCCCTTTTAAGGTGGACATGGTCGACGTGTTTCGCCGCGCCGAAGACGTGTTGCCCATTGCCGAGCAAGCGGTGCAGATCGGCGCGCGTTGCCTGTGGCAGCAACTGGGCGTGGCCAACCCCGAGGCCGATGCGCTGGCCCGGCTGGCGGGCATGGATTCGGTCACCAACCGCTGCGTGAAGATCGAACACGCCCGTCTGTTTGGCGGCCTGAACTGGGTGGGTGTGAACACCGGCATCATCTCGGCGCGGCGGCTGGTGTGAAGGTTTCTTTCCCCTTGCCATTTGAAACAAATTGATGACCCGAACACCATGACCGACCGCCAATTCCACCCCGAAACCCTGGCCATCCACGCCGGGCAGATTCCCGATGCGGCCACCGGCGCACGCGCCTTGCCGATTTACCAAACCAGCAGCTTTGTGTTTGACAGCGCCGAGCACGCGGCATCGCTGTTCAACCTGCAGACCTTTGGCAATGTGTATTCGCGCCTGAGCAACCCCACGGTGGCGGTGCTCGAAGAACGCGTGGCCGCGCTCGAAGGTGGGCGCGCTGCCGTGGCGAGTGCCTCGGGCATGGCGGCCGAAACCATGGCGCTGATGACCATCTTGCAGTCGGGCGACCATGTGGTGGCGGCCGGGGCTTTGTACGGCGGCTCGGTCACCATGCTGGCCGTGAGCCTGGCTAAGTTCGGCATCGAAACCACCTTTGTGGACGCGACAAAGCCCGAGGCCTTTGCCGCTGCCATGCGCCCCAACACCCGCGCGGTGTACGCCGAAAGCCTGGGCAACCCGAGCATGGTGGTGCTGGACATCGCCGCCGTGGCCGAGGTGGCCCACGCGCACGGCGTGCCGCTCATCATCGACAACACCGTGCCCAGCCCGCTGCTGTGCAACCCGCTGGCGCTGGGCGCTGACATCGTGGTGCATTCGGCCACCAAATACCTGGCGGGCCACGGCACCACCTTGGGTGGTCTGGTGGTGGAGGGCGGCCAATTTCCGTGGGACAACGGCAAGTTCCCGGGCATGACCGAGCCCTCACAGGGCTACCACGGCGTGAAGTTTTACGAGACCTTTGGCGACTTTGGCTTCACCATGCGCTGCCGCATGGAAAGCCTGCGCGTGTTCGGTGCGGCGCTCAGCCCCATGAGTGCCTGGCAAATTTTGCAAGGCGTCGAAACCTTGCCGCTGCGCATGCAAAAGCACTGCGACAACGCTTTGGGCGTGGCCCAATTTTTACAAGCCGATCCGCGTGTGGCCTGGGTCAACTACCCCGGCCTGCCCGACCACCCGCAGCACGCCCTGATGCAGCGCCAGATGCGCGGCGCGTCTGGCCTGTTGTCGTTTGGGGTGAAAGGCGGTTTGGCACAGGGCGTGACGTTCATCGAGTCGGCCCAGTTCATGAGCCACCTGGTCAACATCGGCGACACACGCACGCTGATCAGCCACCCGGCCAGCACCACGCACCGCCAGCTCGACGAAGCCCAGCAACTGGCCGCCGGCGTGCCGCCCGACATGGTGCGCATTTCGGTGGGTCTGGAGAACCTGGACGACATCCTGTGGGACATCGACCAGGCGCTGGACAAGGCCAGCCGCTGAAAGCCCGTTGTCCACCCAGTTGAGGACACACATCTTTTCACGAGGCATGGGCCGATTGGTCACAATAGGGGCTTATGTCTTTTTTCAAAAATATCCCCTACGAACTCGTGCTGGGTTGGCGCTACACGCGTGCGGGCCGCGCGACGCGGCGCAACGGGTTCATTTCCTTTATCTCGGGCGTGTCCATGCTGGGCATTGCGCTGGGGGTGGCGGCGCTCATCATCGTGTTGAGTGTGATGAACGGCTTTCAAAAAGAGGTGCGTGACCGCATGTTGGGCGTCGTTTCGCACATCGAGGTGTACGCCGCCGATGGCGGTGCGGTGCAGGACCTGCCTGCGCTGCTGGCCAAGCTCAAAGCGCATCCCCAGGTGGTGGGCGCGGCGCCTTTCATCACGGCGCAGGCCTTGCTGGCGCGTGGCGAAGACATGAAAGGCGTGCTGGTGCGTGGCATCGATCCGGCTTTGGAGCCCGAAGTGACCGACATGGCCTCGGACGCACAACGCGCCAGCCTGATGCGCTTGCTGCCCGGTCAGTTTGGCATGGTGCTGGGCGCAGACTTGGCGCAAAGCCTGGGGGTGCAACTGGGCGATCCGGTCACCTTGGTCTCGCCCTCGGGTCAGGTGACCCCGGCTGGGGTGGTGCCGCGCATGAAACAAATGCAGGTGGTCGGGGCCTTCCATTCCGGGCATTACGAATACGATTCCACGCTGGCCATGATGCACGTGGAGGACGCGGCCCGCATGTTCCGCCTGGAGGGGCCGACGGGCATTCGCCTCAAGCTCAAGGACTTGCACGAGGCCCGTGGGGTGGCGCGTGATTTGCAACTGCAACTGGGTGCCAGCTTTTGGGTGCGCGACTGGACGCAGCAAAACAAGACCTGGTTTGCCGCGGTGCAGGTGGAAAAACGCATGATGTTCATCATCCTCACCCTGATCGTGGCGGTGGCCGCGTTCAACCTGGTCAGCACGCTGGTGATGACGGTGACCGACAAGCGCGCCGACATCGCCATCTTGCGCACGCTGGGGGCCAGCCCCCGCAGCATCATGGGCATTTTTGTGGTGCAGGGCGCCACGGTGGGCGTGATCGGCACGGTGAGCGGTTTGTTGCTGGGCCTGCTGGTGGCCTTCAACATCGATGTGATCGTGCCCGCGCTGGAAAAGCTGTTCAATGCCAGCTTCTTGCCGCGCGACATTTACCTCATCAGCCGCATGCCCAGCGAGCCGCTGGCCAGCGACATCGTGCCGATCGCGTTGATCTCTTTGGTGCTGGCTTTTGTGGCCACGCTCTACCCCAGCTGGCGCGCCAGCCAGGTCAACCCTGCCGAGGCGCTGCGTTATGAATAAAACTGTCTTGAAAGCCCAGGGCCTGACCAAGCGCTTCACCGAAGGCCGTCTGGATGTGACCGTTTTGCAGGGCGTGGACCTGGAAGTCCATGCGGGGCAAACCTTGGCGATTGTGGGCGCTTCGGGCTCGGGCAAGAGCACGCTCTTGCATTTGCTGGGTGGGCTGGACGCGCCCACGCTAGGCAGCGTGCAGCTTCAGGGTCAATTGCTCTCGGCGCTCAGCGCGGCCGAGCAAGGCCAGTGGCGCAACCGTTACCTGGGTTTTGTCTACCAGTTCCACCACCTCTTGCCCGAGTTCAGCGCGCTGGACAACGTGGCCATGCCCTTGTGGATCCGCCGCCAGGACCGCGCCCAGGCTGCCGCCGTGGCGGCGCAGTGGTTGGCCCGCGTGGGGCTGGCCGATCGCGTGCACCACCGGCCAGCCGAGCTGTCGGGCGGCGAGCGCCAGCGCGTGGCCTTGGCCCGGGCGCTGGTCAACGATCCGGCTTGCGTGCTGGCCGACGAACCCACCGGCAACCTGGACCGCGAGACGGCCGATGGTGTGTTCGCGCTGATGCTGCAATTGGCGCGCGAGCGCGGCACTGCTTTTGTGGTGGTCACGCACGACCAGGCCTTGGCGGCCCGCTGCGACCGGCAATTGCATCTGGTCAAAGGCGTGTTGCAACCAGCTGTTTGAGCTGCGATGTGGATCGACACCCATTGCCACCTGGACGCGGCGGAGTTTGACGCCGACCGCAGTGCGGTTCGGGCGCAGGCCCGCGCACAAGGCGTGGCGCTGTGTGTGATCCCGGCGGTGGAGCGCTCCCATTGGTCGGCCGTGGCGCAGCTGGCGGCCCAGCAAGGCGATGCCTATGCCTTGGGCATTCACCCTTTGTATGTGCCCCAGGCCAGTGAAGAAGACGTGCTGGCGCTGGACCAGGCCTTGACCGAGCGCCAGGGCGACCCGCGCTTGGTGGCGGTGGGCGAAATAGGGCTGGATTTTTTTGTGCCTGCCTTGTGCGAGCCCGCCATGCGCGAGCGGCAGTGGCGGTTCTACACCGCCCAATTGATGCTGGCGCAAAAACACCAATTGCCGGTGATCTTGCATGTGCGCCGATCGGCCGACCTCTTGCTCAAAGGCCTGCGCCAATGCCCGGTGGTGTCTGGCATCGCGCACGCCTTCAATGGCAGTGCGCAGCAGGCCGGGCATTTTGTGGCGATGGGTTTCGCGCTGGGCTTTGGCGGTGCGCTCACTTACGAGCGGGCTTTGCAATTGCGCCGATTGGCGTGCGATTTGCCGCTTGCGGCTTTGGTGCTGGAAACCGATGCGCCCGACATGCCGCCGCATTGGCTGTACCAGACGGCTGAGCAGCGGGCGCTGGGCCAGGCGCAAGGCCGCAACAGTCCGGCCGAGTTGCCGCGCATTGCGCAGGTGCTGGCGGATTTGCGTGGGCTGGCGCACCACGATCTCGCGCAAGCCAGCACAAGCAATGCCCTGCGGGTTTTGCCCAAGCTGTCGGCCTTGTCTTTGACGGGGGGATGAGGTTGTCCAACGATGCTCAACAGCCCGAACGTTTGCAGGGTTTGCCGCCCTTGGTGCATGCCTGCACCCGGATCTTGGTGTTGGGCAGTTTTCCCAGCGTGAAGTCTTTGCAGTCGCAGCAGTATTACGCGCACCCGCAAAACCATTTCTGGCGCATCATGCGGGCGCTGTGGCCCGATGCCCCTTGGCCGGCTGACGGCGATTACGCCAAGCGCTGCCAAGGCTTGCTGGCCCAAGGCGTGGGTGTGTGGGATGTGTATGCGCATTGCGAGCGCGAAGGCAGTCTGGACAGTGCAATCCGCCATGCGCAGCTGAACGATTTCCCGGGTCTGCTTGGGCGTTGCCCGCAGTTGCGCGGCATTTTGCACAACGGCGGCGAGAGCTTCCGACACGCCAAAGCGGTCGAAAAAGCGCTGCTCAGCGCGGGTTTGGCCGAGCGTGTGACGCTTCATCGCCTACCATCGACCAGTCCGGCCAATGCGTCGTGGACTTTTGAACAAAAACTCAGCGCCTGGCAGGCGGTGATGAACACCCATGGAATGATGGCATGAGCCGAAAAAAAGCAATCGAACTGCCCGAAGTCAATTTTTCTGAAGACGGCGAAATCCGTTACCTGCACTTGGGCACCGAGTGGATCCAGGGCTCCATGTTCCTCGACAGGCCTTACGACATCGAGCTGGAGTATGTGCAGCGCATGTTCGGCTGGCTGCTGTTTTTTTCGCACGACGAAGTCAAGGGTGCGCACGCCATGCAGCTGGGCCTGGGCGCAGGCACCATCACCAAGTTTTGCTACAAAAAGCTCAAGATGACCACCACCGCCATCGAGCTCAACCCGGGTGTGCTCCATGCGTGTCGTGGCTGGTTCCGCTTGCCGCCAGACGATGAACGTTTGCGCGTGGTGCTGGCCGATGCAGCGCTGGAAATCCAGTCCGACGAATGGCGTGGCACCGTCGATGCGCTGCAGGTGGATTTGTACGACGAACACGCGGCCGCGCCCGTGCTGGACACGCCCGACTTTTACCGCCACTGCCGCGATTTGCTCAGCCCGCAAGGGGTGATGACGGTCAACCTGTTTGGCCGCTCGTCCAGCTACCCGGCCAGCGTCGAGAAGATTTGCGCGGCTTTTGGCGAAGACGCGGTGTGGGCCTTCAAACCCACCCGCGAAGGCAATGCGATCGTGCTGGCCCAGCGCACCAGCAGCCGACCCAAGCGCGAAGAGTTGCTGGCGGCTGCCGAGCGCATCCAGGACAAATGGGGTCTGCCTGCACCCAAATGGCTCAGGGTGTTCAAGCCGCTGAGCAAGTGAAGTCAAAACAGGCGGTCCATGCGTTGGCATGGCCGCTTGAAATCAGGGTAAACCATCGATTTGTCCTCTGCGGGACATAGGTGTAACCCACATCCATCCGCAGTGCATCTTCACGCAAAATCATGCCAACTCAATCAGAGGAGATATGTCGTGAACATCAAGAGTCAAAAAGACTTTTTTTCAGGTCTGCTTTTTACAGTAGCGGGTGCAGCTTTTGCATATGGCGCTACAAATTACAGCATCGGTTCTGGCGCCCGCATGGGGCCAGGTTACTTCCCCATGTTATTGGGCATCTTATTGGCCGTGATCGGTGGCTTTGTGATGTTCAAGGCCTTGACGGTGGAGACACAAGACGGCGAAAAGATTGGCAAATGGGCTTGGAAGCCTTTGTTTTTCATCATCGCTGGCAACTTGTTGTTTGGCATCTTGTTGGGCGGCTTGCCCAGCTGGGGTGTCCCGGCCATGGGTCTGATCATGGCCATCTTTGGCACCACCATCGTTGTCAGCCTTGCGGGTGAGACCTTCAACCTCAAGGAAGTCTTGGTTTTGTCCAGCATTCTGTCCATCGGCAGCTATGCCGCTTTCGTGTTGCTGCTCAAGTTGCAGTTTCCCGTTTGGCCCACATTCATCACCGGTTGAGGAGTAACAGAACATGGAATTGTTTGACAACTTGGCGCTGGGTTTTGGGGTGGCTTTCACCTTTCAGAACCTGATTTACGCGTTCATTGGCTGCCTGTTGGGCACGCTGATCGGTGTGTTGCCTGGTGTGGGGCCTGTGGCCACCATCGCCATGCTGCTGCCAGCTACTTATGCCTTGCCCCCTGTGGCTGCGCTGATCATGCTGGCCGGTATTTATTACGGTGCCCAGTACGGTGGATCGACCACGGCCATTTTGGTCAACCTGCCCGGTGAAGCTTCATCGGTGGTGACCATGATCGACGGCTACCAGATGGCTCGCAAAGGTCGTGCAGGTCCTGCATTGGCGGCGGCGGGTTTGGGTTCGTTTTTCGCTGGCTGCGTAGGCACCCTGATCTTGGCTGCATTTGCGGCGCCTTTGACCGAGGTGGCGTTCAAATTTGGTCCCGCCGAGTACTTCTCCCTGATGATCTTGGGCCTGATTGGCGCCGTGGTGCTGGCTTCAGGCTCGCTGATCAAAGCGGTCGGCATGATTGTGCTGGGCCTGTTGATGGGCTTGATTGGTACCGACGTGAATTCCGGTGTGGCTCGTTTCAGCTTTGATATTCCTGAGCTGACAGACGGCGTGGGTTTCATCGTCATCGCCATGGGCGTTTTTGGCTACGGCGAGATCATCTCCAACTTGTCCAAGCCTGAAGACGAGCGCGAAGTCTTCACCGCCAAAGTGACGGGTCTGATGCCTACAGGTGAAGATTTGAAGAACATGGTGCCTGCTGTCTTGCGCGGCACGGCGCTGGGCTCCGCTCTGGGTATCTTGCCTGGTGGCGGTGCTTTGCTGGCTGCTTTTGCGGCTTACACCATTGAGAAGAAAACCAAGTTGCGTCCGGGCGAAGTGCCTTTCGGTCAAGGCAACATCCGTGGCGTGGCGTCCCCTGAGTCGGCCAACAACTCGGCTTCGCAGACATCCTTCATTCCTTTGCTGACCTTGGGCATTCCGCCCAACGCCGTGATGGCTTTGATGGTGGGTGCCATGACCATCCACAACATTCAGCCCGGCCCGCAGGTGATGACCAGCAACCCCGAATTGTTCTGGGGTCTGATCGCATCGATGTGGATTGGCAATGCCATGTTGGTGATTTTGAACCTGCCTTTGATCGGCATTTGGATCAAATTGCTCACCGTGCCTTACCGCTGGTTGTTCCCGGCCATCGTGCTGTTTTGCGCGATCGGTGTGTACTCGACCAACAACAACACCTGGGACATCTGGATGGTGGCCATGTTCGGTGTGATCGGTTACACCTTCATCAAGTTGGGCATGGAGCCAGCGCCTTTGCTGTTGGGCTTCATCCTGGGCCCGATGATGGAAGAGAATCTGCGCCGTGCCATGTTGCTCTCGCGTGGTGACTGGAGTGTGTTTGTGACACGTCCTTTGTCGGCTGGTTTGTTGGCTGCCGCTGTTTTGTTGCTGATCATCGTGGCTTTGCCATCGATCAAATCCAAACGCGAAGAAGCATTCGTGGAAGACTGAGCCCTGCTTGTCTTCTTGATCCCAACGGCCTCCTCGCGAGGCCGTTTTTCATGGCGGCCCCCGTGTCACCTCTGCTAGCACCATGGTTTGCCGGCTCTGACAAAATCAAGGATTGGCTGGCCTTGGGCCACGAATTTTTGGCGACTTACGGACTGATATGCAGTTTCACAACCAATACCCTTACACCAGCACACGCTTGCCTTTGTTTGCCCGCAATGTGGTGTCGACCTCACACCCCTTGGCGGCGCAAGCGGGCCTGCGCATGATGCTCAAAGGCGGCAACGCGGTCGATGCCGCCATCGCCGCTGCGGCCGTGATCACCTTGACCGAGCCTGTGAGCTGCGGTCTGGGCTCTGATGCTTTTGCCATTCTTTGGGATGGGCAACAGCTGCATGGGCTCAATGCTTCGGGCCCTGCGCCATCGACCTGGACGCCCGAATACTTTCACCGCAAATATGGCGCGGATGCGGTCGCGCCTCCGAAGCGCGGCATGGACTCGGTCACCGTGCCAGGCGCCGTCGCAGGCTGGGTGACCATGAGTGAGCGTTTCGGCAAGCTGCCTTTTGCCGACTTGCTGGAGCCCGCCATTGAGGTGGCCGAGCGCGGTTATCTGGTGCCAGTGGTGGTGCAACAAAAATGGGCGGCGGCCACACCCGAGCTGCAATCGCAGCCGGGCTTTGCGCAGAGCTTTTTGCCTTGGGGCCGTGCGCCCGAGGTGGGCGAGTTGTTCCAGTTCAAGAACGCGGCGCGAGGTCTCAAAGCCATCGCCGCCACCAAAGGCCAAGCCTTGTACGGTGGCGAGATCGCCGAAGCGATTGAGCGTTTTGCCAAAGACAACGGTGGCAGCATCACCGCCAAAGACTTGGCCGACTTCAAGCCCGAGTGGGTCAAGCCGATTGCGCAAGACTACCGGGGCTACACCCTGCACGAGATCCCGCCCAACGGGCAGGGCATCGCCGCCTTGATCGCGTTGGGCATCTTGTCCAACTTTGACCTGGCCAGTCACGCGGTGGACGGGGTCGATTCGCAGCACCTGCAGATCGAAGCCATGAAGCTGGCGTTTGCCGATGTGTACCGCTATGTGGCCGATCCGCGCTACATGGAAGTCACGCCCGAGCAGATGCTTGACCCGGCTTACCTGGCCAGCCGTGCCAAGCTCATCGACATGAAGAAGGCGAAAAATTTCCAGGCGGGCAACCCGGTCAAGGGCGGCACGATTTATCTCACGGCGGCTGACGAAAGCGGCATGATGGTCAGCTTCATCCAGAGCAATTTCATGGGTTTTGGCTCCGGTTGTGTGGAGCCGACCTATGGCATCAGCTTGCAAAATCGCGGCCATGGCTTCAGCACCAACGCGAAGGGGCCCAACACGGCCAACTTGGTGATGCCCGGTAAGCGGCCATTTCAGACCATCATCCCGGCTTTCCTGACCCAAAACGGCCAACCCGTGATGAGCTACGGTGTGATGGGCGCCAACATGCAGCCCCAGGGTCATATGCAAACGCTGGTGCGCATGTTGGACTACAAGCAGAACCCGCAGGCCGCTTGCGATGCGCCGCGCTGGCGCTACAACACGGGCCTGAACATCAACGTGGAAGCCGCGATGAACGCCCAGACCGTGCAAGCACTGACCGAGCGCGGTCACCAGCTCGACATCATCAACGACTCCTACCAGGACTTTGGCGCTGGCCAATTCATCTGGCGCATGGGCGATCCGGGTGTGGAGGGTTATATGGCCGCCAGCGACCCGCGCCGGGACGGGCAGGCGGTGGGCTTTTGATGGTGCAGGGACAGCCGCACAAAGCCTCCGCTGGTTTGATCCTGGCGGCGACCGGTGCCATCGCCTTCAGTGGCAAGGCCATCATCGTCAAACTGGCCTACCGCCATGGCGTGGATGCGATCACGCTTTTGATGTACCGCATGCTGTTTGCGCTGCCCATGTTTTTGCTGATGGCCTGGTGGGCAGGGCGTGGCAAGGCCGCGTTGACTGGGCGCGACGGGCTGGGTGTGATCGGCTTGGGTTTCAGCGGTTATTACCTGTCGAGCTTTTTGGACTTTTGGGGCCTGGAGTTCATCAGCGCTTCGCTGGAGCGCTTGATCCTGTACCTCAACCCCACGCTGGTGCTGGTGCTGGGTTGGTTCTTGTTCAAAAAGCGCATCAGCACCCGCCAGGGCATGGCCATGGCCATCAGTTACTCCGGGGTTTTGCTGGTGTTCGGGCACGAAGTCAGCCTGGCCGGCACGCATGCCGCTTTGGGCGCCTTTTTGGTGTTCTCCAGCGCATTCACCTATGCCGTTTACCTCACCTACAGTGGCCAGATGGTGCAACGCTTGGGTTCTTTGCGGCTGGCGGGGTTGGCCTCTTCGGCCGCTTGCTTTTTTTGCTTGTTGCAGTTTGCCCTGCTGCGGCCCTGGGCCGCTGCGCAAGTGGCCGAGCCGGTGCTGTGGCTGTCGCTGCTCAATGCCACGGCCTGCACCGCCTTGCCGGTGTTGCTGGTCATGATGGCGATCGAGCGCATTGGCCCGGGCCTGACGGCGCAGACGGGCATGATCGGCCCCATGTCGACGATTTTGATGGGCGTTTTGATTTTGGACGAGCCCTTCAATGTGTGGGTCATCGCTGGCACCGCTTTGGTGGTCAGTGGTGTGTTTTTTGTGACGCGGCCAGCCGGCCGCAGCAATTGATTTTCAGGAGAACAAAATGGATTTGGGCATTGCAGGCAAATGGGCTTTGGTGGGGGGCGCGAGCAAAGGCTTGGGCTGGGGTTGCGCACGCGCCTTGGCGCTCGAAGGCGTGAACGTGGTCATGGTGGCGCGGGGCGCTGAGGTGCTGGACAAGGCCGTCGACGACTTGCGCGCCGAAACAGGCGGCAAGGTGAAATTGATCGCGGTGGCACATGACATCACCACCTCAGCGGGCCGCGAAGCCATCTGGAACGTGGCCGGTGGCCCCGGCAAGGACTACGACATCGTGGTCACCAACGCAGGCGGCCCACCCCCCGGCGACTTCCGCGACTGGGATCGCGACGCCTGGATCAAGGCCATCGACGGCAACATGCTCACCCCGATTGAACTGATCAAAGCCACGGTGGACGGCATGGCCGCACGCGGCTTTGGCCGCATCGTCAACATCACCTCCAGCGCTGTGAAGGCGCCCATCGATGTGCTGGGCTTGTCCAACGGCGCACGCAGCGGCCTGACTGGTTTTGTGGCGGGTGCCTCGCGCAGCAAGATCGCAGGCCAGGGCGTGACCATCAACAACCTGTTGCCCGGCAAATTCGACACCGACCGCATCCGCGCCACGCTGCCTGCGATGGCGCAAAAGCAGGGCAAGACCGTGGAAGAAATGCGTGCCATCCAGCAAGCGCAGATTCCCGCCGGGCGCTATGGCAACCCTCAGGAGTTCGGTGCGATTTGTGCCTTCTTGTGCAGCCAGCATGCGGCTTACATGACGGGCCAGAACGTGTTGGCCGATGGGGGCGCGTACCCGGGCAGTTTCTAAGCCGGCAGATTGAGATGGACCCCGGGTCTTCGCCCGGGGTGACATCAGGCATTCGGCCCCGGGTCTTCCCCCGGGGTGATATGTCGCATTCGGCCCCGGGTCTTTGCCGGGGATGACATGGCACCGCGGGTTTCAGCGCTGCCTTGACGACACCCAGATGCCGCCGATGATCAGTGCAAACGCCAGTGCATGGTAGGCGTGCGGCAACTCGCCCAGAAACGCGGCCGAAAAGATGGCTGCAAACAAGGGCGTGAGGTTGGCAAAGAAACCGGCCACAGCAGGACCGGCTTGCTGGATGCCCAGCCCCCAGCAACGGTAGGCCAGCACCGCAGGGCCCACGGCCACAAAGGCGAGGGCGCTCACCAAAGGCCAGCCCCAGGTGATGTGGGCATCGGTCAAGCCCCACTCCATGCCAGCAAACAAACCGGACCACCCCAGTCCAAAAACCACTTGCGCCAGCAAGAAGGCGGCCCAGTTCTGTCGGATGGCTTCGGGCTCGTCTTTGCGGCTGAGCAGCCAGCTGTACCAAGACCAAAAGGCGGTGGCCAGCAAGATGAACAAGTCGCCCACCACCAGCCGCACAGCCATCAGCTGAGCCCAATCGCCCCGTGACAGCACCACCAGCACACCCAGAATGGACAACACGGCGCCTTGAATTTGCGCGCGACGCACAGGCGCCTGAAAAAACAATGCGCCGATGGCCAGCATCCACACGGGCCCGCTGGCGGCCACCAGGGTCACGTTCAGCGGGGTGGACGTTTGCAAGGCCAGGTATTGCAAGGCGTTGTAGCAGCCCACGCCCAAGAGGCTGAGCAGCGCAAAGCGCCGCCAATGCGCCCACAAGCCGCTGCCCGAGCGCAAAACCCAAGCGGCCAAAGGCAGCAAGATCACGAAGGCCACAGCCCAGCGCAAGAAATTCAGCGTGATGGGGGGCACCAAGGTATTCACCATACGCCCCACGACGGCATTGCCTGCCCAAAGCAGCGGCGGCACGGTCAACAGCAAGGCCGTGACGGGAGAGAGTTTTTGAGACATGCGGCGACTGTATCGGTATTCGGGTTTTCCCGTTGTCGCCAAGCTGTCCATGTGCGCTTGTCGGGCATGCAATTCGTGGCACAGTCACGCATCGTTTGTTTTTACCCTTTCAGGAGAAAGCCATGAGCCTTGCAGTCCAGATCGACCAGAACGGTGGTCCCGAAGTCATGAAACTCGTCGACGTGACCGTCGGCGAACCGGGCCCCGGCGAGATCCGCATCCGCCACAAGGCCATTGGTCTGAATTTCATCGACGTGTACCAGCGCAGCGGCCTGTACACCTTGCCCATGCCGCTCAAGCTGGGCATGGAAGCCTCGGGCGTGGTCGAAGCCGTGGGTGAGGGCGTCACGCACCTCAAAGTCGGTGACCGCGCAGCCTATGCCAGCCAGCCGCCCGGCAGCTACTGCGAAGTGCGCGTGATGCCCGCCAAGTGCGTGTGCAAGCTGCCCGATGCGATCTCGTTTGAGACGGGTGCGGCCATGATGCTCAAGGGCCTGACAGCACAATATTTGCTCAAGCGCACACTCCCCCAGGGCGGCCTCAAAGCCGGTGACTTTGTGCTGTTCCATGCCGCAGCCGGTGGCGTGGGCCTGATCGCCAGCCAGTGGGCCAAGGCCCTGGGCTTGCGCCTGATTGGCACCGCAGGCAGTGATGCCAAATGCGCGCTGGCCTTGGCCAATGGCGCGGAGTTCTGCATCAACTACTCGACCGATGACTTCCAGGCCAAGGTCAAAGAGATCACCGGTGGCAAGGGCGTCAAAGTGGTTTACGACTCGGTGGGCAAAGACACTTGGGACAAGTCGCTCGACTGCCTGGCCCCCTTTGGTTTGATGGCCAGCTTTGGCAACGCATCCGGTGCCGTGGCGCCGTTTGCACCGGGCATCCTCGGCCCCAAGGGCTCCATCTATGTGACGCGCCAGACTTTGTTCAGCCACATCACCACGCGCGAAAGCACGCAAGAGATGGCCGACGATTTGTTCGAAGCCGTGACCAGCGGCAAGGTCAAGATCCACATCGACCAGACCTTCCCGCTGGCACAAATCCAGGACGCGCACATCGCTTTGGAAGCGCGCAAAACCACGGGTTGCACCATCATCACGTTGTGAGCCTTGGGCGTCGGCGCTTCGGCGCCGGATGCCCATCCACACGGCGCTGAATGAAAGAAACCGCTGACCCTCAAGGGCAGCGGTTTTTTTGTGGGCGCTCAGCGCGTCCGATCACGCGGCCAGTTTGGCCTTGGGTGCGATGGTCTCCAGCGCTTCGCGCAAGATTTGCAGGGTGCGCGGCACTTGGTGCCATTTGTCCAGACCGAACAGGCCCATGCGGAAGGTGCGGAAGTCGGCCGGTTCATCGCACTGCAGCGGCACGCCTGCGGCGGTTTGCAAGCCCAGGGCCAGGAACTTCTTGCTGCTCTGGATGTCAGGGTCGGTGGTGTAACTCACGACCACGCCGGGTGCTTCAAAGCCCGGTGCAGCCACACTCGGGAAGCCGTGTTCCAGCAGCAAAGCACGCACCTGTCGGCCCAGCGCCATTTGTTCTTCGCGCACTTTGGCAAAGCCATAGGCTTCGGTTTCCAGCATGGCTTCTTGCAGGCGCAGCAAAGCATCGGTGGGCAAGGTGGTGTGGTACATGTGGCCACCGCCTTCGTAGGTTTCCATCACTTGCAGCCATTTTTTCAGGTCCATGGCGAAGGTGGTGCTGGTGGTGCCGTCAATCGCTTGACGGGCGCGTTCGCTCATCATGACCATGGCGCAGCAAGGCGAGCTGCTCCAGCCTTTTTGCGGCGCGCTGATCAGCAGGTCCACGCCGGTGGCTTTCATGTCCACCCACATGGCACCCGAGGCAATGCAGTCCAGCACCAGCAAACCGCCCACAGCGTGCACGGCATCGGCCACAGCCTTGAGGTAATCGTCGGGCAAGATCATGCCGGCGGCGGTTTCCACGTGTGGTGCAAACACCAGTGCGGGCTTTTCAGCGGCAATGGCGGCTTTGACTTCTTCAATCGGTGCAGGTGCCCAGGCCGCTTGCGAGCCAGCCGCGATGCGGCGGGCCTTGAGCACGCTGTGGCTCTTGGGGATCTGGCCCATGTCAAAGATTTGTGTCCAGCGGAAGCTGAACCAGCCGTTGCGGATCACCATGACGTGTTGGTTCGTGGCGAACTGGCGGGCCACCGACTCCATGCCAAAGGTTCCGCTGCCAGGCACCAGCGCCACCGAGTGGGCACCATAAACGTTCTTGAGCATGCGCGAGATGTCGGTCATGACACCGCCAAAGCGCTTGGACATGTGGTTCAGGGCGCGGTCGGTGTAGACCACCGAAAATTCGAGCAGACCGTCAGGGTCGATGTGGGGCAACAAGCCAGGCATGGGCGTCTCCGTTTTTTCAATCAGGGGGAAGAGCTTACCTGAGATCTGGACGTTGAGGGTGTTGGCCATAGGGCGCTGCAGACGGCCTCATCAGTCGCTTCGCGCCAGCAAATCGGCCATCCGCACCGCCCTATGGCCAACGCAGTGGGGCTCAAGGTGCGTGCGATGCGTTTCAACGCCCGCGCCGTACGCGCAAAATTTCGTCGAGGATCAGCAGGCCTGCGCCCAACGTGATGGCGCTGTCGGCCACGTTGAAGGCGGGGAAGTGCCAGCTGCCCCAGAAGAAGTCGAGGAAGTCGACCACGTAGCCATGCAGCAGGCGGTCGATCACGTTGCCCACAGCGCCGCCCAGGATGAGCGAGATGGCCAGGCAAAACAGGGTCTGACCGGCATGCGAGCGCAGCATCCACAACATGAACAGGGCTGCGACCACGCCAATGCCTGTGAAGAACCAGCGTTGCCAGCCGCCCGCACCGGCCAGGAAGGAAAACGCCGCGCCGTGGTTGTGCACCCGCACCAAGTTGAAAAACGAGGTGACCGGTGTGCTGTCGCCCAGCTGGAAAGCGCCCAGCACCAAGACCTTGGTGAACTGGTCGATCAGCAGCACCAGCAGGGCGATGCCCAGCCAGAGCACCAAGCCTTGGCCTGAGCCGCTTTTGGCAAATTTTTTCGAGCTGGCCATGCGTGCTTCCTTGAGGGTCAGGCGATCTGGCGGGTTTCACCCGCGCCATGCAGGTTGCTCACGCAGCGGCCGCAAATGGTGGGGTGCGCGGCGTCATGGCCCACGTCGTCGGCGTAGTGCCAGCAGCGCTCGCACTTGACGGCCTGGCTGGCCGCCACTTGCACGGCCAAAGTATCGCCTGCTTGCAAGGTGACTTTGGAGGTGATGAACACGAACTTGATGTCTGCGCCCAGGCTGGACAGCAGGGCGTGGTCATCTGCAGGTGCCGTCAGTGTGATGTCGGCTTGCAGGGATGCGCCCACTTGGCCTGCTGCGCGGACCACTTCGATGTCCTTGTTGACCAGATCGCGGATGTCGCGGATGCGGCCCCACTTGGCCAGCAGTGCAGTGTCGGGGGCGCCGAAGTCGCTGAATTGCTCCATGAAGATGGACTCGGAGCTGCCGAAGCTGCTCCAAGCTTCCTCGGCGGTGAAGGACAGGAACGGCGCCATCCAGCGCAGCATGCCGTGGGTGATGCGGTACAGCGCCGTTTGTGCGCTACGGCGGGCCAGCGATTTGGGCGCGGTGGTGTACAGGCGGTCTTTCAGCACGTCCAGGTAGAACGCGCCCAGGTCTTCCGAGCAGTAAACCTGCAGCTTGCTGACCACGGGGTGGAATTCGTACGCGTCGAAGTGGGCGCGGATGTCGGCTTGCAACTGGGCCGCACGGGCCAGGGCAAAGCGGTCGATCTCCAGCAGCTGGTCGTCGGGCACGGTGTCGGTGGCCGGGTCGAAGTCGCTCACGTTCGCCAGCAAGAAGCGCAGGGTGTTGCGGATGCGGCGGTAGGCGTCGACCACGCGGGCCAGGATTTTGTCGTCGATGTTCAGGTCGCCCGAATAGTCGGTCGAGGCCACCCACAGGCGCACGATTTCTGCACCCATCTTGGACGTGATGGTTTGCGGCTCGACGGTGTTGCCCAGCGACTTGCTCATCTTGCGGCCTTGGCCGTCGGTGGCAAAGCCGTGGGTCAACAGGCCCCGGTAGGGCGCACGGCCTTCCAGCGCGCAGCCCAGCAGCAGCGACGAGTGGAACCAACCGCGGTGCTGGTCGTGGCCTTCCAGGTACAGGTCGGCCTCAGGCCCTTCGGCGTGGAAGGGGGGCACGCCATAGGCGTCCTTGTGGCTGCCGCGCAGCACATGGCGGAAGGTAGAGCCGGAGTCGAACCAGACTTCCAGAATGTCGGTGCTCTTGGTGTAGCTGGGCGCATCGGCTGCGCCCAGGATGTCTTCCACCGTCACGCGGCTCCAGGCTTCGATGCCGCCTTTTTCGACGATGTCAGCGGCCTGATCGAGGATTTCCATGGTGCGTGGGTGCAGCTCGCCGCTGTCCTTGTGCAGGAAGAAGGGCACCGGCACGCCCCACGAGCGCTGACGCGAGATGCACCAGTCGGGGCGGTTGGCGATCATGTCGCGCAGGCGGGTTTTGCCGTTCTCGGGGTAGAACTGGGTTTGCTCGATGGCGTCCAAGGCCAGCTGGCGCAGGGTCTTGGGGGCCTTGTCTTTGGTGAACACGCCCTCGCCCTCGTCCATGCGCACAAACCATTGGGCGGCGGCACGGTAGATCACGGGGGTTTTGTGACGCCAGCAGTGCGGGTAGCTGTGGGTGATTTCCACGGTGGACATCAGGCGGTCGCTTTGGCCCAGCACCTCGATCACGCGGGCGCAGGCTTTCCAGATGTGCTGGCCGCCAAAGAAGGGCAACTCGGGCGCGTACACGCCGTTGCCCTGCACCGGGTTCAGGATGTCGTCGTATTTCAGGCCGTGGGCCACGCAGGAGTTGAAGTCGTCCACGCCATAGGCCGGGGCCGAGTGCACGATGCCCGTGCCGTCGGTGGCGGTCACGTAATCGGCCAGGTACAGCGGCGATGTGCGGCGGTAGCTGTAGGGGCCGCCTTCTTCAGCGGTCACGGTGTCGTGCAGCGGGTGGCGGAACACCAGGCCGCGCAGCTTCTCGCCCACAGCGGTGGCGATCACGGTGCCTTCCAACTTGTAGCGCTCCAGGCATTTCTCGACCAGGCTGGCGGCCAGCAGCAGCACGCCACGGGGCGTGTCCACCAGCGCGTATTCCAGCTCGGGGTGGGCATTGAGCGCCTGGTTGGCAGGAATCGTCCAGGCGGTGGTGGTCCAGATCACGGCAAAGGCTTTTTTGCTGCCCTCGCCGGGCAGCTTGGGCAGGCCAAAGGCGGCGGCAAGCGCAGCGTTGTTGTCGGCTTCAAAAGCCACGTCCAGCGTGTCGCTCTTTTTGTCGGCGTATTCGATCTCGAATTCGGCCAGCGACGAGCCGCAGTCGAAGCACCAGTACACGGGCTTGAGGCCCCGGTACACAAAGCCGCGCTCGATCACGCGCTTGAAGGCGCGGATTTCGCCCGCTTCGTTGGCCGGGTCCATGGTGCGGTAAGGGCGCTCCCAGTCGCCCAGCACGCCCAGGCGCTTGAAGTCTTCGCGCTGCTGGT
>NZ_JAOASQ010000037.1 GCF_030158565.1 Limnohabitans sp. | reverse complement strand
CAGGATTGTGATTCCTGTTGTCGTGGGTTCGAGCCCCATCAGCCACCCCAAGTAAATCAAGCCCTTGCAGCAATGCAAGGGCTTTTTTCTTGGGTTGGCGAGGATCAGTTGACCATCACCAGCTTGCCCTTCACGCCACGTGAACCCATGTGGGCATAGGCTGCCTTCAGGTCGGCCATGGGCATGGTGCTGTCAATCACGGGTTTGATCTTGCCTTGGCCGTACCACTGGGCCAGCTCGGCCATCATGGCGGCATTGGCATGGGGTTCGCGGCGGGCGAAGTCGCCCCAGAACACACCCACCAAAGAAGCGCCTTTGAGCAAAGGCAAATTCAGGGGCAGGGTTGGAATAGGGCCACCTGCAAAGCCCACCACCAGATAACGGCCGCGCCAAGCGATGGAGCGGAAAGCCGGTTCTGCAAACTCGCCGCCCACCGGGTCGTAAATCACATCGGGCCCTTTGCCTTCGGTCAAGGTCTTGAGGGCTTCGCGCAGGTTTTCGGTGCTGTAGTTGATGGTGGCGTCTGCGCCCAAGGTTTTGCACAAAGCGCATTTTTCATCGGTCGATGCGGCCGCGATCACTTTGGCCCCCATCGCTTTGGCGATTTGGATGGCCGCTGTGCCAACACCGCCTGCAGCGCCCAATACCAGCACGGTTTCTCCGGCTTTGAGGGCGGCGCGATCCACCAGCGCATGGTGCGAGGTGGCGTAGGTCATGATGAACGCGGCCGCATCGACGGCTGGAAAGCCCGCGGGCAGCGGCATGCACAGCTTGGCGGGTGCCAGGGTGTGGGTGCCAAATCCGCCGGTGCCCGACAGGCATGCCACTGATTGGCCGACTTTCAGGTGGGTGACGCCTTCGCCCACGGCTTCGACAACGCCCGCGTATTCAGAACCCGGCACGAAAGGCAGCTCGGGCTTCATCTGGTACTTGTTTTGAACGATCAAGAGGTCTGGAAAGTTGAGGCTGGCCGCCTCAATTTTGAGCAGTACCTGACCCGCCGAGGGTGTGGGGGTGGGCAGCTCTTTCCAGGTCAGCGCGTCAACGCCAATGGGGTTTTCGCAAAGCCATGCGTGCATTCAATGTCTCCTGAGGTGTGTGTTTTGGACTGCGGACGATGGTAGGGATGGCGCTGCTGAATTTATGTCCCCCGAGCGACCGGGATTTCGCTGCGTTTTGTCACATCCGCCGAAGGAGGGCCCTCTACAATCGGAGTCCACACTGGAACCCCACATGAAAATTCTCATCTCGAACGACGATGGCTTTCGCGCAGAGGGGATCGTGGCGCTTTATGAAGCGCTCAAAACCATCGCCGATGTGGAGGTGGTCGCGCCCGAGCACAACAACAGCGCCAAATCGAACGCTCTGACTTTGCACACCCCGTTGTATGTGAACCGCGCTGACAATGGTTTTCGTTATGTCAACGGCACCCCCGCCGATTGCGTGCACATTGCTTTGACGGGTTTGCTCGGCTACCGACCTGATCTGGTGGTCTCCGGCATCAACAACGGTGCCAACATGGGCGATGACACCTTGTATTCGGGTACCGTGGGCGCGGCGATGGAGGGCTATCTGTTCGGCATCCCGGCCATCGCGGTATCGCAAATGGAAAAAGGCTGGGCCCATGTGGATGCTGCGGCGCAAAAGATCAAACAGCTGATCGCCCAAATGCAGTCGGGTGACTTGCTCCATGCACAGCCTTGGTTGTTGAATGTGAACATCCCGAATTTGCCACTGGAGCAGATCCGTGCACCTCAGTTGTGCCGTTTGGGGCGCCGCCACTCGGCAGAGCCTGTGATCACGCAGGTGGACCCCCGTGGCCAGACCATGTACTGGATCGGCAACGCAGGGCCTGCGATGGACGACAGCGAAGGCACGGACTTTCACGCGGCCAAACTGGGGCACATGGTGGTCACGCCGCTGAAGGTGGATTTGACCGAACACCAGTCGCTCGACCTGTGGTCGCGTGCATTTGAACGTTTACATGTGACGGAGCCTGCATGAGTCAGCGCCCCGGTTTCCCTGCCAAATTGCCCGCACTTGGGGCACCACGCACTACCCGTACCCCGGCGCCCCTTGTGGGCACTCAAAGACCTGTGGCCATGCCCACGCCTAAGCCTGTGCCCAGCAAGGCTGTGGCAGGCACTTCACCTGCGCAACGATCGGCGCCTTTGCGCTCGGGCTTGGGCATGGGCATGGATTATGGCCCTTTGCGTGCCCGCATGGTCAGCAACTTGGCCGCTCAGGGTTTGCAAGACCCGATGGTGCTGCAGGCCATGGGCTTGGTGGAGCGCCACCGTTTTGTGGAAACCGCCTTGGCAGTGCAAGCCTATGAAGACACCAGTTTGCCGATTGGCTTAGGGCAGACCATCTCCAAGCCCAATGTGGTGGCCCGCATGATCGAGTTGATGCGTGAGGGCATTTCGGGCAAATTGGGCCGCATTCTGGAAATCGGCACAGGGTGCGGCTACCAGGCTGCGGTGCTCAGCCATGTGGCCACAGAGGTTTACAGCCTTGAGCGCCTGCGTGGCTTGCACGAAAAATCGCGAGAGAATCTGCGTCCTTTGCGCTTGCACAATGTCCATTTGATTTTTGGCGATGGCATGCTGGGCTACCCCAAAGGCGGGCCATACGCAGGCATCATCTCGGCGGCTGGCGGTGAATCCGTGCCCCAGGCTTGGCTGGACCAGTTGGCTGTTGGTGGGCGATTGGTGGCGCCGACGATCACACCGGCAGGCCATCAGGCTTTGGTGGTGATTCTTCGGACCGCCGAAGGATTTGATCGCCAGGTGTTGGAGGCCGTGCATTTTGTGCCTCTAAAATCCGGCGTTGCTTAAATGAAAGAATTCATGATTGAACTTCAACGCATCTCATCCTTTTTTGCATTGACGATCGGTGCCGCTGTATTGGTGGGCTGCTCTTCAGCCCCCCGTGTCATGGCGCCCGTCGAAGACCGCATCGCCAGTTCGCGAACGGGCACCGGCGTTGTCGATGCGCCTGCGGCCCCTGCCAAGGTTTTGCCCGGTGCAGAAAATGCGGGCAAACCGGGCTATTACACCGTTCAACGCGGCGAGACCCTGACCCGCATCGGTTTGGAGCACGGTCAGTCCAGGCGCGATTTGGCGCGCTGGAACAACCTGAGCAATCCCGATGTGATCGAGGTGGGGCAGGTTTTGCGGGTTGCGCCCCCGGGCGCGGCTGTCGAAGCTTCGGGCGTCGTGGTTCGGCCCGTCACTTCGAGCGCAGAAATGCCAGCGGCCACCCCATCCGCCAAGCCTGCGCCTGTCAATCCGTCCGCTGCATCGGTGGTTGCCGACGAGGGCTTGGGTTTCATCTGGCCCTCGAATGGCACATTGATTGGTGGCTTTGACGATTCAAAGAACAAAGGGCTGGACATTGCGGGCAAGGCCGGTGATGCCGTGATGGCATCCGCAGATGGTCAAGTGGTTTACGCCGGTTCAGGTCTGCGTGGCTATGGCAACTTGATCATCTTGAAGCACAACAACACCTTCTTGACGGCCTACGCCCATAACCAGAAACTGCTGGTCAAAGAAGACCAGAAAGTGCGCAAGGGCGAAAAGATCGCCGAGATGGGCAACACCGATGCCGACCGTGTCAAGCTGCACTTCGAGGTGCGCCGTCAGGGTAAGCCAGTCGATCCGGCCAAGTTTTTGCCCGCCCGCTGAAAGTCCTGCATGGCTTGGCCTGTCCTGGTCTTTGACATTGAGACCATTCCCGACATGGCCGGCTGGCGGCGTCTGAATGGCGCATCGCCCGAGCTGACCGATGCCCAGGTGCATGCCCAGTGGAAGGCCGAACGCGCAGCCCAGGGGCAAAGCGATTTCATGCCCCTGTACCTGCAAAAAGTGCTGGCGATCAGCTGTGTTTTTCGCAATGCCGAGGGCTTGCGCGTCCATTCCTTTGTGGACCGCGATGGCCAAAGCGAAGGCCGCATCGTTCAGACCTTCTTCAACGTCATCGAAAAACACGAGCCGCAACTGGTGAGCTGGAACGGCAGTGGCTTTGACCTGCCGGTGCTGCATTACCGTGGCTTGCAGCATGGGGTGGTGGCCGACAAGTACTGGGACTTGGGCGAGGGCACGCATGGCAGCGACCGCGAGTTCAAGTGGAACAACTACATTTCGCGTTACCACATGCGCCATCTGGACCTCATGGACTTGCTGGCCAAGTACACCCCGCGCAACAACGCGCCCATGGACGCGATGGCCAAATTGTGCGGTTTCCCGGGCAAGCTGGGCATGGACGGCTCGCAAGTCTACGAGCAGTTTCTGGCGGGTCAAACCGAAGACGTGCGCCGTTACTGCGAAACCGATGTGATGAACACCTATTTGCTGTATTGCCGCTTTCAAAAAATGCGCGGCGGCCTGACCGAGGCCGAATACATGCAGGAAATCCAGTTCGTCAAAGACAATGTGGCCGCCTTGGCGGGCCAAGAGCCGCATTGGCAGGAATACCTGCAGGCCTGGGTCTGAATTTGCGCCTGGCCCAATGAGACAATCGGGGCATGAGCGAAAAACAAGAACTCTCCATCCCCCAACACGAAGCCCCCAACAGCGACGATTTGCCCGAAGGCTGGTTGCGCGTCGGCTCTCTGGACATGGATGCCCAAGGCATCGCCCGCCGCCCTGACGGCAAAGTGGTTTTCATCGAAGGCGCCTTGCCTTTTGAAGTGGTCTCTGTCCAGGTCGGTCGCAAAAAGAACAACTGGGAGCAGGGCACCGTCACCGAGATCCACTCGGAATCCTCCCAGCGTGTCACGCCTGGTTGCCCGCATTTTGGTTTGCACAGTGGCGCTTGTGGCGGCTGCAAGATGCAACATCTGGAGGCTTCTGCGCAAGTGGCCATCAAGCAGCGCGTGCTCGAAGACAACCTCTGGCACCTGGGCAAAGTCAAAGCCGACACCATGCTGCGTCCGATCGAAGGGCCCACATGGGGCTACCGCTACCGCGCCCGCATGTCGGTGCGCTATGTGATCAAGAAGGGCGAAGTCCTGATTGGTTTCCACGAGCGCAAGAGCCGCTACATTGCCGACATGAAGGTCTGCCGCATTTTGCCGCCCCATGTCAGCGCCATGTTGATGCCCCTGCGTGCCCTGATCGCTCAAATGGAAGCCCGTGAAACCTTGCCCCAGATCGAGCTGGCCTGCGGTGATGAGGTCACCGCCATGGTCCTGCGCCACCTGGAGCCTTTGAGCGAGGGTGATCTGGCCAAACTGCGCGCCTTTGGCGAGCAGCACCAGGTGCAATGGTGGCTGCAGCCCAAAGGGCCGGACACGGTGCATTTGCTCGAGACGGGCGGCCCACAGCTGAGCTACGGCTTGCCCGACTTTGGCATCACCATGCCGTTCCGCCCCACCGATTTCACTCAGGTCAACCCTTTCATCAACCGCGTGCTGGTGGCCCGTGCGCTGCGTTTGTTGCAAGCGCAAAAGAACGAACGCGTGATCGACTGGTTTTGCGGTTTGGGCAACTTCACCTTGCCGATTGCCACGCAGGCAGCCGAGGTGCTGGGCATCGAGGGCGCAGAGACCTTGGTGGCCCGCTCGCGCGACAACTACGCCCGCAACCAGGCCGATCGACCTGAAGGGCAGCCTCTGGCCCCCACGAGTTTTGTGGCGCGCAACCTGTTCGAGATGACGCCTGAGATGCTGGTCGCCGATGGCACGGCCGACAAATGGCTGGTGGACCCACCGCGAGAGGGTGCATTCGCTTTGTCCAAAGCCCTGGCCGAGCTGCACGAGAACCAAGAACTGCGCCAAGGCTGGACCCCGCCCAAGCGCATCGTGTATGTCAGCTGCAACCCAGCCACCTTGGCGCGCGACGCTGGCTTGCTGGTGCACCGCGCGGGTTACCGCTGCGTGAGCGCAGGCGTCATCAACATGTTTGCCCACACGGCGCACGTGGAGAGCATGGCGGTGTTCGAGCTGGCGTGAGGCTGGCGACGAACCATGAAAAAAGGCTCCCTTGGGAGCCTTTTTGCTGTGCGGGAAGGGTGTTCAGTCGCGCTCGCCGCCCATGATGCCCAAGAGGGCCAGCAGGCTCTGGAACACGTTCAAGATGTCCAGGTACAGGGCCAGGGTGGCGCTGATGTAGTTGGTCTCGCCGCCGTCAACGATCTGCTTGAGGTCGTACAGCATGTAGGCGCTGAAGATGCCAATGGCCATGACCGAGATCACCATCATGCCCACGCTGGAGCCGACGAACACGTTGATGATGCCGCCGATCATGATGGCCAAAGCGCCGACCATCAACCATTTGCCCATGCCCGACAGGTCACGCTTGATGGTACTGGCCAGGCTGGCCATGACGAAGAACACCCCGGCGGTGCCCGCAAACGCGGTCATGATCAGGTCAGAGCCGTTTTTAAAGCCCAGCACCATGGCGATCATGCGCGAGAGCATCAAGCCCATGAAGAACGTAAAGCCCAGCAGCACAGGCACGCCAGCGGCAGAGTTCTTGGTTTTCTCGATAGCGAACATAAAGCCAAAGGCCCCAGCCAGAAACACGATCAAGCCCAAACCACCTGTCAGTGTGGCGGTGATACCGGTGGCCACGCCCAGCCAGGCGCCCAAAACGGTGGGCAAGAGGCTCAGGGCCAGCAGCCAGTAGGTGTTGCGTAACACGCGGTTGCGTGTGGCGGCACTGTTGTGGCCCCAGTCGGTGGTGTTCAGTGTGCGAAGGTCGCTCATGTGTGTCTCCTGTTCAAACCCTGCATTCAGGGCCATTACATTGTAGGGTGGGCCAGTCGCAAGCTGGCAATATCCGCGAAGGAATGGGGTTATCCGGGTGAAGCACTTTTGCGCTCAAGTGTGCAATTCGTGCAGGTGAGCCCGTGTATGCTTGCCATTTGTTTTTTCCCTTTCAAACACATCATGAAAACACAATCCGTTCTCGAACTGTCCGACGTGCAAGCCATTGCCGCAGCCGCTCAAGCCGAAGCCCAGAAAAACAATTGGAACGTCAGCATTGCCATCGTCGATGCGGGCGGCCACCTTTTGCACTTCCAGCGCCTGAACGGTGCGCCTCCCATTTCTTCGCACATTGCGCCAGCCAAGGCTCACACAGCAGCGCTGGGTCAGCGCGAAAGCAAAGTGTATGAAGACGTCATCAACGGCGGTCGTTACTCCTTCCTGTCGGCTCCTGCCGTGGAAGGCATGCTCGAAGGTGGCGTGCCGATCATGAAAGACGGCGCTTGTCTTGGCGCAGTGGGCGTGAGCGGGGTCAAGTCCAATGAAGACGCCCAGATTGCCAAAGCCGGTATCGCAGCCATCGGCCTTTGATCTGATCGGGCATGGGGACCCACAGCGTGTGAGTTCCCAAAAACAAAAAACCCGCTGTTTTCAGCGGGTTTTTTTGATGAGGCCAAAGCCAACGGTGGGCTAATTACTTGGCGCTCAAGACCCAAGCGGCCAATTTTTTGGCTTCCGCTTCATTCACCTGAGGGTTGGCTGGCATGGGCACTGCACCCCAAACGCCCGAACCGCCTTTGACGATTTTGGTGGCGAGCTTGTCGACAGCCGACTTGTCAGCTTTGTACTTGGCGGCCACATCTTTGTAGCTGGGGCCCACCAGTTTTTTGTCAACTGCATGGCAAGCCATGCAGTTTTTGGAGGTGGCCAATGCCAGGTCAGCAAAAGCAGGGGCTGCGGCGGCAGCGGTCATGGCCAGGGCAAGAACGAATTTTTTCATGTCGGTACCTTGTGGGTTAAAAGGATCGGGGGGCGAGCCCAAGGAGCTCTTGGCTGCGAGTGTAGCTGGATCCGGATTTTGGGGTGATTGACTTACAGGTGACTGAGTCTTTGTCTTGCGTGACCAGCGCATGCTTGTGCTGGGCCATAATCCGATGACTTTTTTCATGTATTTCCGACAGGAGCCTTGAATGCCCGCTTACCGCTCAAAAACATCCACCGCTGGCCGCAACATGGCGGGTGCCCGTTCCCTGTGGCGCGCCACGGGCATGAAGGACGATGACTTCAGCAAGCCGATCATCGCCATCGCCAACTCCTTCACCCAGTTCGTGCCCGGCCACGTGCACCTGAAAGACCTGGGCCAGCTGGTGGCCCGCGAGATTGAAGCCGCTGGCGGCGTGGCCAAGGAATTCAACACGATTGCCGTGGACGACGGCATTGCCATGGGCCACGACGGCATGCTGTATTCGCTGCCCAGCCGGGACATCATTGCCGACTCGGTTGAGTACATGGTCAACGCGCACTGTGCTGACGCGATCGTCTGCATCTCCAACTGCGACAAGATCACCCCCGGCATGCTGATGGCCGCCATGCGCCTGAACATCCCGGTCATTTTTGTGTCCGGCGGCCCCATGGAAGCGGGCAAGGTGCGCCTGGCCAACCCCCAGACGCAAGTCATGGAGTTCAAAAAGCTCGACCTGATCGACGCCATGGTGATGGCGGCCGACGACAAGGTGAGCGATGCCGACCTGGCCGAAATCGAACGTTCGGCTTGCCCGACCTGCGGTTCCTGCTCCGGCATGTTCACCGCCAACTCGATGAACTGTCTGGCCGAGGCCTTGGGCCTGGCCTTGCCCGGCAACGGCACCGTGGTGGCCACACACGCTGACCGCGAGCAGCTGTTCAAGCAAGCCGGTCGCACCATCGTGGACATGGCCAAGCGCTACTACGAGCAGGGCGATGACACCTTGCTGCCCCGTTCCATGGGCTTCAAGGCCTTTGAAAACGCGATCGCGCTCGACATCGCCATGGGCGGCTCGACCAACACCATCTTGCACCTGCTGGCGATTGCCCAGGAAGCCGAGATTGAATTCACCATGGCCGACATCGACCGCATGTCGAAGATCGTGCCCCAGCTGTGCAAGGTCGCGCCCAACACCAACAAGTACCACATCGAAGACGTGCACCGCGCTGGCGGCATCATGGGCATTCTGGGCGAGTTGGACCGCGCAGGCCGTCTGCACACCGACGTGCCCACCGTGCACGCCAAGACCATGAAAGACGCGCTGGACCAGTGGGACATCGCCCGTAACCCGTCGGATGCGGTCAAGCACTTTTACATGGCTGGCCCTGCAGGCATCCCATCGCAAGTGGCTTTCAGCCAGAACACCCGTTGGCCAAGCCTGGACACCGACCGCGCCGAAGGCTGCATCCGCTCCATTGAGCACGCCTTCAATAAGGAAGGTGGCTTGGCCGTGCTGCGCGGCAACATCGCGCTGGACGGCTGTGTGGTGAAGACCGCAGGCGTGGACGACAGCCTGCTGGTGTTTGAAGGCCCGGCCCACGTGGTCGAGTCGCAAGACGAAGCCGTGGAGAACATCCTGAGCGACAAGGTCAAGGCGGGCGACATCGTGGTCGTGCGCTACGAAGGCCCCAAAGGCGGCCCCGGCATGCAGGAAATGCTGTACCCCACGAGCTACATCAAATCCAAAGGCCTGGGCAAAGCCTGCGCCTTGCTGACCGACGGTCGTTTCTCAGGTGGTACTTCGGGCTTGTCGATTGGCCACTGCTCGCCCGAAGCAGCAGCGGGTGGCACCATCGGTTTGGTGCGCAATGGCGACCGCATCCGCATCGACATCCCTAACCGTTCGATCAACGTGCTGGTGAGCGACGAGGAGCTGGCCAAGCGCCGTGTGGAGCAAGACAAGCTGGGCTGGAAGCCAGCCTTGCCACGCCCACGCAAAATTTCAGCGGCATTGAAGGCCTATGCCTTGCTGGCCACCTCGGCCGACAAGGGCGCTGTGCGCGATTTGTCGCTGCTGGGTTGATACAACTGTGTTGGACAGCATGCTGATGCGTGCCCCACATTGCGGGCACAATCGCTCCCCATGCTGATCCACCCTCAAATCGATCCCGTCGCCCTGCAACTGGGCCCTTTGGCTGTCCATTGGTATGGCTTGACCTACCTGGCCGCTTTTGCGCTGTTTTACTGGTTGGGCACGTGCCGTCTGCACCACTTGCCGTTCTCGCGTTTGTCCGAGTGGACGCGCCAGGATGTAGAAGACATCCTGTTCCTGGGCGTGCTCGGCGTGGTGCTGGGCGGTCGCATCGGTTATTGCCTGTTTTACAAACCCGGCTATTACGCCTCGCATCCGCTGGAAGTTTTGGCGGTCTGGCAAGGCGGCATGAGCTTTCATGGCGGCATGCTGGGCGTGATGGCCTCCATGGTCTGGTTTGCGTGGTCGCGCAAGCGGCCGTTCTTGCAAGTGATGGACTTTGTGGCGCCTTGTGTGCCCACGGGCTTGGCCGCTGGGCGCATTGGCAACTTCATCAACGGCGAACTCTGGGGTCGCGTCGCCGACCCGAGCCTGCCTTGGGCCATGCTGTTCCGTGGTACGGGTGATTTGCCCCGTCATCCCTCGCAGATCTACCAGTTCCTGATGGAAGGTGTCTTGCTGTTTGTGCTGCTGTGGCTGTACGCCCGCAAGCCTAGGGCGCAAGGGCAGGTGGCCTTTGCTTTCCTGTTCGGTTACGGCGTGTTCCGCTTCGTGGCCGAGTATTTCCGTGAACCCGATGCGCATCTGGGCCTCTTGAGCTTGGGCATGAGCATGGGGCAGTGGCTGTGTCTGCCAATGATCGTTTTGGGCGCAGCTTTCTGGTTCTGGTGTGGTCGACGAGCCGCTGCGACTTGAATCAAGAAGGTCGGCGTTGCAGCCAGTCGCTGCGCACGGCTTCGTAGGCCGCTGCCACCTGCAACAAAGCCACATCTCCTTGCGGCTTGCCAATCAGCTGGATACCCATGGGCCAAGGCTGGGTGGGGTGAAAGCCAGCGGGCAGGCTGATCGCGGGCAAACCCGCCAAGGTGGCGTAGATGGTGCACTCCATCCAGCGGTGATAGGTGTCCATCGGGCGTTCGCCGATTTTTTGCGGCCAGCGTTCTTCCAGCGGAAAAGGCCAAGCTTGCGCCACAGGCAGGGCCAGCACATCGAAGCGCTCGAACATCTGAAGCAGCTGGTTGTAGAACCTGGTGCGATGCTGGCTGGCCCGCTGGAAATCCATGTAGGACAGCGTGAGCGAGTTGTCGTATTCCCATAACACTTCAGGTTTGAGTGTTTCACGGGCGCCAGGCAGTTGCATCAGCGCAGCGGCTTTGGGGCCCACCAGCGCACGGCGCCAGACCAGCCAGCATGCCCACAAAGCCTCTGTGTCAAAGCCCGGCGCGGTCGACTCCACATGGGCTCCCGCTTTTTGCATCACACGCAACGCATCTTCGCAGACGTTCAAGATACCGTCTTCCATGGCCAGATGGCGGCCCAGATCTCCCAGCCATCCGACCCGCAATCCCTGGAGTGCATCTGGCGTGTACTGGATGTCCGAGACGTCCAGCGCAGCGTTGATTGACAGCGGCTGACGACGGTCGCGGCCCGACTGTGTGGCCAGGAGCCTTGCCAGGTCTTGCACGCTGCGGGCCATGGGCCCTTCGGTGCCCAGTTGGTCCACCCACACATCGGCACCCGGGCCGTAAGGCACCCGGCCTTGCGAAGGGCGCATGCCAAACAGGTGGTTCCAGCCCGCCGGGTTGCGCAGGCTGCCCATGAAGTCCGAGCCATCGGCCACAGGCAACATGCGTTGGGCCAGCGCCACCGCCGCGCCGCCGCTGCTGCCGCCTGCACTCACGCTGCTGTCCCACGCGTTGGGTGTGGCACCGAACAAGTCGTTGAAGGTGTGTGAGCCCAAGCCCAATTCGGGCATGTTGGTCTTGCCGATCACGATGGCGCCAGCGGCTTTCATGCGTGCGGTCATGATGCTGTCCGCCCGGGGCATTTGCTGTGCCAAAAGCCGACTGCCCAATGTGGAGGGAAAGCCCAGCGCATGCCCTGTGTCTTTGATGGCTTGTGGGATGCCATGCAGCCAGCCTCGGGATTGGCTCTGTGCCAGCTCCTTGTCGCACTGTCGAGCTTGAGCCATCAACGTGTCTGCAGGGGCCAGATTGACGATGGCGTTGTAGCGTGGGTTGAGCTTGTCAATGCGTTGCAGATAAGCCTGCATGACCTCCGTGCAGGAGATTTTTCCCTGGTGGATGCGCTCAGACAGTTCGCTGGCATTGAAGTCGGTGATGTCGGTGATGTCGGTGATGTCGGTCATGGGGGGCTGGTCAATAGGGACGCTGGTGTGACGAACATTTTGAAAGATGAAACCAACCGTGGCTGTCACACAGGGATCTGTGTGTGAACCGCAGAAGCCACCAGACAGCGGTGTGTTGTGGATGGCTTTGTCAGGGTTTTTCTGGATCTTTGGGTGCCGTCTGGCTATCGACAAGGAGCATGGACTTCCGTTGTAATTAGCTGTAATTACAGAAAATTATCCAAAGTCGCGACATGGCAGGACACATCAATTCATTGCACGATCAGGTGGCGCAGCAGTTGCGCGACTTGATTTTTGCGGGGGTCTTGCCACCCGGTGCATTTGTGGACGAGAGCCGCTTGTGCGAGCAACTGGCCATTTCGCGCACGCCGCTGCGCGAAGCGCTGAAAGTACTGACCGCAGAGGGGCTCATCCGGCATGAGCCGCGCCGTGGATGCTTTGTCAACGAGGTCACAGAGCAAGATCTGGACGATATCTTTCCAGTCATCGCCTTGTTGGAGGGGCGTTGTGCTTACGAGGCGGCTTTGCAAGCCAGTGATGCGGACATCCTGGCTTTGGAGGGCCTGCACCGGCAGTTGGAAGACAGCGCAGCGCAAGGCCGCATCCCCGACTATTACGCTGCCAATTTCGCCATCCATGAAGCCATCATCGCCATTGCGGGCAACAAGTGGTTGGCGCAGGTCATTGGGGATCTGCGCAAGATCCTCAAGCTCGCACGTTTGCAGCAACTCAAGGCACCGGGGCGTTTGACGCAGTCTCTGGCCGAGCACATGGCGATTTTCGCGGCCCTCAAAGCACGCGACGCCGAAGGCGCGGAGGCAGCCATGCGCACACACCTGACCCGGCAGCGCGAGGCCTTGCGGCAGCTCGCACGCCAGAACAAAAGCCGCATTGCCACGGTGAACACAGAACACGACAAGCTTGGGGTTCCCACATGAGCACTTCGGAATGGATTGGACGCACGGTGGCAGGTTGGTTGCCTGCGGGCAAGCGAGAAAGCAAGCAGCCTGTTGTGCCAGATGTCCAGCAGGAGGTGAGAGCGGCCAAAGCCGCGGCTGACAAAGGGCCTCCAGCGCGCTCTTCACGAGAACGCCTCAACGCCACTTTGCGTCAAAAAGAAGAGGCCTTGTCGCCGCGTGTTTTGCGGCGCACCCTGACCGAATTACAAGCCATCGTGGACCCCAGCGTGAGCGAGGTGGAAGGTGGCAAGCGGGCCAGGGGGGTGGCCCAGTGGTACAGCAAAGCCACGCCTGAGCAGCGACAGGACTGTTGGTTGCTGATGAGTGAACAATTTGCACCCGATGCGACCAAGGTCAGGGCAGCCCGTGAGCAATACGAGCTGGCTGTGGGCACGCCCGATGAAGGGGTTGCCGAAATCCGCATGCGCAAGGCCTTGGTGTCGCCCCGCACGCGCTTGTTGCAACGTTTTGCGGTGTTCCCGGAGGGCATGCGTTTTCTGGTGGATTTACGCCAGGACTTGATGCCCGCGCTCAAATCGAACAAGCGATTGCTGGCCTTGGAAGCCGAGTTGGAGAACCTGTTCACCACCTGGTTCGACGTCGCCTTTCTGGAGTTGCGCCGCATCAGCTGGGATTCGCCCGCCAGCTTGGTGGAGAAACTGATCAAGTACGAAGCGGTGCACGACATCAAGAGCTGGGGCGATGTGAAAAACAGGCTGGATTCGGACCGCCGTTGCTACGGCTTTTTCCATCCGCGTTTGCCCGATGAACCGCTGATTTTTGTGGAAGTGGCGTTCATGAACGAGATCGCCAGCAGCATCAGTCCTTTGTTGGACGAGTCGGCTGAGGCCGTGGATTTGAGCAAAGCCACGACCGCGATTTTTTACTCCATCAGCAACACGCAGCCCGGTCTCAAAGGGGTGAGTTTCGGGGATTCCCTGATCAAGCGTGTGGTCGAGACGCTGCGCTCGGATTTCCCCAAGCTCAAGACTTTTGCCACCTTGTCGCCCATTCCGGGTTTCCGTGGCTGGCTCAACAAAAACGCCAGCCGCATGCTGGAGGCCACGCCAGAAAAATTGAAATCCCAGTTGGGCCGTGCCGTGGGGTTTGAGCCTGCATCGGCCGAGCATGTGTTGTCGGCGCTGGATCTGATGCCCACTTTGCCGGAAAAGTCGGTCTTGCGTCAATGGCTTTTGGGCTGCGCGGCGCATTACCTGGGCAAAGAGCTGATCGAGGAACGGCCGGCCGATCCTGTTGCGCGTTTCCATTTGGGCAATGGCGCGCGCGTGGAGCACATCCATTGGGCGGCCGACATGTCTGGCAAAGGCGTCAAACAATCTTTTGGCTTGATGGTCAATTACCTGTACGACTTGCGCAAGCTCGATCGCTATCGCTTAGGCTTGGCAAAAGGCCATGTGCCGGTTTCGGACGACGTGGCGCGTTTGTATTTTTAGTTCCGTCATTTTTTCTATGGCAGATATTCATCAAAGAGGAGACAACCATGACAGCATTCAATTTCCAAACGGATCGCCGCGGCGTTCTCAAATACGCCGCTTCGATCGCGGCCACCGGGGCGGGTGTTGCACAGGCCCAAAGCGCCTGGCCTGCCAAGCCCGTGACCTTGATCGTGCCTTTTCCTGCTGGCGGTGGAACAGACGCTTTTGCGCGGCCCATGTCTGCGCAGTTTTCCAAATTGACGGGTAAGCAACTCATCGTTGACAACCGGGGCGGCGCGGGCGGTACTTTGGGCGCCGGGGTTGCAGCCAAGAGTACGCCCGATGGCTACAGCTATTTCATGGGCGCGGTGCACCACACCATTGCGCCTTTCATGTATCCCAAGCTTGACTATGACCTGGAGCGCGATCTGGTGCCACTGATCCTGGTGGCCAATGTGCCGCAGGTGCTGGTGGTCAATCCCAAGAAGTTTCAAGGTGCCGACTTCAAAGCCTTTTTGGACGAAGTCAAGAAGAACCCTGGCCGCTTCAACTATGGCTCGGCCGGTGGTGGCACCTCTCACCATTTGGCAGGCGAGTTGTTCAAGCTTCAAAGCAAGACCTTCATCACCCACATCCCTTACCGTGGTGCAGGCCCTGCATTGCAAGACCTGATCGCGGGCAACGTGGACATGATGTTCGATGGTTTGGGGTCTTCGGCGGCGCACATCAAGGGCGGTCGCATCAAGGCCTTGATGGTGTCGGGCAGCAAGCGCAATGCCGCTTTCCCTGACGTGCCGTGTTCCGCCGAGTTGGGTCTGCCCGACTACACCGTGTCCACCTGGTATGGCATCTGGGCCCCCAAGGGGACGCCTGCCGATGCGCAGACCCGCATGATTGAAGAGGTGCGCCGTGCGTGCATGGCTGACGAAGCCAAGGCCGTGTGGACCGGGCAGGGCGCTGAGTTTCCCAACCTGACGGGTGCGCAATTCGATGGCTTCATCAAGAAAGAATTGGCCAAGTGGTCACAAGTGGTCAAGGCCTCTGGTGCCAAGCTGGATTGATTTTTCAAGGGTTTCAAAGGCCCTTTGATCGGGGCTTTTTCTTCATATTTGCACACCATCCATGAGCTCACACAATTTGTTTTCGGCACTGCGTGCCGCATTTCCCTCTGACCTCCAGGCGACCGCCGTAGAGACCGATGAAGGCCTTCGCTACAGCTGGGCCGACTTGGAGCGTGCCACCGCCATGATGGCCAATTTGCTGAAGTCGCTCGATTTACCCGAAGGCAGTCGCGTGGCGGTGCAGGTCGAAAAATCGGTTGAAGCGATGATGCTTTACCTGGCCACCTTGCGGGCGGGTTATGTGTTCTTGCCATTGAACACGGCTTATCAAAGCGCCGAGATCGAGTACTTCATCGGCAATGCCGAGCCCGCCGTGGTGGTCTGCAGTGGTGCCAATTTCGGTTGGGTCAGCAAGATCGCTTTCAAGGCGGGCACGCAGCATGTCTTCACTTTGAACGACGACCGAACCGGCAGCTTGCTCGACCGTGCGGCGCACCACAGCGATCAGCACAAGACCGTCAGCCGAAAAGCCGATGACCTGGCCGCCATCCTTTACACCAGCGGCACCACCGGCCGCAGCAAAGGCGCCATGCTCACGCACGGCAACATGCTGAGCAACGCGCTGACGCTCAAAGACTACTGGGGCTGGAAGACGACCGGAGGACCTGATGGCCATGGGGACGTGCTGATCCACGCTTTGCCGATCTTCCATGTGCATGGCTTGTTTGTGGCCATCCACGGTGCGCTGATCAACGGCAGCAAGATGATCTGGATGGCCAAGTTCGATCCCAAGCGCGCCATCGCGCACATGGCCAAGGCCTCTGTGTTCATGGGCGTGCCCACGCTGTATGTGCGCATGCTGGCCGAGCCCAGCCTCAACAAGGCGGCGGTCAAGAACATGCGTTTGTTCATTGCGGGCTCTGCCCCCTTGCTGATCGAGACCTTCACCGAATGGCAAGCGCGCACGGGCCACACCATTTTGGAGCGCTACGGCATGAGCGAGACCGCCATGCTGACGTCCAACCCCTACGCGGCAGACAAACGCTATGGACAGCAGTCCGAGCGCCGAGGCGGCACGGTGGGCTTTCCTTTGCCGGATGTTTCGCTGCGCGTGCGCGGCGACGATGGTCTGGATTTGCCGGTGGGGGAGATCGGTGGCATCCAGGTCAAAGGCCCCAATGTGTTCAAAGGCTATTGGCGCATGCCCGAAAAAACGGCCGAAGAATTCACAGCCGATGGGTACTTCAAGACCGGTGACGTGGGCAAGGTCGATGAGCGAGGTTATGTCACCATCGTGGGTCGCAGCAAGGACCTGATCATCAGCGGTGGCTACAACGTGTACCCCGCCGAGATCGAGGGCTACATCAACGAGATGAAGGGCGTGGCCGAAAGCGCCGTGGTGGGCGTGCCGCATCCGGATTTTGGTGAAGTGGGGGTGGCCGTGGTGATCGCCAAGCCAGGCGCTGCTGTGCAGCCCGATGCCATCATCGCCGAGCTGAAAGCCAAGCTGGCCAATTTCAAGATCCCCAAGAAATGCTTTGTGGTGACGGAGCTGCCGCGCAACACCATGAGCAAGGTGCAAAAAAACTTGCTACGCGATCAGTACAGGGGCTTGTTCATCTGAGATCTGCAAGCGCCACAAAAAAGACCGCCTCGGCGGTCTTTTTTGTGGGAACAAGTGCGGTCACTTTTTCAGATACGCGTTCTTTTCGTGAATCCGCTGGATGTGCTCTGCGGCCTGCTCAGCGCTCATCTCTCCATTGATGACTTTCACGTTGACGTACCAGAGTTCTTCTTCCAATGAGGGCCAGACCCGGTTGAGTTTTTCGGCGTTCAATCGGATGGTGTCGTCGCAGCTTTTGCGCCAATCCAGCATCTCCTGGCTCAAGGGATCATTGACCACGACCTTGTGTTTGGACAAGGAAAAGAAGCCACTCAGCGTGTCCGTCAATAACTGGGCGAATTCCGCAGAGGCCAACCAGTCGATGAACAGTTTGGCCGCTTCGGGGTGTTTGGTGCTTTTGTTGATGCCGATCCCAAAGTCTGGGTGCACCGACAGATGACAGCGTTGACCCACAGCCTCCACAGGGGGCTTGAAGACGCCCATGTCAATTTTCTTTTTGTAGGCGAAGCTGGTGTTGCGCAGGAAGTCGATGTCCCATGAGCCTGTGGGGTAGACGGCCGCCAAGCCCGTGGCAAACAGGATCTGGATGTCGCTGTTGGACATCTCACTTTGTTTGGCGTGCATGTAGGGCTTGAGTTGGCCCATCATGCGCCATGCCCTGATGAATTCCGGATCGGTGAATTTCTTGCGGCCCTGAATCAATGCCAGCCGTGATTTTTCACCTTCCCAGAAGTTCGGCCCCAAGCCCGTGAAGATCACCTGGTTTGTTTCCCACATGTCTGCAGTGCCCAAGGCCAATGGGGTGACTTTGCCTGCGGCAGACACTTTTTGGAGCAAGGTCATCCACTCCGCAACGGTGTTGGGTGGCTCCAGCTGCAGGTCTTTGAAGATTTGTTTGTTGTAGAGGATGCCGTGGATCACATAGGCCACCGGCATGCAATACGTTGTTTTGCCATCGTCCGAAGTCCATGCGCGGCGGGCGTTTTGATCGAAATTTTGAAGTTGGGGCTCTGTCAGGGCTTGCAAGTAACCCTTGGCATTCAAGCGCATGCCGCCGTCAAAAGGGCGACAAAACACCAGATCGCCCGCACGTCGGGTGGACAGTCGGGCATCCAGACGCGGGTCGTAGCTGAGCGCTTCTTCGGGGGCAAATTTCAGCCGAATGCCCGGGTGCTTTCTCTGAAAAGCCGGGATCAATACTTTGTCCCAAAAAATCTGATCGTCTTTGCGCCAGCTTTCGATCACCAGCTCCTGCGCCTGGGCGCTGGCGGCCATGAAACTCAAGCTGAGCAAGCACAGGCGCCATGAGCGTTTGAGCGCCCCGCCGAACGCTTGCATCAGGCGTGCGAGGGTGTGTGTGGTTGTTTTCAAAATGGTGATGGCTGTATTTGTTTGAGTACTATTTTATGACGCCATTCAGGCGCCACCCATCACCTGCGGGAGCCCCGAGGGGCTCCCGCACAGATCAGCGCAGAACCAGCACAGGGATGTGCGAATGGGTCAGTACTTGTTGCGTTTCGCTGCCCAGCAGCAAGCGTTTGATGCCTTTGCGGCCATGCGAGGCCATGACGATCAGATCAGCTTTGTGCTTTTTGGCTGTGGCAATGATGGCGTCCGAGACCACATCAGACTTCACCGTCACGCTCTTGCTGACCACGCCTTTGGCTTTGGCTGTTTTTTGGACCGCATCCAGCGCGGCTTTGGCGGCTTCAGTCCACTGGCCTTCGATGCGGCTGACTTCCGAGGCGGACAAAGGAATGCTGCCTTCAAAGTAGGCTTGGGGGTAACGGGGCACGACTTTCAGGGCGACCAATTCGGCGCCGCAGGTGGCGGCCAGCGCGATCGCGTTGGTCACGGCTTTTTTGGACAGGGTGGAACCATCGGTGGCCACAAGAATGCATTTGTACATAAGGTGCTCCTCAGCGTCGTTGAAAACTTCAGTTTAAATCGCAGCGCTGGCCCGCTTCTTGATGCACATCAAGCTTCGTGTCAGGGCCTTGGCTTATCGTTCAGGCATGACTGAAGTCAATGTTTTGCCATCTCCACCTCTTGCCATCGCGCAAGAAGACGCATTGGAACGCGAGCAAGGTCTGAAATTGCTGGACGATCCGCAGGAGTGGGCCGCCTTCAGTCTTCCGGAAAAAACCCAGGCCGGTTGCTGGAGCTCCAGCGTGGTGTTCGAAGGCATGCATTGCGCGGCTTGCGCCATCACCCTCGAGGATGCCTTGCGCGCCGTACCGGGTGTGGGGGCTGTGCAAATCAATGCCGCCAGCCACCGCGGCCGCATTGTGTGGTCGCCGGAGCTCACCCGGCCCTCTGAATGGATGCGCTCGGTTGAGCGCTTTGGCTACAAGGCCATACCCGCCAACGATGCACATGCCCATGAAAGGCGCCGTCAGGAAGGGCGCCGCATGGTCTGGCGCCTGGCCGTGGCCGCGCTGTGCATGATGCAAGTGATGATGTATGCAACCCCGGTCTATGTGACCGAGCCGGGCGACATCACGCCCGAGATGGTGCATTTGCTGCGCTGGGCCTCCTGGGTCTTGTCTTTACCAGTGGTGTTTTTCTCGTGCACCCCGTTTTTGCGCAGCGCCTGGCGCGACCTGCGGCACCGGCAGGTGAGCATGGATTTGCCGGTGGCCTTGGGTATGGTGGTGACCTTTGTGGTCAGCAGCATCGGCACGTTTGAGCCCACCGGTCCTTTTGGGGCCGAGGTCTATTTTGACTCGTTGACCATGTTTGTGTTCTTTCTGTTGACCGGGCGTTGGCTGGAGTTGCGCATGCGCGACCGCACTGCAGGCGCACTGGAGGCGGTGCTCAACCGCTTGCCTGACAGTGTGCGCAAACGCATGCCCGATGGGCTGTGGGCATTGATCTCCATTCGCCGTTTGGCGGTGGGCGATGTCATTGAGGTGCTGCCAGGCGAGGCCTTGGCCGGGGATGGCCTGGTGCTGGCCGGTCAAACGCAGGTGGACGAGGCCTTGCTCACGGGGGAATCGAGCCCCTTATCGCGGCAGGTTGGCGATCGTGTGATTGCAGGCAGCCACAACCTGAGCGGCACGATCGAGGTGAAGATCGAGCAAGTGGGGGCTGCCACGCGTTATGCCCAAATCGTTTCTTTGATGGAGAGTGCTTCTTTGTCCAAGCCCTCCATGGCTTTGCTGGTGGACCGCTGGGCCAAGCCATTTTTGTTGGCCATTTTGTTGGTGTCTTTGGCTTCGGCCATTTATTGGTGGCCGACCGATCCTGCCCATGCCTTGATGGTGGCGGTGGCCGTGCTGATCGTGACCTGTCCTTGCGCGTTGTCTTTGGCGACCCCTGCGGCCATGCTGGCTTCGGCCGGTGCGCTGGCGCGAGGTGGGGTGCTGGTGCGCCGCCTGGAGGCTTTGCAAAATCTGGCGACCATTGACACCGTGATCTTTGACAAGACGGGCACGCTGACCCGTGATGCGTTTGAAGTGGCCAACATCCACACCCGGGTGGGCACCTCGCAGGCGCAAGCTTTGCAGTGGGCGGCAACCCTGGCCCGCCATTCCCTGCACCCGGTTTCGCGGGCCTTGTGGTCAGAAGCCCGTCAACGTGCCTTGGCCGAAGGCAGCCTTTCGAGCTTGGAGTCCGAGACGGCGCAGGCGGTTTCCGAGAAAGCGGGGCAGGGCGTGTCCGGGGTGTTGACCGTTTCGGGTCGCGCTGTGCCTTTGCGCTTGGGCTCGGCCGCTTATTGCCAAGCCCCCATTTATGAAGGCGCGCATTTGCAGGTCAGTTTGGCCGACGATGCCGGCTGGATCGCTACGTTTGAACTGGCAGAAGAGGTTCGGCCAGAGGCTCCTGCGGTGGCAAAGGCCTTGAAACAGCTGGGCTTGCAGCTCAAAGTGCTCTCGGGCGATGCGCAAAGCGCCGTGGCGCAGGTGGCATCCTGCGTGGGCATCGACGATGCCCGTGGGGCTTGCAGCCCGCAGGACAAATTGCAGGCGGTACAGGCTTGGCAAGCCCTCGGGCACAGGGTGGCCATGGTGGGCGATGGCCTGAACGATGGGCCGGTGTTGGCGGGGGCTGATGTGTCTTTTGCCTTGGGGCAGGCGGTCCCTTTGGCGCAATCCAAGGCCGATTTTGTGCTCATGGGGGGGCAGCTTCACGCGCTGGTGCAGACCCTGGTGCGAAGCCGTCAGACCCTGCGGATCGTCAAGCAAAACCTGGTGTGGGCCGCCCTTTACAACGCCGCGTGCATTCCTCTGGCCCTTTTGGGTTGGTTGCCAGCTTGGGCGGCTGGTTTGGGCATGGCACTGAGTTCCTTGCTGGTGGTCCTCAACGCCTTGCGCTTGTCCAAAGATGTGGCGTCCAGCACGCCTGCAGCATGAAAGAACAGCCATGGACATCCTGTATTTGTTGATTCCCCTGTCGGTCGGTTTGGTGTTTTTCATCCTGGCCGGTCTGTGGTGGGCCATTCACCGAGGGCAATTTGAGGACATTGAGGCCGAAGGCGAGCGCATTTTGCGCAACGATTGATTTTGATCAAGTGGGCTGGGTGTATACCCGGTCAAACTCTGGCAGTAGTTTTTAAAAAGAAGAGGTGAAAATGAAATTTGCCAATATGCAGGCGACTTCGTACAACGACACCGTTGTACGGCAGTTCGCCATCATGACGGTGGTCTGGGGTGTGGTGGGCATGCTGGTGGGCGTGATCATCGCGGCCCAGCTGACCTGGCCCGAGCTGAATCTGGGCATTCCATGGCTCAGTTATGGCCGCTTGCGCCCGCTGCACACCAATGCGGTGATTTTTGCGTTTGGCGGTTGCGGCTTGTTCGCGTCGGCCTATTACGTGGTGCAGCGCACCTGCAACGTCCGTCTGTTCAGCGACAAATTGGCCGCTTTCACCTTCTGGGGTTGGCAACTGGTCATCCTGCTGGCGGCCATCACCTTGCCTTTGGGTTACACCAGCGGCAAGGAATACGCCGAACTGGAGTGGCCGATTGACATCCTGATCACCCTGGTCTGGGTGGCGTTTGCCGTGGTGTTCTTTGGCACCGTGGGCACCCGCAAGGTCCGTCACATCTATGTGGCCAACTGGTTCTTTGGCGCGTTCATCATCGCCGTGGCCTTGCTGCACCTGGTCAACAGCGCCGCGCTGCCCGTGGGCATGATGAAGTCCTACTCGGCCTACGCCGGTGTGCAGGACGCCATGGTGCAGTGGTGGTATGGCCACAATGCCGTGGGCTTCTTCTTGACCGCAGGCTTCCTGGGCATGATGTATTACTTCATCCCCAAGCAGGCCGAGCGCCCTGTGTACTCGTACCGCCTGTCGATCGTCCACTTCTGGGCGCTGATCTTCACTTACATGTGGGCCGGTCCTCACCACCTGCACTACACCGCTTTGCCCGACTGGACCCAGTCGATCGGCATGGTCTTCTCGCTGATCCTCTTGGCACCCAGCTGGGGCGGCATGATCAACGGCATCATGACTTTGTCGGGCGCCTGGCACAAACTGCGTGACGACCCGATCCTGCGCTTTTTGATCGTGTCCCTGTCGTTCTACGGCATGTCCACCTTCGAAGGTCCGATGATGTCCATCAAGACCGTCAACGCGCTCAGCCACTACACCGACTGGACCGTGGGCCACGTGCACTCGGGTGCCTTGGGTTGGGTGGGTCTGGTGACCATGGGTTCGATGTACTACCTGATTCCTCGCCTGTTTGGCCAGAAAAAGATGTACAGCACCAAAGCCATTGAACTGCACTTCTGGACCGCCACCATCGGCATCGTGATCTACATCGCCGCGATGTGGATTGCCGGTGTGATGCAGGGCCTGATGTGGCGCGCTGTCAACGCTGACGGCACCTTGACCTACACCTTCGTGGAGTCGGTGAAAGCCACCTTCCCGTTCTATGTCTTGCGTTTGCTCGGTGGCTTGTTGTACCTGGGCGGCATGGTGGTGATGTTGTGGAACGTGATCAAGACAGCGACCCAGGGTCGTTCCGTCGAAGTCCAGATTCCAAGCTTGACAGCCCACGCCTGAGGAGAAATAAAACATGGCTGAAAACCAAAAATCGGGCGGTATGTCCCACGAGAAAATCGAAACCAGCAACTTCTTGATGATCGTGCTGATCCTGATCGTGTTGCTGTTCGGCGGCATGGTCGAGATCGTGCCCCTGTTCTTCCAGAAGTCCACCACCCAGCCGGTGGAAGGCCTCAAGCCTTACACCGCGCTGCAAGTGGCGGGGCGTGACGTGTATGTGCGCGAAGGTTGCTACAACTGCCACTCGCAGATGATCCGTCCCTTCCGTGCGGAGACCCTGCGTTACGGTCCTTACTCGGTGGCCGGTGAGTTCGTCTATGACCGACCATTTCAGTGGGGCTCCAAGCGCACCGGTCCCGATCTGGCGCGTGTGGGCGGCCGTTACAGTGACGAATGGCACCGCATCCACCTGAACAACCCGCGTGATGTGGTGCCCGAGTCCAACATGCCTGCGTACGCCTGGCTCGAAAAGAACCCCGTGGACGGTGCCAGCTTGCCTGCGCACATGAAGGGCCTGCGCACGCTGGGCGCACCTTACAGCGATGAAGAAATCGCCAAGGCCACGGACGACGTCAAGGGCAAGACCGAACTGGACGCTGTGATCGCCTACCTGCAAGGTATGGGCATCCACCGCAAATAAACGGAGCTCACCATGGACATCAATACCCTGCGCTCCATCGTGACCGTGCTCACTTTTGCCATCTTCCTGGGCATCATCTGGTGGGCCATGTCACGCCGTAACCAGGCCAATTTTGACGAAGCGGCGCAACTGCCGTTTCGTCAGGATGACTGAATCGTCCTCAGCACATAACAAATTAAAGGAATCGAAATGAGTGACTTCATCAGCAATTTCTGGCACTTGTATGTGGCCGGCATCACGCTGGTCAGCATCATGGCCTGTCTGATCCTTCTGTGGTTCAGCGGCAAAGCCAAGGCCATGACGGCCAATGACAACACCACGGGCCACGTCTGGGATGGCGACTTGCGTGAAATGAACAACCCGCTGCCACGCTGGTGGGTGGGCTTGTTCATCATCACCATCGTGTTCGCTTTCATGTATTTGGCGATGTACCCCGGTGTGGGCAACCTGGCTGGCAAGTTCGGTTGGACATCGGCCGGTCAGTACGACGCCGAAGTCGCCAAAGCCAATGCCGAAGTGGCCCCTTTGTACGCCAAGTTCTCGGGCATGCCCCCAGAAGAAGTGTCCAAAGACCCACAGGCCATGGCCATCGGTGACCGCTTGTTCATGAACAACTGTGCCCAGTGCCACGGCTCTGATGCACGCGGCAGCAAGAGCTTCCCTAACTTGGCCGATGCCGATTGGTTGTATGGCGGCACGCCCGACATCATCAAGGCGACTTTGACCCAGGGCCGCAACGGCAATATGCCCCCCATGGCCGCAGCTGTGGGCTCGCCCGAAGACGTGCGCAACGTGGCCCACTATGTGCTCAGCCTGTCGGGCAGTCCACATGATTCACTGCGTGCATCTTTGGGCAAGTCCAAGTTCGGTGCTTGCGCGGCTTGCCACGGCATGGACGGCAAAGGCAACCACGCCATGGGTGCCCCCAACTTGACGGACGACATCTGGTTGCACGGCTGGGGTGAAAACGCCATCGTCAACATGATCAACAACGGCAAAGTCAACCAGATGCCTGCACAGGCTTCGAAGTTGACGGAAGGCCAGATCCATGTGTTGGCATCTTATGTCTGGGGCCTGTCCAACAAGACAGTGGCCGCAGCCAAATAAGGTCGCCCATCCATCGTTGACCGATTCAGAACACCCCATTGAGGGTGTTCTGTTCATTTGAAAGCCCGTGTTTTGGACTCCCAAGAAAACCCTTCCCGAAAGATCGTGCCCATCGTCCCGGTGGCAGCTGCTGAGGATGACGTGCAAATGGTGTCGCTGTATGCCGCGACCCAAAAGATTTATCCGCGCAGCGTGCAAGGCATCTTTGCCAAGTGGCGCTGGTTCATGGTGGTCCTGACACAACTGGTTTTTTATGGTCTGCCCTGGATCGAGTGGGGCCAGCGCCAGGCGGTGCTGTTTGATTTGGGTGCACGCCGCTTTTATATTTTTGGTTTTGTCCTGTATCCGCAGGACTTCATTTACCTGACCGCCATTCTGGTCATCTCGGCTTTTTCGCTGTTCTTGTTCACGGCGGTTGCCGGGCGTTTGTGGTGTGGTTATGCCTGTCCGCAAACGGTTTACAGCGAGATTTTCTTGTGGGTGGAGCGCAAAGTCGAAGGCGATCGCAGTGCGCGCATTCGGCTGGACGGCGAAAAAATGTCGCTCGAAAAGCTGTTCAAGAAAGTCTATAAACACATTGTCTGGATGGCCATTGCCATGTGGACCGGCTTCACCTTTGTGGGCTATTTCACGCCCATCAAAGACCTGGGCATGGAGTTCTTCTTGGGCAATATGAGTTCCTGGGAAGTGTTTTGGGTGTTCTTTTATGCTTTCGCCACGTATGGCAATGCCGGCTTCATGCGCGAGCAGGTTTGCAAATACATGTGCCCCTATGCGCGCTTTCAAAGCGCCATGTTCGACAAAGACACCCTGATCGTCACCTATGACGCAGAGCGAGGCGAGCCCCGTGGTGCTCGCTCCAAAAAAGCCGACCTGACCACATTGGGCTTGGGCTCATGCGTAGACTGCAGCTTGTGTGTGCAGGTATGCCCGACCGGCATCGACATCCGCAAAGGCCTGCAATACGAATGCATTGGCTGCGGCGCTTGCGCCGATGTGTGCGACACCGTCATGGACAAAGTGGGGTATCCGCGTGGCCTGGTGAAATACTCGACCGAGCACGCCATGAAAAACGGCTGGACCAAAGAGCAAACCTTGCGCCATGTGTTCCGTCCACGGGTCATTTTGTACATCACCATTTTGGTGGTCGTGGTGGCCGCCTTGTTCACCAGTTTGGGCTTGCGCAAGCCGTTCAAGGTGGATGTGGTGCGTGACCGTGCTTCGCTGGCCCGCATTGTGGCGGGTGGCAAGATTGAAAACGTTTACCGCCTGCAAATCATGAACGCTGCCGAAAAGGCCATGAATTATGAGCTGTCGGTGGACGGTCTGCGCGACATCAGTTTGCTGCTCGAAGGCGATGCGAACGTGGCCGCCACGGAGTCGCGTTGGATTTCGGTGCGCGTCCAGCTGCCCTATGATGCGGCAACCCCCGGCTCACACCCTATCCAATTCAAGATTCGTGCAATCGACGAGGGCGGCCATGCGCAGTCCGAGTTGATTGAAAAGTCTGTTTTTCTCGTGCCACGTTGAGCACAACACACAGGGTTTCCAACATGCCTTCCCACACTTCTTCGCCTTTTCAAGACCGACCTTGGTGGACACACGGTCATGTCTGGTTGATCATTTCAGGCCCCTTGATCGTGGTGATCGCGGGTTTTGTGACTTTTTATCTGGCGGCTCACGGACAAGACCCCGTGTTGTCGACACAAGAGGTCAGCACCCAGACACAAGGCAGCGGCATCACTTTGGCGCCTGCAGTTCAGGCTCGTAACCATGCGGCCACCGGTGAACTGCCTGACCAATCATCCAAAAAATAAGCCCTTTGGGCCAACAAGGAGACGAAACATGAAAGCGCAAAGAATGATGTGGATTGCCTGGCCTGCTTTTTTGGTGGCCGGCTTGCTGGAGTTGGTGGTTTTCGGCCTCGTCGATCCCCAAGACTTGCAGTGGTTTGGTCATCCTTTGGCGCTGTCCAGACAAGGGGTTTACACCGTGGCTTTTTTTGTCTTTTGGGCACTGACCATGGTGTCCAGCGGTTTGACCACGCTCTTGTCCATGTCCCCCTTTGAGGTCAACCGTTGCCCTGTGCCCGCAAACGCGCGTCCGCAAGACTGCGCGCGTGACAACAGCTGCTGCTGACACTGAAAAAGGGGCGTGACGCCCCTTTTTTTATGCAAGTTTTGTAAGGGCTCCCCACCCTTGAAGCCGTCAATGACAATGTGCAGGGTTGTTGACCAGGCGCTGCAAACCATCGGTGTCCAGAATCCGCACATGCCGCTGCTTGACTTCTACAGTGCCATCTTCCACAAACTTTGAAAAAGTTCGGCTCACGGTCTCCAATTTGAGGCCCAGATAACTGCCGATTTCTTCTCGTGTCATGCGCAACACCAATTCGGACTGAGAGAAACCCCTTGCGTGCAAGCGTTGCACCAGATTCAGCAAAAAAGCGGCCAGACGTTCTTCCGCCCGCATGCTGCCCAAGAGCAACATCACACCGTGCTCACGCACGATTTCACGGCTCATGATTTTGTGCACATGGTGCTGTAAAGCGGTCACTTCACGTGACAGCTCTTCGATACGGTCGAAGGGCATGACGCAGACTTCAGCGTCTTCCAGGGCCACCGCATCGCAAGTGTGTTGATCGTGCACGATGCCATCCAGACCAATGATCTCGCCTGCCATCTGAAACCCGGTCACCTGATCGCGACCATCTTCGGTGGCCAGGCAGGTTTTGAAAAATCCGGTACGAATGGCGTACAGCGATGTGAACTTTTCGCCATTGGTGAACAGGGTACCGCCGCGTTTGATTTTGCGACGCACGGCCACCAGATCATCGAGTCGGTTGAGGTCCTGTTCGTTCAAACCCATGGGCATGCACAGTTCGCGCAGGTTGCAGTTGGAGCAGGCGACTTTGATGGCTTGTGGATTCATGGTGTTATCTCGTCGATGACAAATGGTTCTTGCCTTGGATCAAGTCTTGAGCTTAATACGATTTCTTTGCTGCTCTTCGGGGTATACCCGGAAACAGTCAAAAATTGAAGTTAACCATTACGAAGATTGACTTGTGTCAAAACACGCTGCATGACTTGCGGGCAAAGTCGACACCCGTACTGAACACGATTTGATTAAAGGGTGGGCTCATGTCCCTCATCACGCCTGAATTGCTGACACGATTTGATGTCCCCGGGCCTCGCTACACCTCGTACCCCACGGCAGACCGCTTTGTGGAGGCGTTTGGCGAAGCTGACTATTTGCAAGCACTTGACCAGCGAAAATCGGGTGCGATGGGCAAGCCAACGCCTTTGTCCTTGTACGTGCACATCCCGTTTTGCGAGTCACTGTGCTACTACTGCGCCTGCAACAAGATCATCACCAAGCACAAAGACCGGGCTGCAACCTATCTGCGTTACTTGACGCGTGAAGTGCAATTGCACACCGCCCATCTGGGCATGGGCCAGTCTGTCAGCCAGCTGCACTTAGGGGGCGGTACGCCCACCTTTTTGAGTGACGACGAATTGCGTGAATTGATGCACATGCTGCGGCGGCATTTTGAGTTTGTGCCGGGTGGTGAGTATTCGGTCGAAGTCGATCCCCGCACCGTCGATGAACAGCGCTTGGCTGTGTTGGCCGAGCTGGGTTTTAACCGCCTGAGCTTTGGCGTGCAGGACTTTGATCCGGCTGTGCAAAAAGCGGTGCACCGCGTCCAACCCGCTCGGCAGGTGTTTGACCTGGTGGCGGCTGCGCGCCGTCTGGGTTTCGAATCGGTCAACGTCGACCTGATCTATGGCTTGCCCTTGCAGACCCCAGAGTCGTTTGAGCGCACCTTGGCACAGGTCAATGAATTGCGCCCGGACCGCATTGCCTTGTACGCCTATGCGCATTTGCCCGAGCGCTTCAAGCCTCAGCGGCGCATCCATGCCGCTGAGCTGCCTTCAGGTGGTGCCAAAGTGGCCATGCTCTCCAGTTCGCTGGATGCCTTCACTGAGGCGGGCTATGTCTACATTGGCATGGACCACTTTGCCTTGCCCGGCGATGCCTTGGCTGTGGCCAAGCGGCAAGGGCGCTTGCACCGCAATTTTCAGGGCTACAGCACCCAAGCCGATTGCGATTTGATTGCCCTGGGGGTGTCCTCCATTGGCCGTGTGGGAGCCACCTACAGCCAAAACGCCAAGACCATGGAAGAGTATTGCGATCTGCTCGACCAGGGGCATTTGCCCGTGGTGCGTGGCCTGGCGCTGACGCGTGACGACTTGATCCGTCGCGCCGTGATCATGGCCTTGATGTGCCAGGGGCAGTTGCAGTTCGAGTCCATCAACCTGGCTTGGCTGGTGGACTTCAAGAAATACTTCTCAGCCGAATTGGCGCAACTCGATGACATGCAGGGCCAAGGCTTGGTGCAGCTGAGCGACACCGGCATTCAGGTGACCGGCATGGGCTGGTTTTTTGTGCGCGGCGTGGCCATGGTGTTTGACCGCTATCTGCAAGCCGACCGCAATCGGACCCGTTTTTCCAAAATCATCTGAGCTAGGATGGGCAAGATGTCTGCGCAGGAGCGCGGATCAAGCGGGAAAAACATGCAAAGTTCTTTGGCCATCACTGCGTTGATGATGGGTCTCTTGGGTGGTCCTCACTGCGTTGCCATGTGTGGGGCTGCCTGTGCAGGTCTGGGGCAGGCGGCCGGTGAGCACCGTCTGCGTGCGCTTTGGACTTTCCAAGTCGGTCGGATGTTGGGGTATTCATTGCTGGGCGCAGCCGCTGCGTACAGCGTGCAGGGCCTCGGGTGGCTCACCACCCAGTCCGCTGCTTTGCGACCCCTGTGGACCTTGCTGCATCTGTCGGCAATGGCCTTGGGGCTGGTGTTGGTGGTGCAAGCGCGCCAGCCGGTGTGGCTCGAAGCAGGGGCCCGCAGACTGTGGGCGCGTGTTCGTGCTTTTCATCAGCGCTCCGGCGCCGTCGCGCCTTTGCTGGTCGGACTTTTGTGGGCACTGATGCCTTGCGGCTTGCTCTATTCCGCCTTGATGGTCGCCGCTTTGGCGGGCGATCCTTTGAGTGGCGCGAGCAGCATGGCTCTTTTCGCGTTGGGTTCGAGCTTGAGTTTGTGGACCGGGCCTTGGTTGTTGCTGCGCCTGCAAACCCTTGGTGATGGCGCGTGGGGCGTGCGCGTGGCCGGCTTGGCCCTGGTGGGCTTGTCCTCTTGGGCTTTGTGGATGGGCTTGGTGCACGACCAAGCGCCATGGTGCGTTACACCCTGATACGACGTCGAAGTGTCTGATGGCCCGTTGACGGCCCTTGGGCGCTCACAATGGCACCTCATTTTCACGAGGTGTTCATGCGAAATTTCAACAGCTTGTCTGCTGTCATCATTGTGGCGTTGTCCAGCATCACGGCCCATGCACAAAATTCTGTGACCAAGGATCCGCTTGTTGCCTCTTCTCAGATTGTGCATTTGAGCGCATCGGCTTCAGCGCAGGTCACTCAGGATTGGCTGGTCATGACCTTGGCCGTGCAAAAAGAAGGGACCGATGCAGCCGCCGTTCAAAAGCAGATCAAAACGCAGCTGGCTTCTGCATTGAGCTTGGCGCAAGGTTCTGCTCAAGCGGGTTTGCTGGATGTCAGCACAGGCCAATTGTCGGTCTCCCCGCGTTATGGCCGCGACGGCAAAACCAACGGTTGGACCGGTGTGGCCGAATTGGTGTTGCAAGGTCGCGATGTGGAGCGCATCACCGCTGTGGCCGGACGCGTGCAGGGCCTGACCGTCAGTCAGATGCATTGGGAAGTCAGTCCTGAACTCAAGCGCCAGACCGAAAGCCGCATTCAGGGTCAGGCGGTGGCGCAATTCCAGGCGCGAGCCAGTGCATTGGCCTCCAGCTTTGGCTTTGGCACTTAAGGTCTGCGCGAGGTGCGTGTCACCAATCAGGAGACATCGGGTGAGCCGCCTCAGGTACGCATGGCCTCGATGCAGATGGATGCCGCGCCATCTCCCATGCCCATTCCTGCGCAGGCGGGTCAGTCCCGCGTGGTGGTCAATGTTGCGGGCAGCATCCAGCTCAAATGAGCGGACACGCCAAGCGGATCAGGCGCTCAGGCCTTTGTAGAGCATGTAGGCGGCCAGCACATACAAGATGGTGGCGAACACGCGCTTGAGCTGTTTGACGGGCAGCTTGTGTGCCGTGGCCGCACCCACAGGGGCCATGGTCACGCTGCACACCGCAATCACCACCAGCGCTGGCAGCCACAGGTAGCCAAACGAATAGTCAGGCAGGTTCTGCACGTTCTGACCGCTGACGATGTAGCCGGCCACGTTGGCCAAAGCAATCGGAAAACCCAAGGCTGCGCTGGTGGCCACCGCGTTGTGAATGGCCACATTGCACCAGGTCATGAAGGGCACGCTGATGAAGCCGCCACCGGCGCCAACCAGACCCGACAACAAGCCGATCAAGCCGCCGGCACCCAATTGACCGGTAAAACCAGGCATTTGGCGGGTAGGGGCGGGTTTCTTGTCCAGAAACATTTGCGTGGCAGAGAAGCCCACGAATGCGGCAAAGAACAAGGCGAGCGATGCGCCTTTGACGAATGCAAAAATGCCCATGCTGCCGATCAGGCTGCCCAGCACAATGCCGGGTGCCAGACCTTTGACCAGATCCCAGCGCACGGCTTTTTTCTTGTGGTGAGCCCGCACGCTCGACACCGAAGTGAAGATGATGGTCGCCATCGAGGTGGCAATGGCCATCTTCACGGCCAGATCAGGACCCACGCCGCGCTGTCCGAGCAAATAGGTGAGGAAGGGCACCATGATCATGCCGCCACCAATGCCGAGCAGACCGGCCAGAAAACCTGTGCAAAGGCCCAGAATGGCCAATTCGGCCAGCAGCGTTGGTTCAATCATCATGGTGAATTGGAGTGCAAGTGAAGAAGGTGTCTGCGAATGCCACCGGACCGTCATCCTGAACCGGGGGTTCAGGTGGGCGAGGGCAGACTGGCGTTGGGTTCATCTGACGCGAGACGATCACGCTCACCAGCCAATGTACCAAGCCCGTGCTCTAAGAGCATTGGTTCAAGGAAATATAAAGCCCGGCATGCACCGCAGACCATGGGATTGTAGGACTTTCAAAAGACCTGCCACAGAACAACGTCTGCATCAGATCAATTGACCGTCTTGCTCCAGAACATGGTCCAGGCGGTTGAGCAACTGCGACAAGCGCTCTTGCGATGCTTCGGGGACATCGGCCACTGCAGCGCTGGCAGTGGCGCTTGGCGATGGCGCTTCAGCTTGATCAAAAGCCAGGTTCAACGCGGCCAGAACGGCAATTCGGTCACGCGCCTTGATCTTGCCGGCATCGCGGATTTTGCACATGGCTTCATCCACTTTGCGCACGGCAGCCAGCAAGCGGTCTTCACCACCCTCGGGGCAACCGAGGATGTAACTTTGCCCCATGATCTGGACGTCCAATTGTTTGTTGCTCATGCTGAAGCCTCAGGAGATGCGGGGGCGTTGGATGCAGGCAAACGCTCAATCAAGGCATCCACACGGGCTCTGGCTGCCGCCAGTCGGGATTTGAGCTGGTCACGCTCAAGGGTCAGCGCCTGGACTTGCTGGGCCAATAAAGCGTTGGTGCGTTGAAGCTCTTCGTGGCGCAGCAACAAATGATCCACACGCTCGGCAATTTGATCAATGGTGTCGGAATGGGCCATGGCAGACAAAGAAAAAGAGATTTCGCATTGTAGAGCGTGGGCGATTTTGTAGGCTAGGAGACAGTTTGGCGCATAAAATGACCGCTGTTGGTGCTCGCGATGCCGGTTCACGGCGCGCAGTTCAACGGGAAGCAGGAGGGACAAGCCAACTCGGCCCACCTAACCTGCGCTGCCCCCGCAACGGTAAGCAGACGGGTTTTCAGTCAAACGAAAACCCAGCTTTCATCTCAAACCACTGGCCGCCCTGAAACAGACTGCTGGGAAGGTGATGAAGGTCGCTCTGTCAGCCCGGATACCGGCCAACAAGGTGACCTGTCGCAAGACCGGTCGTGAAGCCCATGCACTGTCGGGGAAGGCGGTGAGGGCGTTTTGACTTGTTTATTTATCATGAAGACTCTATTTAGCCCTATCTACATGGCGGTTGTTTCTGTGGCCGCTGGTCACGCGACTTCTTTTGCTCAGAGTGTTTCTACCAGTGCAACCTCTGAAACTGTGATCACTGCTGGTCGTATACCGCAGGACCCATTTTTGTTGCCACAGGGTGTGACGGTCATCACAGCAGAGGATATTCACACATCGGGTGTCACCAATGCCAATGAAGCCATTCGGTTGTTGGGGGGCGTCATCGGTCGCATAGACACTTCGGGTGGCAGAAACCAGACACTGGATATGCGGGGATTTGGTGAAACTGCGGGCAACAATGTGGTGATTTTGATTGATGGAGTTCGCCAAAATGAAGGCGACTCCGGCAGTGCCAATCTTGCTTGGATTCCTCTATCTAGTATCGAACGCATTGAAATCGTGCGCGGCAGTGGGGCTGTTTTGCATGGTGATGGTGCCACTGCTGGAGTGATCAACGTGATCACTCAAAAAGGTCTTGCACAGCCGGGGGGCTCTGTTGGAGTCCTCGCGGGTAGTTTGGGGACGCGAGAAGCCCGATTTTCTCTCCACACAGGCGATGACGCTTGGCGCTTTCAGTTGCATGGCGGCCGTTATGAGACCGACAACCACAGGGACAATTTTGCTCGGCAGGAGAACAACGGGTTGGCCAGAGCCGTCTGGTCTGAGGGCGCAGCGCAGTGGTCTTTTCAATTGGGATCCCAGGACTACAAGGGACGATTGCCTGGTGGATTGACGCTCGAAGACTTTCGCACCAGCCCCCGCAAAACTTATTTCCGAGACGATCACGGCAGTGGGCGCTCTGGCAATGTCCTCGTCAGCGGGGAATTTACGTTGCTCGATTGGCGTGTCGGCTTGGATTTGAACCAACGCTGGAACACCATGGAGTCGGTCTATGTTCGACCTGCATACACATATACAGATGCCAGTGATAGCAGTGCAAAACGTCTGGGCCTAAGAACTTGGCGAGAGTTCCGTTCTGAGGGCATTTTCCAGAAACTGGTGTTGGGATTGGATGCGGAGAACTGGAGTCAAAATCGCAACAGCGGGGAGTCTTTGTTGGACCAGACTTCACGGGCTATTTATGCAAGACATGAAACCAACTTTGTGCCGCAAGGATTGAGTGTGTATGCTGGAGTCCGTAGAACTCAGGCTCAACGCGAGATCACGGGAGGTGCGGTTGGAGTTCTGGATGCGAACAACACATCGTGGGAGCTGGGATCAACTCTGCAACTGAGCGAGACTGCACAAGTCTTTGCCCGGACGGGCACCAGTTTTCGCTTGGCGACGATTGATGAATTTGCTTGCTACCCCTATCCAGGGTACAGCTGTCCAAGCGATCCTAACCGCCTTCGTCCACAGACATCACGTGACCACGAAATTGGCTATCGCAGGTCCCAGTCATGGGGCAAATGGACGGCCCGTTATTACAGCAACGATCTGACAAACGAAATTGGCTACGACGGTAGTGCCAACGTCAACTTTGATCCAACCCGTCGCGAAGGGGTTGAACTCGAAAGCCAGCATCGTTTGTCATCTTCTGTGGATGCGTCAGTTCAAGCGGCGCACCGTAGGGCGGTCTTTCGTTCAGGACCCCATGACGGGCGAGATGTTCCGATGGTGCCGCATGATAGTTTGACGGCTCGGTTGTCTTGGCGCATGTCTAGTACCCAGCAAATCGTCGTATCTGGTCAGTGGGTCGCTCAACAACGTGTAACCGGAGATTGGGACAATGCATGTACAGAAAAAATCCCAAGCTATGGCGTACTGAACCTCCGCTATAACCATCAAATTGATATGTGGACCTATTCTGCTGCTATCAATAATGTGACAGACCACTCTTACTACAACTACCGCTCACGTTGTTCTCCAACTGAGCAGTCGGTGTACCCAGAAGCTGGTCGCTCGGTGTACCTCAGTGCACAACGACGTTTTTAATCTCAGATGATTACTGCCCTCGCCCCCCAACGCATCGTCTGCCTCACCGAAGAGGCGACGGAGTGGCTTTACCTGTTGGGGCAAGAGCAGCGCATTGTGGGCATCTCGGGTTACACGGTGCGGCCGCGCCGTGCCCGCGATGAAAAGCCCAAGGTAAGTGCTTTTTTGAGCGCCAAGATCGACAAGATCCTGGCGCTCAAGCCCGATTGTGTTTTTGGTTTTTCTGACCTGCAGGCCGACATTGCCTCTTTGCTGATCAAGGCTGGTGTGCAGGTCACCATCTTCAACCAGCGCAGCGTGGATGAGATTTTCTCGATGCTCTACCAGGTCGCGGCCATGGTGGGCGAGGCCGAGCAAGGCCTGACCCGGCTGTCGGCCATGCGCGCCGAGCTGGACGCCATCGGCCAAAAGGCGGCCAGCTTCAAGCGCCGCCCCAAAGTGTTTTTTGAAGAGTGGGACGAGCCCCACATCAGCGGCATCCGCTGGGTGTCGGAATTGATGGGCATCGCTGGCGGTGACGACGTGTTCCCCGAGCTGGCCGTGCAGTCGCTGGGCCGTGACCGCATCATTGCCGATGGACAGACCATCGTGGAACGCGCCCCCGACATCATCATCGGCTCGTGGTGCGGCAAGAAATTCCGTCCCGAAAAAGTGGCCGCACGCCCAGGCTGGCAAGACGTGCCCGCGGTGCGCAACGGGCAGTTGTTTGAGATCAAGTCGGCCGACATCCTGCAACCCGGACCCGCAGCCTTGACCGATGGTGTGGCGCAGTTGCACCGCATCATCAGCCAATGGGAGGCTCAATATGCCTGACTTTTGCTGCACGCCAGAGATGAAGCGGGTCCTGCGCCAAGCCCGAAGTGAACGCGCGAGGCTGCACATGCATGGATGGAGAACGCTGCTCGTGTTCCTGGCCTTGTTGCTGGCGAGCGTTTGGGCCTTGGCGGTGACGGTGCAAGACGATCGCCAGCAAAAAATCGAGATCAGCAAAGCACCGCAGCGCATCGTGAGCTTGCTGCCTTCACTGACCGAAACCGTGTGCGCGTTGGGTGCCTGCCAGCGTTTGGTCGGGGTGGACCGTTATTCCAACTGGCCTGCATCGATTGCGCAAGTTTCCCGCGTGGGCGGTGGCATCGATCCGAACATCGAGAGCATCGTCGCGCTCAAGCCCGATCTGGTGTTGGCGGCGGGCTCGACACGTGGCGCAGACCGTTTGCAAGCACTGGGCCTGACGGTGTTGCGCCTGGAGCCGCGCACCCATGCCGATGCGCAACGCGTGCTGCGCACTGTGGGTGATGCCTTGTGGGTGTCCCCATCAGAAAGCGAACGCGTCTGGCGCGAGATCGAGTCGGGCGTGCAAGCCGCCGTGCAGTCACTCAGCCCGCTGGCACGCCAACAGCGGGTGTATTTTGAAGTCAGCTCTGCGCCTTACGGGGCCAGCGAAGCGTCCTTCATCGGCGAAACGCTCACGCGCATGGGGGTGGGCAACATCTTGCCGGCTTCGATGGGGCCGTTCCCACAGGTCAATCCCGAGTTCGTGGTGCGTGCCCAGCCTGACGTGATCATGGTGGGCGACAGCAGCCGCGCCAGCATGGCGCAGCGCCCGGGTTGGCCGGCCTTGCGTGCCATGCAGGCGCAACGCATTTGCGTGTTCAAGCCTGCCGAGTCCGACATGCTGGTGCGTGCCGGCCCGCGCATGGCCGAAGGCGCCAGGCTCATGGCCGATTGCCTGAACAAGGCCGCAGGGGCAGGGCGATGAGCGATCCGTCGCGTGCGCAACGCTGGGCCGTGCTGCTGCTGGTGGTCGGCGTGGTCACGGTGCTGCTGGGCACGGCGGCAGGCAGCCAGGGCTGGCAGGCTTGGTGGTCCGCGCAGGCCGATGCGGTGTCGCGCCAGATTGTTTTGGATATCCGACTGCCGCGGAGCCTGGGCGCCTGGCTGGGCGGCGGCCTGTTGGGCTTGGCCGGTGCCGTGGCGCAGGGCTTGTTTCGCAACCCGCTGGCCGATCCGTATTTGCTGGGCAGTGCCTCGGGCGCATCGCTGGGCGTGGGCACTTTTTTGAGCTTGTTCGGTGGCAGCGCCTGGGCCATGACTGGGTGGATGGGCTTGGGCCTCACGGGCGCGGCCTTTGTGGGGGCTGTGTTGGCCGTCATCCTGACTTTGCTCTTGGCGCGCGGCGTGCAGCAGACCCTGCGTTTGCTGCTGGCCGGTGTGGTAGTGGGGGTGGTTTTGGGTGCAGTCACCTCGATGCTGTCGTTGCTGCAGCCGCAGGTGCTGCAAGCCATGCAGGGCTTCATGCTGGGCTCTACCGCATTTGTCAGCTGGACGGCTTGCATCACCATGGCCCTTGTACTGGTCTTGTGTGTGGGTCTGGCCTGGACCTTTGCCCGCGTGCTGGATGCCTTGACGCTGGGCGAGTCCACGGCGCAAACATTGGGCGTGCCGCTGCGTTCTGCGCGCCTGGTGTTGGTGGGTGTGATTTCTCTGGCCACGGGGGCTGCCGTGGCGCATATCGGTCTGGTGGCGTTTGTGGGTCTGGCGGCACCGCACCTGGTGCGTTCTCTGGTGCGATGCACCCACGCGTGGCGCTTGCTGCTGGCCGCGCTCATGGGCGGCGCTTTGTTGGGCTTGGCCGATGTGCTGGCCCGCGTGCTGTTTGCGCCGCAAGAGTTGCCGGTGGGCGTGCTCACGGCGGTGCTGGGCGGCGGCTATCTGTTGTGGCGCGTGTACCGGGACACGCACCGCAGTGCAGGCGCAGCGCCATGAGCTTCGCCCTGCAAACCCGGCAACTGCAAGTGGACCTGGGCGGCCGCAGCGTGCTCAAAGGCCTTGACCTTCAGATCGCTGCAGGCCGCTGGACCTGCGTGGTTGGCCCCAACGGGGCGGGCAAATCCACTTTGCTCAGAACGCTGGCCGGTTTGTTGCCGCACAGCGGGCAGGTGCTCTGGCAGGGGCAAGCGCTCGAAACCCTGTCTCGCCGTGACCGTGGTTTGCAGCTGTCCTGGCTGGGGCAGGGCGAAGCCAGCACGATGGATTTGCGTGTGTGGGATGTGGCCATGTTGGGTCGCTTGCCACACCAAGGCTGGTTGGGTGCGCCCACCGACCAAGACGCCGAGATGGTAGAGGCCGCCCTGAAAGCCACCCAAGCTTGGGATTGGCGTGAACGCACGCTGGGCGAACTCTCGGGCGGTGAGCGCCAGCGCGTGTTGTTGGCCCGCGCCATGGCGGGCAATGCGCCGCTCATGCTGATGGACGAGCCCTTGGCCAACCTCGACCCGCCGCACCAAGTGGACTGGCTGGAGCAGGTGCATTGCCTGATCGCGCAAGGCACCACCGTGGTGAGTGTGTTGCACGAGATCGGCATGGCCTTGCACGCCGATGAAGTCATTGTTCTGGACGAGGGCCGCGTGCGCCACCACGGCGCTTGCAGCGATCCTGCGACCCACGCGGCCATCGAGTCGGTGTTCAACCACCGCATCCGTATTTGTGCGTTGGATGGCCAATGGGTGGTTTTGCCCCGCATCGCATGACAGCGCGCTGCATCATGGTGCTGGGCACGTCCAGCGGCGCGGGCAAGAGCTGGCTGACCACCGCGCTGTGCCGCCATTACGCCCGCCAGGGGCTCAAGGTCGCGCCCTTCAAGGCGCAGAACATGAGCAACAACGCCCGGGTGGTGGCCCGTGCCAACGGGCTCAGTGGGCTGGGCGAGATCGGCAGCGCGCAATACTTTCAGGCGCTGGCGGCCAGGGCTGAGCCCGATGTGCGCATGAACCCTTTGCTGCTCAAGCCCGAGGCCGACACGCACAGCCAGGTCGTGCTGCTGGGGGAGGTCAGCGAAGCACTGAGCCACACGCCCTGGCACGAACGCAGCGACAAAGTCTGGCCCCCCATTGCGGCGGCGCTGGATGCGCTGATCGCCGAAAACGATGTGGTGGTGATCGAAGGCGCAGGCTCGCCCGCCGAGATCAACCTCATGCACAGCGACATCGTCAACCTGCGCGTGGCCCGCCACGCCAAGGCCCGCTGCCTGCTGGTGACCGACATCGACAAAGGTGGCGCCTTTGCCCATTTGTATGGCACTTGGGCGCTGCTGCCACCTGAGGACCAGCAACGCATTCAGGGCTTTGTGCTCAACAAGTTCCGGGGCGATGCCCGCTTGCTGACCCCGGCGCCCGAGATGCTGCAACAACTGACCGGCGTGCCCACTGTGGCGGTGCTGCCCATGTGGTGGCAGCACGGCCTGCCCGAAGAAGATGGCGTGTTCGACGACCGCAGCCGCGCCAACGGGGTGGTGACGCGCACGGTGGCCGTGATCGCTTACCCGCGCATCAGCAATTTGGATGAATTTCAGCCGCTCAAGAACGTGCCTGGCGTGCGTTTGCTCTGGGCGCGATCGCCTGCCGACCTGGCGGGTTTGCAGGTCAGCGATTGGGTGATCTTGCCCGGCAGCAAACACACCAGCAGCGATTTGGCCTGGCTGCGCCAGCAGGGTCTGGATGCGGCCGTGGCCAGCCACGCTCGCAAGGGCGGGGCGGTGCTGGGCATTTGCGGTGGCCTGCAAATGCTGGGCGAAGCCCTTGTCGACACCCACGGCATTGACGGCAATGCGCCGGGTCTGGGCTTGTTGCCCTTGGTCACGCAGTTCGCACCTGACAAAACCGTGGTGAAAACCCGGGCCGTGTTCGGGCAGGTGCATGGCGCATGGGCTGCTTTGAGCGGGGTTGAAGTCGCGGGCTACGAAATCCACCATGGCCAAACCCAGGGCCACAGCGCCATGCTGGCGGGTGGCGCGGTGCTGCACGAAGTCATGCCTGGGCTGGCTTGGCAAAGCGGTGACGGCCAGTTCAAGGGGCAGATTTTGGGCACCTATCTGCACGGCCTGTTCGAATGTCCGGCGGTGCTGCATGCCCTCTTTGGTGCGCAGGCCCCCACCCTGGAGACGGTGTTCGACGGCTTGGCCGATTTCGTTGAGCAGCACTTTGCGCCACAGGTTTTGGCCCGATTGGCCGCGGCCTGAGGGACCGCTAGAATCTGGCCCATGGAACTCAAAATCGTCGTTTACTCCAAGTCCGCATGCCCCCAATGCGAGTCCGCCAAGATGGTGCTCAAGACCAAGTCGTTGGCTTTTGAAGAAATCAAGATCGACAGCGAAGAAGAGCGCATGGCGTTCTATGAAAAATGCGGTCCATCGGTTCGCCAGATGCCGCAAATTTTCATCAACGACCAGCGTGTGGGTGGCCTGGCCGGTTTGCAAGCTGCTTTGGCGCAGCTCGGCCGCTGAAGCTCACTTTTTGGCTTTCACCACCGAGGGGTTTTTCTTCGGTGATGCTGCGGCCTTGCCTGCCTCCTCCAGGCTGAGCAAGGTGTCCACATAATTGATGAACCGGTTCAGGTAATCCGGTGACGCATCGCGCATCAGACCCAGAGAGCGCAACACCAGCATGTGTGAGTTGATGGGCCCTGCATTTTGCGGCGCCATCGCTATGGCCTGTTTCACCTGTTTTTGCACACTGATCTTGTTCAGCTGTTTTTTGAACTGCTGAATCTTGGTGCTTTCTGCACGCCAAGCGCTGGGCTTGCTGGCCTGCGTGCTCGGCGCAGTCAGTGGTGCTGTGGTGTGCTGCGCCATCTCGCTGAGCAGCGTCGCCAAAGGCGAGGGGGATGTGTCTGAACCCTGGGCTGCTGGTGGGGCTTCATCCAATTTGCGTTTGAATTGCGCCAAAGCCTTGGTCAGCCTGTCGTTGAGCAATGCCTGTGCATGACCGGTTTGCGCGCGTGCGCGCTGACTGAGCACTTCGATGTAATGCCAGCCCACCGCGTCAAAGCGCGCAGCGCCAGCATCGCGCAGGGATGTTTGCAAGGCCTCCAGGGCTGAGCACGCGGACAAGGCTTGGCTCATGGCTTGCTGGCGTTCGAGGATTTGGGCACTGGCGCCATCTCCACGCGGCGGTTCTGGGCGCGTGCTTTTTCGTTGTTGTTGGCCACCAGCGGTTGTTCTTGCCCGAAGGCTGCAGCAAACAGCATGGACGAGGGCATGCCTTCTTCGATCAAGGTCCGCGTCACCGTCAAAGCGCGCTGGGCCGACAGTTCCCAGTTGTCTTCAAACTGCCGATTGCGGCTCTTGATGGACTGGTCATCGGTGAAGCCGCTGACCATCAGCATTTCATCGCGTGACTGCAAATAACTGCGCAAGGGCATGACCAGGCTTTTGAGCAGTTTGCGGCCTTCGGGTTCGAGCTTGTCGGAGTTCAGTTCAAACAAGAGCTTGCCGCTGATGCCGATGCGGCCATTGTTCAAAGTGATGCGCCCACTGGCCAGCGGAACGGCCAAGGCTTTTTCCAGCGACATGCGCTTTTGTTCTTCGATCTGGCGCTTTTGCACCTCGTTTTCGAGCTTGGAGGCCATGTCCAGCTGAGCGGCCATGACGCCCACCAGCAGCAACACAAAAGCGCCCAGCAGGCCAGTCATCAGATCGGCAAACGAGATCCAGACCGGCGAGGTGGACTCGACGTCTGCGTCTTGCTCGAGCATCACGCGGCTCCTTGCGCAGCGTGTTGTTGCAGCGTTTCCAGCACGTCTTTTTGCGAGGTGATGCTCAGGTCAATGATTTCGCGGGCTTGGGCCACGTAATAGGCCAGCTGTTCGTCGCTGCGGGTCATGGACTTGTCCATGGCTTGCTCGATGCGCTGCAGGTTGTTCATCAGCTTTTCGTTGGTCTCGTTGAACGATCTCACCGCAAAGGCGAAGGTCTCGCCCAGGCTGGCCACGTCCACGGCGCTGGCCGTCACTTGCGCTGCGATGTCGCCCAGCTTGGCCGACTCACTGCTCACATGGGCGATGAACTGGCTGTTGGCCTGGTTCAGGGTGGCGGCCGATGAGCTGACCAAGCTGTCGATCACGCTGCGCTGCTCGGTCGATGCATGGTTGATCGCATTCAGCAAATTGCTGAGGGTGTCCATGATGCGGGTGCGCTCTTCCAGCAGCGCGTTGTCGCGGGCCACGCTGACCGAGATTTCCTGGCGCAGCTGGCCAATGACTTCAGCTGCGGCCTTGGGCGCTTCGGATGCGGTCTCGATCAGGCGGGTGATCGGGTCTTCCAGCGCGGTGCCCAAAGTGCTCAGGTGTGCGGTCACGGCGGTTTGCAACTCGCTCAAGCGGGCCACGGCGGCTTCGCCGCGCGCGTCTTCCGCTTCGCGCAGGGCCGACAGTTCGGTGCGCAGCAGGGCGCTGAGTTCTTCCGAGCGCTGGGTGTGTTGGGCCGCCCATTGCGCTTCGGAGGCGATGCGCGCACGCATGAGCTCTTCGCTGCTGGTGATGAGGCGAGTGACCTCGGACAGGGTTTGCGTGGCTTGCGTCTGGGTGTGCGTGGTGATCGCTTGCGCGGTCTGGCTCAAGGTGTCGCAGATGGCTTGCTGTTGTGCCAGCGTCTGTGCCCCTGAGGTTTGCCATTGCTGGCCCAGTGCGGCGGCGGTGCTTTCCAAGGAGGCCGTGAAGGCGTTCAGACGCGCCTGATCGGCGGCTTCGCGCTCGCTGTGCACACGTTGGATGTCGGCCAGGGTCTGGCTGGTGCGGGCCTGTACCTGTTCGGTGACCTGCGTGGCGGTGTGTGTGAGCGTGTCGCAAATTTGCTGTTGCTGCGCCAGTGTCTTGTCGCCCGCGCTTTGCCATTGGCTTTGCAGCGTGGCGGCCATGGCGTCGAGCGAGGCCTTCCAGGCGTCCAGCCTTTGCTGGTCTTGGCTGGCGTGTTCGGTCTGCACGCGCTGGATGTCGGCCAGCGTCTGGCTGGCCTGGCTTTGCACCTGGGTGGTGATGGCTTGGGCCGTTTGGGTGAGGGTGTCGCAAATGGCCTGTTGTTGGGCCAGTGTCTGGCTGCCCGAGGCTTGCCATTGGCTGCCCAGCGATGTGGCCAGGCTCTCGAGCGAGGCTTTCCAGGCGTCCAGGCGCTGCTGGTCGGCATGGCCTTGCTGGTTCTGCTGCTCGGCCTGAGCGGCCTGTATCTGGGCCAGCAGGGACTGGCTGCGCTGCTCAAATGTCTGGCTGAAGCCGTCCAGCGTCTGGCCCACGCGCTCGAGCATGGCGGTGCTGCTGGCCTCGTGTTGGGCCAGGGCTGTGCTGTAGGTTTGCGCCACACCTGCCGCCGTGGCACTGAACTGGGCATTGAGTTCGGCCAGTTGCTGCTGTGTGCTCTGCTGCAATTGGGCGTTCATGCTTTGCGCCTGCTCGGCCATCTGCGTCATGGTCGCCTGCACCACAGGGCGGATGCCATCGCTGGCCACTTGCATGCTCTGGCTCAAGCTGGTGCGCAGCGATTGGTCCACCGATTGGGCCAGGCCTGTGTAGGCGGTGTGGACTTCCTGGTGAAAGCTTTTTTGATTGGCCATCAAGCGTTCATTGATCTGCTCGCTGGTCTGGGCCATCTGCTCCATCATGGCCTGCAGTTGCGTGACCACTTGGGGCAAGGCTTGCGATTGTTGTTGCAAGGCCTTGAAGGTTTCCTGGCGCTGGTGCGTCAGCGAGAAGCCGCGCAGCTGCGTGGCGATGCAGCTGTCCAGTGTTTGGCTTGCTTGGGCACGCTCGCGCCGCGCCAAACTGCTCATCAGGCCCAGCATGGCCGATGTGGCCACACCTGCGACCGAGGTGCCAAAGGCCAGGCCCAGGCCTTTGATGGGTTCAGAAAATGCGGCGCGGATGCCCGCCACGTTGCTGGAGCCCTCGAGCGCAAAGACCGCACCATTGAGCGTGACCACCATGCCCAAAAACGTGCCCAGCATGCCCAGCATGACCAAGAGACCCACTAAATAGGGCGTGAGCGCCGGACCTGGCAAACCTTGGCGTTCGCCTTCAACGCGTTGGCGCACGGCGTTTTGCAGCGAGGCGGGCAGGGTGATCAGCCAGTCGCTCAGGTGTTGCAAATCGGCCGGGATGTCGCTCAGGGCCTGGTTCAGTGCAGCAGTGGTGTCGCGGTAATGGCGCAGCTCCAGTGCCGCAAACACATACACCGCGCCAATGACCGCTGTCATCACCAAGACCAGAAAGTGGCTGCTGGCCACCGCCGCAGCCACCCAGAGGACGGCCAATGCGCCAAGTGCAAATGCGATCAGGAACGAATGTCGACTCAGACGGTTCATGGAGAGGGAGTGCTTTCTTGGTTGAATGCTTCAAGCAGGCCCAGGGCCGGTTGCAGCCGGGTGTCCAGCTCGGCCAGCAAGGCGGTGCGCATTTGCTGGCGCCAGGGCAAAAGCCAGGCGTCGGGCTTGAGGCGGGGGGCATTGACGTCTTCCGCCAAGGCTTCGGCCTGCTTCTTGAGGTGTTGTTTGAGGGCTTGCGTGAAGCGTTTTTCCAGCAGCTTTGGCACTTTGCCCAGCAGCATCGCTTCGCGCTCGCTGAGGATGTTTTCAAAACTGGCGTCCAGCGCTGCCAATTGCTGCAAGGCGGGCGAGCTTTTGGCCAGCTGGCCTCGCAGTTGCGAGCGCAGGGTGCGAACTTGGTTTTCCATCTGGCGCTGGTGCGCCGCATAAAACCGCCGGTAGGGCTCAAAGGCGATCTTGGGCTCGATCGGCTCATCGAGTGTGGCCGGTGGCATGTCGATGCGGGTCAGCCCGGTGCCCGAGGGGGCGCCTTGCGCGATGGACTGCTCCAGCGCGGCTTTGAATTTCTCGACGTGTCGGCCCAAGGCCTCGGGCGTCATCAGGCCTGCGCGGCGCTGGTGTGCAGGCAGCGTGGCAGGCGCTTGCGGCTCGGGGTTCAGCAGGCCGTGCAAGGCAATGGCCTGGCGAAAATCCAGCCAGTCGCCCAGTTTTTGGCCCACATCTTCCGTGGCTTGGACGGCCTCGATCATGGCGTTCTCGGTCAGAAAACGCACAAGTCTGGAACTGTTGAGGTGGGCACGCGGCAGGGCTCGCGTCATGGACGGGTGTGTTTGGGGTTGGGGTTCAAAACAGAGCTGCTCACCGTTGGCGCGACGCTCACAGAGCGCAGGGCTTGGTGCAGTCAATTCAGCAAAATTGTGATTTTACCCGCCGAAAGTATGGACCCCCGATCAAGTCGGGGGTGACGATTTGGGGGGCGACGCCTCGGAATAGGGGGGAATGTCGCTCGGTGGGCGTGACGTCCCGCTGGGGTGATGCTGCGGGGGAGGGCTGACGGGGGTGCTGGCGTTCAAGCTTGGCTGATCCGAATGTGTCATACCCGGCTTGACCGGGTATCCATGAACCCTGCACCTTGAATTTCAAGTTGTTTTGGGCTTGAAATCGCAAAACGCCGACACCGAGCACTGCCCGCACATCGGCTTGCGCGCTTGGCACACATAGCGGCCGTGCAAGATCAACCAATGGTGCGCGTCCACCAGGTACTTGGCCGGGATGCGCTTGAGCAGTTTGAGTTCCACTTCCAAAGGCGTTTTACCCGGTGCCAGGCCCGTGCGGTTGCCCATGCGGAAGATGTGCGTGTCCACCGCCATGGTCGCTTCGCCAAAGGCCGAGTTGAGCACCACATTGGCCGTTTTGCGGCCCACCCCGGGCAGTGCTTCCAGGGCTTCACGGCTGCGGGGCACCTGGCCGCCGTGCTGCTCCACCAAAATGCGGCAGGTCTCCATCAGGTGTTTGGCTTTGCTGCGGTACAGGCCAATGGTCTTGATGTAGCCCTCCAGCCCCTCCAGCCCGAGGTTCAGAATTTTTTGCGGCGAGCCTGCTACCGGGAACAACTTGCGTGTGGCCTTGTTCACGCCCACGTCGGTGGCCTGGGCCGACAACAGCACGGCGGCCAGCAGCTCAAAGACGCTGGTGTATTCCAGCTCGGTCACAGGCATGGGGTTGGCGGCTTGCAGCGTGGCAAAAAAAGATTCGATCTGTGCGGGCTTCATGGTCTTTGGATGTTGGCAAAATGAGGGCCAATTCAACCCGGGAAGATACACCACCATGTCTTTGCAATTTGCCGACCGCCTGAACAACGTCGAAACCTCCGCCATCCGTGAGCTGTTCAAGCTCTTGGGCAAGCCGGGCATCATCAGTTTTGCGGGCGGCTTTCCTGACAGCGCCATGTTTGACGTGGAGGGCATCCGCGAAGCCAGCAACGCGGCTTTGGCGCAAGACCCGGGCGCTGCCCTGCAATACGGCGCGACCGAAGGCTTTGGTCCGCTGCGCGAGCAACTGGCGCACTTCATGGGCCAAAAAGGCGCGAAAGACGTGACGGCTGAACAGCTGATCGTGACCACCGGCAGCCAGCAAGCGCTGGATTTGATCGGTAAAACCATGATCAGCCCCGGCGACAAGGTGATCGTGGAAGGCCCGACCTTTTTGGCCACCATCCAGTGCTTCCGTTTGTATGGGGCCGAACTCATCAGCGCCCCGGTGGACGGCCATGGTGTGAAGACCGACGAGCTCGAAAAGCTGATCGCCGAGCACAAGCCCAAGTTCGTTTATTTGATTCCCACCTTTGGTAACCCGAGTGGTGCCTTGCTGAGCGCCGAGCGCCGCCAGCAGGTGCTTAAGATGGCCGTCAAACACCAGACCCTGATCGTCGAAGACGACCCTTATGGCGATCTGTTTTTTGGCGAAGCGCCGCCGCCCAGCTTGTTGGCCATGAGCCCATCGGTGCCCGGCAGCCGCGAGCTGCTGGTGCATTGCGGCTCGCTGTCCAAAGTCTTGTCGCCTGGCCTGCGCGTGGGCTGGATGATCGCCCCGGCCGAGTTGCTGGCCCGAGCCACCATGTGCAAACAGTTCAGCGATGCCCACACCAGCACCTTTGCCCAGGCCACTGCTGCGCAATACCTGAAGGCTGGCCGCATGCCCGCCACGCTGGACAAGGTGCGCGCTGTGTACGCCAAGCGCGCTCAAACCATGGGCGATGCGCTGCGCCGTGAATTGGGCGATGCGGTCGAGTTTGTGCAACCTCAGGGCGGCCTGTTCGTCTGGGCGCGCCTCACAGGCGCAGGCGGTAAGGTGGCTGACGGCAATGTGTTCGCCAAGCGCGCCATCGACAACGGCGTGGCCTTTGTGCCCGGTGCGCCTTTCTTCTGCGCCAACCCCGACCACGCCACCTTCCGCCTCAGTTTTGCGACCGTAGGCGAAGACAAGATCCTTGAAGGCGTTGCGCGTTTGGCCAAGGCCTTGTAAGCCATGGCCGCCAGCACCGAACTGTGCATCGACGTCAAGGGCACCGAAGTCTGGCTGCAAGGGCAGGGCGATGAAGTTGTGCTCATGCTGCACGGCTGGCCCGACACCCGTGCCCTGTGGGACGGCACCGTGGCCGCACTGCAAGACCGCGCCACCTGCGCCCGCCTGACGCTGCCCGGCTTTGAATCCGGCCCTGCAGCCACGAGCCTGGACGACATGTGCCAGCTGCTGCGCCAGGTGGTGGACCGCATCAGCCCCGACCAGCCCGTCACGCTGATGCTGCACGACTGGGGCTGCATTTTTGGTTACGAATTCGCCATGCGCCACGCTGATCGGGTGGCCCGCGTGGTGGCGGTGGACGTGGGCGACCACAACTCGAGGGCTTTGCTGCGCAGCTGGGGCGCGAAGGCAAAACTGTCGGTCATGGGCTACCAAGTGTGGCTGGCCCTGGCCTGGAAGCTGGGGCACAGTTTCAGCGAAAGCTTGGGCACCCGCATGACCCGCGCCATGGCCCGCTGGCTGCGCTGCCCCACCGATCCTGCCGCGATCACCCACAAGATGAACTACCCCTACGCCATGCAGTGGTTCGGCACGGCGGGTGGGTTCAAAGGTGCGGCTCAAATCAAATTACCGATGCCGCTGCTGTTTGTCTATGGCGAGCGCAAGCCCTTCATGTTCCATTCTTCCCGATGGTTGGAGCAAGTCGCCGCCAAGCCCGGCAGTGCGGTGCAAGGCCTGCCCAGTGGGCATTGGGTGATGATTTCGCGGCCTGAAGCGTTTCATGCCCGGGTGCGTGAATGGCTCTGGGGCAAGGTGTGAGGGAGAAGATATGCAAGCCGATGACCTGATGAAACTCGTCAACACGCCCATGCCCTTTGGCAAACACAAGGGTGTGCTGATCGCCGACTTGCCAGGCAACTACCTCAACTGGTTTGCCCGCGAGGGCTTCCCCAAAGGCGAGATCGGCCGCTTGCTGCAGCTGATGCAGGAGATCGACCACAACGGTCTGAAGGACCTGCTGCGGCCCCTGCGCCGCTGAGGCTGCCTGTAGGAGCGGCGCCCTCGCCGCGAAAGACTGCTCGCAGTTCACAACCCATCGCCCCGAGGGCGGGGCTCCCACAAAGCTGTAGGAGCAACGCCCCGTCGCGATAGAGCCTCGGTAAAACGCTCAGGCCTTAACGACTTCCAGCAGGCGGTCCAGCCCACCTTCGTTGATCGCCACCATGGCCTGCTCACGCACCTTGGGTTTGGCGTGATAGGCCACAGACAAACCGGCGGCCCCCATCATGGGCAAGTCGTTCGCGCCGTCGCCCATGGCGATGCATTCATGCGCCTCTATGCCCAGCAACGAAGCCACTTCCAGCAAGGTACGGCGTTTCTCGGCCCCATCGCAAATGTCGCCCCAGCTTTGCATGACCAGGCCGCCCGTGAGTTCACCGCCCTCGATTTCCAGTCGATTGGAGCGGGCAAAGTCGATCTTCAGCCGGTCTTTGACGCGGTCTGCGAAGAAAGTGAAACCGCCCGACACCAGCAGCACCTTCATGCCTGCCTTCTGACAGGCGGCGATCAAGTCGGCTGCGCCGGGGTTGATCTTCAGGCGCTCGGTGTAGACGCGCTCCATGTCGGCCAGCGTCACGCCCTTGAGCAGCGCCAGACGGCGGCGCAGGCTGTCTTTGAAGTCGGTGATCTCGCCGCGCATGGCGGCCTCGGTGATGGCCGCCACCTCGGCCTTGCGGCCCACGGCATCGGCGATCTCGTCCACGCACTCGATGCTGATGAGCGTGGAGTCCATGTCAAACGCGATGAGTTTGAACTGAGACAACGAAATGGGGGCTGTGAAGCCCTGAATAACGAGGCCGGGGGCAAACTCGGTGGGGGATGAGTTGGGGCGGGAGGTGGCGGTGGTCATGGGTCAGGATTATCGAAGATCGTTGAAGGGTCTCAGGCCGTAGCTGTTTCGGTCTTGGGCTGGCCCAATGAGCGAAGCACATCGCGCACCATTTGCGCACGCGCCTTGGGGTCGGGCAGTTCGCGTTCGATGCGCAGTTTGTCGTTGCCCGCCAGCTTGATGTGTTTGTTTTTCTGGATCAGGCCAATGATGGCCATGGGGTCCACGGGTGGGTTGGGTTTGAAGGTGATCTGGATGACGCCCGGGGCGGCATCGACCTTGATGACGCCATAGGGCTGGGTCAGCACGCGCAGGCGGTGCACGTCCACCAGGGTCTGCGCTTGTGCGGGTAGCTTGCCAAAGCGGTCCACGATTTCTTCGAGCAGGGCGTCGATCTGGTCGGTGGTTTTGGCGGTGGCCAGTTTTTTGTAGAAGCTCAGGCGCAGGTGCACGTCGCCGCAATAGTCGTTGGGCAGCAGGGCGGGGGCGTGCAGGTTGATGTCGGTGGTGACCGTCAGAGGGTTGAGCAAATCGGGCTCTTTGCCCGCCTTGAGGCTGCGCACCGCTTCGGACAGCATTTCGTTGTAGAGCTGAAAGCCCACTTCGAGCATGTTGCCGCTCTGGTTTTCGCCCAGCACCTCGCCTGCGCCGCGGATCTCCAGGTCGTGCATGGCCAGGTAAAAGCCGCTGCCCAGTTCTTCCATCTGCTGGATCGCGTCCAGCCGCTGGGCGGCTTGTTTGGTCAGGCCTTCGATCTCGGGCACCATCAAATAGGCATAGGCTTGGTGGTGCGAGCGGCCCACGCGCCCGCGCAGCTGGTGCAGCTGGGCCAGGCCGAACTTGTCGGCGCGTGAAATCACGATGGTGTTGGCCGTGGGCACGTCGATGCCGGTCTCGATGATGGTCGAGCACAGCAAGATGTTGTAGCGCTGGGCCACAAAGTCGCGCATCACGCGCTCCAGCTCGCGCTCGGGCATCTGGCCGTGGGCCACGGCGATGCGGGCTTCGGGCAGGATTTCTTCGAGCTTCTGGCGGCGGTTTTCGATGGTCTCGACTTCGTTGTGCAAAAAGTAGCACTGGCCGCCGCGTTTGAGTTCGCGCAGTACCGCCTCGCGGATGACGCCCGTGCCCTCATTGCGCACAAAGGTCTTGATGGCCAGGCGGCGCTGCGGCGCGGTGGCGATCACGCTCAAATCGCGCAGCCCTTCGAGCGCCATGCCCATGGTGCGGGGGATGGGGGTGGCCGTGAGCGTCAGCACATCGACCTCGGCACGCAGGGCTTTCATGGCCTCTTTGTGCCGCACGCCAAAGCGGTGTTCTTCGTCGATGATCAAGAGGCCCAGGTTCTTGAAGTGGGTTTTTTCGGACAGCAGCTTGTGCGTGCCGACCACGATGTCCACCGTGCCGTCCTCGATGCCTTTCATGGCCGCCGTGACTTCCTTGCCCGAACGGAAGCGCGAGACCTCGGCCACCTTGACGGGCCATTTGGCAAAGCGGTCTTTGAGCGTCTGGTAATGCTGCTCGGCCAGCAGCGTGGTGGGGGCCAGCAGGGCAACCTGCTTGCCGCCCGTCACAGCCACAAAGGCGGCGCGCAGGGCGACTTCGGTCTTGCCAAAACCCACGTCGCCGCAGACCAGGCGGTCCATGGGGCGGGGGCTGATCATGTCTTGAATGACGCAGTGGATGGCGGCCTTTTGGTCGGCGGTTTCCTCAAAGCCGAAGTCGTTGGCAAAGGTCTCGTAGTCCTGCGGGCTGTAGCGGAAAGGATGGCCCTCTCGTGCGGCGCGGCGGGCGTAGATGTTGAGCAACTCGGCGGCGGCGTCGCGCACCTGTTCGGCGGCGCGGCGTTTGGCCTTTTCCCATTGGCCACAGCCCAGCTTGTGCAGGGGCGCTTCATCGGCGCTCACGCCGGTGTAGCGGCCAATCAGCTGCAGCTGGCTCACGGGCACATAGAGCGTGGCCTTGTCGGCGTATTCCAGGTGCAAAAACTCTTGCAGCGCAGGCGTGCCATCGTGGTTTTTCTGGCCCATGTCCATGTTGACCAGACCGCGATACCGGCCAATGCCGTGTTGGCTGTGCACCACCGGGTCGCCCACGTTCAGCTCGCTCAGGTCCTTGATCAGCGCTTCCACGTCGCTGACCTGTTCCTGCTTTTTGCGGCGGCGCGTGGTGGGGCCTGCGGCAAACAGTTCGGTTTCGGTGACCAGGTCGATGCCGTGCTCAAACCAATGAAAACCACTGACCAGCGCGGCGGTGGCCATGCCGATTTTTTCGTCGCTGGCCAAAAAGTCTTGGAGACTGTCAAACACCGGGGGCGTGAGGCCGCTGGAACGAACGAAGTCCATCAGGCTTTCGCGGCGGCCATCGCTCTCGGCCAGGATCAGCACGCGGCTGGCACTGCTGCGGATGTGCGCTTGCAATCTGGCCAGGGGGTCTTCGGCACCGCGCACCACCGTCAGCTCGGGCAGGGGCTGGGCCAGGGTGT
>NZ_JAOASQ010000036.1 GCF_030158565.1 Limnohabitans sp. | reverse complement strand
CGCGATGCCCCGCTGCGCACGCCGTTGGCTACATGCGTGAAATATCCGGGCTAGCCATTCTTACCCCCTAGGCGGAAATGTGTCGTTGCCGTGACTGTCCTTGTATTGAATCTGACCGTTCTGGCCATGGACAACCAACTCGGACTTCTGATTCTGCGATATTTCCCGGGCACGATCCACCGCATCTTGCTTGCGGTCGAACAGTTGTGTGTCTCGTTGGGCACCGGCACCTCGGACGGCCCAGCCATCTTCGCGAGGGACAACATGCTGATTGCGTTTACTCATATTGATGTTCCTTGTTGCAGCGTGATTGCTGCTACATAGGTGTGCGGTGGCAAATCCCAGCGCGGACAATTGTTCGAACGCTGTCCGCATGCAAAATGACAACCGCACACTTAAGAACCTAGGGAGGATTCGTGTCACCAAAACCGTCTTCAGAACGTCATGCCAGTGTCGAGGAGCTATCCCGTGCCCTGACCATGCTGACCGCCGCCGAGCGGCTTCGTTTGTTCGCAAGAGCACGTCTGCTTGTTTGGGGTACCGAGTACACGGATCCCACAGAGTTGTTCAATGAAGCTTTTAAGCGCGCCCTCGTCGCTGCAAGCGGGTCCAAGCAGGACGGTGAACGTGGCCGTCCGTGGCCTATTGATCGAGTTCCGTTTCCGGCCTTTTTGTCCGGCTGCATGGACAGCATTGCCAACGGATCCCGTGAGTCACTAGGACAAACACAGGTTGACCGTTTGGAGAATTTGGCGGGCGAGACCAGGGACATGGACGCAGTGATGCATCGGGCTGGCCGTTGGAACGCTGATGTCGTAGAACAGGCCATGGAGGTAGAGGAGACGTTTGACAGGCAGAAGGAAGTTGAGGCTGATGTACGAATCATTGAGACTCACTTTAAGGACGACCAGGAAGTGCTCGCTGTTATCGAGGGGCAGAAGGCGGACATGCCGGTGGCAGATGTACTTGCTTTATTCGATCTCGATCAAAAAACCTACGACACGGCACGACGGAGGCTGAGGAGACAGGTGGATAAATTGATGCCAGGAAGGAGACAGCGATGACCAACGAATTTCAGAAAACTCTCGACGCAGTTCGAGTGTTGTCACTCAAAGACCTCGATGCCTCGTCTGACGAAGACATTTGGGCTGAGTTTGTCGCTGAAGGTATTGACCCCGATCAACTTGCGACCAGCATTGCAGTGAGTCTTGATGACGTTCTGGCTGCCAGTCTCCGTCAACAAGCTGCAGCTTCCAAGGTGGCTATGCAGGTGCGCGCGGTCCCCAAGAAATCATTAGGGCTTACGTTGGATCTAATAAAGAAGCGCATCGCGCAAGCCTTCGCGACGGAACCACAGTTAGCGACCGCCTTCCGAGATGGAAGTCGCCAAAGTGATGCCGATCTGGAAACGCTCTATGACGATCTAGTGCTAATGGGCAAGATCATCGATGCCGATGATGATCGTTAATGTCGACATGCTCAGCCGCCCGGAGCGTTTGCTCTGGGTGCATGGCGTAAGGATGCCCGAACACATTGATTTGGAGGCCATTGCCAGCGCTAAAGGTGCGCACATCGTTTACAGAAAACTCGACGGCTGCGCGGCCCGTTTGGTTGCTACCGATGATCGTGCTGTTATCAGTGTCGCCGTGGACGACAACATAGGAAGAAGGCGCTTCTCACTGGGTCATGAATTGGCTCATTGGATCCAGGATGCTCAGAGAGCATCATTCAAGTGCTCGAGCGCTGATATTGGTCCACAGAACGCAGAAGCCAAGACTATTGAGGCTGATGCAAATAATTTCGCTAGCCAACTGATTCTTCCGGATTATTTAGTCTGGCCATGGGTTGCAGATCGCAAACCCAGCCTTGATCTTGCCAACGCAATGGGCGACGCTTTTCAAGCCAGTTTGACTGCTTCCGCTTTGAAGCTGCTTCAGCGTGCCCAGGGGGCGATCGCGATCACCTGTCACGATCAACGAAGGTTGAAATGGTCCAGGCGCAGCCGTAACTTTTCAACCGATTTCTACATCCTCAACGAATTACATCAGGACACCATCGCATTCGAAATGGCTTTTGGCGCAGTGAAAGGGCTGAGTCGCCCGAAGCGAGAGGGTGCCTCCCGCTGGATTAGCGGCCCAAGCACCTATCGAATGGAGGTCTGGTCGCAATCGATCAAACTTCCCGAAGGTTCAGTGTTGACTATGCTTTCGGTTATATAGTCAGTCGACGGCATCAGGCGTGCCATCGCAACGATATATCGAAGGCTACATAGAATTTTTCTGTGCCGATTACCGCCAGCAGAGGCCGTCGATCCCTGTGGTCACGTTGTAGATGATTGGGCATTTTTATTCATGACCGAACGGCTGAAGTTCGTCTGAAATTTAATATTAAAAGAACGACCACACATATTAAGGATCGCGTATATTTGGAACTCGTTTTGCGACCCGGCTAGGCATGGTAGCAATAGTGGTAGCAGATTTTTGTAGAGTGAACTGCAAAAAGTCTAATGAAATCAACGATGTTTTTAGTTTGGCGTAGAGTCCCGTCCACTCCGCCAAAATAAAAAAGCCGCTGCAGAAATGTAGCGGCTTTTTTCATGCCTGCTCACCAACTGGAAAGCAGGCGCTTCAAGCGCTGTTCAGGTCTGCAGTTCCACGTGGCGGCCTGCGATCAACGCGGTGAAAAAACCATTGAACCATTGCATGTTGATGGGCTTGGCCATGAACACCGTGCCTTCTGGCAAGCCACCGCGAGCGGCAATGTCCTCTTGAGACAATGCAGAAATGACCAAGCAGGTCATTCGGTTGAACTGAGGTGTTTGGCGTATCGTGCGCAAGAGCTCAAAACCATCAACACCGGGCATGTTCAAGTCGGCGATCAGCACGTCTGGCTGAATGCTGGCCATGTCGATCAGTGCTTCTAGGCCCGATGACATGGCCGTGCAATCGACGGGTGTTTCGCACCTGTTGCAAAAATCCCGCAGCATGTCACGTGTGACAGCATCATCTTCAACCAGCAATACTTTCAGCCGACCTTCCCGATTTTCGGCGGGCGACATGAGCATGTTGTGCTTGCGCTGGTATTCACGAATGGACTGCATGGAAATTCGCCTGTGGCCACCCTGTGTTTTCCAGGCTTGAAGTTCATTCTTTTCGACCAATGTCTGGATGGTCCCTACCGACAGTCCAAGCAATTTGGCTGCATAGGTGGTGCCACAGTAGTCTTCGATGGTGTCGTGGGTAGGATGTGTTTGCATAAGTTTATTTTAGTGATAAAAATGTGAAATGTTCCTTAAATTAAAACCAAATTACTTATTAATAAACAATTTGAAACAGGTGAGCAAGGATGGGTCTATGCATTCATGGGGGCTCAGGTCCCGCCTGCGACAAAACCCACCCTTGTGGGCGGCGTGTGGCCTATTAACATGCAGGCCAAGCCACAAGAATCAGGAGACCATCAATGCCAGCCCATGATGCCGTTTGGCCAGCGCGCCTGCCCGCCAAAATCACGCCACCGGTCACGTCCCTGTGGATGAATTTGGCAATCAGCGCCATGCGATACCCCGATAAGCCTGCCTTGGTTTTTATGGCCAGAAGTTGGTCGTACCGGCAGCTGCAGGCTGCGGCCGAAAATATGGCCTCAGCGCTGTCGGCTTTGGGTGTAAAGGCAGGCGATCGCGTCATCCTGAACATGCAGAACTGCCCTCAACTGGTGATCACGCATTTCGCGATCTTGCGTTTGGACGCGGTGGTCGTACCCGTCAACCCGATGAACAAGGCCGAGGAGCTCAAGCACTACATCACAGACCCCGATGCCCGGGTGGCTGTGACCACGGCAGATCTGGCGCCAGAACTGGCCCAAGCGAGCAATGCTTTGCCCGCGGATCAACAGCTGCGGCACATGGTCGTGACGCAGTTCTCGGATGTCTTTGATCCTGAAGCCTTGACGGCCGATGACTTGCCACCAGCCTGGCATTCCTGGCTTTTGCCGGTGCGCGATCTGCCCGCATTGTCGGCAGGTCAAACCCACGCATGGCAGGCTTTGATGGATGCTCCAGCAGTCGCTTTGCCTGCGGTGAAGGCCAGCTCCGATGACTTGGCCATCTTGCCCTATACAAGCGGGACCACGGGCTTGCCCAAGGGGTGCATGCACACGCATGGCACGATCATGCACAACGCCATGGCGTCTGGCTTGTGGGGCAACGGCACGCCTGAAAACGTGACACTTTGCGTGGTGCCCATGTTCCACATCACGGGCATGGTCAGCGTCATGCATGCCAGCATCTTTATCGGGGCCAGCCTCGTCATCATGCCGCGCTGGGATCGGGATGCTGCGGGGCACTTGATTTCCAAATGGCGTGTGACGCACTGGACCAACATCCCGACCATGGTGATCGATTTGCTGGGCAGTCCGAACTTGCAAAAGTACGACCTGAGCAGCTTGGCTTACATCGGCGGTGGCGGTGCCGCCATGCCCGAAGCGGTGGCCCAGCGTTTGCTCGACCAGTTCGGTTTGCGTTACATCGAAGGCTATGGCTTGACCGAAACCGCAGCCCCTTCGCACACCAACCCGCCCGACGCACCGAAGAAGCAATGCCTGGGCATTCCGATCTTGAGTGTGACGTCACGCATCGTTGACCCAGAGACGTTGGCCGAGTTGCCACAGGGTGAGTCCGGCGAGATCGTGATCAGTGGCCCGCAAGTTTTCAAAGGCTACTGGAAACGTCCGGATGCGACCGAGAGCGCTTTTTTTGAGCGCGATGGCCTGCGCTTTTTCCGTTCGGGGGACATGGGGCGCATCGATGAAGAAGGCTATTTCTTCATGACCGATCGCCTCAAACGGATGATCAATGCCAGCGGCTTCAAGGTCTGGCCCGCAGAGGTCGAGGCGCTGATGTTCCGGCATCCCGCCATTCAGGAAGCGTGCATCATCTCGACCCGCGATGCCTACCGCGGTGAATCCGTCAAGGCCGTGGTCGTGCTGCGGCAAGACCACAAGGGCCAAGTCAGCGAGCAGGACATCATCGACTGGTGTCGTGAGAACATGGCGGTCTACAAAATGCCCCGCGTGGTGAGCTTTGTCGATGCGCTGCCCAAGAGCGGCAGCGGCAAAGTCATGTGGCGTGCCCTGCAAGAGGCTGAAATGGCCGGCTTGGACAGCTCGGCCAAGGCCTGAGTCCTTCATCCCACATCCGAATGCCTTTGAAACTTTCCATTCTTGACCAATCCGCTGCCGCCTCAGGGCGCGGGCAAGACCTCACGATTCGTCAGACGCTGGCGCTGGCCGAGCAGGCCGAAGCCTTAGGCTACCACCGCTTTTGGGTGAGCGAACACCACAGCCACCCCAGCATCGTGGGCACGGCGCCTGAGGTCTTGATGGCCGCCATCGCCGCCCGCACGCAGCGCATACGCTTAGGCAGTGCGGGGGTGATGCTGCCGCACTACTCGGCGCTCAAGGTGGCCGAGCAGTTCCGCGTGCTCGATGCGCTGGCTCCAGGCCGAATTGATTTGGGCGTGGGCCGCGCACCGGGCAGCGACGGGCGCACCGCTCAGCTGCTCAATCCCGACCGCAACGCCTCTGAGCGCTTTCCGCAGCAAGTGATGGAATTGCAAGCCTGGGTCAAGGGCCAGAACCTGCCACCCGGTCACCCGGGCCACAACGTGTACGCTTACCCGCAGTCGGACACTTCACCCGACGTCTGGATGCTGGGCAGCTCTGACTATGGCGCTCAGCTGGCGGCGCACCTGGGGCTGCCCTATGCGTTTGCCTACTTCATCACCGACGGGCAGGGCGCAGATGAGGCCTTGCAGATTTACCGCGAAACCTTCCGACCCAGTGCCACGCTGCAAAAGCCCGCCGCTACTGTTTGCTTGTGGGCACTGGCTGCTGACACCGACGAAGAAGCGCTGCGCCTGTTCGAGAGCCGTGCCCGCTGGAAGATGGACCGCAACCTGGGCCGCATTGGGCCTTTGTTGCCGCCCGAAGAAGCAGCGCGTGACTACAGCCCGGCCGAGGCGTTCGCGCTGCAACGCCTGCGTGATGGGGCCTTGATCGGCTCGGCCGCCACCGTAGGCCGCAAGCTGCGCCAACTGGCGGCGCGCCTGGAGGTCGACGAGCTGGTCGTCATCACCTGGACGCATGACCCTGCAGCGCAAATGCGCTCTTACGAACTGCTCGCCCAAGAATTTGCCCTTGCGGCAAACTCCTGAGCATTGATTTTTTAACCCAAGGATTTTTGACATGTTCACCACCGCGATCGCTGGCAGCTTGCCCAAACCCGCCTGGCTGGCCGAGACCGAAAAACTCTGGCCCCAGTGGACCACCCAAGGCCCCGAGCTGCAGCAAGCCAAGGCCGATGCCACGCTGCTGTGGATCAAGGCGCAGGAAGACGCGGGCCTGGACGTGATCGGTGACGGGGAGCAGGCGCGCCAGCACTTTGTGCACGGCTTTGTCGAGCAGGTCGAGGGCATCGACTTCGTGAACAAGGTCACCATGGGCATCCGCAACAACCGCTACGACGCGCAAGTGCCCCAAGTCATTGCGCCGCTGCGCCTCAAGGGCCGTGTGCACGCCTTCGAAGCCCAGCTGGCCCGAGCCCACACCAAAAAGAAACTCAAATTCACTTTGCCCGGCCCCATGACCATCGTGGACACCGTGGCCGACCGCTTTTATGGCGACAAGGTCAAGATGGCGATGGCCTTTGCCGAGTTGCTCAACCAGGAAGCGCTGGCGCTGCAAGCCGATGGCGTGGACATCATCCAGTTCGACGAACCGGCTTTCAACGTTTACATGGACGAGGCGGCCGACTGGGGTGTGAAAGCGCTGGAGGTGGCCGCGCGCGGTCTGACCTGCACCACCGCCGTGCACATTTGCTACGGCTACGGCATCGAAGCCAACAACAAGTGGAAAGAAACGCTGGGCCATGAATGGCGGCAGTACGAAAAGGTGTTCCCGGCCTTGGCCAAGAGCAGCATCCAGCAAGTCAGCCTGGAGTGCATGCACTCGCATGTGCCGATGGAAATGATGAAGCTGCTCGAAGGCAAAGACGTGATGGTGGGTGTGATCGACGTGGCCAACCCGGTCATCGAGACGGCCGAAGAAATCGCTGACACCATTGGCCGCGCCTTGCAGTTCGTGCCCAAGAACCGCCTGATCGCCTGCACCAACTGCGGCCTGGCCCCCATGAGCCGCGCTGTGGCCGAGGCCAAACTCAAGGCGCTGGCCGAAGGCGCCAAGCTGGCCAGCCAGCGCTACGCCTGAGGTGATGCCTGTCCTTACGCTGCCAAGGCGATGTCGTCGGGCATGCTGAGCACGCCGGTGGCGGGGTCGTAACCGGTTTTGCGCAAGTGCAAGGCCAGCGCGGCATCCATCGATTGCGAATGGTTGGCGAACCATTGACCCAGTTCGCCGGCCATTTTGCGGATCGTGGCCAACTCGCCCGATTCACCGGCCGCCAATCCTTCGCGCATGACTTGCAGCACCACCTTGTGTTGCGTGCTGTGAATGTGGTCCGATGAAAACTGCGTGGCGTGCATCCACCGGTCTTCGCGCTCAAAAATACGGGCCGTGTGCGTCAACAGATCGCGCCAGCGATCAACCAGCGAGGCGTCGCTGGCTTCATGCGCCAAGTCCAGCAGTTCCACAAAGCGGCGATGACCGTCATCGATGGCGGGCATGTCCAGCGACAAGGCATCGCTCCATTGCAGTCGGGTCATGGTTTTCTCCTGTGCAGCCGGATGCGACCACCTGCGGAGAGCTTAAATTTGGACGTGCCTGCAGATCTTGATCCACATCAGCACTGTCCTTGAAAGTCCCTTCATTCGGCCTTGCTCGTGATCATGGTTCTTGGGGACGTTATGCTTGCAGTCTTTGCCTGATTGCCCGGACGTTTTCATGCCTCAAAACACCCTGCCGCCGCCGCTGACTGCGCCTGACCAACTCAATGTCACCTTGTCTTCTCAAGGCTTCGCGGTCTTGAGCGCCGACAGTGTGTGCGCTTTGGCCGGTGTGTCTGTTCAGGCCTTGCAGGCACTGCAGCCCAGCTGGAACGACTTGCCGCCAGACCAGTACCTCAAAGACGGCGGCCGTTACCGCCGCCGTCGGCATGCCAGTTTTGAAGTCACTGCCCAAAAACTGAAGGCCACGCCGCACCGTGCGCATTGGCAACCCGTGTCCTACAACGCCTTGCACGGCGGCATGCAACGCTGGTTCGAGCCCATGGCTGCCGAGGTGGTGCAACAAGCGGCATGGTCTGCCTTGCTGCGCTGGTTGGCAAGCGTGGCCTCGGCGGCGCAGGGTGATCAAACCTGGTTCACCGAAGCGCACCAATTTCGCATCGATACCACCGACGGCATTGGTCGCCCCACGCCCGAGGGCGCGCACCGCGATGGCGTCAACTGGGTGGCGGTGTTTTTGATTGGACGTCACGGCATCAAGGGTGGGGAGACCCGTGTGTTCGACATGGACAGTCCACGCGGCCAGCGTTTCACCTTGAGCGAGCCCTGGTCGCTTTTGCTGTTGGACGACACCCGCGTCATCCACGAAACCACGCCCATTCAGCCCGAAGCGGAGGGTGGCTGGCGCGACACGTTGGTGATCACCTTGCGGTCGGACAGCTTTCTGGATGAGCCGACTCCTCTTGCCGCTTTGAATGCCCGTTGAATGTTCTGGCATGGACCCCGGATCAAGTCCGGGGTGACGAATGTGCTTGTGACCCCGGGCGAAGACCTGGGGTGACATAAAGGCCATACCCGCGCAGGCGGGTAGCCTTATTACATGCGTTCAAAAATCGCCGCAATGCCCTGACCGCCGCCAATGCACATGGTCACCAGCGCATAGCGGCCGTTCACGCGCTGCAGCTCGTACAGGGCTTTCACAGTGATCAATGCGCCCGTGGCACCGATGGGGTGGCCCAACGAAATGCCCGAGCCGTTGGGGTTGACCTTGGCAGGGTCCAGGCCCAGTTCGCGCGTCACGGCGCAGGCCTGGGCCGCAAAAGCTTCGTTGGCCTCGATCACGTCCAGGTCGTTCACGGTGAGGCCGGTTTTCTTGAGCACGGCGTGCGTGGCCGAGATGGGCCCCACGCCCATGATCTTGGGGTCCAGACCGGTGTGGGCATAACCCACCAGACGGGCCATGGGCTTGGCACCACGGGCCTTGGCGGCACCGGCTTCCATCAGCACCACGGCGGCGGCGGCGTCGTTGATGCCCGAGGCATTGCCTGCGGTCACGGTGCCGTTTTCTTTCACGAACACGGGCTTGAGCTTGGCCATGTCTTCGAGCTTGCAGCCGGGGCGGAAGTGCTCGTCGGTGGCATAGGCCACATCACCTTTTTTGCTTTTCAGCATGACGGGCAGGATCTGGTCTTTGAAACGGCCCTCGGCTGTGGCGCGTTCGGCGCGGTTGTGGCTTTCCAGCGCCAAGGCATCCTGCATCTCGCGGGTGATGCCGTATTTGGCGGCCACGTTTTCAGCCGTCACGCCCATGTGGATGGTGTGGAAGGGGTCGTGCAAGGCACCGACCACCATGTCGACCATCTTGGTGTCACCCATGCGGGCACCCCAGCGGGCGCTCAAGCTGGCATAAGGGCCACGGCTCATGTTTTCTGCACCGCCGCCGATGGCGATGTCGCAGTCACCCAGCAAGATGGACTGGCTGGCGCTCACGATGGCTTGCAGGCCCGAGCCGCACAGGCGGTTCACGTTGAAGGCGGGCGTGCCCTCGGCGCAGCCGCCGTTGATGGCCGCCACGCGCGACAAATACATGTCTTTGGGTTCGGTGTTGACCACATGGCCGAACACCACATGGCCGACGTCCTTGCCCTCGGTGCCCGCGCGGGACAGGGCTTCGCGCACCACTTGTGCGGCCAGCTCGGTGGGGGCAATGTCTTTGAGGCTGCCGCCATAGGTACCAATGGCGGTGCGCACACCGCTGACAACAACAACTTCACGGCTCATGGGAATGTCTCCAGAATTGAAAAAATAAAAACGGTGCAGGAACAACGTTACCAGTGTCCTGCCTAATCGCTACATTCTCCTGACAACGGTGAATGCCGAAGTAACGTGGTTGACAAAAGTCATGACGAGGGCAGGTCTGACCGACTCGGTGGTGTATTTGAATTCCAAAGTGCTGGTTTGGGTATGCTTGGTGTTCTTTGTCGCTGGAAATGGCCCAGCCTGACCCGCGACACGAACCCACCTTGACCCTCCCATGCCCGCACCTCGCCGTTCTGCCAAAGACATCGCCCAATTGAACCAAAACCTGAGCGCGCTGGGGCAGCGCTTTGTGCAGCTCATGGCGCAGGGCGAGCATGCGGCAGCCTTGGGCGTGAATGCTCAGGCGCGGGCCTTGATGCCACAGCACCCACAGATTTTGGGAGATGCCGCGCTGTGCCATCTGCGCCTGCGCGAATACGACAAAGCCCACGCCACCTACCTGAAAGCCTGCGCTCTGGGGCCGAAAGATGTGAACTTGTGGGATGGCCTCACCGAGGTGTGTGGGCACATGGGGAGCATGGCCGAAGTGCGACAGCATGGCGCCCACAGCCTGCATCTGAAGGACCAGCAAACCCTGGCGCAAGTGCCGATGTCTTTGCCCTTGAGCCTGCCCGAAGTTGCACGCGATCCACAACGCCAGGTGATCGCTTTCAGCCTGTTTGGCGACAACCCCCGCTATGGAGAGACGGCCAAGCTCAATGTGATGGTGGCGCAGCAGTTGCTGCCGCAGTGGATTTGCCGCTTTTATGTGGACGACAGCGTGCCCGAACAGGTGCGCGCTGGCTTGCTGGCGCTGGGTGCGCAGGTGCGCGAAGTCAGTCCGCTGGACCGGCAAGAACTCAGCGGTCTGATGTGGCGATTTTTGGTGCTGGAAGATGCGGGTGTGGACCGCTTTCTGATCCGGGACGCCGACTCGTTGATCTCAAGGCGTGAGGTGGCCGCCATCGAGGCTTGGCTGCAAAGCGGCAAATGCTTCCATTTGATGCGCGACTATTTCTCGCACACCGAGCTCTTGCTGGCCGGCATGTGGGGCGGCTGTGGCGGCATTTTCAAAAATGTGCGCCAGCAGATGGTGCAGTACATCGCGCAAGGCCAGTACCTGGGCGCTCGGGTGGTGGACCAGCATTTCCTGCGCCTGCACATCTGGCCCACCGTCAAGCAAAGCCTGCTGTCACACGATCCGGTGTTCGGCTTCATGGACGGGCAGGATTTTCCGCCCCACGAAGCGCAAGATTTGGGGCTGGACTTTCATGTGGGCTGCAACCTGTCGTCCAGCAGCATCGGCGCTGACAGCGCCTTGCCCGAGGGTCAGCGGGTTAGCTGGAAAATCGAGGATTTGCAAGGGCAAACGATTTGCCAGTACGACACAGCTGTGCGCCAGGGCCAGTGGCGTGCCGATGTGCCGGGCCCTTATGCCAAGCTCATCAAGGACGGCGTCTGGCGGGTGCAGGTGCTGGGCGCTTAGGTACTGGGCGCTTGAAGTGCCTCAGTGGTCCTGTGAAGCCCGGATCCGGTTGACCTGCAAGGGGGTGACTTCGCCGCCTTGGTTGCCCCATTGGGTGCGCAGGTGCGTCAGCACCGCTGCGATGTCGCGGTCGTCCAGCTCCAGCACAAAGGGCGGCATGCCAAAGGGCCGAGGGTGACCTGCTGTGGCCGGTGAGTACCCGCCATACAGCACCAGCTGCACCAGGTTGGTCGGGTCGCGCAACTGCACGGCGCGGTTGACTGCCAAGGCCGGGTAAGCGATTTGGCCGCTGGATGAGCGCACACCCTGGCCTTGTTCGCCGTGGCATTGGGCGCAGTGGCGATCGTAGGTTTTCAGACCCATTTCGGCTACACGCAGGCTCACAGGCGCGCGTGTCGCAGGTGTGTCGGTGCCCTTGGCCTTTTGCGCCCGAGATTGAAGGTACACCGCCATGGCCTGCAAATCGGCGGGGTTCATGTATTGCGTGCCGTGTTGCACCACTTCGGCCATGGGGCCGCTGGTTTGGGCCTGTGCCGAGCTGCCGGTTTGGAGCAGGCGCACGATTTCGGCCAAGGGCGTGCTGGCCAGGCCGGTCTCCCGGTCGCTCGTCAGGTCAGGCGCGTACCAGTTGACGACGGGCATGAGCCCGCCCGACAGGTCATTGACCGGGCCACTGGCGCCCAAGGCGTTGCGCGGGCTGTGGCAGGCCGCGCAGTGACCCAGGCCCTGGACCAGGTAGGCACCCCGGTTCCATTCGGCGCTTTGCCGGGTGTCCGCCACAAAGGGTGTGGGTTTGAAAAACAAGCTGCGCCACACCGCGAGGGCGGGCTGTGTACCCACCGGCCACATCAGTGCATGGGGCGTGGGGGCCTGTTGAACAGGGGGCAGGCTGTGCAACCAGGCCAGCAATGCATCGCTGTCTTCGCGGGTGATCACGCTGGTGTGGTTGTAGGGAAAGGCCGGGACCAGCAGGCGACTGCCTTTGGAGCGGCCATGGTGCAGGGCTTGCCAAAAATCATCGCTGTTCCATTGGCCGATGCCGCTTGTGGGGTCCGGCGTGAGGTTGCTGCTGAAGACGCTGCCAAATGGCGTGTCGATGCGCCGACCACCGGCCATGGGTGTGGACCCTTTGGCGCTGTGGCAGGCGATGCAGTTGCCCACCCGCGCCAGGTATTGACCGCGCTCAATCTGTGCAGCGTGCCCCTCCTTGCTGACGTGGTTTGTGGTGGGCGCACTGGCGCGTTCAAACCAAAAGCTGCCCCAGTTGTCAGCGACGACATAAACCACCAAGGCCAGCAGCGTGCCGATCAGTCCCCAAGCGATGCGTGTTGTGCGAGACGGCTTCATGGTTTGCCCCCGTGCAGTTCAGGGGCGCTGCCGCAGCGCAAGGCTTGGGGCAATGGCTGGCCTTGGGGGGCTTGTGCCGCAGGGTGGGTGTCGGTCGGCAAGGGCTGGCGGGCCAGCCAGCTGGAGACCGCGATCAGGTCTTCGGCCGGGATGCGTTTGACCACTTCGGCCATGCAATCGGGGGCCAAGGCTTTGCGTTGGCCGGTTTGCCAGGCGCCGAGCTGGGCGTTCAGGTAGTCCAGGGGCAGGCCCAGCAGGCCGGGCACATTGGCTTGCACACCGGTCAGGCGCGCGCCGTGGCATTGGGTACAGGCTGGCAGGCCCCGGCTGGCATCGCCTTGGGTCACGAGTTGCTGGCCTTTGGCCAGCCGCTCGGGGGTGATCGCATTGCTGGCGCTGGGGGCGGGGTAGGGCAGCTCCAGAGATGAGAAATAACGGGCCATTTCGCCCAGGTACTCGTCCGTCAGCGGATCGATCAGGCGGGCCATCAGTTCGTAGTGGCGGCGGCCTTGGGCGAAGTTGCGCAATTGGTTGTGCAGATAGCCGGCAGGTTTGCCCGCCAGGCGCGGGTAATAGCCATCGGGTCCGGCCCGTCCTTGGTCACCATGGCAGGCCATGCAGGCGCGGGTGCGCTCGGCCATGTTGTCGGCAAATCGGGCGGGCGTTTGGGCCATGGTTGTGGCGGCCACCAAGCTCAGCCAGGCCGCCAGCGGCCATGCCATCAGGCGTGTCGGCCTGGTCAAGCGTGAAAAAAACAGTCTCATCCACTGAAGATAACCGATGCGGCGACAATATCGGGTTTTCCGCTCGGTTGTGCCGGTCACGCCAAGCGCTTTGCGACCCTTTCGAATGCCAAGAACATGTCCGATATCCAAGTCCGATTCGCCTCCCAACAAGACGCCGCCGCTGTGGCCGCTTTGCACCTGAATGCTTGCCGCATGGCCTACGCCGGTCAGGTGCCCGACGAACATTGGGCAGCAACGCCCATGGCCAAGCGCGTGACGTACTGGAAAGAGGCCATCGAATATGGCGAACCTCAGGTCATCGTGGCGGTGGACGGCCAAGAGATCGTGGGCTTTGTGGGCTTTGACCGCTCGCGCGATCCGAAATCGAAAAACACCACCGGCGAAATTTGGGCCATCTACGCCGCCCCAGAGCGCATTGGCCAAGGCGTGGGCCTGGCCCTGTGGGATGCGGCCCGTGAAGGCCTGCAGGACGAAGACTGCACCGACGTGACCGTGTGGTTGCCTTTGTTGCACGAGCAGACCCTGCGTTTCCATGAATTGGCAGGCTTCAAGCGCGAGATGAACACTGCGCGCACCGTGCCACTGGGCGGCGTGAAGGTGGAAGAAGTCCGCCTCAAGCGCAAACTGGGCTGATGGGGCCAGCCCCAATGGACCCCGGGTCTTCGCCCGGGGTGACAAAAATGCCGCGCCGTTCGGGCAGGCAAGTCATTCCACGTCAGCAGGTCATCCTGCGTCAACATGTCATCCCTCGTCAACATGTCATCCCGCGTCAGCATGTCATCCCGCGTCAGCATGTCATCCCGGGCTTGACCCGGGATCCATCCCCAAGGCCAGCCACTGTCCACTGACACCATTCGCCACCGTTCATGAAAATCCTTTTGGCGCCCATGGAGGGCCTGCTCGACCACACGCTGCGGGACATGCTCACGCGGGTGGGTGGGGTGGATTTGTGCGTGACCGAGTTCATCCGGGTGACCAACACGGTCTTGCCGCGCAGGGCCTTCATCCGCGTGGCGCCCGAATTGCTCAACAACAGCCGCACCGTGGCGGGCGTGCCGGTGCGGGTGCAGTTGCTGGGGTCTGACCCCATCTGCCTGGCCGACAACGCGGCGGCTTTGGCCGAGCTGGAGCCGCACGGCATTGACCTGAACTTTGGTTGCCCCGCCAAAACCGTGAACCAGCACCGGGGTGGGGCGGTCTTGCTGGACGAGCCTGAACTGGTGGGCCAAATCGTGGCGGCCGTGCGCCGGGCGGTGCCCGCGCACATCCCGGTCTCGGCCAAGATGCGGCTGGGCTACAACGACGACCGCCGCGCCGAAGACTGCGCTCAAGCGATTGAGGCGGCTGGTGCCAGCGATCTGGTGGTGCACGCCCGCACCAAGGCCCATGGCTACCGCCCGCCAGCGTACTGGGACCGGATTGCCGACTTGCGCCAGCACGTGCGTTTGCCCATGGTGGCCAATGGCGAAATCTGGACCGTGGCCGATGCTTTGCGATGTCGCGAAGTGACCGGTTGCGATCGCCTGATGATCGGGCGCGGCATGGTGTCTGACCCGGGGCTGGCGCTGGCCATTGCCCGCCACGATGCGGGCCAGACCGATGAAGCGGGCAACCGCGCTGTACCTTGGGCGGTGATTGCCGGTTTGATGCAGTTGTTTTGGGTGGGGGTCAGCCAGCGGGTGGCACCCCGACACCGCTCAGGGCGTCTCAAGCAGTGGCTCAATTACCTGCGCAAGGTCTACCCCGAGGCCCAGCAAGCGTTTGATGAATTGCGTTTGATGCATGACCCAGCACAGATCACGCAATGGTTGATGGTCCATGCGGCGGGGGGAATGTGGACCCCGTATCAAGTACGGGGTGACAAGACATGTACGGGGTGACAAGACATGTATGCAGTGGCAAGACCCGTATGCAGTGGCAAGACAACTGCGCGTTGATCGATCATGCGTGTTGGTCAGGCTGGCTTGGCGCCGCGTAGAGACCATTGCGGCTGTTTCTCGGGCATGTCATCCCGGGCTTGACCCGGGATCCAGGTCTTCCAGGGGTCAGCTGTGTTGTGCCAAATGGTCGACCACTTCGGTGCGCAACTGCTCCAGCTGCGGTGCCAGTTGACCATAAGCGTTGCGCACTTCAGCGGGTTCGCCGTGTTTGCTCAACTGCTCCACCGCGACCACGCGCTCGACCAGGCTGTCCACACAAAACACGGGTGTGAAACCTTTGAGCTGGTGCAGGACGCGGTTGGCGCCCAGTACATCGTCCTTGTTCAGCAAATCCACGATCAAGGGTAAATCATTGCTGAGGGTCTGTTGCAAAGTCTTGAGCAGGGTCAGCACCCCATTGGTGTCCCCAATGAACTCCATGGCCCTTTCGACGGACAGGTAAGTGGGGGCAGCAGACGGGCTCATACAGGGTTGATGCAATTAAAGGCTGAGGTGTACGTTACAAAATGAAACGTTTGAGTTACGTATTCTAGTCAAGCAATGCGGCCAGTCCGGATTCGGGCTCAAAACGTTTGTCTTTGAACATCAAACGGCTGGGTCCGGGGAAGGCGGGCTCGGCCACCGAGTGCCGTGGATCGCCGGGGTAACAGATGGTCCGGATGCCGTCCTGGTCAAAGGGCTCGGGCTGCACCACGGGTGGTTTGCGGCTTCTCGCTTCGGCCAGCACGCTTTGGGCATTGGCGTGGCGTGACAGATGAACCAGGCTCATGATCTGCGGTGGGGCCAGCTCGATCTCGCGGTCCCAATAACGCAGCAGGGCTTCGCGTGGGCCGATCCACAGGGTTTCGGTGGTTTCGTGTTCGTCGTGGCGAGCGGTTTGGTCGGCAGGGACTTGGGTGATGAAAAAACGGGTGTCAAAGCGTTTGTTGGTCACCGAGGCCTGTTTGGGCGTGATCCATCGTGTCCAGGGCACCAGGGCTTCGGTTTGCAGTGTCAAGGCGTGGCTCTGTAAAGCTTGCGTCCAGCTTTGGCCGGCGCTGAGGCTCGCTTGCAGGGCGTTCAGGTCGGCGCTGCCGTTTTCGACTTGTCCAAGCAAAACGCGGCATTCTTCAAAGGCTTCGCGCATCGCCGCCACAAACAGCCCCGCCGCTTGTGTTGGCGGCAATTCGGGTTCTGCCAGTCGCTCATGCAGGTGGTCGCTGCTCTGGCTCAAACGGGACAAGACCTCGGGGTGCTGATCGGCCACGTCGAGCTTGCCGCCCGGAAAAACATAGGCCCCGCCCAGCACATTGGAGGCCTGGTGGCGCCTGAGCAGCAAAACCTGCAGGCCATCGGCTGTGTCGCGCAACAAGACCACGGTGGCCGCGTCAGCGGGGGGCGTCGTGATGATTTCGGTGTTCAGTTCCATGGGGCAGGTGTCAAGCGGGTAACAGAGCCAGAGCTCGGGCTGATTTACAGTGGACTGCAAGCAGGTGTGTGTTCATGGCTTCAGATTAGCAGATGGCTGCGAGCAGACCTGTCACCGATTGAACCCCAGCATTTCACAAGAAAGATTTTCATGAGCATCGATTTCAAAGGCCGCGTGGCGATCGTCACAGGCGCAGGCGGCGGCCTGGGCAAACAACATGCGCTGGCGCTGGCCGCCCGTGGGGCCAAAGTGGTCGTGAACGATCTGGGCGGCGATGTGCACGGTGTGGGGGGCTCGGTGTCCGCTGCGCAGGCCGTGGTGGATGAAATCCGCGCCGCCGGTGGCGAAGCCATCGTCAATGGCGCGTCCGTCACCGATTTTGAAGCCGTGCAGGCCATGGTCCAACAGGCCGTGGACACTTGGGGCCGGGTCGACATTCTGGTCAACAACGCCGGCATCTTGCGCGACAAGAGCTTTGCCAAGATGGACCTGGCCGATTTCCGCCTGGTGGTCGATGTGCACCTGATGGGCGCGGTGCATTGCTCCAAGGCCGTTTGGCCCATCATGCAAGCGCAAAACTATGGGCGAATCGTGATGACCACCTCGTCCAGCGGCTTGTACGGCAATTTTGGCCAGGCCAACTACGGCGCGGCCAAGATGGCTTTGGCCGGTCTGATGCAGACCCTCTCGATCGAAGGCGAAAAGCACGGCATCCGTGTCAATTGCTTGGCCCCTACCGCTGCCACGCGCATGACCGAAGGCCTGATGCCCGAAGCGGTGCTCAAAGCCCTGGAGCCACAGGCCGTGGTGCCCGCCATGCTGGTCATGGCCAGCGAGCAAGCGCCCAACCGCACCATCATCTGCGCCGGTGCCGGCAGCTTTGAAGTGGCCCACATCACTCTGACCCAGGGCGTGCACTTGGGCCTGACCCCTGACACGCCAGAGCGCTTGGCTGCCGCCTTGGCCCAGGTGACCGATCGTCAAGGAGAGACCGTCCCGCTGTCGGGCTCTGCGCAAGGCACGCTGGAAGTGGGCAAGGCGATGGTTGCGCACGGCGGTTAACGCCTTTCGTCAAAAGTCAGCCGATGCGGCTGGCCACGAACTTGGCAATGCTGGCGATGTCCATCGGCTTGTAAAGCACCTCGATGTCCAGTTGTTTGAACAAGGTCAGGTGTTGAGGTGCTGTGTCGGCCGTCACGATGCAAGCGGGAATGGATTGGTTGAATTCTTCCCTCAGTTGTTCGATGAAATAGATGCCGTCCTTGTCGCCCAGTCGGTAATCGGAAAGGATGAAGTCCAGCTTTGGGATGGTCATCAGGGCACTCGTGAATTCAGCCTCATCGTGCGGGATGGGATGCACCACATACCCTTGACCGACGAAAAACTCGATGTAGGCATACATCAGAGCACTGTCATTTTCGAGAATGCCCAAGTGCATGGTTTCGGTCGAGTCCATGGACGAGGCCTGTGGCAATGCGAGTGGGCCAGCCGCGGGTGGTGTGGCACTGTCAATCAATCCCGTGATCTCGAAATTGGTGTGGACACTGAAAACCGTCCCTTTGTCTTTCTCGGTTTGAACCGATACCGTGCCACCGGTTCTGTGCAGGATGCGGCTGACAATCGACAGACCCAAGCCCAGACCGTCGTGTTGTGGGCGAGAGCGTTGTGATCGGAAAAACTCCTTGTAGATGAATGGCAAATCCTCTTCGGGAATACCGCAGCCCGTGTCTGCCACGGTCAAGACCAGCATGCCCTGTTCATCGCTGAAATTGACCGTGATGCCGCCTCTGGTGGTGTACTGAACGGCGTTGGACAGCAGGTTGATCAGCACTTGGCTCAGGAGGTTGGCGTCGCCGTAAACCTGAAAGTGCTCATGGTTGAACCGCAGGTCCAACTTCTTCTCGACAGCGAGCTGCTGGAAGGATGGAATCAAATCATCCAGCATGGCATCCAACTCAAAGGAAGCATAAGCCGTGTCCAGTTTTGAGTCGAGTTTGCTGATGTCCAGCAGGGTGTTGAACATTTTGTTGAGCACCGTGATGCTGGAGCGCATTTTCAGGAAAATCGACTTTTCGACCTCCTTGAGGTTGTTCAAGTTGAGCAGTTCAATGAAGATGTTGATGGCTTGCATCGGCTGGCGAAGGTCGTGGCTGGCGGTGGCGATGAATTCTGATTTGGCGATGTTCGCGGCGACAGAGACATTCTTTTCTTGCACCAATTGGTCGAACAACTTCTCGTTTTTGAATCGCAGCGCAATCGACTTTTCCCAAGACTTGGAAAAGAAAAATCCCATCTTGAGGGCGAGGTAAAAGTTGACCAATGAGCCGATCGCGATGGGCCAAATGATGAATTGACTGTGAACGATGATGAACAGCAGTTCCGTGATCTTCAGGGGCAGTGCGAAACTGAAAAACGTTTGCCAATGCACGCAGTAGCCCACCATGCCCACAAACAGCACGGTCAATGAGATGACTTGGTAAATCAGGTAATTGACGGGGTCCATGCCCGGGACCAGCATCAGCCAACCCAAGCCCCAAACCGAGGTCACGATGCCCACGGCCCAGTTCAATTTAACGAAATTTTTGTGTGCGTCATCATCGAGTCGGATGGAGCGAACCAGGAAAATTCTGATCAGTACGGCCACAGCCATCAGTCCGAGCCAGATGTGGAAGTTATTTCCCAGATCAACGCTGTCGAACAAGGGAATGCAAAGCAAGGGGGCAATGACGGTGGCAGGGGTCGATGTTTTGGCGAACCCATGCATGTAGCGGATTTTTTCAAGCGCCACTTGCTGGACTTGGCGCAAATCCATCGGCTCGGACGATGCTGACTGTTCTTCGAAGAAAGACATGCTGGTGATCACGCGTGTGGGATTCACCGCTCCATGGCCCAGCCTCTCCAAGCTCAAATGGATTCAGGAATCGGAGGGATGGGTGCCGTCAGTAAATTGCTTTTTTGCGCCTTCAAGACCGCTTGCGTTCGGTTGAACACCCTCAACTCTTTGAAGATCTGATTGATGTGAATCTTGATGGTCTGTTCCTTGATGTCCAAATAGTCCGCAATCACTTTGTTAGGGTGGCCCAGGGCAATGAGCTGCAGGACTTCCAATTGGCGTTGGGTCAACCGGTACGCTTGAGGCCCGACTTCTTTGGGCAAGACTTTCAAGCTTGGGCTTGCATCGAGCAAAGATTTGATTTTGCCGATGATGCGGTCAGAGGTGTTGTTTTTGGACAGGAAAAGCGTTGCGCCAGCGGCTACTGCCCGGGGCTCCCAAGCGTTCTCATCGAGGCCGGAGACCGCAATCACATGGGCAACGTTGTGCTTGGTTTTAAAGACTTTGATCGAGGCCACACCACTGAGCCCCGGCATCAGGATGTCCAGCAAGATGATCCACTGTTTATGGCCATGGTCCAGGATCTCGAGCCCCTCGGCAGCGCTGCTGGCGCCAAGCACTTCAATTTCTTGGGCCTGGAACTCCTGCGTCAAGCGTTCAACCAGTGCTTCTCTGTAAATCGGATGATCGTCGATGATCAGCAGGGATTGGAAAGGCTGGACGTCCATGTTGCTGATCATCTTACAACTCCACCCCAGCCCATCGCAATAAAACTTAGGTTCAAAGCGCCAAACTGCCCCCATCCGCCTGGCTGTCAATGGTCATTGATGATCTCGGCCAGTTTCGTGCAAACACGGACGAACATGGTCCGTGGCGTGGCCCGTGTGCTGACGGTACCTTTGCCTGCTGGTCCTTCGTAGTCGTAGAACGGGTACCTTTGGCCATCAACGACTTTGCTGTAATAAAACATTCGGTAGGACTCCCCGTTATGGCAATTCCCGGAGAAAACGAACTCGTTTTCGTCCTCACCGATTACAGGAAATTTTTGGGCTGACACCGGAGAAAGGGATGTTGATAAAAAAATCGAAAGGCTTGCTGCTGAAATAAAGGCTATGCCGATGGTGAATGCACGGCTGAACGAGTTGGTTTTCATGACGCTTGTGTTGAATCCGGTACAGCGCAGTGTTACGAACAGAGGGAATTTTGTGAATACGAAAATTGATCTATGTCCAAAGTTTTAGATCTGTAGTTCGGTGTCCATTTGGCCTTCAACTGCAAATACATTCGAGCATGACCGTGTCATTTGTGGGCGTCCTAAGGTGACGCAATCAAGGAACGGTTACCTTCATTCAGAATCGACGAAAGCCACCAGGTGATTGAAAAAATCCCATCCATGTCGCCAGCTTCTTCCATGACTTGGTGCATCTTTTTGTACTGATCGCTAGTCGATGTGCCTTCGCTCCAAACCATCCTTCATGATGAGCTAACTGGTCACCCTCAGCTGATCGAGATCAGTCCTTCAAACTGATCTTTCTGCCAAATAATTCATGGGAAATCGGAATGGGTTTGTCGGTCTTGATCAAAGGTGTTGGGGTCCCTGGCTTGATCGTTTTGAAGGGCAGGAACTCCTCATACCCGCCACTGTTCGACTAGACAATTTGCTCATGGTTGCCCGCCTGAACCAAGACGGGGCTGCCATCATGGCAAAAGCCTGTCTGTGGCTATATGCCGATGGTGCAGATCAGATCCAACCCTGCCGCCAGACACTGTCGTCTTGCAATTCACGCCAACCAATTACCTGCACCGCCTTGGAAAACACCGCTTCGATTTCTACCCGCTCAATCGGATCCGTGGGCTGATCGGGTTGAATCACCCGGCTGACCAAGAAGTGCTTTTGCTTGGCGATGGGCTGGACGGCGGTCCATTTGCTCAGTAAAAGTTTTTTGGGATTGAGAGGGTTCATGGCTGTCGAGTGTATGGGGGTACGCATTTCGAGAACCTCGGTCAATGCAGTTGCCGTTCCGTTCAAGGCGCTTGAAATAATGCCAGGTGATGGAGAAGCGCAAAGTCAGTTGTGTGGCCTGAACGTCAAGTTGGCGGCATGTCAAACAGCTTTTTCAGATAGCGGCCCGCACCATCGGCAGCACCCGAGTCTGGATGCTTCAAGCAATGCGCATCCACGTCGATGATGGCGGGTTCATGGGCCTTGGGATCGTCGTTGTATTTGTCCTCTTTGCTTTTATGAAGACCTTTGAGCGTCAAACTCAGCGGTGCCAAAAAGGCATTCGTCCATGCACGCTTTTCAGCGTAACCAAGGCCCTGCCATGACTGGCAAGAATGGTCACCAAACAAGCTGGCTCCAAGGGCAGTTTGGCCCGACATGACCAGGACAAAAAAGCCCGCCATGAAGCCAGTCCGATATTGAAAAGAGGGCGAAGTGAGATTCATTCCCTGACTGTATGCCGACTTTCAATCGGTATTCGTGGAATGGTCAAGGCGTGTTCTTGACCTCACGCGCCACCGCCTCCGCCAACTCAATCACCGCCATGGCGTAATAACTGCTCCAGTTGTACCGGGTGATCGCATAGAAGTTTTCTGTGCCCGCCACATAGCTTGGGGCGTTGCTGCCATTGCGCAGTTCGATCAGAGCCAGGGGCCCGGGGTGCACCAATGCCGTGCCATTCAGGCCTGCGCCTTTGGCGGTGAAGCTGGTCACGCTGAAGGTGGGCAGGATGTCGGGTGCCAACAAGCTGTCCATGTCGGTTTGGTCGCTCAGGCTCACCGGGTAGTGCGTGGGCATGCCGGTGCGCCACTGGAAGGCTTTGAAGTAATTGGCCACTGAGCCAATCGCATCTGCGGGGCTGGCGAAGAGGTCGACGCGACCGTCCCCATCGAAATCCACCGCGTATTTGGCCCAACTGGATGGCATGAACTGCGGCAAGCCCATGGCTCCTGCATAGCTGCCGCGAATCGACAAGGGGTCTGCGCCGCTGCGCGCACTCAGTACCAAAAAGTGCTCCAGCTCGCTGCGGAAAAATGCCTGCCTTTCCGTGGCACGGGGGTGAGCCTGCGGGAAATGAAAGGCCAAGGTGCCCAGCGCATCCACCAAACGGAAGTTGCCGGTGTTTTGGCCATAAAGGGTCTCTACGCCGATGATGCCGACCACGATGGCGGCGGGTACGCCAAATTCCCGTTCGGCCCTCTCAAGGGTGCTTTGGTGTTTGCGCCAAAATCGTGCGCCAGCTTGGATGCGTGTGGGCTCTATGAAGCGGGCGCTGTACGCAGACCAGTCTTTCGCCGTGGGTGAGGCGGGGGGCAGAACCAGTTTTTCCACCAACGGCAGGCGTTGGGCGTGTGCCATTGTTCTTTGCAGCCACGAAGGGTCCAGTTGCAAGCGTGCTGCCGCTTCCCGGGCCCAGGCCATCACATGGATGTCATCGCTGAGGGGGGAGCCTGTGTGCTTCGTGCTGGGTTTGGCTTTGTGTGATTTGCCAGATTTGGCGTGCGTGCTGTTGTGTGGGGCCTTTTGAGCCAAGGCTGGGGGCGAGGTCAAAAACAGGGCTGCGCAAAGGCCGCCGATGAGGGGCAGTTGTTTGAGGCCTGGATGGCGCAATGGCGTTTCAAAATGCATGCAGGCAGTTTAATGGCCGCCGGGCATGATTTGGCTCAGACTTGTGCAAGATGGCGCGTGATAAGCTGGGCCATCAATTCGAAAAATTCAAGAAAAGCAACAGTCCCGAGGGACTCCGCTTTGGCAGAAAGACAAGCCGTATGGGCGCTACAGGTTATTTCACTCACCCCCAGTGCATGAAGCACGAGATGGGCGCTGGCCACCCCGAATGCCCCGAGCGGCTCAGCGCCATTGAGGACCGCTTGTTGATCACCGGTCTGGACATGGCTTTGCAGCGCCGCGAGGCGGGACCGGCCGCACTGGCCGACATCGAGTTGGCCCATGGGCGCATGCACGTGGCCGCCCTGCGTGGCTTGAGTGACAACTTGCGCGACGACATGGCCGCCGGAGGCCCCAGCCATACCGCGCTGGATTCGGACACCTCGATCAACGTGCACACCTGGGATGCCGCCTTGGTTTCTGCGGGCGCGGCCATCGAGGCGACAGACGCCGTCATGGCGGGCGAATTGGAAAACGCCTTCTGCGCCACCCGCCCGCCGGGCCATCACGCTTGCCGCGACAAGGCCATGGGCTTTTGCTTTTTCAACAACGTGGCCATTGCGGCCAAGCACGCGGTGGAGCGCCACGGCCTGAAACGGGTGGCGATTGTCGACTTTGATGTGCACCACGGCAATGGCACCGAAGACATCGTGGCCGGAGATGAGCGGATCTTGATGGTCAGCTTTTTTCAGCACCCTTTTTACCCCGAGGGCGGCTCGCAATCGACCGCATCCAATCTGCTGAACTTGCCGGTGCCGGCCTACACCCGTGGCATGGACATTCGCGAGCTGGTCGACATGATGTGGATGCCCAGGCTGGAAGCGCACAAGCCCGAGCTGATTTTCATCAGTGCCGGTTTTGATGCCCACCGCGAAGACGATATGGGGCAAATGGGCCTGGTCGAGCAAGACTACGCTTGGATCACCCAGCGCATCAAGGATGTGGCCCTGCGCCATGCCCAGGGGCGCATCGTCAGTTGCCTGGAAGGCGGCTACAGCCTCAGCGCTCTGAGCCGCAGCGTGGAAGCGCATTTGAGGGTTCTGGCGGACGTGTGAGCGGCTGCCCAGCTTGCCGCAGGCCAGCCCTTCTTTGTGCACAATCGAGTGCATGAACTCACCTGCTGAAAACACCAACATCTTGCTGCACGAGCGCGATGCGCGCGGCGTGCACCGACTCACCCTGAACAGCCCCGCCAGCTTCAACACTCTGGGCGAGGCCATGCTGGAGGCCTTGCAAAGCGCGTTCCATCAGATCGCGCAAGACGCCGATGCGCGTGTCGTGGTCTTGGGGGCGACAGGCAAGGCCTTTTGTGCAGGCCACAACCTCAAAGAAATGCGCGCCCAGCCTGAGCTGGCGTATTACCAAAAGCTGTTTGCCCAGTGCACGCGCATGATGCTGTCCATTCAGAACTTGCCCGTGCCTGTGATCGCCAGAGTGCAAGGCGTGGCCACGGCAGCGGGTTGTCAGTTGGTGGCGCAATGTGATTTGGCGGTGGCCGCGCAGGGCGTTCAGTTTGGCGTCAACGGCATCGATGTCGGCTTGTTTTGCGCCACACCCAGCGTGCCGCTGGTGCGCAATATGCACGCCAAACAGGCCATGGAAATGTTGCTCACGGGCGGCTTTGTCTCGGCCGATGAGGCTTGCCAGCGCGGTTTGATCAACCGCGTGTCTCCACCGCAGGAGCTGGATGCCCGTGTGGACGAGTTGGTGAATGCGATCTTGGCCAAACCCCGTGAAGCGGTGCGCATGGGCAAACAGTTGTTTTACACGCAGCGCGAGATGGGCATCGAGGCGGCCTACCAGTTGGCAGGTCAAACCATGGCTTGCAACATGGTGCACGATGTGGCGCAAGAGGGCGTTCAAGCCTTTATTGAGAAAAGGGATCCCTCATGGCGAATCTGAAAACCGTCCATGTGGCCGATCCCATGGCCTGGTTGGACTCCTTGGCTCGCCCAGAGTCATTGCAGGCATTGGCTGCCTTTGCCCTGTGTTTGTTTTTGGCCTGGCTCATGGTTTGGGGTTTGCGGCGTTTGCTGCGCGGCCATGAGCTGAAGATTTTGCTGGGACACCAGTTGGTGGATGGGGTCTTGTTTCCCATCTTGTTGCTGGGCCTGACCTTTGTGGCCCGTACGCTGTTGACAGAGGATCATCCGCTTGCAGTGTTTGATATTTTGCTGCCCGTTTGCACATCTTTGGCCGTGATTCGCCTTGGGGTGAAGGTGCTTCAGGTGGCTTTTTCTGGTGCCGTTTTTGTGCGGGCGTTGGAACGCACCATTTCATGGCTGGCTTGGGCTTGTGTGGTTTTGTGGGTCACGGGCATCTTGCCCTTGGTGCTGGGTGAGCTCGAGCAGATCCATTGGAAGTTGGGAGGCACCTTGGTCTCGGTGCGCACTTTGATCGAAGGCGCATTGACTGCCGGTGCTGTGCTGATCGTGGTGTTGTGGATTTCGGCGGCCATTGAAGCGCGCTTGCTCAAGTCGGCCACGGGCAGTGACTTGTCCTTGCGCAAAGTCATCAGCAACACCGTGCGAGCCATGCTCATGTTTGTGGGCTTGCTGATGGCGTTGTCTTCCGTGGGCATTGATTTGACGGCCTTGTCGGTGCTGGGCGGTGCTGTTGGCGTGGGCATTGGCTTTGGTCTGCAAAAGCTCGCGGCCAACTACGTCAGTGGTTTTGTGATCCTGGCCGAGCGCAGTGTGCGCATTGGCGATACGGTCAAAGTCGATGGCTTTGAAGGCCGGATCACCGACATCAAGGCCCGCTACACCGTGATTCGATCGCCCAATGGCCGTGAGTCCATCGTGCCCAACGAGTTGATGATCACCCAGCGCGTGGAGAACATGACCTTGAGTGACGCCAAACTGGCACAGACAGTGATTGTGCTGGTGGCCTACGATTCACCGGTCGATCAGGTGATCGGCCTTTTGTTGCAGGCGTGCTCGTCACAAGAGCGTGTCCTGGCTGATCCCGCCCCTTCTGTCGCTTTGTCAGCCTTTGGCGCTGATGGACTGGAATTCACGGTCAGTTATTGGTTTGAAGACCCTGCCAGTGGTTTGCTCAATTTGAAGTCCGACATTCATCTGGCCATCTTGAAAGCCCTGAAGGCACACCAGATTGAAATTCCTTATCCACAGCGTGTGGTGCACCTGCAACCTCCCCCCTGATGCCAATTGGAGAGCGTCAGAAAAAAGGCTCGCCTGTGGCGAGCCTTTTTCTTGGGCATGTTTTTCGTTCAATCCATCATGGACGGCAGCCACAGGCTCAGGCCGGGGAATGCCAACAAAATGCCCAAGGTGACGATGAGCACCAGCACCAGTGGCCAGACGCCACGGAAGATGGTCAGCAAGCCGACTTTGGGCAACAAGGTGTTGAGCACAAACAGGTTCATGCCCACAGGGGGTGAAATCAGGCCGATCTGGATGACCATCACGATCAGCACGCCGAACCACACCGGATCAAAGCCCAGTTGAATCACGATCGGGAAAAACAGTGGAATGGTCAACAGCACCATGGTGAGCTCTTCCATCACCGTGCCCAACAGGATGTAGATCAGCATCATGGCCGCCACGATCATGATGGGCGACAGGCCCAGATGGGTGATCCATTCTTTGAGCTCCATGGGCATGCTGGTGAAGTTCACGAAGTTGGCAAAAATCGTCGCAGCGATCAGCAAGGTGAACAGCATGGCGGTGGTTCGCGCCGATTCAACCAGCACCTGGAACAATGTTTTCCAGCTGAGGGCCCGTCGGGCCAGCGCAAACAAGAACGCGCCCATGGCCCCCATGCCGGCGCCTTCTGTGGCCGTGAAAAAGCCGCCATAAATGCCGCCCAACACAACGACCACCAGCAACAAAACGCCCCAGATGCCGCGCAAAGCTGCCCAGCGCTCGGACCAACTGAACTTTTCGCCTGCGGGCGCGTGCTCGGGGTTGCGCGAGGTCATGATGACCACGGCCACCATCATCAGCGCAGCCGTCAACACACCAGGGATCACGCCGGCAGCAAACAGTTTGCCAATGTGTGTCTCGGTGATGATGCCGTAGATCACCATGATGGTGGACGGTGGAATCATGATGCCCAAAGTGCCGCCGGCGGCGATCACGCCGGTGGACATGGCGTCGCTGTAGCCCAGTTTTTTCATGGACGGGTAGGCCACTTTGCTCATGGTGGCGGCGGTGGCAATGGACGAGCCACAAATGGCACCAAAACCTGCACACGCAGCGATGGTGGCATGCGCCAGACCACCACGGCGGTGACCGATGAAGGTGTAGGCCGCATGGAACAGTTCGTGCGCCAGACCTGCTCGGGCCACGAAGTTGCCCATCAAGATGAACAAGGGGATGACCGACAAGGTGTAGGCGAAACCGGTGTCATAGACCACTTGTGCGGTGCTGGCCATGGCGGGGATCCAGCCTCGGGTCAAGCCAATGCCCACCAGGCCAACCAGGCCCATTGAAAAGGCCAGGGGAATGCGCAACAGGGCCAGAACAAAAATGGCCGAAAATCCAATCAGGGCTTCAATCACAGGGCGCCTCCTTCGGTTTCTTCATGATCCAGTGGGCGCAGTATCAGGCTCAGATGGATGAGGCCGGTGAAGCCGCACAGCAAGCCCATGCCGTAAATGAAAGGCGCTTTCAAAATTTTGAGTTGGGCGGTGGTTTCGCCACTGGCCATGAAATCTGTACCGGTTTGCCACATCAGCCAGCCCAGCGCCATCAGGGCTGCCGCACACAGCAGATGCACCAAGGCCCTTTGAACTCTTTTCAGGGCATCGGGCACGAGTGCATCCAAAGAGTCGAACACCACATGTTCACCGCGCTCAGAGACAAGGGGGAGGGCGCCAAAGATCACCACCACCATCAAAAGTTCGGTCAACTCCAGCGATCCGGTGATGGAGTGGTTGAGCATTTTTCGACCACTCACGTCCAAGAAGGTGAGCACCATGATGGCAAAAAGCGCCAGTCCGGCCAAAATGCCGCAGACCGTTTCCAATAGTTTTTTCAAAATCATTCCTTGATGAAAAAAAGCGGTACCCACCGGTTAGGGCAGATACCGCTGCGGGCTGAAGTCTAGTTCAGCCGACCAGCCTGGGTGAAGGTCCGGTTTACTTTTCGAGTTTGGCGATCTCTGCGCGGAATTCGCTGAGCACTTTCGCCGGGTTCTTCAGGCCTTTGGCTTCAGCTGCTTTGATCCAGCCTTGCTCCAAGGGGGCGGTCTTGGATTTGATGTCGGCCACAAATTTGGCGTCTGCCTTGGTCACTTGCACGCCGTTGACTTGCATCAACGCGAAAGCACGGCGGTCCACTTTGTCCCAGCCACGGCCAAAGATGCGCGCTGCGGTTTCGCCAGAAATGGCGTCCACTGCCTTTTTGTCTTCGGCCGACAATTTGTCGTACTTGGCCTGATTCATCATGAACACGAAGCTGGTGTTGTACAGGCCACCTGGGAAGGTGGTGGCGTGCTTGATGATTTTGTCGATGCGGAACGATTCGGTGGACTCGGCCGGAAAGAGGGTGCCGTCCATCACACCGCTGGATAACAACTCGTAGGAGTCGGGGGCGGGCTTCAAGGTGACGTTCATGCCCAATGTTTTGGAGATGTCGTTCACCATGCCGCCGCCGACGCGGAATTTCAGGCCACTCAGGTCGTCAGTCTTGGCAATGGGGCGCTTGGTGTTGAACACAATGCCAGGACCATGGGAGAACAAGGTCAGGACTTTGACGCCCTGGTGTTCCGCCGCGAATTCAGGGTTTTTGCCAGACACGCGGCTCAAGGCCACGGAGATGGTCTCTGCGCTGTTGCCCAAGAAAGGCAACTCGGTCATCTGTGTCATGACAAAACGGCCGGGTGTGTAGCCATGGACGGTGTAGGACAGATCGGCCAAACCGTTTTTGATGGCGTCATAAGTGCCCGGTGCAGGCGATACGCCTCGCGGCAGCATGTTGCACTTGATGCGGCCTTTGGTGTTTTCTGTCAGCAGATCGCACCACTCTTTTTGCGCCATGCTGGCTGTGTGCGTGGGGGGCAGCCAGCTGGAGACCGTCAAAACGGTTTGTGCTTGCGCCAAGCCAACGATGCTGGTCAAGGCCAAAGCGGCCATGGAAATCAGGGTTTTCTTCATCAGAATGCTCCATCAAATTGGTTACAAAACATAATCTAATCGCTCTTTGCCCAGAACTGAATCCATGCTTACCCTGATTTCCCGACTCCTTGGTCGGGAAATTCCTGAGGGTAGGATGTTTCCAAATTCATCGCGAGGGATTAAAAAACCCGAACGACCGTGCTTTTTTACCGATAATGTCTCGTCTTGCAAAGTGTTTTGATGCACAATTGACGTTTACGTCAACGTCAACTCTTTCGGTGGCGTGTCTGAGATCGTCAACGGTTTTGATCTTTCAATGGAGAAGCTTTCATGAAAATTCTGGTTCCCGTGAAGCGGGTGGTGGACTACAACGTCAAAGTGCGGGTCAAGTCCGACGGTTCCGGTGTGGACATTGCCAACGTCAAGATGAGCATGAACCCCTTTGACGAAATCGCCGTCGAAGAAGCCGTGCGCCTGAAAGAAAAAGGCCTGGCCACCGAAGTGATCGCTGTGTCCTGCGGCGTGAGCCAGTGCCAGGAAACCCTGCGCACCGCCATGGCCATCGGTGCCGACCGCGGCATTTTGGTCGAGACCCCAGCCGATCTGGATCTGCAGCCCCTGGCCGTGGCCAAGCTGCTCAAGGCCTTGGTCGCCAAAGAGCAACCCGGCCTGATCATTTTGGGCAAGCAAGCGATTGACGACGATTGCAACCAGACGGGCCAGATGCTGGCTGCTTTGGCCGACTTGCCCCAAGCGACGTTTGCCTCCAAGGTCGAGATCGTGGACGGCAAGGCCCAAGTGACCCGCGAGATCGACGGCGGCCTGGAAGTGCTGTCCATCAGCTTGCCAGCGGTGGTGACCACCGACTTGCGTCTGAACGAGCCGCGCTACGTGACGCTGCCCAACATCATGAAGGCCAAGAAAAAGCAGCTCGACACCTTCAAGCCAGAAGACCTGGGCGTCGATGTGGCACCCCGCATCAAGACCCTCAAGGTGATGGAGCCTGCCAAGCGCAGCGCCGGCATCAAGGTGCCCGATGTCGCCACCTTGGTGGACAAGCTCAAGAACGTGGCCAAAGTGATCTAAGGACTGAAGAACATGACTTCCCTCGTTATTGCAGAACACGACAACGCCTCCATCAAAGGCGCCACCTTGAACACCGTGACAGCCGCTGTGGCTTGCGGTGGTGACGTGCACGTGCTGGTGGCTGGCCACAACGCCGCTGCCGCCGCGCAAGCCGCAGCGCAAATCGCTGGTGTGTCCAAAGTGATCCACGCCGACAGCGAAGCCCTGGCCCATGGCCTGGCCGAGAACGTCGCAGCACAAGTCTTGGCGATCGCTGCCAACTACAGCCACATCTTGTTCCCCGCCACTGCGGCTGGCAAAAACGTGGCCCCCCGCGTGGCGGCCAAATTGGATGTCGCGCAAATCAGCGATGTGACCCAAGTCATCTCGGCCGACACCTTTGAGCGCCCGATTTACGCAGGCAATGCCATCGCTACGGTGCAGTCCACCGACGGCACCAAAGTGATCACCGTGCGCACCACCGGCTTTGACGCCGCAGCCGCCACCGGTGGCGCAGCAGCCGTTGAAAGCGCAGCCGCCCAAGCCGACAGCGGCAAGAGCAGCTTCACGCGCAGCGAGATCGCCAAGAACGACCGCCCAGAACTCACCGCAGCCAAGATCATCGTCTCCGGTGGCCGCGCTTTGGGCAGTTCGGAAAAGTTCAACGAAGTGATGACGCCGCTGGCCGACAAGCTGGGTGCAGCGATTGGCGCCAGCCGCGCAGCAGTGGATGCTGGTTATGCCGCCAACGACTTGCAAGTGGGCCAGACCGGCAAGATCGTTGCACCTCAGCTGTACATCGCCGCAGGCATCTCGGGTGCGATCCAGCACCTGGCGGGCATGAAGGACTCCAAGGTGATCGTGGCGATCAACAAGGACCCCGAGGCCCCGATCTTCAGCGTGGCCGACTTTGGCCTCGAGGCCGATCTGTTTGCGGCAGTGCCTGAACTGACCCAGGCACTGTGATCATTTGATGACCGCAAAAAGGCCTCCAAGAGAGGTCTTTTTTGTACCCGACCCCCGACTGACAGGAGATAACCATGAGCTACATCGCCCCCTTGAAGGACATGCTTTTCAACATCGAGCATCTGGCCCGCATCGACCAGATCGCGCAGATTCCCGGCTTTGAAGACGCCGGTCTGGAAACCGCGCAAGCGGTGCTGGAGGAGTGCGGCAAGCTCAATGCCGAAGTGATCGCGCCGCTGAACTGGGAAGGGGACAAGAACCCGTCTTTCCACCACGACGGCAACCAGGTCACGACCACGCCCGGCTTCAAGGACGCCTACAAACAGTTCACCGAAGGCGGCTGGCAAAGCCTGCAGCACCCGGCCGACTTTGGCGGCCAGGGCTTGCCCAAGACCATCGGCGCGGCTTGCGGCGAAATGCTCAACTCGGCCAACATGAGCTTTGCCCTGTGCCCCATGCTGACCGATGGCGCCATTGAGGCCTTGTTGACAGCAGGCTCGGACGAGCTCAAAGCCACCTACCTGGAAAAGCTGATCTCCGGCGAATGGACCGGCACCATGAACCTGACCGAGCCCCAGGCCGGTTCGGACCTGGCTGCCGTGCGTACACGCGCAGAGCCTTTGCCTGATGGCACCTACAAGGTGTTCGGCACCAAGATTTTCATCACCTACGGTGAGCACGACATGGCCGAGAACATCGTGCACCTGGTGCTGGCCCGCGTGCAGGGCGCACCCGAAGGCGTCAAGGGCATCAGCTTGTTCGCGGTCCCCAAATTCATGGTCAAGGCCGATGGCTCTCTGGGCGAGCGCAACGACGTGCATTGCGTGAGCATCGAGCACAAGATGGGCATCAAGGCCAGCCCCACAGCCGTGCTGCAGTATGGCGACCACGGCGGCGCGATCGGCTATCTGGTGGGCGAAGAAAACCGTGGCCTCGAATACATGTTCATCATGATGAACGCCGCCCGCTATGCGGTGGGGGTGCAGGGCATCTCGATCGCCGAGCGTGCCTACCAAAAAGCTGTGCAGTACGCCCGCGACCGCGTGCAAAGCCGCCCGGTGGACGGCAGCTTGCCCGCAGCCGGCCCCATCATTCACCACCCCGATGTGCGCCGCATGCTCATGACCATGCGCGCTTACACCGAAGGCTGCCGCTCGCTGGCGTCTGTGGCCGCTGCCGCTTATGACGCAGCGCACCACCACCCCGATGCCGAGGTGCGCAAACAAAACCAGTCCTTCTACGAATTCATGGTGCCGCTGGTCAAGGGCTACAGCACCGAGATGAGCCTGGAAGTCACCAGCCTGGGCGTGCAGGTGCACGGCGGCATGGGCTTCATCGAAGAAACCGGCTGCGCCCAGTATTACCGCGACGCCAAGATTTTGACGATCTACGAAGGCACCACCGCCATCCAGGCCAATGACCTGGTGGGTCGCAAGACCTCGCGCGATGGTGGCCAGACCGCCAAGGCCTTGGCCGACCAAGTGGCCCAGACCGAAGCGCAATTGGCCGCATCGTCCAGTGCCGACGCGCAGGCCATGGCCCGTCGCCTGAAGGCTGCGCGTGAAGCCTTTGTTGATGTGGTGAACTTTGTGGCGGGCAACACCAAGGCCAAGCCCAACGACGTGTTCGCAGGCAGTGTGCCTTACCTGATGCTCACCGGCAACCTGATGGCTGGCTGGCAGATGGGCCGTGCCATGCTGGTGGCCCTGACGCCTGAGGCGCAAGCGCAAGACGCGGCCTTCATGGCCAGCAAAGTCACCACGGCGCGTTTCTATGCCGACCACATCCTGTCCAAGGTGCCCGGCATCCGCGACAGCATCGTGGAAGGCGCTGGCAGCGTGACCGAGTTGGCGCTCGAAGCGTTCTGAGCCTGCCCATGACCCTCTGAGAAAATGCCGGTTTCGACCGGCATTTTTCGTCAGGGTGCTCGGTCCATACGCGCTGTGTGTCCCCACTCAGACAGCCAGTCAGACCGGCTGTCTCGCACAATCAACAGATCACTTCAGGAGACCCCATGTCCAAGTTGCCCCCCGTTCTGGCGAACCTGCCATTCCCTGTCATCGCTTCGCCCTTGTTCATCATCAGCAATCCCAAGCTGGTGATCGAGCAATGCAAGGCCGGTATCGTGGGCTCCATGCCCGCCTTGAACGCACGCCCCGCCGCGCAACTGGAAGACTGGCTGGTCGAAATCACCGAGACCCTGGCCGCTTACAACAAAGCCAACCCCGACAAGCCTGCCGCGCCTTTTGCGATCAACCAGATCGTGCACAAGAGCAATGACCGCCTGGACCATGACATGGCCATGTGCGTGAAGTACAAGGTGCCGATCATCATCACCTCGCTGGGCGCGCGTGAAGAGATCAACCAGGCCGCGCACAGCTACGGCGGTGTGGTGCTGCACGACATCATCAACAACAAGTTTGCCCACAAGGCGATCGAAAAGGGCGCTGACGGCCTGATCGCTGTGGCGGCCGGTGCCGGTGGCCATGCGGGCGTGAAAAGCCCCTTTGCCCTGATTCAGGAAATCCGCCAATGGTTTGACGGCCCGGTGGCCTTGTCGGGCTCGATCGCCACGGGTGACGCCATCCTGGCGGCGCAAGCCATGGGGGCAGACTTTGCCTACATCGGCTCGGCCTTCATCGCCACCCATGAGGCCCGTGCTGCCGAAGACTATAAAAAGGCCGTCGTCGACTGCGACTCCGACGATGTGGTCTACAGCAACCTGTTCACCGGCGTGCATGGCAACTACCTGGCGCCTTCCATCCGTGCCGCTGGCCTGGACCCTGACAATCTGCCCGAATCCGACCCCAGCAAGATGAATTTTGGCGGCGATGCCAAGAAGGCCTGGAAAGACATCTGGGGCTGTGGCCAAGGCATTGGCGCCATCACCTCGGTGGTCAGCACCGCTGAGCGTGTGGCCCAATTCAAGCGCGAATACCAAGCTGCTCGCGCCCGTCTGGCGCTTTGATCTCTGCGCGGTCGATGTCCACAGTAGCCCGTCCTTTGCCTGCAAACGGGCGGGCTTGGCTGCTTGATGTTTTCAAAGCCGCTGGCTGTGTGCTCATCGTCGTGCACCATTTGGCTTTTTATGGACCCATGTCGGATGTGCTCATGCAGGTCTGGCCTGGTTTGATCGAATGGCTCTATGACCGTGCGCGCCTCGCGGTTCAAATGTTTTTGGTGTGCGGCGGATTTTTGACGGCAGCGAGCCTGGCCAAGCTCGACCACTTGAGCGTACGCAGCGCTGCTGCGCTGCTTTGCCGACGTTACTTGCGATTGTCACTGCCCTTGTTGGCGGCTTTGAGCGTCACAGTGCTGGTGTCTGAAATCATTCGTCCGGGCTTTCAACATGACTCTTTGTCGGCCTTGCCGTCATGGCATCAGGCTCTGGCACATGTGGGCTTGGCCCAGCACGTGCTGGAGCTGGAGGCCTTGTCTGCAGGTGTCTGGTACGTGGCCATCGACTTCCAGTTGTACGCGCTGGCCTTGTTGTTGGTGGCCGTGAGCTCGAAGTTGGGGGCTGTCTACTCAGGCTTGTCGTCTGATGGGTGGCAGCGCTGTCTATGGACGGTGTTGGCCGCAGCATCGCTGTGGTGGTGGAGCGGTCAGGACAGCTTGGACAATTACGCGGTCTTCTTTTGCGGGGCTTATGGTCTGGGCTGGCTCGCGCATCATCTGCGCGTGCAAGCCTTCTCAGCCAAGGCTTGGGCGGTTTTGTTGTTGTTGGGTCTGGTGGCCTTGGCGCTCGATCCGCGCTGGCGTCTGGTCACGTGCTGGCTGGTGGCAGCCTTGCTGGCGGGGGCCCCAGTTTCTTGGTTTGAACCACGCCAAATGCCTGCAAGTTTGCAGCGCAGCGTCCAGTACCTTTCCCGAATTTCGTATTCCGTCTTCGTGATCCACTTTGGGGTGAGCCTGCTGGTCAATGCCGGGGTCACCAGGCATTGGCCCGGCCAGATTTGGCCTAACGGTTTAGGGATGCTGGCCTCTTTGGGCTTGTCAATTGGTGCGGGTGCCGTGTTGTTCCATTTTGTCGAGCAGCCCAAACCCAATGTGCAGCGCTGGGCCATGTGGGTATTGATCTTCATGACCAGCGTTGCGCTGGCCATGCGAATCAACAATTTGGCTGCCTGATTCGTCGGCCAGAGCGCCGTCAAGCAGCGGCTTTGACCTTTTCGGTGATGTAGGCCAAGGCCTCTTCCACCTGGTCGATCAGGATCAGGCACAGGTCACCATTCTTCAGTCGTGCCAATGCCCTGTCGATGGCATTGAACTCACCCTGAATGTCTTCGACGTGGCTGGTGCGCTTGGCGCCTTGCAGACCTTCGCGCAGGAGCTTGAGCACCTCACCGTCGGCGCGGCCACGTTGGCAGGCGTCCTGGTAAAGCAGCACATCGTCGAAAGCCGCCCCCAGAATTTGTGTTTGGTCACGGATGTCCTGGTCGCGCCGGTCACCTGCGCCGCTGATCACCACCAGACGTTTTTTGGCGGGCATGTTGTCCACCGCCTGCACCAGTGCCTGGATGGCATCGGGGTTGTGGCCGTAGTCGGCGATGAGGGTGGCGCCTTTGTAGTCAAAAATATTGAAGCGACCGGGCACGCCCTGGATGTCACTGATGAAGGTCGCCAGGCCTTGGGCGATCGCGTCCCAGGGCACGTTCACGGCCCAGGCGGCGGCCACCGCGGCCATCACGTTTTCGGTTTGGAAGCCGATCTGGCCCTGGCGGGTCAGCGGTACATTGGCCAAAGGGATGCGGAAAATTTGCTTGCCTTTTTGGGCCACGATGTCGCCGTCATCGGTGAAGACCACGCGCTTGCCTTGGGCCCGGTGGGCCGCCAGCACAGGCTGGTTGCCATCGAGGGCAAAAAAGGTCACATCGCCGGGGCAATGGTGTGCCATGGACACCACGGCCGGATCGGCTGCATTGAGCACGGCTGTGCCGTTTTGCGCCACGTTGAGCACGATCACGCGCTTGAGCACCGACAGGTCTTCGAGCGTGGTGATGTAATTCAAACCCAGGTGGTCGCCAGCACCCATGTTGGTGACGATGGCCACCTGGCAGCGGTCAAAGGCCAGGCCTTCGCGCAGCAAGCCACCACGGGCGGTCTCGAACACAGCGGCATCCACATCGGGGTGCATCAACACATTGCGTGCACTGCGTGGGCCACTGCAGTCACCAGAATCGGTCTGGCGACCGTTGACGTACACGCCATCGGTGTTGGTCATGCCCACGCGCAGGCCTTGAGCCTTGAGCAGATGAGCAGTCAGACGCACGGTGGTGGTCTTGCCATTGGTGCCGGTCACGGCAATCACCGGCACGCGGCCGTTGTCGCCGTTGGGGTACATGTGGTCGATCACGGCCTTGCCCACGTCACGGCCCTTGCCATAAGAGGGGCTGATGTGCATGCGCAATCCGGGGGCGGCATTGACTTCCACGATGCCGCCGTTTTGCTCTTCCAGAGGGCGCATGACGGATTCACACACCACGTCCACACCGCAGATGTCCAGGCCCACCATCTGGGCGGCCTCGATCACGCGGGCGGCCACTTCGGGGTGCACGTCGTCGGTCACATCGGTGGCTGTGCCACCGGTGGACAGGTTGGCGTTGTTGCGCAAAATGACGCGACTGCCCTTGACGGGCACCGATTCGGGCTCCATGCCTTGCTCGCGCAGGCGGCCAATCGCGATGTCGTCAAAACGGATTTTGGTCAGCGATGTGGAGTGGCCTGTGCCCCGCCGTGGGTCGGCATTGACCTGGTCCACCAACTGGCGCACGGTGTGCTTGCCATCACCGACCACCAGTGGCGGTTCGCGGCGCGAAGCGGCCACCAGCTTGTTGCCCACCACCAGCAAACGGTAGTCGTGGCCGGGCAGGAATTTCTCGACCATGACCACGCCATAACGCACGGCGGTGGCATATGCGGCCTCGAAGGCTGTGCGGTCGGTGATGTTGACCGATACGCCTTTGCCCTGGTTGCCATCTTGCGGTTTCACGACCACGGGCAGGCCGACTTCTTGGGCAACGGCCCAAGCTTCTTCGATGTTGTGAGCGGGACGGCCCATGGGCACCGGCACGCCAGCGGCGTGCAGCAGGCTTTTGGTCAGGTCTTTGTCCTGGGCGATCGACTCGGCGATGGCGCTGGTCGAGTCGATTTCGGCAGCCTGGATGCGGCGCTGTTTGGCCCCCCAGCCGAACTGCACCAGACTGCCATCGGTCAGGCGTCGAATGGGCACGCCACGGGCGACGGCAGCATCCACGATGGCGCCAGTCGATGGGCCCAGGCGCACATCTTCGTCGAGTTCATGAAGCTGGGCGATGGCCGCTTCCAGATCAAAACCCATGCCTGCGATGGCCGCTTTGCACAATTGTTCTGCCAATTCCAGAGCCTGTCGACCAACAGACTCTTCGGAGTATTCGATGACCACTTGGTACACGCCCGGCTCTTGCGTGGGCGTGGTCCGACTGAACGAGACTGGGCAGCCGGCCTGCGTTTGCAGACCGAGAGTCACTTTTTCAAGTGCATGGGCAATGGTGATGGTCTGGCCCGGGCGCAGGCTGTGAAAAGGCCCCACCTCTGGAAAAATGCGGCGCAATTGCTGCTCAACCGGGTGTTGAGGACTTAGCCCTTGCTCGTCGGTTGTGCAGGTGATGATGGCTTCAATGGCCGTGTGGCGGCTCCACAAGTTGGGGCCGCGCAGGGCGCGAATTCGGGACACTTCCATGGGTATGGGTTCCTGTTGTTCTTCTGGGGCCGCTTCAGGCGGCAGAGGATTGGCCGTAGCTCTTGACGCCGGCACGGATCAAGTCGGCACCCATGTCCATGGCCCATGCGGCGCAAGCGGCAATCAGCATGTCACTTTGGCTGAGCGTGTCGGTTTTGAGCAGGCGGGCCACGGCCGGGCGCTGAATGGACAGCACGGCTTGCTCTTTGCTGCCTTCGGCCAGGATCAATTGACCGTCACGCCAAAAGCCCACGCGACCACCTTCGGCGCGGTGCGCACTCAGCCTTGCTTCGGATTCGTCTTGGGCATACAGGATCACGCCGCCGTCGCTGTACTGCGCCAGGTCGGCCACCGCTTCGTCGGCCGCATTGAGCACGGCATAACCGTTGCTCAACACCAGGTCGATCTGGGTGCGGATGTAACTGGGCATTTTGTCGTCGGGGCCGGGGTACAGGTCTTCCAGGGGCGCAGCCTTGGGCATGCTGGTGACGATGCCAACTTGGCAGCGGTCGTAGGGCAGACCTTGGGTCAACAGACGGCGCGCATCGCTTTCAAACACCGCGGCTTGTACCGAGCGGTTGACCAGCAAACGTTCTGCTTGGTCAAAGTCCATGGCGTTGTGCTTTTGCAGGCAGCGTTGGTTCATGTACAGACCGTCGGCACAGGCCAGGCCCGTGTAGAGACCTTGCAAGTGCAAAAGCCAGGAGATCAGTTTTGCTGGTCGTGTGGTGTCGCCATCGCCCATCAGGCCAACCAGCGGGATGCGGCCGTTTTCCTTGGCAGGAATCAGGTGTTCGGCAATGGCTTGGCCTACTGGGCGCGGTTCTCCCACAGCTGGGTTCAGGTGCATCAGCAAGCTGGGGCCTGCATTGACTTCGACCACCACGCCCTGGTCGCCCAAGGGCTGGCGGATGTCCGGGGTGACCACATCCACGCCAGCAATGTCCAGGCCCACCATGCGGGCGGCCAGCACGGCTTGTGCAGCCACATCGGGGTGCACCACATCGGTCACGTCGGTGGTCATGTTGCCGGTGCGCTTGACCAGAACGGTCTGACCGTCTTTCGGCACGCTGTCGGGCGTCAGGCCTTGGCGAGCCAGTTCAAGCACTTCGGGGCTGTTCTCGCGCAGCTTGACCAGCTCCAAGGGCAAGCTGCCATCGCTGCCGCGGCGTGGATCGGCATTGATTTGCAGGTCCACCAATTCACGCACGGTGTTCTGGCCGTTGCCGATCACGCTGGCGGTTTCGCCTTGGCTGGCCGCCACCATGCGGTCACCCACCACCAGCAGGCGGTGTTCGGAGCCACGGATGAAGCGCTCAACGATGACTTCGCTGCCTTGCTCCAAGGCGATGGCATAAGCGGCTTCGACGTTGGCTTGGCTGCTCAGGTCCAGCGACACACCGCGTGCGCGGTTGCCGTCGCTGGGTTTGACGCACACGGGCAGACCGATGTCTTGTGCTGCAGCCCATGCCGCAGCGGGGCTGTCCACCACTTGGCCTTCTGGCACGGGCACGCCGCACATGGCCAGCAGGTTCTTGGTCAGGTCCTTGTCTTTGGAAATGCCTTCGGCAATGGCGCTGGTGCGGTCGGTCTCTGCGGTCCAGATGCGGCGCTGGTTCACGCCATGCCCAAGCTGAACCAAATTCCCGGCGTTCAGGCGGATGTAGGGCACACGGCGTTCGTAAGCAGCCTCCACGATGCTGGCGGTGCTGGGTCCCACATACAGGCTGTCGACCAGGTCGGTCAGTTTGGCAATGGCGCCAGGCACGTCATAAGGGGTGTCATGGATGGCGGCCAGAATCAACTCGCGGGCCATTTCCAATGAGGTGCGGCCCACGGTCTCGTGGTCGGTGCGGATGACCACTTTGTAAACACCACGAGGCCCCGCTTCGCGGGCCTTGCCAAAGCTCATGGACATGCCGGCGCGGGTTTGCAGCTCCAAGCTGACGTGTTCAAGAATGTGACCCGCCCATGTCCCGTTGTCCAGGCGCTGAAAGAAACCGCCATAAACACCCGGTGTGCAGTAATGTTCGATCATCTGGGGCAACCAAGCCTTGAGACGGTCGTTGAACCCGGGCAGTAAATTTGAAGGGAAGTCTTCCAGTTCACCGATATCGATCAGTGCTTCGATGACCGAGCGGTAAGTCCAGATGTTGGGCCCGCGCAAATAGGTCATGCGCAGGAATTGGATGTTTTTGGCGCTCATGGATGGGGGGGGCAGCGATACAATGATAGGCCGATCAAGGCAGCGGCCAAAGTGTTGACAAGAAGCTCAGGATTCAAAAAATTCATGGGCAATTTTGTTGCAGTCTTTGGCCAAATCAATGGTTGTTTTTTGCGGCTCGCCCATTGGGCGTGTCGGGCTCTTAGCGGTTCACCTTCATGACTCCAACAACTTCTTCAGTCTTGCCGCGTTCGGTGGTTCCGGATGCGTGGCAGGCCGAGGTTTCTTCGCATCTTCAATCAGAAGAAAACGTTTCAGCCTGGCTGGAGGTTGACCTCGATGGGGAACTGCTCTTTGCTAAAAATGTCATTATTTTGACCGATCGGCGGGTTTTATCGCCCGGTCATGCAGAAAAAAGTTGGCAAAGTTGGCCCTTGCAGCCCGATTTGAGCCTGAAACTGAGTGACCATGCGAGTGTGGGGACCTTGGAGCTGGCCCATCCTGGCGGTCGGCTGGGTGTCTGGCGCTTCACTTTGGGCCTGCAATCGGCTGTGGCCCGTTGGATTAGCCAGTTTGAAAACCAGGTGGCTCAGTTGTCCGGTGATGGCCAGCCATTGCAAAAAACCCTGGCGGTCTCGGTCTGCCCGGTGTGCCAGGCGGTCATGCGCGAGGACGATGACGAATGCCCCAGCTGCGGCCGCGAAGACCTGGCACCCCCATCCACCTGGACCCTGCTCAAGCTCTGGCGTTTTGCCAAGCCCTACAAGCGGTCCCTGCTGGGCGGTTTTGTCCTCACGCTGGCATCGACCGCGGCCACCCTGGTGCCGCCGTACCTGACCATGCCCTTGATGGACGACATCCTGATCCCTTACCAAAACGGTGCGCCGATCGATCCTTCTTTGGTCTCCATGTACCTGTTGGGCCTGCTCGGCGCCGCTTTGCTCGCCTGGGTCTTGGGCTGGGCCAAGACCTACATATTGGCGCTGGTGTCCGAGCGCATCGGCGCGGACCTGCGCACCACCACTTATGAGCATCTGCTCAAGTTGTCCTTGGAATATTTCGGCGATCGCCGCACCGGTGACCTGATCGCCCGCATTGGCAACGAGACCGACCGCATCAACGTCTTCCTGTCACTGCACCTGCTGGACTTTGCCACCGACGTGCTGATGATTGTGATGACGGCGGTCATTTTGTTCACCATCAACCCCACCTTGGCGATGGTGACCTTGTTGCCGCTGCCATTCATTGGCTGGCTGATCCATGTGGTGCGCGAGCGCTTGCGCACCGGCTTCGAAAAGATCGACCGCGTCTGGGCTGAAGTGACCAACGTGCTGGCCGACACCATCCCCGGCATCCGCGTGGTCAAGGCCTTTGCCCAGGAAGACCGCGAAGCCACCCGCTTCAAGGACGCCAACCGCCACAACCTGATGGTCAACGACCGCCTCAACCGTGTCTGGGCCTTGTTCTCGCCCACGGTCACGCTGATGACCGAAGTGGGCTTGCTGGTGGTCTGGGGCTTTGGCATCTGGCTGGTCTCGGACGACAAGATCACGGTCGGTGTGCTGACGGCTTTCCTGGCCTACATCGGCCGGTTTTACGGACGTCTGGACACGATGAGCCGCATCGTCTCGCACACCCAAAAAGCCGCCTCGGGCGCCAAGCGCATTTTTGACATCCTGGACCACGTCTCCAGCGTGCCCGAACCGGTGAACCCTTTGCCATTGCCGCCCGTGCAAGGCCGCATCACGGTGCGCGACGCCGGTTTCCGCTATGGCAACCGCGCCGTCATCCGCCAGCTCAACCTCGACATCCAGCCCGGTCAGATGATTGGTCTGGTGGGCCACAGCGGCTCGGGCAAGAGCACGCTGGTCAACCTGATCTGCCGCTTTTACGACCTGACCGAAGGGGCGATTGAGCTGGATGGCACCGACATCCGTCAACTCAAAATCGCCGACTACCGCAGCCAGATCGGCTTGGTCTTGCAAGAGCCCTTCCTGTTCTTCGGCACGATTGCCGACAACATTGCCTATGGCAAACCGGGTGCCACACGTGAAGACATCGTGGCCGCTGCCCGAGCAGCCCATGCCCACGAATTCATCTTGCGCATGCCGCAGGGTTATGACTCGCTGGTGGGTGAGCGTGGTCAGGGCTTGTCAGGCGGTGAGCGCCAGCGCATCTCCATTGCGCGTGCTTTGTTGATCAACCCACGCATTTTGATTTTGGACGAAGCCACTTCGGCGGTGGACACCGAGACCGAAAAGGAAATTCAGCGTGCCCTGGACAACTTGGTGCGCGGCCGCACCACGATTGCGATTGCGCACCGTTTGTCGACCTTGCGCAAGGCCGACCGACTGGTGGTCATGGACAAAGGCGTGGTCGTGGAAGAGGGCTCGCACGACCAACTGATCGAAGCGCAGGGCGCGTACTGGCGCCTTTATGAAGCGCAGCAGCGACAGGCCGAAGCCGAAGCGGTTTTGGGCGGCAGCACAGAAGAACAAAAGGTGAGCGCATGAACGCATTTGAATTGCAACGCGATGCCTTTGGCCTCTGGGCCTTGGTGTTGGCCGACGGCACGCGCCATTCGCCCGTGACGGCCATTCGCGCCTACCCCATCACAGACCCTGAGGGCGGTGTGGCCCTCATGGACGCCGAAGGCCACGAACTGCTCTGGATCGACCAGCTGGCCCAATTGGCACCAGATGTGCGCAGCCAAGTCATGCAAGCACTGACGGAGCGCGAGTTCCTGCCCGTGATCGAAAAGCTCGAAGGCGTCAGCAGCTTCGCCACGCCCAGCACCTGGACGGTGGTGACCAACCGCGGCACCACGCAATTCTTGCTGAAAGGCGAGGAAGACATCCGTCGCCTGACCGGCACCGTGCTCTTGATCAACGACGCCGATGGCGTGCAGTACATGATCCGCGACCTGGCGGCCATGGACAAACACTCGCGCAAACTGCTCGACCGCTTCCTGTAGGTCGAGGGCTTCAGCCCCGACATGCGTTTGAGCCCCCATGTCACCCCGGGCGAAGACCCGGGGTCCCTCTGCAGCTTCATGGATACCGGATCAAGTCCGGCATGACCATTTGTTAGCAGCTCGTCGGCACCTTCAGGTCCGACAGGGGGGTGGACGAAGGCGGCATGTCGGGGCTGAAGCCGCCGAACTGCAAGGGGTAAGTCCAATGCATTCTTTTCAAAGCGGCCAGACCGAGCCCTGTTCGGGCACCATGGCACGCCACTTGATCTCGTGCTCGATGCGTTGGCGCAGCATGTCGGACGCTTCGCGCTCGCCGTGTACCACATAGACCTGCCCGGGGGCGCTGGGCATTTTGTGCAGCCAGCTGAGCAACTGGTTGGCATCGGCATGGGCCGAAGCCGATTCGATCTGCACCACCTCGGCCCGCACCGCCACATCCTGCGCATGGATGCGGATGGTGCTTTGGCCGCTGGCCAGCGCGGCGCCCCGTGTGCCGGGGGCCTGGTAGCCCGTCAAGATGATCATGTTGCGGTGATCGCCCGCGTATTGCGCCAAGTGGTGCAGCACGCGCCCACCGGTGGCCATGCCGCTGGCCGCCAGGATGACCATGGGGCCATGCCGCTTGGCCAACGATTTGGATTGCTCGGGTGTCTCCAGCATGGTGGCCACGCGGTCCATGGCATGTACTTCTTGCGCACTGAGTCGGTGTTCGCCCATGTGCCGATCAAACAGCGCCGTGGTGTGGATGGCCATGGGGCTGTCCAGAAAAATCGGCAAACCATGCGGAATCTCACCTGCAGCCTTGAGCTGTGCAATGGTGTGCAATACCGCCTGCGCACGCCCCACGGCAAACACCGGTACCACCGCCACACCACCGCGTGCGGCCAGCTTGTGCAGCAAGGGGCCGAGTTCGGCAAACAGTTTTTCCTTGGGGTGCTGGCGGTCGCCATAGGTGGACTCGATCAGCACCGTGTCCGCTTGCGGTGGCGGCTCGGGCGGGTTCATCAGCGGATCATCGGGGCGCCCCAAGTCACCCGAGAACAGGATGCGCCGGCCGGCCACATCGAGCAGCAAACTGGCCGCACCCAAAATGTGACCGGCGGGTTGAAAGCGTGCTTTCCAGCCTCGGATCGGTTCAAACCATTGGCCTTGCCGCTCGGCATGCAATTGCTTGAGACTGGTGATCGCCTCTTGCTTGGTGTACAGCGGCAGTGCGGGGGCGTGCTTGGAAAAGCCATGCCGATTGGCAAAGAAGGCGTCTTCTTCCTGAATGTGTCCACTGTCCGGCAGCAAGATGGCCGCCAGATCGCAGGTGCCCGAAGTGGCATGCACGCGACCGCGAAAGCCTTCTTTGACCAGCAAGGGCAAGTAACCGCTGTGGTCCAGATGCGCGTGGGTCAGCACCACTGCGTTGATCTGACTGGGTACCACAGGCAACGGATTCCAGTTGCGCAGGCGCAGTTGTTTGTAGCCCTGAAACAGGCCGCAATCGACCAGCAGACGCTGTCCGTTGTGCTCGATCAGGTACTTGGAGCCGGTGACGGTGTCGGCTCCGCCGAGGAAGGTGATGGTGGCGCTCATGCTTTGCATATTGCCTCTAAAACAAAAAGGCTGTTTGACTTGAGTCAAACAGCCCTTGTTGATGCGACGCTCGAAGTGTTGGACTCATGGATCCCGGCTCGGAGGCCGGGATGACAAACTGATGCGACGTTCGAAGTAATGGGCTCATGGATCCCGGCTCGGAGGCCGGGATGACAAATGGAATGGACAGCTTGTTTGTATGCCGACTTGGTTTGTCACCCCGGACTTGATCCGGGGTCCATCCCTTGCAGTTTCAATGCGCAGTTCACCCGCCGAAAAAGCCCTTGAGCTTGTCGGTCCAGCCTTCACCGGAGGGCTGGTGTTTGCCGCCGCCTTTCTGGATCGAGTCCTCGAACTCCTTGAGCAGCTTTTTCTGGTGCTCGGTGAGTTTGACCGGGGTCTCGACGGTGATGTGGCAATACAGATCGCCGGGATAGCTGCCGCGCACGCCCTTGATGCCCTTGCCGCGGATGCGGAACTGCTTGCCGGTTTGTGTGCCTTCGGGGATGTCGATGGCCGCTTTGCCGCCCAGTGTCGGCACTTCGATCTCGCCGCCCAAAGCGGCTTTGCTGAAGCTGATCGGCACGGCGCAATGCAGGTCGTCGCCATCGCGCTCAAAGATCGCGTGCTTTTTGAGGCGGATCTCGATGAACAGGTCGCCAGGCGGCCCGCCATTGGTGCCGGGCTCGCCGTTGCCTGCGCTGCGGATGCGCATGCCGTCGTCGATGCCGGCCGGGATTTTGACTTCCAGCGTTTTTTGTTTCTTGACCTTGCCTTGACCGTGACAGGTGCCGCAAGGATCAGGGATGATCTTGCCGGTGCCTCGGCAGTGCGGGCAGGTTTGCTGCACGCTGAAAAAGCCTTGGCGCATCTGCACCTGACCTTGCCCGTGGCAGGTGGAACAGGTCTTGGCGCTGGTGCCAGGTTTGGCGCCGCTGCCGTGGCAGGTGTCGCACTCGTCCCAGCCGGGGATGCGCAGTTGCGAGTCCTTGCCGTTGGCCGCTTCTTCGAGCGTGATCTCCATCGCGTAGCTCAGGTCGGCCCCGCGGAAGACCTGACGGCCACCGCCACGACCACCGCGGCCCTGGCCGCCAAAGATGTCGCCAAAGATGTCACCGAACGCATCGCCGAAACCGCCAAAGCCTTCTGCGCCGCCGCGCATATTGGGGTCCACGCCGGCGTGGCCGTGCTGGTCGTAGGCCGCACGTTTTTGGGGGTCCGACAGCATCTCGTAGGCCTCTTTGACCTCTTTGAACTTGGCTTCGGCGTCCTTGGCGGCGTCGCCCTGATTGCGGTCAGGGTGGAACTTCATCGCCAGCTTGCGATAGGACTTCTTGATGTCTTCGTCCGAGGCGTTTTTGGGAACGCCCAGCACTTCGTAAAAATCTCGTTTGGCCATGGCTCAATCAAACCGTTAGAACAAGAACGCCGCGAAGGCGATTCAGTCACCTGAATCAGCTTGCGCGGCGGGACTGCGACCCCAGGGCCGCAGAGCTTGGGGTATCAGCCCTTTTTGACTTCCTTGACTTCAGCGTCCACGACGTTGTCGTCTTGTGGTTTGGCTTGCTCGGCGCCTGCACCCGCAGCGGCTTGCTGCGCTTGCATCTCGGCATAGACCTTCTCGCCCAGCTTCTGGCTGGCCGTCATCAGGGCTTCGGTCTTGGCTTCGATGGCGTCTTTGTCTTCGCCCTTCAACACTTCTTCCAAGTCCTTGGCAGCGGCTTCGATGGCTTCTTTTTCAGCCGCTTCGATCTTGTCGCCATGCTCGCTCAGGCTCTTCTTGACGCTGTGGACAGCGGCTTCGCCTGCGTTGCGCGCTTGCACCAGTTCGAGCTTTTTCTTGTCTTCGGCAGCGTTCAGCTCGGCATCTTTCACCATTTGCTGGATTTCTTCTTCCGACAAGCCCGAGTTGGCCTTGATGGTGATCTTGTTTTCTTTGCCAGTGCCTTTGTCTTTGGCGCCCACGTGCAAGATGCCGTTGGCATCGATGTCAAAAGACACTTCGATCTGGGGCGTGCCACGCGATGCGGGTGGAATGCCTTCGAGGTTGAATTCACCCAACAGCTTGTTGCCCGAAGCGATCTCGCGCTCGCCCTGGAACACCTTGATGGTCACGGCCGGCTGGTTGTCTTCAGCCGTCGAGAAAGTCTGTGCAAACTTGGTCGGGATGGTCGTGTTCTTGGTGATCATCTTGGTCATGACACCGCCCATGGTCTCGATGCCCAAAGACAAAGGGGTCACGTCCAGCAGCAGCACGTCTTTGCGGTCGCCCGAGAGCACCTGGCCCTGGATGGCGGCGCCGACGGCCACGGCTTCGTCAGGGTTCACATCTTTGCGGGGTTCCTGGCCAAAGAATTCTTTGACTTTCTCTTGCACCTTGGGCATGCGGCTCATGCCGCCCACCAAAATCACATCGTGGATGTCGGAGACCGACACGCCCGCGTCCTTGATGGCCATGCGGCAAGGGGCGATGGTGCGCTCGATCAGCTCTTCCACCAACTGTTCCAGCTTGGCGCGGGTCAGCTTGACGTTCAGGTGTTTGGGGCCTGTGGCGTCAGCCGTGATGTAGGGCAGGTTGACGTCGGTCGAGGCCGAGCTGGACAGCTCGATCTTGGCCTTTTCAGCGGCTTCTTTCAGGCGCTGCAGGGCCAGCACGTCCTTGGTCAGGTCGACGCCGGATTCTTTCTTGAACTCGGCAATGATGAAGTCGATGATGCGCTGGTCGAAGTCTTCGCCGCCCAGGAAGGTGTCACCGTTGGTGGACAACACTTCGAACTGCTTTTCGCCGTCCACGTCGGCGATTTCGATGATGGACACGTCAAACGTGCCGCCACCCAAGTCATACACGGCGATCTTGCGATCGCCTTTTTCGGTTTTGTCCAGGCCGAAAGCCAAGGCAGCCGCGGTCGGTTCGTTGATGATGCGCTTGACGTCCAAACCAGCGATGCGGCCTGCATCTTTGGTGGCTTGACGTTGTGCATCGTTGAAGTAAGCGGGCACCGTGATGACGGCTTCGGTCACTTCTTCGCCGAGGTAGTCTTCGGCGGTTTTCTTCATCTTGCGCAGAATTTCAGCGCTGATTTGAGGTGGGGCCAATTTGTTGCCGCGCACTTCCACCCAAGCGTCGCCGTTGTCGGCTTTGGCGATGGTGTAAGGCATCAGGTCGATGTCTTTTTGGACTTCTTTTTCGGCGAACTTGCGGCCGATCAGGCGCTTGACCGCGTACAGGGTGTTGCGGGGGTTGGTGACCGCTTGGCGCTTGGCCGAGGCGCCGACCAGGATCTCGCCGTCTTCCTGATAAGCAATGATCGACGGGGTGGTGCGAGCGCCTTCGGCGTTCTCGATCACTTTGGTCGTGTTGCCTTCCATGATGGCCACGCACGAGTTGGTGGTGCCCAAGTCAATACCGATGATTCTTCCCATGTTGATTCTCCAAAATTCAGTGAAAGTGCAGATGGTCTGCAAGTGGGGCGGGGTGGAAACTTTTCAAGTCCCCCCACGCCAAAAAAGGTTTTGCGTTGTTTTTGCAGGAGCCCACCCCTTGGGCGATGGGCGTGGCACACGCCCTGAAAATCATCGCCCACGGGGTGGGCTCCTACAGGAATTGGCCTTATTTGGGGGCGGTGACCGTCACCAGGGCCGGGCGCAACACGCGCTCGGCGATCAGATAGCCCTTTTGCAGCACCGTGACCACGGTGTTGGCGTCCTGCTCGGCAGGCACCACGCTGATGGCCTGGTGGTGGTGCGGGTCGAACTTGGTGCCCGCAGCCGGGGCGATCTCGACCACTTTGTTGCGCTCCAGCGCGCTTTTGAGTTGGCGCAGGGTGGCTTCCGAGCCTTCGCGGATCTGTTCCAGCGTGGCGTTGGGGATGGCCAGACCGGCTTCCAGGCTGTCCAGCACGGGCAGCAAGCTGTCGGCAAAGCCTTCAACAGCGAACTTGCGAGCCTTGGCGATCTCGTCGTCGGCACGGCGGCGGGCGTTTTGCACATCGGCCTGGGCGCGCAGGTACTGGTCGGCCAGATCGGCGTTTTGGGCCTTCAGGTTGGCCAGTTCGGCTTGGGCATCGGCCAATGGATCGGTCGGCTGCATGGCTGCTGCAGCGGCCAGTTCCTCGTCGCTCAAAGGTGTGTTTTCGGGGTTATGAGTGGCTTCTGACATGAAAAATGTCCGCAAAAATGAATGAACCCCTTTCAAATAGGGGTTCAGGGTGGGGTTTTCAAGAGGGGGCGCCGCCATCGGCGCGCGCTCAGTTCAGCGCCAACAGTTCCACATCAAATTTCAAGGTGGCGTTCGGTGGGATCACGCCGCCAGCGCCACGGGCGCCATAGCCCAGTTCCGAAGGAATGATCAGCGTGCGCTGACCGCCCACTTTCATGCCGGCCACGCCTTCGTCCCAACCCTTGATGACCATGCCTGCGCCCAGAGGGAACACGAAGGGGTCACGGCGGTCGCGGCTCGAATCGAACTTGGCGCCTTGCTGGCCGTCCTTGTAGAGCCAGCCGGTGTAATGCACGGTGACGTCCTGGCCTTTGGTCGCTTCTGCGCCTTCGCCCACGACGGTGTCTTCGTATTGCAGGCCGGATGGGGTGGTGTTCATGGTGAGCTTTCTGTGAATGCGCGAGGCCTGAAACGGTGGCCTCGCTGCGTGCGTAAACCCAAAATTATGCCAGCAGGCCCCTGCGGGCCAGATCGCGCATCAAGGCGCTGATGCCATAGACCCAGGGAGAGGCCTGGTCCGAGGTGGTGATGGTGTTGGTCAAAGTGCCCAGCTTGGGGGTGGACACGCTCACCACATCGCCCACCACATGGGTAAAGCCCTGGCCTGGGCCATGCCGGTCTTGCGTGGGCGCAAACATGGTGCCCAAAAACAGCATCATGCCGTCCGGGTACTGGTGGCAAGGGCCCATGGCCTGGCCCACCAAGTCGAGTGGGTCTCGGCTGATCTGGCTGAGCGAGCTGCTGCCTTGCATCACAAAGCCCTCTGGGCCTTGCACTTTCAGGCTCAGGTCGCACTGGCGCACATCGTCGATGCCAAAGTGTGCGTCGAACAAACGGATGAAGGGGCCAATCGCGCAGCTGGCGTTGTTGTCCTTGGCCTTGCCCAGCAGCAGGGCGCTGCGGCCTTCAAAGTCGCGCAGATTCACGTCGTTGCCCAAGCTGGCACCGACCACTTCGCCACGCGAGTTGACGGCCAACACGATTTCGGGCTCGGGGTTGTTCCATTGGCTACCGGGGTGGATGCCCGCCAGTGCCCCTGTGCCGATGGCGCTCATGGGCTGCGATTTGGTGAAGATTTCGGCGTCCGGACCAATGCCCACCTCCAGGTATTGCGACCACATGCCCTGGGCCAGCAAGACCTCTTTGAGCTTGGCCGATTCGGGCGAGCCGGGTTTGACGCTGCGCAGGTTGTCGCCAATCACGGCCACCACGGCCTCACGCACGGCTTCGGCCTTGCTGGCGTCGCCGCGTGCTTGCTCTTCGATCACGCGTTCCAGCATGCTGGCCACAAAAGTCACGCCCGAGGCCTTGATGGCCTGCAGGTCGCAAGGGGCCATGAACCAGGGTGAAGTCGCATCCAGCTGCGGCGCTTGCGAGTTGGTCAACACATCGCCGGTTTGGGCCAGCACGGGTGCTTTGCCAGCGGCGATGAACTGCCGCACTTGCGTGGCGGCTTGCGGCAATTCGAGCAGTTGGCTGCTGGTCGGGGCCAAGCCAGACAAATCGAACACTTGGCCATCATGGATGCTGACGAGGGTGGCACCCAGGTCAGCTTGCCACATGCGCCCGATGAGGCAGGCTTGTGAAGAGTCGGTGGGCAAAGCGGGGTGGTTCATGGTCGGTTCAGAGATGGCTGAAATAGGAAAAGAGCATGCCAGAAGCCTGAGCGGCATGCTGTCACGCAAGAGCGGTCGTGTCCCGCAAAAGGAAGCAATTTGTTGCAAGCTTGTGCTTTGCATCACGGTTCGGCAGGCTTGATCGCGGTAAATTAAGAGCGTCTACAAACAAAGGATTTTCCACATGACACTTTCAACTCCCCTGAAAGCCACAGGCGCCTTGGTGTGCGGCTTGGCCATCTTGTTGTCCGGTTGCGCCACCGCAACCCCTGAGCAAAAAGGCGCAGGTACGGGTGCTTTGATTGGCGCTGTGGCTGGTCAGGTGCTGGGCCGTGATGCAAAGTCTTCGGCCATCGGTGCCGGCTTGGGCGCTTTGGGCGGCTACATCTGGTCCAAGAACATGGAAGACAAAAAGCGCGCCATGGAAGCGGCCACGGCGGGCACGGGCACTGTGGTCACGCAAACAGCCGACAACCAGCTCAAGCTGAGCATTCCAAACGACATCTCGTTTGCCACTGGGCGCCATGACATTCAGCCGCGCCTGATGCCGATCCTGGACCAGTTCGCGCAAGGCCTGAACCAGCAGCCTTCCATGGAAGTGCGCATCGTGGGCCACACCGACAACACCGGTGGGGATGCCATCAACAACCCGCTTTCGGTCAACCGTGCGCAAAGTGCGCGTGATTATTTGGTGTCGCGTGGGGTGAGCGCCAACCGTATGGCCATCGATGGTCGTGGCTCTCGTGAGCCGATTGCCGACAACAGCAGCGAAGCCGGTCGTGCGCGAAACCGCCGCATTGACATCTATTTGGCCGAACGGGCAACAAGCCGTTGATACCTGGCTTGAATGCATGGACCCCCGATCAAGTCGGGGGTGACCATTTCAAGTCGTGGCGGCGATGCCACGTGGACCCCCGATCAAGTCGGGGGTGACAATTCCAAGTCGTGGCGACGATGCCACATGGACCCCCGATCAAGTCGGGGGTGACCATTTCAGTAGGGGTTGACGACTCCAAGCGGGATTAACTATTCCGAGAGGGGCCGACGATTCCACTTTGGGGCTGTTGTCGATGGATGTCATACCCGCGAACGCGGGTATCCATGTTTGACGACCCGCCACTCAAAGGTAAATTTTTTGCAGCAAGGTGAGCAGTGTTTTGCGTTGCGCAGGCGTCAGTCGTGTGGTTTTTTCGACTTCCAGATCTGACGCGGTTTGCTCTGCCTGCACCATCAGGGCCTGGCCTTTGGCGGTGGCGTGCAGGCCGACGGCACGGCCATCGTGTGGGTGGGGTTTGCGTTCGATCAGGCCGCGCGACTCCAGTGACTGGATCAGGCCCACCAGGTTGGGGGGCAGCAAATTCAAAGCGGCACACAGCTGGCGCGAGGTCACGCCGGGGTTGTGGTGGATGGTGGTCATCACCGAAA
>NZ_JAOASQ010000035.1 GCF_030158565.1 Limnohabitans sp. | reverse complement strand
GCGGGCTGCCCCACCATGGCCTGGATCAGGTGCGAGCCCAAATTGGAGGTCATGACGATCACCGTGTTCTTGAAGTCCACCGTACGGCCTTGGCCATCGGTCAGTCGGCCGTCGTCCAGCACCTGCAGCAAGATGTTGAACACATCCGGATGGGCTTTTTCCACTTCGTCCAGCAGCAACACGCTGTAGGGCTTGCGGCGCACGGCCTCGGTCAGGTAACCGCCCTCTTCATAGCCCACATAGCCCGGCGGCGCACCGATCAAACGGGCCACCGAGTGTTTCTCCATGAACTCGCTCATGTCCACACGGATCAAATGCTCCTCGCTGTCAAACAAGAAGCCCGCCAAGGCTTTGCACAGCTCGGTCTTGCCCACGCCAGTGGGGCCCAGGAACAAGAAAGAACCTGTTGGGCGGTTCGGATCGGACAGGCCAGAGCGCGAACGGCGAATGGCATTGGCCACAGCTGAAATGGCTTCGTCTTGCCCCACCACACGCTGGTGCAACTTGTCTTCCATCTGCAGCAGTTTTTCGCGCTCACCCTGCATCATCTTGGACACGGGAATGCCTGTGGCACGCGAAACCACCTCGGCAATCTCTTCGGCACCCACCTGGGTGCGCAGCAAGCGGTGCACCGGCTTTTCGCCAGGTGCCGCTTCTTTGGCCTGCACGTCCTTGAGTGTTTTTTCCAAGGCGGGCAATTGCCCGTATTGCAGCTCAGCCACCTTGTTGAAATCGCCCTTGCGGGTCAGCTCTTCGATTTGCTGGCGCAACTGGTCAATCTGCTCGCGCACTTGCTGGCCGCCTTGGGCCTGGGCTTTTTCGGCTTGCCAGATTTCCTCCAGATCGGCCGCTTCCTTCTTGAGCTTGATGATTTCTTCCTCGATCAAGGTCAAGCGTTTTTGAGACGCTTCGTCCTTTTCCTTGCGCACGGCTTCACGCTCAATTTGCAGCTGAATCAAACGGCGATCAAGCTTGTCCATGACCTCGGGCTTGGAGTCAATTTCGATCTTGATTTTGGCCGCAGCCTCATCGATCAGATCAATCGCCTTGTCCGGCAAAAACCGGTCCGTGATGTAACGGTGGCTCAGCTCAGCCGCAGCCACAATGGCAGGATCGGTGATGTCCACACCGTGGTGGATTTCGTATTTCTCCTGCAAGCCGCGCAAGATCGCGATGGTGGCTTCCACAGAAGGCTCGTTGACCAGGATTTTCTGAAAGCGACGCTCCAAAGCCGCGTCTTTCTCGATGTACTTTCGGTATTCATCGAGCGTGGTCGCCCCCACGCAATGCAGCTCGCCCCGGGCCAAGGCGGGCTTGAGCATGTTGCCCGCGTCCATCGCGCCCTCGCCCTTGCCTGCGCCCACCATGGTGTGCAGCTCGTCAATGAAAACGATGGTCTGCCCTTCGTCTTTGGCCAGTTCGCTGAGCACGGTTTTCAGGCGTTCTTCAAACTCGCCACGGAACTTGGCACCGGCCAGCAAAGCGGCCATGTCCAGCGACAAGACACGTTTGCCCTTGAGCGAGTCAGGCACTTCACCGGCCACGATGCGCTGGGCCAGGCCTTCGACAATGGCGGTCTTGCCGACACCAGGCTCACCGATGAGCACCGGGTTGTTTTTGGTGCGGCGTTGCAAGACCTGGATGGCACGCCGGATTTCATCGTCGCGACCAATCACGGGATCGAGCTTGCCAATGCGGGCGCGCTCGGTCAGGTCGATGCAGTATTTTTTGAGGGCTTCGCGTTGCCCCTCGGCATCGGCACTGCCCACGGTCTGGCCGCCACGCACGGCATCGATGGCGGACTCCAGGCTCTTGCGCGAGAGTCCGTTTTCCTTGCACAGCCGCCCGGCCTCGGTTTTGCTGTCGGCCAAAGCCAGTAAAAACAACTCACTGGCGATGAAGGCGTCGCCTCGCTTGATGGACTCCTTTTCAGCCGCCTGCAGCAATTTGACCAAGTCAGGCCCCACCTGCACCTGATCTTGCCCGGTCACTTGCGGCAAACGGGTCACCGCCGCCTCAAAGGCTTGCAACAGACCCGGGACCTGAACACCAGCACGTTGCAAAAGGGCTTTGGGCCCTTCATCTTGCTTGAGCATGGTCACCAGCACATGTGCGGGGTCGATGTAGGCGTGGTCACGGCCCAAAGCCAAAGACTGGGCATCGGCCAAGGCTTCCTGAAATTTGGTGGTCAATTTATCGATGCGCATGAATGTTTCTCCAATGTTTCCAAGCTTGGGCCACTCTGGGCATTTTCAAGCGCCAAAGTGGTCGTGGAATTTGCCTAAAATCAAATCATGAACATTCACCAGCTTTCAGTCAGTTATGAAGAGCGCCAAGACCGGATCTTGTTGCGTTTGAACACACTCGACAAGCAAGAGTTCCGCTTTTGGCTGACACGCCGGATGTGCCTGCGCCTGATGCCGGCCATTGACCAATCGGTGGTTCGTCTGGAGGCCAGTCAGCCGGGGGTGGCCGCGCCCGATCCTTCATCGCAAAAAATGCTCACCGAAATCAAACGGGATGCGTTTTTGCAGAAAGCCGACTTCTCCACCCCATTCGAGGCCAAAGCCGAACAACGGCCCTTGGGGGAAGAGCCGCTGTTGATCACAGACGCACAGCTGAGTTTGCAAGCCAGTGGTGGCCTGCTGATGACTTTCCAGGAAAAATCGGTGGATGCCGCCGTCAAGTCTTGCCAGCTCAACTTGCAAGCGAGCCTGGTGCACGGCTTGGTTCATTTGATACAACAAGCCTTGGTCAAGGCCGAATGGGGCTTCACCACGGCCCCCAATGTGTCTGCGGCCGTCGAGCCTGCTGCGCTGGAGCCCGAAACGCCACCGCGCTACACGCACTGAGTGCGCCAAGCCCTCAAGCGTTGGTGGCCTGAATGCCCCAGCGGGCCAGGGCCGCATCGTCGGACACGCGGGCATCCACCCAATGCGCTCCTTCGGGTGTTTGCTCTTTCTTCCAGAAAGGCGCCTGGGTTTTGAGGTAGTCCATCAAAAATTCGCAGGCCTTGAAACTCTCACCCCGGTGGGCGGAAGTCACCGCCACCAACACGATCTGGTCAGCCGGCAGCAAGCGCCCCACCCGGTGCACCACGCGTGCGCCATAAAAATCAAAGCGCGTGTGCGCTTCATCGATCATGGCTTCGATGGATTTTTCGGTCATGCCCGGGTAATGCTCCAACTCCATGGCCTGGACTTCGTCTTGCGCTTGCCCGGTCAAGGCTCGGGTATCGCGCACGGTCCCAACAAAGCTGCACACGGCCCCTACGCGCAAATCCTGCGCACGCAGCGCATCGATCTCGGCGCTCAGGTCAAAGTCGGCGGTCTGAATCAGCACACGAGCGGACATGCTTTCAGCCCCCGGTGACCGGCGGGAAAAAACCCACCTCACAATGCTCGGACAAGCGGGTATCACCTGACGCCATGACCTGGTTGACCGCCACCCGCACGGCACGCCCCGACGACAAGGCTTGCGCATAGGCGCCGCCCTTGGCCATCAACTCCTCACGCAAAGCGGCAACATCTTCGCTGGTGGTCTCCAGCGTTTCGCCGGGCATGCCCAAGGTCTCGCGCAAAGATGCGAAATAACGGATTTGAATCTTCATGACAACCATCCCGCGAAGGGCCAAAAATGGACGATATCGCCTTGAGCAATGGTCTTGCCCGACGGGTTGTCGATCACGCCATCGCCCCAAACCACCGAGGTCAAAACCCCCGAACTCTGGTTGGGAAACAGATCAAGTCCCCCTTGGTCGTTGCGGCGAGCGCGCAAGAACTCCCGGCGTTTATCGGCTTTGGGCAATTCGAAATGGGCGGGCAACTGAAGGCACTCGGGGGCCAGGTTTTCAACGCCCTGCAGCTTCAAGATCAAGGGCCTGACCAAAAGCAGGAAAGTCATGTAACTGGAGACCGGATTGCCCGGCAAGCCCACAAAATGGGCTGTGCCGTTTTGCGTTTCGCGGCGCACATGGCCGTAGGCAAAGGGCTTGCCGGGCTTCATGGCAATTTGCCACAAAGCCAAAGCGCCCAAAGCTTGCACGGCGGGTTTCACATGGTCTTCCTCGCCCACGGACACGCCGCCGCTGGTCAAAATCAGGTCATGGTGATCAGCGGCTGTTTTGAGGGCGGCCAATGTGGCATCACGGCGATCAGGCACGATGCCCAGATCACTGACCTCGCAGCCCAAGCGGTGTAACAAGGCCCGCAAGAAAAAGCGGTTGGAGTTGTAGATGGCGCCTGCGGGCATGTCTTGCGGTGCCACATCGCCAGGCATCACCAACTCATCACCTGTCGAGAACAAAGCCACGCGAGGACGCGGCACCACACGCAACTGGGCCAATCCGAGGCTGGCGGCCAAACCCAGCTCAGCGGGCCCCAACTTTTGACCCCGACGCAAAGCGGTTTGCCCCTGGCGGATGTCTTCACCGCTTTGGCGGATCCACTCCCCCACTTGCGGCCGATGCGTAAAACGCACACGGGGAATGTCACCGTCGGTCACCAACTCGGCTTGCTCCTGCATCACGATGGCATCAGCGCCCGGGGGGACGGGCGCGCCGGTGAAAATCCGCGCCACTTGTCCCGCTTGCAAAGGCTGCCCTTGATGGCCCGCAGGAATGCGTTGCGTCACCGACAACTCGGCACCTGGCAGCAAGTCTGCACAGCGAACGGCGTACCCATCCATGGACGAATTGTCGAATGCAGGCACCTGCAGTGACGACACCACATCCTCGGCCAGCACGCGCCCGTCGGCGTCGAAAGTGGCAATCCACTCTGAGCCGTTCAATGGCGTGATCTGCTGCAGCAATGTGGCCAGCGCCTCATCCAGAGGCATCAAAGGCGTTCGTGGGGCGCTGGACATGGGCGTTCTCAATCGCAGTGCTCAGCGATGTAGGCCTTGATTTGCGCCACATCAGACTTCATGACCGTGACGCGCTTGGGCAATTGTTCAATGCCTTCGAACTGCGCAGGACGATCCGGTTCCCGACCCAAGGCTTCCACCAAAGTGGCGGCGAACTTGATGGGCAACGCCGTCTCCAGCACGATCATTGGCACAGCCGGATTCAGATGCTCTTTGGCCACTTTGATGCCATCGGCAGTGTGGGTATCGACCATCACGCCATATTGTGCAAACACCTGCTGGATGGTCTTGAGGCGATCGGCATGGGTGCTTTTGCCGCTCTCAAAGCCATAAAAACTGGCGGCTTTGGCAAAGCGCGGATCGGCCGACAAGTCAAAGAAGCCTTCACGGCTGAGACCTTCACCGAAAATCGCTTGGGTTTTAGACGCGTCGCGCTCCAGCAAATCAAAGACAAAGCGCTCGAAGTTGCTGGCTTTGGAGATGTCCATCGACGGGCTCGATGTTTCATGCGTGTCGGCTGTGCCGCGCACACGGTAAACACCGGTGCGGAAGAACTCATCCAGCACATCGTTCTCGTTGGTGGCGACCACCAGACGCTCGATGGGCAAACCCATCATGCGGGCCACATGGCCGGCACAGACATTGCCAAAGTTACCGCTGGGCACCGTGAAGCTGACCTTCTGATCATTGGCGGTGGTGGCCTGGAAATAGCCCGCAAAGTAGTAAACGACCTGGGCCAGCAAACGGGCCCAGTTGATCGAGTTGACCGTGCCGATCTTGTACTGGCGCTTGAACGCCAGATCATTGGACACGGCCTTGACCAAGTCCTGGCAATCGTCGAACACGCCTTCGATGGCGATGTTGTGGATGTTCTCGTCGAGCAGGCTGAACATTTGGGCCTGCTGGAACGGGCTCATGCGGCCATGGGGGCTGGTCATGAAAACGCGAACACCTTTTTTGCCGCGCATGGCGTACTCGGCCGCGCTGCCGGTGTCGCCTGAGGTGGCACCAAAAATATTGAGCTCATCGCCGCGACGGGCCAATTCGTATTCAAACAAATGGCCCAGCAGTTGCATGGCCATGTCCTTGAAGGCCAGCGTCGGGCCGTTGGACAAGGCTTCGAGGTACACATCAGGTTTGGCGTTGCCTGCGCTTTGCAAAGGCTTGAGCGGCACGATCTCTGGCGTGCCGAACACTTGCTCGGTATACGTCTTCTGGCACAAGGCTTTCAAGTCTTCTGCCGGAATGTCATCGATGTACAGCGACAGGATCTCGAACGCCAGGGCGGCGTAGCCTTGGCTTTGCCAAACTTGGCGCAAACGCGTCAAGGCATCGGCATCCACATGGGGGTATGACTCGGGCAGGTACAAGCCGCCATCAGGCGCCAGACCTTCGAGCAGGATTTCGCAAAAGCGTTTGCGGTCAGCGTGACCGCGGGTGGACAGGTAACGCATCAGTTCAACTCTTCTTTGCGGATACGGACGATGGGCGCCATCACGGTGGGCAGCGCCTGCATCTGGGCCAGCACATCGTTGAGCGTGCCTTCGCGGGTATCGTGCGTGAGGATGATCACATCGGTCTGGTTTTCACCGGCCTGGCTGACCTGGTCGGCTTCGCGCTGCAAGACCGCATCGATGCTGATACCGGCATCGGCCAACAAACCCGTCAGCTTGGCCAGCACACCGGCTTGATCGGCCACGCGCAAGCGCAGGTAATAACTGGTGACGACTTCGGACATGGGCAAGACCTGAAGGTCGCTCATCGCGCCCGGCTGGAAAGCCAGATGCGGCACGCGGTTGAGCGGATCGGCGGTGTGCAAACGGGTGATGTCCACCAAGTCGGCAATCACGGCACTGGCTGTGGGCTCAGAGCCTGCACCCTTGCCGTAATACAAAGTGGTGCCCACGGCATCGCCTTGCACCATCACGGCGTTCATCGCGCCTTCCACATTGGCGATCAGGCGCTGGGTCGGCACCAGGCTGGGGTGCACGCGCAGTTCCACACCTTGTGCCGTGCGCTTGGTGATGCCCAAAAGCTTGATGCGGTAACCCAGTTGCTCGGCGTATTTGATGTCCGCTGCGCCCAGCTGTGTGATGCCTTCGACATAAGCTTTGTCAAACTGAACAGGAATGCCAAACGCGATTGCGCTCATCAAAGTCACTTTGTGGGCCGCGTCCACGCCTTCGATGTCGAAGGTCGGATCGGCTTCGGCATAACCTAGGCGCTGCGCTTCTTTGAGCACCACAGCAAAGTCCAGCCCTTTGTCGCGCATCTCGGACAAGATGAAGTTGGTGGTGCCATTGATGATGCCGGCCACCCACTGGATGCTGTTGGCGGTCAGGCCTTCGCGCAAGGCCTTGATGATCGGGATGCCCCCGGCCACAGCGGCTTCAAACGCCACCATCACGCCTTTGGCTTGAGCAGCCGCAAAAATTTCGGTGCCATGCACGGCCAGCAAGGCCTTGTTGGCCGTGACCACATGCTTGCCTGCGGCAATCGATTCCAGCACCAAGGCCTTGGCGATGCCGTAGCCGCCGATCAGCTCGATCACGATGTCGATGTCCGGATTGGCGATCACCTCGCGGGCATCGGCCACCACTTTCACACCAGCGCCCACCACCTCTTGGGCGCGGGCCACATTCAGGTCGGCCACCATGGCGATCTCAATGCCACGGCCAGCACGGCGCTGGATTTCTTCCTGGTTGCGCTGGAGCACATTGAAAGTGCCACTGCCCACAGTACCAATGCCCAACAGGCCCACTTTGATCGGTTTCATCGACTTCTCTTCTACAGTTGGACCCGAACATTCCGGGTCATGATTCAAAAAATATCAGGCCACCAAATGTTCGGTGCCAAAACGCTTGCGGGCGCCTTCGAGGAAGCGCGCCACGCGGCCAATCGCTTCGCGCAGATCGTCCAGATGTGGCAAAAAGACAATCCGGAAATGGTCAGGATCCGGCCAATTGAAGCCCGTGCCTTGCACCAGCATGACCTTGGTCTCTTCCAACAGGTGCAGGAAAAAATCCTGGTCATCCTGGATCGGGTACATCTTCGGATCCAACTTGGGAAACATGTACAACGCCGCTTGGGGCTTGACACAGCTGACGCCAGGGATGGCGGTGATCAGTTCATACGCCAAGTCTCGCTGCTTGCGCAAACGGCCGCCCTCGCCCACCAGCTCGTTGATGCTCTGGTGCCCGCCCAGCGCCGTTTGAATGGCCCACTGACCTGGCACATTGGCACACAAGCGCATGTTCGAAAGCATGTTCAGGCCCTCGATGTAATCTTTGGCCGCTTTTTTGTCGCCTGAGATCACCATCCAGCCAGCGCGGTAACCGCAAGAGCGGTAACTCTTGGACAGAGAATTGAAGGTCAAGGTCAACACATCTTGCGACAAGCTGCCCAAAGGCGTGTGCTTGACGCCGTCGTACAAGACCTTGTCGTACACCTCGTCGGCAAAGATCACCAAGCCGTGTTCACGTGCAATGGCCACAATGCCCTGCAACAGCGCATCGGAGTACAAGGCCCCCGTCGGGTTGTTCGGGTTGATCACCACGATGCCCTTGGTGCGCGGTGTGACTTTGGCACGGATGTCGGCCAGGTCAGGCATCCAACCGTTGGCTTCGTCACAGCGGTAGTGCACGGGCGTGCCACCCGACAAGCTGGCCGCAGCGGTCCACAGCGGGTAATCCGGTGAAGGCAACAACAATTCATCGCCATCGTCGAGCAAGCCGTTGGTGGCCATGACGATCAATTCGCTGGCCCCGTTACCCAGGTAAATGTCGTCCAGCGTCACGCCCAAAATGCCTTGCTTTTGGGTCTCATGCATCACCGCCTTGCGGGCTGCAAAAATGCCTTTGCTGTCCGAGTAACCGGCCGAGTTGGGCAGGTTGCGGATCATGTCCTGCTGAATTTCTTCGGGCGCGTCAAAACCAAAAACCGCCAGGTTCCCGATGTTCAATTTGATGATCTTGTGCCCGTCCTCTTCCATCTGACGGGCACGGTCCATGATGGGGCCACGGATGTCATAACAGACGTTGGCGAGCTTGGCGGATTTCTGAATAGGCTTCAAAGTGCCTCCAAAGGCAGTTGCGGTGAGGGAAAACCTATAATTTGACCACAATTTCAGGCCTGTTTCGGCCTCCAGTCCACAAGCCATCAGACGCGCATCGGATCCACCCCATGAAACTTCAGCCCGACAAATCCAATGCCCCCACCATCAATGCCTATGGACCGGACTGGATCGAAGTCAATGGACTCAAGCACACGCAGTCCGTGGTGGTCAGCAGCCTGGAAGGTTTGCCCTCATGGACATGGGCGCCCCACAAATTTGCTCAGCTTGATGTGCAGTCCTTTGAGTCCCTGGCCAAAGACGGCGTCGAGCTGGTCATTCTGGGCTGTGGCAAACGCTTGCAATTCCCCCCCGCTTCCTTGATGGCGCCCTTGATTGCCAAAGGCATCGGCTTGGAATCGATGGACACAGCCGCTGCATGCAGGACCTACAACATCCTCGCCAGCGAAGGCCGCAAAGTCCTTGCCGCGCTATTGATAGAACCTTAAAGGATGCATTTTCGGATTCCTATCAGGCCATGGAATCCTGGTGTCCGAGTCCAGTGCTTTCAGAGTAAAATAGAAGGTTGTCAAGGCTCATGGCCTTTAGCGAAGCTGACGCCAACCGATGGTGGCAAACGCTCAACCAGTCAAGCGAGATCAAAGTTTTATGGCGATCGTTCTGAACAAGCCCCTCCCCGAATTTGAATCGAACGCCACAGGCGGTTTGAAAGTTTCGAACGTCTCCCATCTCGGCCAAAACGTTGTGCTGTACTTCTACCCCAAGGACAACACCCCCGGCTGCACGACAGAGGCCATGCAGTTTCGCGATAAATACAAGGATTTCGTCAAAGCAGGCGCAGCCGTCTTTGGCGTTTCGCGCGACAACATGAAGTCGCACGACGATTTCAAGACCAAACTGGAACTGCCCTTCGAACTGATCGCCGACACCGAAGAAAAAATGTGCCACATGTTTGGCGTGGTCAAAAACAAGATCATGTACGGCAAGAAGGTCAAAGGCATTGAGCGCAGCACCTTCCTGATCGGCGACGATGGCACCCTCAAGCAAGAGTGGCGCGGCCTGAAGGTTCCCGGCCATGTGGAGGAAGTCCTCAAGGCCGTCAAAGACCTGAAAAAGGCCAAATGATTTTTTAAAATCATTTCTCCAAAGTTGTCACAGGGCTCGTGCATAATGAATTCATGCCGGTGAAAATCAGCCCCACACACCACGGAAAAGCCGCCTTGGCCTCCAGGCGGCTTTTTCTTTTTTAACGGCATTTGTTTCACTTTTTTCAAGAGGCTTTCGTCCATGCCACTGCCACCCGCTCCTACCCAACGCGCCAGCCGTCTGACCCACAAGGCTTTCGACAACCCGCTCGATGACCATGACAGCGCAGCATCAGAGGCCATGGACAAGCCCGCGCCGCAGCAACAGACCACCAGCGCCAAGCGCCCAGCCAAGCCCGTCAAAGCCGCGCCTGTTCGCGAAACCGCGCAGTTGGCTGCAGCGCCACAAGCGGCAGCTCCAGCGCCCCGCGAAAAAGCCAAGCCAACGCGCAGCAAACGCCCAAGCGGCCCGACCAAGTTGTTTGTGCTGGACACCAATGTGCTCATGCACGATCCCATGAGCCTGTTCCGGTTTGAAGAGCACGATGTCTTTTTGCCCATGATCGTGCTGGAAGAGCTCGACGGCCATAAAAAAGGCATGACCGAAGTGGCGCGCAATGCCCGCCAGGCCAGCCGCTCGCTGGATGCGCTGGCTTCTGCACAAGGGGCAGATCTGGGCAAAGGCTCTCCACTGAACACCACCGGCTATACCGATGCACTGGGTCAGCTGTTCTTCCAGACCCAGGCGCTGGACCTGAGCTTGCCCCTGGCCCTGCCCCAAGGCAAAGCCGACAACCAGATCCTGGGCGTGGTCAAAGCACTGGGCGAGCTGCACAAGCCGCGCGAAGTGGTGCTGGTCTCCAAGGACATCAACATGCGGGTCAAGGCCCGCGCCCTGGGTCTGCAGGCCGAGGATTACCAAAACGACAAGACCCTGGAAGACGGCGATTTGCTGTACCCCGGCTCTTTTGCGCTGCCCGCCGACTTCTGGACCAAGCACGGCAAAACCGTGGAAAGCTGGCAGCAAGGCACGCACACCTACTACCGGATCACCGGCCCCGTGGTGCCCAGCCTGTTCATGAACCAGTTCGTCTACTTTGAAGCTCCGGGCGAGCCCAGCCTGTATGCCCGCGTGACCGAAATCCGTGGCAAAACAGCGGTGCTGCGCACACTCAAGGATTTCACTTCGCAAAAGAACGCCGTCTGGGGCGTGACCACACGCAACCGCGAGCAGAACTTCGCCATGAACCTGCTGACCGATCCCGATGTGGACTTTGTGAC
>NZ_JAOASQ010000034.1 GCF_030158565.1 Limnohabitans sp. | reverse complement strand
GCGTGGTCATCATGATCATCCGGGCGACCCAGAAGAAGATGATGTCGTAGCCGGTCACCAAAACGGAGGAAGGCAGGTAGAGGTCGTAGTCGGGCGTCTTCTCGGGCCAGCCCATGGTGCTGAAAGGCACCAGTGCCGACGAGTACCAGGTGTCCAGCACGTCTTCGTCGCGCTTGAGCGTTTTGCCCGGGGCCTTGGATTGCGCTTCGGCTTCGTTGCGGGCCACATAAACGTTACCGTCTTCGTCGTACCAAGCCGGGATCTGGTGGCCCCACCACAGCTGGCGCGAGATGCACCAGTCCTGGATGTTGTTCATCCACTGGTTGTAGGTGTTGACCCAGTTCTCGGGCACAAAACTCACTTCGCCCGATTGCACGGCGTCGATGGCTTTTTGCGCGATGCTTTTGCCGGTGGCGTCGCCTTGGCCCACTTGGTTCATGGCCACAAACCACTGGTCGGTCAACATGGGCTCGATCACCTGGCCGGTGCGGGCGCAGCGCGGCACCATGAGCTTGTGTTTCTTGACTTCGACCAATGCGCCTGCGGCTTCCAGATCCGCCACCACGGCCTTGCGGGCCACGAAGCGGTCCAGGCCCCGGTATTTTTCGGGGGCGTTGGTGTTGATGGTCGCGTCCAGGTTCAGCACGCAGATCATCTCCAGCTTGTGGCGCTGGCCAACTTGGTAGTCGTTGGTGTCGTGCGCGGGCGTGACCTTCACCACGCCCGTGCCGAAGGCTTTGTCCACATAGTCATCCGCAATGACGGGGATGGTGCGGCCGCACAAAGGCAAGTTCACTTGCTTGCCGATCAGGGCGCTGTAGCGCTCGTCTTCGGGGTGGACCATCACGGCCACGTCGCCCAACAGGGTTTCGGGGCGGGTGGTGGCGACGGTCAAGCTACCGGAACCATCGGCCAGGTCATAGCGGATGTGCCACATCGAGCCGTCTTCTTCTTCGCTCTCGACTTCCAGGTCAGACACCGCACTCATCAGCACCGGGTCCCAGTTGACCAAGCGCTTGCCACGGTAGATCAGGCCTTGCTCGTAGAGCTGCACAAAGGTTTCGGTCACGGTTTTGGACAGCTTGGGGTCCATCGTGAAGTATTCGCGGCTCCAGTCCACGCTGTCGCCCATGCGGCGCATCTGGCTGGTGATGGTGCTGCCGGACTCTTCTTTCCATTCCCAGACCTTGCTCACAAAATTCTTGCGGGCTTCGGCGGGCGTGGGGCCCATGTCATGGCGGCTGATGCCTTTGGCCTGCAGCTGGCGCTCCACCACGATTTGCGTGGCAATGCCCGCGTGGTCGGTGCCAGGAATCCAGGCCGTGTTGTGGCCCAGCATGCGGTGGTAGCGGGTCAACGAGTCCATGATGGTCTGGTTGAAGGCGTGGCCCATGTGCAGGGTGCCTGTCACGTTGGGTGGGGGCAACTGGATGGCAAAGGCCGGGGCGCCGTCTTTGGTGGCCTGGGTGCCACGGAAACCGGCCACGCCGTAGCCGCGCTTTTCCCACTCTGGGCCCCAATGGGCTTCCAGGGCGGCGGGTTCGAACGATTTGGACAGGCTCTCAAGGCCGGGCTGTTGGACCGGGGTGGCGGGTGCGTTGCTCATGGGGATCTTTGAAAAAGAAGGTCGGCCGCTTCATGGCGGCCGATGGGGGCGACACAAGTCGAATGGCCACGATTTTAACTTTTGTAGCCCTCCGGTCTGCCTCGGGCGGCTTCTGGGCGGACAATCACGGCACAGGCGCTGGCACTGACCGGCGCCGCCTGTTTGTCCAGACCTGAAAAGTCCCCTCATTCCTCTCAGGAGAAGCACATGGCCACCCTCAAAGGATCGCGCACTGAACAATGCCTGAAACAGGCTTTTTCGGAAGAGGCGCAAGCCAACCGCCGTTATCTGTACTTTGCCAACCAGGCCGACATCGAAGGCCTGAGCGACGTGGCTGCCCTGTTCCGCTCCACCGCCGATGGCGAAACCGGCCACGCGCATGGCCACATGGACTTTCTGGCCCAGGCCGGTGACCCGATCACCGGTTTGCCGATCGGCACCACCGCGCTCAACCTGGCGTCGGCAGTGGCGGGCGAAATCCACGAATACACCGACATGTACCCCGGCATGGCCAAGACCGCCCGCGACGAAGGTTTCGACGAGATCGCCGACTGGTTCGAGATCCTGGCCAAGGCGGAGCGCTCGCACGCCAACCGCTACCAAAAAGCCATCGACAGCCTGCAAGACTGAGCGCAGCCCATGGACCTGCACGGAAACATCACCCCCGAGAACCTGATGTCGCTGGAGGCCTACGCCCGCTGGCGCAAAGTGCACCAAGCCGAACTCATCGCCCTGCGCCAACTGCGCAGTGTGCAACTGGGCGAGCATTTGCGGGTGCAATTCGAAAACGAAGCCACCGTGCGCTACCAGATTCAGGAGATGCTGCGCATCGAAAGGATCTTTGAAGAGGACGGCATCCTGCACGAGATTGCCGCCTATGCGCCCCTGGTGCCCGACGGCGGCAACTGGAAGGCGACTTTGATGCTGGAGTACCCCGACGCCCACGAGCGCCAGCGCGAGCTGGCCAAGCTGATCGGGGTGGCCGGCCGGGTGTTTGTCGAGGTGGAAGGCCACCCCCGGATTTACGCCATCGCCGACGAAGACCAAGTCCGTGAAACCGCCACCAAAACCTCAGCGGTGCACTTCTTGCGTTTCGAGCTGGATGCGGCCATGGCCGCCTTTGTGCAAGCTGGTGCGGGTGTGCGCCTGGGCTGCGGCCACACGCATTACCCCGCGCACATGGACATGCCCGCGCCAACCTTGGCCAGCCTGGCGGGCGACCTCAATCCAGCTTGATGTTGGCCGCCTTGATGGCCTGCGTCCAGTCGGCGATGTCGCGATCGAGCAGCTTGGTCATCTCGGCTGGAGCCACAAAGCGTACCTCGATGCCCGCCACATCGGCGCGCTGCTTGCTCTCGGGCAAGTCCAGGCTGCGTTTCACGGCATCGGCCAACTGGTTGATGGTTGCAGCCGGTGTGCCAGCCGGGGCGTACAGCGCCACCCACGACTCGAGGTCAAAGTTGGGGTAACCCGCTTCGGCCATGGTGGGCACTTGGGGCATGCCCGCGTGGCGCTTTTTGCCGGTCACGGCCAAGGCTTTGAGCTTGCCCGCCTGGATGTGTTGCATCACCGAAGGCGGTGTGGTCATGAACACCTGCACTTGACCGCCCAACACGTCGGCAATGGCCTGGCCCGAGCCTTTGTAGGGAACATGCACCAAGTCCACACCGGTTTGCTGCTTGAAGATTTCGGTGCCGATGTGCGAGACCGAGCCATTGCCTTGCGAGGCGTAGTTCAGCTTGCCCGGGTTTTGTTTGACGTAGGCGATGAACTCTTTCATGTTGCTCACCGGCACCGAAGGGTGCACCGCCACCACGTTGGTGGCCACGGTGATCAGGCCCACGGGCGTCAGGTCTTTCAGCTCCCAAGGCAGCTTGCTCATCAAGATCGGGTTGGCCACGTGGTAGCCCGAGTACGACACCAACAGCGTATGACCATCCTTGGGCGCCTTGGCCACTTGTTGGTAAGCCAAGTTGCCGCTGGCGCCGCCCTTGTTTTCAACCACAACGGATTGGCCGATCAGGCGGCCCAAAGGCTCGGAAATCAGGCGGGCCGAGGTGTCCACCAGGCCGCCCGGCGGCACCGGCACCACCAGACTGATCGGCTTGCTGGGGAAGGCCTGCGCCATCAGGGCCATGGGGGCGCACAGGCTGGCCAGGGCCAGCAAGCGGGTCAATTTGCGACGTGTGTTCATTTTTGTCTCTCTCTTTTGCAGGGGGTGCTCAATCAGCGCATGCCGATCTTGGCGTTGTTGAAAATGTTTTTCGCTTCCCGGGGCAGGCTGCGCCAATACTGGTGCTGTGCGTCGACGGTGCCGCCCAAGGCCACGGCGGCTTCCCAGCCCCAGCGCGGTTTGTACAAGAACGAACGGGCCAGCGCGACCAAGTCAGCGTCACCGCGCTGCAGCACGGCTTCTGCCTGGGCGGGCTCGGTGATCAGGCCCACGGCAAACGTGGTCAGCCCCGAGCGCTCTTTGACGGCTTTGGCCAAATGCACCTGGTACTCCGGGCCCAGCGTGATTTTTTGCAGGGGCGACACACCGCCCGACGAAATGTGCACAAACTGCGCCCCGGCTGCTTTGAGCAAAATCGAAAGCTCGCAAGTCTCATCGATCGTCCAGCCGCCATCGACCCAATCGGTGCCCGAAATGCGCATGCCCAGCGTGCTGCCAAAGGCTTCGCGCACGGCTTTGAACACCTCCAGCGGGAAGCGGATGCGGTTTTCAAACGAACCGCCATACGCATCTGTGCGCTGGTTCGACAAAGGCGACAAGAACTGGTGCAGCAAATAACCGTGCGCGGCGTGCAGCTCCAGCGCCTCGATGCCCAAGGCCTGGCTGCGGCGTGCGGTGTTCACAAAATCGGCCTTGATTTGCGCGATGTCGGCCAGGCTCAACTCGGTGGGGGCCGCTTCTTGCGGCAGGTGGGGCAGAGCGCTGGGCGCCACGGTGGGCCAGCCGCCGTCCTCGGGGGCAATCAGCATGCCACCGTGCCACGGAGCCGCGCTCGACGCCTTGCGCCCCGCGTGGCTGATCTGGATGCACACCGGCACCTGCGGCGCTTGGCGGCGGGCGCGGTCCAACTTGTCCGCGAATGCCGCTTGCGTGGCATCGTCCCACAGGCCCAGGCAACCGGGGCTGATGCGGCCCACAGCCGACACCGCAGTGGCCTCGATGGTGAACAAGCCCGCGCCGCTGTTGAGCATATTGGTCCAATGCGTCAGGTGCCAGTCGGTGGCCTGGCCGTCCACAGCCGAGTACTGGCACATGGGTGCCACCACGATCCGGTTGGGCAGGGTGAGGGGGCCGCTGGGGGCCTCGAAGGTGAAGGGGGTGAAAAGCAGGCTCATGGAAACAGTCGGTTGGAAAGTACTTGTCACTGCGAGCGAAGCGCGGCAGTCCAGTTGTACGGGCATGCACAGAGACTGGATCGCCACGCTTCGCTCGCGATGACGGGGTTAAGTTCGCTCGCGATGACGGACTAAAAGCTGAATCTTATGGAAAACCGCAAGGATGCTTATCCGTTGGGTGACATGACCCCTGTCACCCCGGACTTGATTTACCCCCGCTTGTCACCCCGGACGTGATTTATCTTCTTTGTCACCCTGGAATCTTCTTTGTCACCCCGGACGTGATCCGGGGTCCATCTCCCTTGCCGCCATGGATCCCGGGTCAAGCCCGGGATGACGTTTCACTCTCCTTTGTTACCCCGGACGTGATTTATCTTCTTTGTCACCCCGGAATCTTCTCTGTCACCCCGGACTTGATCCGGGGTCCATGCCTTTGCGTGCATCACTGTCAGCGGCAAAAGCGTCCCACCGCGTCCACTCGCTGGGCAAGGGCGATGCCACGTGCAGCAGTTGGCCGCTCACCGGGTGTGGCAGGTCCAGGTGCAGCGCGTGCAGCCACAGCCGCTGCAGGCCCAGGTGCTCGGCCACGGCGCGGTTGAGCGGGCCTTTGCCGTGCGTGGCGTCGCCAATGATGGGGTGGGCGATGTGCTTCATGTGGCGGCGCAATTGGTGGCGGCGGCCGGTCAGGGGTTGCAGCTGCACCTCGGCCCAGCGCAGGGTGGCAAAGTCGCCTTGCGCAATCGGCAACTCGCCCCGGCGCAAGGTTTCGTAGCGCGTCTGCGCGGGCTGCACTTCCTCGCGCTCTGAGCGCATGTCGTCGGGCATGCGCTTCAAAGGGTGGTCGATCAAGCCTTGGTCCAAAGGCCAGCCGCGCACGATGGCCCGGTAAGTCTTGTGCAGGCCCTCGCCGGTTTCAAACGCCTGACCCAGCGTGCGGGCCACCTCGGCGCTCAGGGCAAAGACCAGCACGCCGCTGGTGCCCTTGTCCAGCCGATGCACCGGCCAGACGTGTTGCCCGATCTGGTCGCGCAGGGCTTGCAGCACAAAGCGCGTTTCACCCTTGTCCAGCGGGGTGCGATGCACCAGCCAGCCTGCGGGCTTGTGCACGATGGCGAGATAATCGTCCAAGTAAAGGATGTCGAGCATGTTGTTCTTATTGTCACCCGCCAAATCTCTGGATTACGAAACCCCCGTGGGCGATGTACCCCACACGCTGCCGCAGTTTGTGCCGCAGTCGCAGGCCCTGATCGAGGTGCTGCGCCAAAAGTCGCCCCAGCAAATTGCCGAGCTGATGGACTTGTCGGATGCGCTGTCGGCGTTGAACGTGGCCCGATACGAAGCCTGGCGTCCGAAGTTCAGCGCCAAGAATTCCAAGCAAGCCGTGCTCGCCTTCAACGGAGATGTGTACGAAGGTCTGGACGCCAAAACCCTGAGTGCCAAAGAGCTGGACTGGGCGCAAAACCATGTGTGCATCTTGAGCGGCCTGTACGGCGTGCTGCGTCCGCTGGACTGGATGCAGCCCTACCGCCTGGAGATGGGCACCACGCTGCAGACCGACAAGGGCAGCAACCTTTACAAGTTCTGGGGCCCGCAAATCGCAGAGCACCTGAACGAACGTCTGGCCGCCGACAAAACACCCGTCATCGTCAACCTGGCCTCGCAGGAATACTTCAAGGCGGTGGACCGCAAAACGCTCAAGGCCCGCGTCATCGAATGCGTGTTTGAAGACTTCAAGGGCGGCAAATACAAAATCATCAGCTTCAACGCCAAACGCGCCCGCGGCCTGATGGCCCGCTACGCCGTCAAAAAAAAAATCACCCAACCCGCTGGTTTGTTGAAGTTTGACCTCGAAGGCTACGCGTACGACGCCGCCGTGTCTGAACCCGACCGCTTGGTCTTCCGACGCAAATTGCAAGCATGAACCACAACACCCCTGAACAATCGCAGCTGGGCAAGTCCAGCGCCTATGTGGACCAGTACGACGCGAGCTTGCTCTTCCCCATCCCGCGTGCCACCAAACGGGCCGAGATCGGCATCACCGCGCAGCCCGTGTTTTTTGGGGCCGACCTGTGGACCGCGTTTGAGCTGTCCTGGCTCAACACCAAAGGCAAGCCGCAAGTGGCGCTGGCCCACATCACCGTGCCGGCCGAGAGCACGCACATTGTGGAGAGCAAGTCCTTCAAGCTGTACCTCAACAGCTTCAACAACACCCGCATCGACAGCCCCGACGAAGTGCGCGACCGCATCCGCCGCGACATCAGCGCCGCCATCTGGCACGGCAGCGCGGTGCAAGCCAGCGTGGGCGTCAAGTTGCTCATGCCCGAGATGTTTGACGCCGAGCCCGTGCATGAAATGGACGGCCTGAACCTCGACCGCATGGACATCGAATGCAGCCGCTACCAGCCCGCGCCCGACTTGCTCAGCGCCACCGCCGACGAAGCACCGGTCAGCGAAACCCTGGTCAGCCACTTGCTCAAAAGCAACTGCCTGGTCACCGGCCAGCCCGACTGGGGCAGCGTGCAAATCACCTACAGCGGCCCTCAGATCGACCAAGCGGGCTTGCTGCAATACATCGTGAGCTTTCGCAACCACAACGAATTCCACGAGCAATGCGTCGAGCGCATTTTCATGGACATCTGGACGCGCTGCAAACCCACCCAGCTCACGGTTTACGCCCGCTACACGCGGCGCGGCGGGCTGGACATCAACCCCTGGCGCACCAGCGCACCGGGCGCATTGCCGCTCAATGTGCGAACGGCGCGGCAGTGAAGCAAGTCAGCGGCGGCGATTAAAAGACATCAAACTTGCGGTCGCACCACCGATAAGTGCAAACCGGTGGCGTTCAACACAGCCAACCAAGTTTTGAGTGTGGGATTGCCGCGTGGACTGAGTGCCCGGTACAGACTTTCGCGGGGCATGCCCGCTCTCTCGGCCACGGCAGACATGCCTTGCGCCTCAGCGATGAGCCGCAAAGCCCCCAACAAAGCCTGTTGTCCGCCCGGTTGATCAGCTTGATCCAATGCAACAGCCAGGTACTCGTTGGCAAACTCAGGATCGGCTTTGAGCATCTCCACAACCGCTTCGTCATGCGGGCGGCTGGTCATGTTGGTCATTTGAGCTTTCTCCTGTGTTGCCAGTCCATCCAGTAAAGGTGGGCCTTTTCAATATCCGCTTGCTGTTTTCGCTTGTCACCACCGACCAGCAGCAAGATCAAGCTTTGTCCAGCCTGTGCGTAGTAAATCCTGTACCCCGGCCCCCAATCAATTCGGGCTTCCCATACACCTTCGCCAACCGGTTTCACATCACCAAAATTTCCGCTGGCCATTCGACCTATCCGAACCAAAATTCGGGCTCTGGCTTGTCGATCCGCCAGTGACATCAACCACAGTGCATAAGGGTCGTCGCCTTGCGCGGTCAGGTAATCACGAACTTCAAACGTGTGAATTATAAGTTACAAGGTAATTCGATCGCATCACATAGGCAGGTCGGCAGCCCATGAAATTAAATAGCGCGAAGATGCTTTCACAATTAACCCCGCAAGCGTTTTGAACTCGGTTAGTTTAGCGGTTCGAGTAATTTATGAGTCATAAAGTATTTATATAAAAATCAATAGACGATATGACTTCTTTCGACCTGACGAGCATGACGTGTTAACTTCTGACACCCGTGCCTGCTAGCGCTCTCTCCTTGCAGGCCACCTTACCCCGTTCCCCAAAATGACCCCCACCACCCGCCGCGTTGTCCAGGCCCTTTTGTACGAGGCCATTGCCATCGCCGTGGTCGGGCCCGTGTTGAGCTTGGCTTTTGACAAGTCCACCGCCTCTACATTCGCCTTGGCGGTTGTGTTGTCGAGCATTGCACTGACGTGGAACTACGTCTTCAACTGGCTGTTTGAGCGTTGGGAGTCGCGCCAATCGGTGCGAGGTCGCTCCTTTGCCAGGCGGCTGGCCCACGGGGCGGGTTTTGAAGGCGGCTTGGTCATCATTCTTTTGCCCGTCATGTCGCTCTGGCTGGACATTTCGCTCACCGCTGCCTTGGTGGCCAACCTAGGCCTGCTGGCCTTCTTTTTCTTTTATGCCATCGTCTTCACATGGTGCTTTGACCGGGCCTTCGGCTTGCCCGCCTCTGCTCAAGTGGGCGCTGCAGATCGGCGCTGATGGCGCGGCAGTGCGTCAAGCCACCGGATCTTGCCAAGCCGGGTGCTTGGCCATGACCTGCGCATAAGCCTCAGAGCCCTCAAAAGCGGCCAGCCAGCCGATCAAGCGCGGCCAAGGTTGCGCGATAAACCAGGCCGGGTCGGTGTGCGCAAACTGCCGCACAAACGGCGCCAGCGCCGCGTCCAGCAAGCCCCAACGCGCACCGGCCAAAAAGGCCTGCTGCTGCAAATGCGCATCCAGCTGCGCCAGCCACTGCGCACCCAAATCGCGGTCGGCCACACCACTGGCCAGGCCTGATCGCTGCGGGTATTTGTAGCGGTCCAGGTGCTGCTTGAAAGGCCCATCGCTGAGTGCAATCCAGCGCAGCACTTCTGCCTCGTCTGCAGCTGCGGGCAACCAGCCCTGCGGGTCGTGCTGGCGCAGGGCCCACAGCATGATGTCCAGGCTCTGATCGATCACGCGTGAATCGGCTGGCAGCCACAACACCGGCACCGTGCCCTTGGGCGACAAATCCAGCATCGATGCCGGTTTGTTCTTGAGCACCACCTCGCGGTGCTCATACGCCAAGCCGCTGACCAACAAAGCCAGCCGGGCCCGCATGGCGTAGGGGCAGCGGCGGAAGGAATAGAGGATGGGGGAGGGCATGAGGGGGAATGATAGGGCTTGCGTCTGGTGCCCAGGCCAATTCAGTTAGAGTCCCCCCCATCCTCAAAACCGAGAGCGCTCAAGTCCTTGCAGCCTCTCGATCCCATTCCCTTTGGCTGACCAAGACCCCACCCCCACCGCCCCCTGCGCCCTCGAACGTGACGTTCAACATGAGTTACGCCATGTGCGCGCCCTCATGCAACTGGAGCAAAAGGAAGACCAGGCGCAGTTCAAGCTCAAAAACGCCAGTGCCAGCATCAAAGAGCGCCGTCGGCGCGGCCTGACTTGGTACCCCGTCACCATCACCCAAGAAGACATCGGTTTTGGTGGCAAGGTGGTGCTGGAGCTAGAGCGCCCTGCGCATCGGCAAGACCTGCACTTGTTTCAGGTGGGGGCGGCTGCGGCGCTGTTCAGCAGTGCGCCCGGCTACTCAGGGCCTGACCGGCCCGTGGTGAGCGGCGTGGTCACCCGCGTGCGGCGCAACAAGCTGCTGCTGGCCACCACCAAAGAAGCGCTGCCCGACTGGGTGCTGGACGGCAGCACCCTCAACGGCAGCACGTTAGGCATTGACCTGACGTTTGACGAGGTGAGCTACCGCGAGATGAACCAGGCCCTGAGCGCGGTCATGGCCGCACACGGCAACCGCTTGGCCGAACTGCGCGACGTGCTGCTGGGCGCGCAGCCCGCCCGCTTTCGCGAGCCCCAAGCCGACGACCTGTTTTACCCCAGTGCGCTCAACGACTCGCAGCTGGTAGCGGTGCGCCATGTGATCTCGGCGCAAGACGTGGCCATCATCCACGGCCCGCCCGGCACGGGCAAAACCACCACGCTGGTGCAAGCCATTTTGGAAACCATCCGGCGCGAGCGGCGCGTGCTGGTGTGCGCCCCCTCCAACACCGCCGTGGACCTGCTGACCGAAAAGCTGGCCGAGCGCGGTGTGAACGTGATCCGCATGGGCAACCCCAGCCGCGTGTCGGACCTGCTGCTCAAGCACACGCTCGACGCCGGTGTGATGGCCCACCCCAGCTACGCCAAGATGCACGCGATGCGCCAAACCGCTGAGCAGCACCGAGACACGGCCAGCGAACTGGCCAAAGAAGGCGTCCGCAACTTTGGTTTTGAGGGGCGACAGCACCGCCAACAGCTGCGTGAAGAAGCGCGCACGCTGCGCCAAGCCGCCGACGACTTGGAGCGCTTCATGACCGAGGACGTGCTCGAGTCGGTGCAGGTCATCACCTGCACGCTGGTGGGCGCCAGCCATCGCCACATGCGCCACCTGAGCTTTGAGACCGTCTTCATCGACGAAGCCGCCCAGGCCCTGGAGCCGGGTTGCTGGATTCCCATTGCCAAGGGCCAGCGCATTGTGTTGGCGGGCGATCACCACCAACTGCCGCCCACCGTGAAAAGCGAACAAGCCGCCCGCGAAGGCCTGCGCGAAACCCTGTTTGAAAAGTGCATCCAGCGCCAACCCAACACGGCCCGCATGCTCACCACGCAATACCGCATGCACGAGCACATCATGGGCTTCAGCTCCGAGAAGTTTTATGGCGGCCAACTGGTGCCGCACGCCAGCGTGCGCTGCGCTGGCCTAGAGGCTTATGACCTGCGTTTTGCACCCGACTTGCCGGTGGAATTCATCGACACGGCGGGTTGCGGTTATCAAGAAGTGGCCATTCCTGAAAGCCGTTCAACCGCCAACCCCGAAGAAGCCCACTTGCTGCTGGAGCGGCTGGCGCAGCTGCTGGCGCCCTACGACGCCGCCGAACACGACGAACACCAACACACCCCGCTGACCATTGGCGTCATTGCGCCGTACCGCGCCCAAATCAACTATTTAAAAGACGCCATCGAAGACAGCGAAGTGCTGAATGGTTTGCTGCAGCAACGCAGGCTCAGCGTGGGCACCGTCGATTCGTTTCAGGGCCAAGAGCGCGACATCATTGCCATCACCTTGACGCGCAGCAACCCCCAAGGCGAGATCGGCTT
>NZ_JAOASQ010000033.1 GCF_030158565.1 Limnohabitans sp. | reverse complement strand
GACCTACGGATTAACAGTCCGGCGCTCTACCGACTGAGCTATTGAGGAACAATACCGAAATTATAGCGTCATATTTTCATGCTTTTGAGAGGGGGATGCAGTTTTTTAAAAAAACTTGCGTTCTCAATTTCAGAAGCTCGCTTTCACCCCCAAGCGCAAGGTTCTGGGGGCGCCGGGGTACAGGTAGTAGTGGCCAAATTGCTTGGGCGATTCGCGCCAGTAATGGCGATCGGTCAGGTTGTCGATCGCCAAAGTCCACTGGGTGCGAGTGCCGTCAATGCGGGTGTCGTAATGGGTAGCAAAGTCCAGTGTGGTCCAGGCGGGCAAGTTGACACTGCCATCTTCCAGCACACGGCGTTCGCCTTCATGGCTCACACGCAGGCTGGAGCGAAGACCGGGGATCTCCGTAAAGCGGTATTGGGCCTGGGCACGCAGGGTGTATTTAGGCACGTTGAGTGGACTTGTTCCAACTTCCGGATGCAACGCGACTTCCGAGATGCGTGCCTTTACAACCTGTGCTTGGCCATTGAAGGACCAAGCAGTGTTGTTGTGCCAACCCACGCTGATATCCATGCCCGTATGGATTTGTCTGCCGTCTAAGTAGCGGGTACTCAGCCAGGTGTTGGGATCGAAGATGTCGTAGGCGAGTGGTCGGGAAATATGAAACGCAGCTGCAGACCACTCGAATCCGCGATCTTTGTTGGGATGTCGGACACCGACTTCTGTCTGAGTACTTTTCTTGACACCCAATTGTTCACCAGGATTAGCAAATGAGGCACTGGCGTTGGGCGTGACAAATTGCTCCAGTCCATACCCGTGGGAAACATAGAGCGTTTTTTCGTCAACTTGCGTGGATAGTGCCAACCATGGTGATGTGGCGTTGCCATCAATCGCACTGACATTACTTCCTTGTGGGGCATTTTGTTCACTGCTTCTGTCGTATTTCACATGTCGCATTCCAAGCCACAATCGGGTGGTAGTGGTTAGGTCTATGCGGTCTTTGACGCTGAACTCCGTGGCGTATTCGCTTCGGTTGGCATTTGCATAAACTGGAGTTGGGTCAGGTTCCGCGCCGCTATTTAAGCTGCCCGCATAGTTCCAAGCCTGCTTAGGCGGTAATCGGTCCAGCAGTCGACTTCTTTGCACACCCAATGAGAGGTTGTGCTTGAACCCAGCCAAAGTCACTGCGCCTGCCACCTCAGTCTGAAGAGTGTCTGAGATGCGTTTTTCGTTCAGGCTACGAAAGTCATAGAGTGTGGCGTCTTGATCGACGGGGTATGACAAGCCCATGGAGCGCAGGTTGGAGCCCCATGCAAAAGTCAAATTGTCATCGGTGCGTAGTCGCTGACCGCCGTATTGCGTGGTCCACAGCCAGCCATTCTCAAGATTTTGCTTGAATCGGATGCTGCCAGTCATGCCTTTGAAAACGCCTGGTACTGACCAGCTTTGGCGAGTCAAATTGCTTTTGCCATCCACAGGCGCAGGCAGCTGGTCACCCAACAAGCTGTAGCCGTTCACCCCCATCTGTTGGCGCTCGCTTTGTTCAAACTCCCATTCCAGTTTGCTGTCTGGAGAAATGCGCCAATCCATGGCCAGGGCGATCAGGTTGCGGTGACCCTGGGTGTTGCGGATGTAGGGGTTCAGGTCTTCATAGGCCGCGTTGAAACGGTAGCCAAAGTCCTTGTTCTCGCCAAAGCGGCCGCCCAGGTCGAGGCTGATGCTGCTGCTCTTGCCCGGGCCGTAACTGGCGCTCACGCTGCGGATGACTTCGTCGTTGCCGTTGGGGGCACGCTTGACCACGTAGTTGACCAAACCGCCCGGTGCGCTGGTGCCCGCCTGGATGCCGCTCGTGCCTTTGAACAGCTCGATGCGCTCCTTGTTGTCCATGCCGATCATGGTTTCGGCCGAAATCGGCAAGCCTTCGCGGCGGTAGTTGTAGCGGTTGTCCAGCGTGTAGCCGCGCACGCTCAGCATGTCCCAATAGGCCGGCGAGTTGTAGCTGTCGGCCACGCTGGCGTCTAGGCGCAAGGCGTCCGATACACGTTGTGCACCCACGTCCTGCAGCACCTGGCGATCAAAACTGATGGCGCTGAATGGCGCTTTGCTCAAGGGCACATCACCAAAGCCGCTGATCTGCGAGGGTGCGGTGTCGGTGATGGTGATCTCGGTCGGACTTTGTGCATGGGCACAGCTCCAAGCCAGCCAGGCCACAGCACTGGCGATGTGTGTCGCTCGGCATGCGGCACGGGCGACAAAACGGTCAGAAGACCGGCGAGAGAATGGCGAAAAAAATGCCATGACGTTTTTCCTTCAACGTAATGGCAGGTCGGCTGACTGGGAACATGGCGCGCACCCAAGGCGGCACCGTTCTTTTGACAAGCTTCCCTGCGCGAGGATTACCTCAATCAGGTTCAAAGGGACTTTCTCAGTCGAAGACCTCACGGACTTCAACACCCCTAGCGAATGCGCCGCAAACATGCGGCGCAGTGTGGATTTTAGGCGATCCCCAGGCGCTTGTGCAGCAGAGTGGACGTTGTCGTGTACTGCAGCAGGGTCTTTGCGTCGGGCCGCAGCAAGCTCACCGCACCAAAGGCGGCCAGCGTGGCTTCGTGGAAGCCGCACAAGATGAGCTTCTTTTTGCCGGGATAGGTGTTGATGTCACCTACGGCAAAAATACCGGGTTCGGAGGTGGCGAAATTCTCGGTGTTCACCACCAGCTGCTTGCGTTCCATGGCCAAGCCCCATTGCGCCACAGGCCCCAGCTTGGGTGACAGGCCCAGGCAGGTTTGCAGCAGGTCCAGCGGCAGCCACTCGGTGTCGCCTTGGGGGTTGAGCAGTTCCAGCGCTTGCAGGCGGCCCGCCTCGCTGCGCAGTCCGGTGGGTTGACCGGCCATAAAGCGCATGCGGCCAGCAGCACAGGCTTCGCGCATTTGAGCCACCAGCTCGGGTGCGGCTGTGAATTGGTCGCGTCGGTGCAAGAGCGTGACACTGGCGGCGGCCTGATCGCCTGTGCATGCGTTCAGGCAAGTTTGCAGTGCCGCATCGCCATCGCCCGCCACCACGAGATGCAGGCCCGTCCAGCGTGTTGGCTGAGCCTCGTGTGCAAACACTTGGCTTTCGTTGAAAGCCTCCAGGCCATCGAGCACCAGTTGGCGTGGCACAAAGGCACCCACGCCAGCGGCGATGAACACGGTGGAGGCTACAAAGCGCTGGCCAGCAGTGGTGTCGACTTGCAGTCGACCATCCGTCTGACGCTCGATGCGGGTGACTTGCCAGCCCAGATGAAACGATGCGTTGAAAGGCGCGATTTGCTGCTGCAAACGCGCCACCAGTTCACGACCGGTGCAGACCGGAATGCCGGGGATGTCGTAAATCGGCTTGTCTGCATACAGCTCGGCGCACTGGCCGCCCACATGGGGCAGGGCGTCGACCACTTGGCAGCTGATGCCTTGCAGCCCGAGCTGAAACACCTGAAACAGCCCCACAGGGCCTGCACCAATGACCAGCGCTTCGGTGTCGATGGGAGTGGTCATGGGGTGTGCGTGGCGGCTTGAGAAAAAATGGCCGAAAGATTCGGCCATCGTGACAGCGCTGAGGGGTTCAGCGGACCAGTTCGGCCAGTTTGCCGGTCTTGTCTTTCCACTCGTCGGCGGTGGGCAGAGGGGCCTTGCGCTTGGTGATGCTCTTCCAGCCCGGCAGCAGAGCCAGCTCGGCGTTGATTTGGGTCATGTGCTGCTGGTCGGCCGGCAGGTCTTCTTCGGCATAGATGGCGTTCACGGGGCACTCGGGGATGCACACGGCGCAGTCGATGCACTCATCGGGGTCGATGGTCAGGAAGTTGGGGCCTTCGCGGAAGCAATCCACAGGGCAAACGTCCACACAGTCGGTGTATTTGCACTGGATACAGGATTCGGAAACAACGTGGGTCATGATGGACTCGGAAAAAGGGATGGGCGCCGCACATGCAGCGCCAAACCCATGATTTTAAAGGAGATCAGTTCACCAGCACGGCGCCTGAGGTTTTGTGCGTGGCGGTGTCCACCAACACCAGGGCGCCCAGAATGCGCGACTGGGCAAAGGGCAGCGTCACCAAGGGCTCTTGCAGGGCCAGGGTGACGTGGCCAATCGCGTTGGGGGCCAGCTCGGTGGCTTCTTCTTCGGCCAGGGTGTTCACGTCCAGGCGGTGCACCACGCGCTGCACCTTGACCTTGACCCAGCGGTGGCCGTGCAGCGCCCAGTACAGGCGGCCTGCCAGCAGGGGCTCGTCGTCCATCCAGGCGATGGTGGTGTTGAGCTGGCGCTGGCCTTCGGGGGCCCCAACGGCTGCCAGCAGCCAGTCGCCGCGCGACACATCCACCTCGCGGTCGAGCACGATGCCTGCGCTGTGACCGGCGGCTTTGTTTTGCGGCTGGCGGGTGGCCGACAGCACTTGCGAGACCACGGCGGTCTGGCCGCTGGGGAAGACCTTGATGGTCTGGCCCGGCTCGATGCTGCCCGTGGCCACGCGGCCCCAGAACACGCGGCGGCCTTGGGTGGTCACGCCGGAGTCGTGGAACTTCTCGACCCACTGCACCGGGAAGCTGAAAGCCACATCGGTCTCGGCAGGCGTGACCGGCAGGTCTTCGAGGATGCTCAAAAGGCTAGGGCCGGTGTAACCGCACCAGTCGGGTTGGCTGTCCACCACGTTCCAGCCCTTGAGGGCCGACACGGGCACCATGGCCGTGACGGTGATACCAGCCTCTTTGGCGAACTTCTCCAGAGCACCCGCGATGTTCTTGTACGCCACAGCGGCATCGGCCACGGCGTCGAGCTTGTTGATGGCGAACACGATGGAGGGCACGCGCAGCAGGTTCACCAGCAGCGAGTGGCGGCGCGTTTGCGGCAACAGTTGCAAATCGGGGTTGGCCCAGTCGAGCTTGATGGCGTCCACCAGCACCACGGCGGCGTCGGCGCTGGACGCGGCCGTGACCATGTTGCGGGTGTACTGCTCGTGGCCGGGCGCGTCACCGATGATGAACTTGCGCGCTTCGGTGTTGAAGTAACGGTAGGCCACGTCGATGGTGATGCCTTGCTCGCGCTCGGCGCTCAAGCCGTCGGTCAGCAGGGCCAGGTCGGTTTCACCCGAGCGCTGCACACCGGCCAGGTGGTCTTGCAGCACGGCCTTGGTGTCCACCAGCAGGCGGCCAATCAGCGTGCTCTTGCCGTCGTCGACCGAGCCGCAGGTGATGAATTTGAGGGCAGAAAAGTGTTGGTTGTTGCTCATGTCTTTTGCTCCCTGATCAGAAATAGCCGTCTTTTTTGCGCTTCTCCATCGAAGCCTCGGACGTCTTGTCGTCCATGCGGGTCGCGCCGCGCTCGCTCACATCGGCCGCCAGCGTCTCGATCACGATCTGCTCGGGCGTGGCCGCATCGCTTTCCACCGGGCAGGTGCAGGTGATGTCGCCCACGGTGCGGAAACGCACGTCGCGAATCTCAACCTTTTCGCCGTCTTTGGGTGGTGTCAATTCGGTCACGGGCACCAGCAAACCGCGGCGGTCCACCACCTCGCGCTTGTGGGTGTAGTAGATCGAAGGCAGCGCGATGTTTTCGCGGGCGATGTATTGCCACACGTCCAGCTCGGTCCAGTTGCTGATCGGGAACACGCGAAAGTGCTCGCCCGGTTGCAAGCGGGTGTTGAACAGCGTCCACAGTTCGGGGCGCTGGGCCTTGGGCTGCCACTGGCCAAAGCTGTCGCGGTGCGAAAAGATGCGCTCCTTGGCACGGGCCTTTTCTTCGTCGCGGCGGGCACCGCCGATCAGCGCGTCAAAACCGAACTCTTCAATCGCTTCGAGCAGCGTGACCGACTGGTGCACGTTGCGGCTCTCGCCCGGGTGGGCCAGGCGCACGGTGCCGCGCTTCATCGAGTCTTCAACGCTGCGCACGATCAGCTCGGCGCCGAGTTCTTTGGCACGCGAGTCGCGGAAATCGGTCACTTCCTTGAAGTTGTGTCCGGTGTCGATCATCAGCAGCGGGTAGGGGATGCGGCCCGCACCGAACGCCTTTTCGGCGCACTTGAGCATGACCAGCGAATCCTTGCCACCCGAAAACAGCAAGGTGGGGCGCTCGAAGGCGGCGGCGACTTCACGCAGGATGAAGATCGTCTCTTCCTCCAGCGCATCGAGGTGGCTGTTGCTCAGGGTGTGCAACTCGGTTTGTGTCATGGCGTTCATGTTGATTACTCTTCAAATTTGGTCAAGGCGGCGTCAGAAATATCCAAGGGTGATCGACTTGATGTGTGGGGCGCGGGAGGCGACGATGTGTGGCGCGAAGCGACTTCTGAGGAGCCTGCCGCGCCCCACACATCACTCCCCCAAATCATTTCTTGACGTGCAGCCCACACTCCTTGGCCGCCTCGTCTTCCCACCACCAGCGGCCTGCGCGGAACTCTTCGCCCAGGCTGATGGCGCGGGTGCAAGGGGCGCAGCCGATGCTGGGGAAGAACTGGTCGTGCAGCGGGTTGTAGTCCACTTGGTTTTCGGCGATGTAGTGCCACACGTCGCCCCAGGTCCACTTGGCCAGCGGGTTGAACTTGGCCAGGTGTTTGGTGGCTTCTTCGCTGGTGTCCAGCAGCGGCACTTCGGCGCGGGCGGTGGATTGCTCCTGACGCAAGCCCGTGATCCAAGCGCGTTGTCCCTTCAGGGCGCGGGCCAGCGGCTCCATCTTGCGGATGCCGCAGCACTCCTTGCGCAGTTCCATCGTCTTGTAAATCGCGTCCTGGCCTTTGTCGCGCACGAACTGGATCACCGCTTCCTGCTCAGGGCGGAACACGTGGATGGGCGCACGCGAATGTGCCTGCGTGCGTTCCAACAAGGCCAGGGTTTCGGTGTGCAGCGCGCCTGTCTCCAGCACAAACACCGGAATGTCGAGCTGCAGGCTGTTGATCAGGTGCGTGATCACCACGTCTTCGGCGCCCAGGCTGGAGGCTTGGGTCACCGGGGTGAACTCGGCGGCTGCGCGTTGCAGCAAGGCCTGGGTCTCCGCCAACTTGGCGGCAAAGTCAGGGCTGGCTTTGGCGTTTTGCTCGGTGGCTTTGAGCGGTGCGCTGCGGGAAGAAATCAGTGACGAAGTCATCAGGCCGCCTGCGCGAAATGAGGTTGCGTTTCCACAGCCGAGCCTTGGTAGAAACCGGCGTAGCGGTCCAGCTGGCGCTGGGCGGCGCTGGCATCGACGCCTTCTTTCAGCACAGCCACGTCAAAGCCAGTGCGCTGCATCTGCACCAGTTGGTCGATCAGCACGTCGCCGGTGGCGCGCAGCTCGCCTGAAAAGCGCAGGCGGCGGCGCAGCAAAAAGGCCTGGCTGTAGGCGCGGCCATCGGTGAAAGCCGGGAACTGCAGGTCGATGCGGGTGATGCCCGACAGATCCAGCGTGCGCGGGTCCACGTCGTTGGCGAGTTCCAAGACGCCGGTTTTGCTGGCGGTCTGGTGTTCTTGTGCGGTGATGATTTTCATGGTCGTTTTTTTCTGCTGTAGGAGCGGCGCCCTCGCCGCGATTGGCTATTCATCGCCGCGAGGGCGCGGCTCCTACAAGGGACTTCAGGCGGAGGTTTCTTCGGCTGGGTGGCGCGCCGCGTTGGCTGCAGCCTTGAACGGGTCGTTGCCGACACGGTGCAGGGTCTCGATGAAGGCTTCCTGCTTGCCGTTGGCCGTCGCCACGCGCAGTTGTTTGTAGGTGTCCAGGATGGCTTCGATCACGTCGGGCACCTCGAAGGAGGAGAACGACGGGCCGACCACCTTGCCGGGTGTGGCCGCGCCGGACAGGTCTTTGCCGTCCGAGCCGCCCAGCGTGACCTGGTACCACTCCTTGCCGTCTTTGTCGACACCCAAAATGCCGATGTGGCCCGAGTGGTGGTGACCGCAGGAGTTGATGCAGCCGCTGATGTGGAAGTCGATGTGTCCCAGGTCTTCCAGCTCGTCCAGGTCTTGGTAGCGCTCGGTGATGGCGCTGGCCGTGGGGATGGAGCGGGCATTGGCCAGCGCGCAGTAGTCGCCGCCGGGGCAGGCGATCATGTCGGTCAAGAGGCCAATGTTGGGCTGGGCCACGCCCAGCGCCTTGGCTTCGAGCCACAGGGCGTGCAGCTGGTCCAGGCGCACCCAAGGCAGCAGCAGGTTTTGGGTGTGCGAGACACGGGCTTCGCCCGCCGAGTATTTCTCGACCAGGGCCGCAGCGGCGTCGAGCTGCTCGGCCGTGGCGTCACCGGGGGCGTAGCCTGGGCGCTTGAAGGACAGCGATACAGCGCGCAGTTGGGGGTTGCGGTGTGGCTTGACGTTGCGTGCCAGCCAGCGGGCAAAGGCGGGCGTCTTGGCCGCTTCGATGCTGAGCGTCGCTTCGGCCTGGGCCAACCACTCATCTGTGTTCTCGGGCAGATTCAGGGCGGGGTCCACAAAACCGGCTTTCACGCGGTCGAGTTCGGCTTGCGGCAGGGTGTGCGGCGCGCCATCGCGTTCGATGATTTCACGGAACTCGGTCTCGACTTCGTCAAAGTAGCGCTGGCCTTCGGCCTTGACCAAAATTTTGATGCGGGCCTTGTACTTGTTGTCGCGGCGACCCCAGCGGTTGTAGACGCGCACCACGGCTTCGAGGTAGTTCATGATGTCCTGCCAAGGCAAGAACTCACGGATCACCACACCGTTGACGGGCGTGCGGCCCATGCCGCCACCCACCAGCACCTTGAAGCCGACCTTGCCAGCAGCGTTTTGGATGACCTGCAGGCCCACGTCGTGCCAGCCAATGGCGGCGCGGTCTTCGGTGGCGCCGGTGATGGCGATCTTGAACTTGCGCGGCAGGTGCGCAAACTCGGGGTGCAGCGTGCTCCATTGGCGGATCAGCTCGGCATAGGGGCGCGGGTCGACCACTTCGTCCACGGCCACACCGGCCAGCTCGTCGGTGGTGGTGTTGCGGATGCAGTTGCCGCTGGTCTGGATGCCGTGCATGTTCACGGTGGCCAGCAGCTCCATCACGTCGGCCGATTTGTCCAGCGGAATCCAGTTGAACTGCACGTTCTGGCGCGTGGTGAAGTGGCCGTAGTTGGTGGTCAGCTTGGGGGCCAGTCCGGCGATTTTGTCTTGGGTGGCTTGCGCTTCGGCCAGCAAGGATGCATCGGGTGTGTCGAATTCGCGGGCGATCTTGGCCAACACCTTGATCTGGGCGGCGTTGATCTCGCCGTAGGGCACCGCCACGCGCAGCATGGGCGCGTAGCGCTGCACATACCAGCCGTTTTGCAGGCGCAGGGGGCGGAATTGGTCTTCGGTCAGCTGACCGGTTTGCCAGCGACCCAGCTGGTCGCGGAACTCTGCAGCGCGGGCGCGCACAAAGGCTTTGTCGAATTCGGTGTACTGGTACATATCAACAGCAATAGAAAAAGATTAAATCAGGACCAGCTTGGTGCCTGCCCATGCGAGCAGCACGGACAGCAACGAGCGGATCACGCGGTCAGGCGTGTGGTGTGTCAGGCGCGAGCCCAGCCAGATGCCGGGGAGCGACCCCGCCAGCAACTTGGCCAGCAGCGGCCAGTCCACCGAGCCGAGTGACGCATGGCCCAAACCGGCCACCAAAGTCAGTGGCACGGCATAAGCAATGTCGGCCGCCACGATGCGCGGTAAAGGCAGCAGAGGATACAGCACCATCAGCACGGTGACGCCAATGGCACCTGCACCCACCGAGGTGAGTGTGACCAAGGTGCCGATCAGGGCGCCAAACAACAATGGCAGGCTCCAGTGGCGGGGGGTAGTGGCGCGGGCTTCATCCTGAGCGGCCAGCTGGCGGGGCACTTGTTTGCCGCGCACCGCTTTGTAAAGCATGGCCGCAGCGGTCAGCAGCAAGGCCACGCCCAAGGTGGTGGTCATCAAGGCCTGCACCTTGGGGTCGGCCGGGCCCACCCAGCGCAAGATGCCCAAGGTCACCAGGCAGGCAGGAATGCTGCCCGCGCTGAGCAGACCCACCACGCGCCAAGGCACGATGCGCTGGCGTGCAAAGCTCACGGTGCCGCCCAGCTTGGTGAAGGCTGCAAACAGCAAGTCGGTGCCGACCGCCATGTAGGGCTTCACGCCGAAGAAAAAGATCAGCAGCGGCGTCATCAAGGAGCCGCCACCGACGCCCGTCAGACCCACGATGGTGCCGACGAAGAAACCTGCAAAGACATAAGCGAAATCAACCATGGGCAGGACTGTAAACGTCCTTTATGCCAAAACAAACGATTTATTGGTTGTAGATATATTTCAAATCGATATAAGAACGTGTTCAAGCGCCCACGGCGGCTGACCGTTCCGCCAGGATTCGGGCAGAAGGCTTCACATTCATGGTCATTTGAAACAGGCCCGCCGACAAGCCAATGGCCACGGCGCCTTGCCAGGCCAGGTCGTAATTGCCCAGGCGGTTGTAAATCAAACCACCGCCCCAGGCGCCGATGAAGGAGCCCACTTGGTGGCTGAAAAACGCCACGCCGGACAAAGTGGCCATGTAGCGAAGGCCAAACAAATGGATCACCAGACCTGAGACCAAGGGGACCACGCCCAACCACAGCGTGCCCATGGCGGCGGCAAAGACCAAAGTGCTGGTGGGGGTGGGCGGCGTCAGAAAATACACCGCGATGATGACCGAGCGCAGCACATAAATGCCGCCCAAGAGCATGCGTTTGGAATATTTGCCGCCCAACCAGCCGAACAGGTAGGAGCCCATCACGTTGAACAGGCCCACCAGTGCCAGGGCTGTGCTGCCCACGCTGGGGTCCATGCCGCAGATGTCCAGGTAAGTGGGCAAATGGGTGGTGATGAAGACCAATTGCAAGCCGCACACAAAGAAGGCAATGGCCAACAACAGGTAACCGCGATGGCCCAAGGCTTCACGAATGGCTTCGGTCACGGTTTGTTGCACGCCCAAGGGGGCTAGCACTTCAATCTGGTCCGCACGCCCGGCCATGAAGGCCGCTGGCAGCATGACCGCGGCCAAGCCCAAAAAGCCGATCACGGCGGTTTGCCAACCCGCAGTGCTGATCAGGTGTTGCGCCATGGGCGAGGCCAAGGTCAGACCCAAAGAGCCCAAGGCAGACACCGAGCCCATGGCCATGCTGCGCTGCAGGGGTGAGACGGCTTTGGCCGTCACGCTCATGGCGATGTTGGATGCGGTGCACGACAGCGCCAAGCCGACACACAGGCCCATGCCCAGCGTCACGCCCCAAGCCGATGTCGCCGTGAGGGCAAAGACCAACCCCAAGGCATAAATTGCGACGCCCAGCAAGGCCACGGGGCGCGCCCCATGCCGGTCGGCCAGGATGCCCATGAAGGGCTGAGTGGCGCCCCAAACGATGTTCTGGATGGCAATGGCCAGCGAGAAGTCGGCCGCGGTGATCCCGATGTCGCGGATCATGTGGGGTTGCAGCAAACCAAAGCTTTGGCGCATGCCCATGGCCAAACTCAGCATCACGGCAGCGCCGCCGAGGATCAAGGCCACATGGAATCGGGACAAGTCGGTTTGTTTCATCCTGCTCATTATTTGCAAACCCCACCACATGGCCTGCCTGTTGGCGACACCGGATCGTCAAGCGCAGGCCATGGGGCCATGTGCTGTCTGTGGTTTTGGCCACACTGCTTGCGATCTTGCTGAATGTCACTGGTGCGACAGGTTTGAAGTCGGCTGGTAAAGTCTCGTTTTTTAACGCTAACCCCTAGGACCCTATGAACCGTTTTATGACCGCAGGCATGGTGCTTGTCGCCTCCACAGCCTTTGCCCAGACCCCCATCAAAATTGGCGAAATCAACAGCTATTCCGCCATCCCCCAGTTCACCCAGCCCTACAAACAAGGCTGGCAGCTGGCGGTTGAAGAGATCAACGCCCAAGGTGGCCTGCTGGGCCGCAAGGTCGAAGTCATCGCCCGAGACGACGCCGGCAAACCCGAAGAAGCTTTGCGCCATGCCATCGAGCTGAGTTCCAAAGAAAAAGTGGATGTGCTGGCCGGAGGCTTTTTGTCCAACGTGGGCCTGGCCCTGGCCGACCATGCGCAAAAGAACAAGCGCTTGTTTGTGGCCAGCGAGCCGCTGACCGATGCCATCGTTTGGGACAAGGGCAACCGCTACACCTTCCGCCTGCGCCCCAGCACCTACATGCAAGCGGCCATGCTGGTCGAAGAAGCGGCCAAGCTGCCCGCCAAGCGCTGGGCCACGATTGCGCCCAACTACGAATACGGCCAAAGCGCCGTGGCCAGCTTCAAGGAGCTGCTCAAGGCCAAGCGCCCCGATGTGGAGTTTGTGAGCGAGCAGTGGCCCGCCCAAGGCAAGATCGACGCGGGCAGCACGCTGACCGCCACCATGGCCAGCAAACCCGACGCGATCTTCAACGTGACCTTTGGCGCCGACTTGGCCAAGCTGGTGCGCGAGGGTAACCAGCGCAATGTCTTCCCCAAGACGCCCGTGGTATCGCTGCTGTCGGGTGAGCCCGAGTACCTGGAAGTGCTGAAAGACGAAACGCCCAAGGGCTGGATCGTGACCGGCTACCCTTGGGACCAGCTCGACAACAAAGAACACGCCAGCTTTGCGGCCAACTACTACAAGAAGTTCAACGAGAACCCCAAGGTCGGCTCGGTGGTGGGTTACGCCACCATGCAGGCGATCTTTGCGGGCATCAAAAAGGCCAACAGCACTGACAATGAAAAACTGGTCAACGCCATGCGCGGCCTGAAGTTCAGCACCCCGTTTGGCCCGGCCGAGTTCCGCGCGATTGACCAGCAATCCACCATGGGTGCCTACGTCGGCAAGCTCGACCAGCGCGGCGGCAAAGGCACCATGGTCCAGTGGCGCTACGCCGACGGCAAGGCGTACCAGCCCACCGATGCGTATGTGAAGTCGCGTCGCCCGGCTGAAGCAATGAAGTAAAGCCCTCATCCCGGGCTCACTCGTCATCCTGGATCAGTTCGTCATCCCTACAAACTTCGTCATCCCTCCAACGTTCGTCATTCCTCAAACGTTCGTCATCCCGGGCTTGACCCGGGATCCATCTTTGCGCAGGCATGGACCCCGCATCAAGTGCAGGGTGACAAGTTGGCGTGGACCCAGCATCCAGTGCGGGGTGACAGCTTGGCATGGGCCGCTCATCAAGTGCGAGGAGGCATGAGGAATAGAGCTCCCAACGGGAGCGGGCTGGCATGTCACCACAGTAAGGTGCAAGTCGTTCGGTGCTTCCTATAACGCTCCGCCGCCAGATGCTTGGCCAGTGAAGGTGCCAACGGCAGGGCTTCGTTTTCGAGCCAAGCCGTCAAAAGTTCGCCGCACAGCACCGACAAGCTGATGCCGCGTGCGCCCATGCCCGCGCACAGCCACAGGCCGGGCAGCCGTTCGCTGTCGATGGGGCCCACAGCGGGCAGGCGGTTGGGCAGGGTGCAGCGCAAGCCGGCCCAGCCGTGCACACGCTCAGGGCCAAACTGGTCTTGCATGGCCTCACCCAAGTCGGGCAGCAAGGTGGCCAGGCGCAATTGGTTGGCCGCGTGGTCTTCTTCGCGCACGGGGGCCTGTTCGCAGTTGCGCTCGAAGGTGGAGCCGATGTACCAGCCGGGCTGACCGTCCGGGGTGGGCACGTTGCTGATGAAGCTGCCGTGGCCGTTCACCGGGAACGTGGGCAAGAGCTGGCGCTGAGCTTCGTTCAAATCGTGCATGTGGCCAAAACTGATTTGGCCACGCAAGGGGTTCAGCGGTACGGCAAAACCGGGCAGGGGCTGCAGCAAAGCCAGGCTGTCAAAGGCACTGGCCACCACCAGCCAAGGTGCTTGGCCCAGGGTCTGGCCTTGGGCATCGGTCACGGTCCATAGATCGCCGCGCCGTTCAATGGCTTGCGCTTTGTGTTGCCAGAGCACCTGTACGCCCGGTGTTTGCAGCTGCGCCGCCACCAATTGCCGGGGCCTGATCCAGCCGGCCTGCCCGTGCCAGAGCGCCGGTGTGCCGGGCGCAAGTCCTGCAGCCGCAATTTGTGCTGCACTGGCTGGGCTGCTGCCATCCAGCGCATTGTCTGGGGAGCCCGGATCGGCTGTGGGCAGTTTGCGTTTGCCTGCCAGGTTGTGTTCCAGAACACCCGTCAGTGCCCAGTCGGTGCCGCTTTGCAGCAGCGCCTGAGCGCGTTGCAGCGTCGCGCTAACCCCCGCACGCGTGATGCGAGACAGCACGTTGTCGTCGGGCGAGACATGGGGTGCGGCCAAACCTGCAGGCAAACCCGATGCACCAGCGCCAACACCGCTCGCTTGGTCGATGACCGTGACGGCCCATCCGCGCACGGCCAAGCTGTGCGCTACGGCGGAGCCGGACAGACCCGCACCAATGACCAGCGCGTGGCGTGTCTGTGGCGGGTGGCTCAAGGCGTCAGGGTTTGCGCTGGACGCAGCCAAATCAATTGGCTGCTGGCGGCACGTAGCCTTGGGCCGCGTCTGCGCCAGAGCCAAAGAAATGGTTTTCCATCTGGCGAGCCAGGTATTGGCGGGCGCGCAGATCGGCCAGGTTCAGGCGGTTTTCATTGACCAGCATGGTCTGGTGCTTGAGCCAATCGGCCCAGGCTTGCTTGCTCACGCTTTCCCAAATGCGTTTGCCCAAATCGCCGGGGTAGGGCGGAAAATCCAGGCCCTCTGCTTCGGTGCCGAGTTTGATGCATTGAACGGTACGTGCCATGGTGATTGCTGCCTTGATCTATCTTAAGAAGCTCTGGTTATACGGATATAAAATTTCAGTATTTCCAGTTGTAAGCGGTTCGGGGGAAAATACGGCCTGTTTTGCGACAGGATCGGCTTTTCTCGCGGTCTTTCAAGGCCCAACTGTAGCAAGCTTTCAGCTCCCCTTTGTGGCCATGGGACTCTGGTTCCGGCCCCCAACCCAAAAGATTTCATGAGTGCATTTCTCGAAGAACGCGTTCTGAGCGTTCACCACTGGACCGACCGACTGTTCAGCTTCACCACCACGCGTGACCAGGCCCTGCGTTTTTCGAATGGCCACTTCACCATGATCGGCCTGCGCCAGGACAACGGCAAACCGCTGCTGCGCGCTTACTCGATTGCCAGCGCCAACTACGAAGAGCACCTCGAATTTTTGAGCATCAAGGTGCCCGACGGCCCGCTGACCTCCAAACTGCAGCACATCCAGGTGGGCGACACCATCGTTGTTGGCCGCAAGCCCACCGGCACCTTGTTGTGCGACTACCTCTTGCCTGGCAAAAACCTGTACCTGATGTCCACCGGCACGGGCTTGGCCCCCTTCATGAGCATCATCCGTGACCCTGAGACCTATGAGCGGTTCGAAAAAGTCATCCTGGTGCACGGCGTGCGCCAGGTCAATGAGCTGGCCTACCACGACTACATCACCCAAGAGCTGCCGGCCAACGAGTTCTTGGGCGAGATGGTGACGAACCAGCTGCTGTACTACCCCACCGTGACCCGCGAGCCCTACAAAAACCAGGGCCGCGTGACGGACCTGATCGAAAACGGCAAACTGTTCGCGGACTTGGGCATGCCCAAACTCAACCCCGAAACCGACCGCGTCATGATCTGCGGCTCCCCAGGCATGCTCAAGGACCTCAAGCGCATCTGCGAAGAGCATGGCCTGGCCGAAGGCAACACCAGCACCCCTGGCGCCTTTGTGATCGAACGGGCATTTGCCGACGCCTGATATTCAGGCGAGATCAAACGGCTTTGTGACCTGCGTCACGACCAGCCCAGCACAACGGGAGCACAATGCTCCCGTTTCCATTTGCAAAGCCCCATGAAACTGTTTTCCATCACCTTAAACCGCTGGATGGCGCTGATTGCACTGTCGTGCATCGGCATGCTGGCGTTTGGCTTGTACTTGCAACACGTGGTGGGCCTGAACCCTTGCCCCATGTGCATCGTGCAGCGCTACGCCCTGATCGGGGTGATGCTCATCGCATTGATTGGCTCGCGTTTGCGCAAACCCGGCGCGGTGGCTGTGTTCGGCGTGTTGCTGGCGCTGAAAGCCGGTTTTGGCGCTTTTGTGGCCGCCCGCCAAAGCTGGCTGCAGTGGTACCCGCCTGAGATCGTCACCTGCGGTCGTGACTTCTACGGCATGGTCGAAAATTTCCCGATCAACCGCGCCATCCCCATGATCTTCAAGGGCAGCGGTGATTGCACCAAGGTCGACTGGACCTTCCTCGGCGGCTCGATCGCCAACTGGTCATTCCTGGCTTTTGTCGGATTTGCGTTGATGGGCTTGCTGATCGCTGTGCAGGCTTGGCGCAGCCGCTGATTCAACGGGTGAGGGGTGTTGGCGCAGATGGACCCCGGGTCAAGCCCGGGGTGACAGGGTGGCTAGCTTGCTGGGGTTACTCGGGTTGCTGGAGTTCCAGGGGGCAGGGTTGGATGGGGTGACAGGGTTGGATGGGGTGACAGGGTTGGATGGGGTGACAGGGTAGACGGGCTGAAAAGCTGTCATACCGGACTTGATCCGGTATCCATGTCTGAGCAGGCACGCCGCCTGACCCACATCACAGCTTCTTGACCAGCACCAGGCTCTTGCGGTCCCAGTTGTATTTGCGTTTGCGAGCTTCGGGCAGCCAGTCGGGGTCGACCTGCACAAAACCGCGTTTGATGAACCAGTGCATGGTGCGCGTGGTCAGCACAAAAATGCTTTTCAGGCCCATGGCGCGGGCGCGTTGCTCCACACGTTTGAGCACCTTCTCGCCGTCGCCCTGGCCTTGCGATTGGGGTGACACGGTCAGCGCCGCCATCTCGGCGGTTTTGGCTTCGGGGTAGGGGTAGAGCGCTGCGCAGGCAAAGATCACGCCGTCGTGGTCGATGATGGTGTAGTGGTCAATGTCGCGCTCGATCTCGGTGCGGTCGCGCTTGACCAGCGTGCCGTCTTTCTCAAACGGCTCGATCAATTGCAAGATGCCACCCACATCGTCGGAAGTGGCTTCCCGCAGTTCTTCGAGCTTCTCGTCCACGATCATCGTGCCGATGCCGTCGTGCACATACACCTCCAAGAGCAAAGCGCCATCCACCGCAAAGGGCAAGATGTGGCTGCGCTCCACGCCTTCTTCGCACGCCTTCACGCAGTGCTGCAGATAAAACGCCAAGTCGGTCGGCTGCGTCGGGTTGGGCGACTCGGCCAGCAGTTTCTTGGCTGCGGCCAGTGGCAGCTCGGTGTCGATCGGGTTGTCGTCGCTGGCCGGCTCGTTCGGGTGGATGCGAATGCCCGGAATCTCGGTCACAAAAATCAGTTTGTCGGCCTGCAGTTCGGCCGCCACGCTGGTGGCCACTTCTTCCATGGTCAGGTTGAAGGCCTCGCCCGTGGGCGAAAAGCCAAAGGGCGAGAGCAGCACCATCGCGCCCATGTCCAGCGTGCGCATGATGCCGTCCACGTCCACCTTGCGCACCAGACCCGAGTGCTGAAAGTCCACCCCGTCCACAATGCCCACCGGCCGCGCCGTGATGAAGTTGCCCGAAATCACGCGCACCGTGGAGCCCGCCATGGGCGTGTTGGGCAAGCCCTGGCTGAAGGCCGCTTCGATCTCATAACGCAATTGGCCCGCCGCCTCTTGGGCGCAGTCGAGTGCCACGCTGTCGGTGATGCGCATGCCGTGCGAATACTTGGGGGTGTGGCCCTTGGCGGCCAGTTGCTCGTTCACCTGGGGTCGAAAGCCATGCACCAGCACCACCTTGACGCCCATGCTCTGGATCAGCGCCAAGTCTTGCGCAATATGGCCCAGCTTGCCTGCGGCAATGGCCTCGCCCGCGATGCCCACCACAAAGGTCTTGCCCCGGTGCATGTGGATGTAGGGCGCCACCGACCGGAACCAGGGCACGAAGGTGAAGTTGAAGACTGTGGACATGGGCTTGAGGTGTCAGGGCTTGAGCAAAAGAAGTTGGTCTGCGGGAAGCAGACGCGAAAAATCGCGGTCGAATGTGCAGAGTGTCTCACCGGATTGCATCACCGTTGCGGCGATCCAAGCATCGGTGATCAAGTTGCCTGTGGCTTGTTGTGCCAGGCACACTTGCCGCAAATTGGGCCAGGTGGCACCCTGCGGCTGAAATTGCACGCCTGGGCAGCTGAGCAGGCTGTCGATGAAGTCGCTCACATCCTGCAAAGGATCGGTTTCCCGAAAGATTTTGGGGTTGGTGCTGATGCGTAAAAAGCCAGTCACCACGGTGCCCAGCAGGATCAGGCTGTTGCGTCCATTGGCAGCTTGGAGCATGGCTTCATCTAGCCAAGCTCGTGCAGGCAAGTGGTGAGGGTGGTCAAGCCGGAAAGCGGCCACCAACACATTCACATCTGGCGTCATGACAGGTTTTTCAGGTCCATGCCCGCGTCCATCGCGTCGTACAGGGATCGGTTGCTGCTGGGGTCAATGCCCGGCCGCAGGCCGCCACGGGCTTTGGAGACGGGTAATTTGGGAATCACAATCGGAGCCAATGGCATATCTTGTCGCACATAAGCAGACAGCATTTCGCGCACCTTGGCGCTCAGCGAGGTGCCTTCTTGAATGGCTTTGATGCGGGCTTGTTTGACGAGGTTTTCGTCGAGGGAAATGGTCAGGTTGGTCATCCAAACCTCCAAGTTGAAAGTTCACGTAAACCAGTGTAGCACGTGAACACGTGTCGTGGGATAATCCAGCCCGTGACCGAGTCTGCAAACCCCACCCCCCTCCAAATCGACTTCCCCGAAGGCCTGCCGGTCTCTGCCCGCCGTGACGAAATCATGGCCGCCATGGACCAGCACCAGGTCATCATCGTCTGCGGCGAGACCGGCTCGGGCAAGACCACGCAGCTGCCCAAGATTGCGCTGATGCTGGGGCGCGGGCGGCTGAATGCCAAGCCCGGCGAGCGAGGGCGGTTGATTGGCCACACCCAGCCCCGGCGCATTGCGGCCAGCTCGGTGGCCAAGCGCATTGCCGAAGAATTGAAGACGCCGCTCGGCGAAGTGGTGGGTTTCAAGGTGCGGTTTCAAGACCGTTTGAGCAAAAACGCGTCCGTCAAGCTTATGACCGATGGCATCTTGCTGGCCGAAACCCAGACCGACCCGCTGCTGCAAGCGTATGACACCATCATCATCGACGAGGCACACGAACGCAGCCTGAACATCGACTTCTTGCTGGGCTACCTGCGCCAGATCCTGCCGCGCAGGCCAGACCTCAAGATCGTCGTCACCTCGGCCACCATTGATGCCGACCGCTTTGCCAAGCACTTTGCCTCGCGCAACGGACCGGCGCCGGTCATCATGGTCTCGGGCCGCACCTTCCCGGTGGAGCAGCGCTACCGCCCGTTTGAAGAGTCGCGTGACTACGGCCTGAACGAGGCCATGGCCGATGCGGTGGACGAACTCTGGCAGGGCGGGGCAGGGGGCGACATCCTGATTTTTTTGCCGGGCGAGCGCGAGATCCGCGAAGCCGCCGACCACCTGCGCAAACATCTGGCGCACCAGCCGCTCACGCGCAACGCCGAGGTGCTGCCGCTGTTTGCCCGCCTGTCGCAGGCCGAGCAGGACCGGATTTTTGAAGCGTCCAACGGCCGCCGCATCGTGCTGGCCACCAACGTGGCCGAAACTTCATTGACGGTGCCCGGCATCCGTTATGTGATCGACGCGGGCACGGCGCGGGTCAAGCGCTACAGCCTGCGCAGCAAGGTCGAGCAGCTGATGGTCGAGCCCATCAGCCAGGCGGCAGCCAACCAGCGTGCGGGTCGTTGCGGCCGCGTGGCCAACGGCATTTGCATTCGCCTGTACGACGACAAAGACTTTGCGGGCCGCCCGCGCTTCACCGACCCTGAAATCTTGCGCTCGTCTTTGGCGGGTGTGATCTTGCGCATGAAGAGCCTGCACCTGGGTGTGGTGGAAGACTTCCCGTTCATCGAAGCACCGTCCAAACGCGCCATCACCGACGGCTATCAGTTGCTGGCCGAGCTGGGCGCGGTGGATGATGACAACGAGCTGACCCCCATTGGCAAAGAGCTGGCCCGCCTGCCGCTGGACCCCCGCGTCGGCCGCATGATTTTGGAAGCGCGTGGCCGCGAAGCACTGGACGAAGTGCTGGTGATCGCCAGCGCCATGAGTGTGCAAGACGTGCGCGACCGCCCCATGGACGCGCAAGCCCAGGCTGACCAACAACACGCCAAGTTTGACGACGACAAGAGCGAATTCACCGGCTACCTGAAGCTGTGGAAATGGATTCACGATGCCCGTGGCGGCGAACCCCATGCCCGTGTATCCGTCATTGCGAGCGAAGCGCGGCAATCCAGTGGTATTCAGACTGGATCGCCACCTCGCTCCGCTCCTCGCGATGACGGGGGCCGCACCAACCCGTCCACCCACAAACTCAGCAACCGCCAATACGAGCAACTGCTGCGTCAGAACTTCATCAACGTGCGCCGGGTGCGCGAGTGGCGCGACACGCACACCCAGCTGCTCACGGTGGTGGCCGAGCACAAGTGGCGCATCAACACGCAGCCCGCGAGCTATGAGCAATTGCACCTGTCCATGCTGGCGGGTCTGCTGGGCAACGTGGGCTACAAGCTCGAAGACGAAGAGGCCTATCTGGGCGCACGCGGCATCAAGTTCCACAAACACCCCGGCGCGCACCTGAGCAAAAAGCCGGGCCGCTGGATCGTGGTGGCTGAGTTGGTGGAAACCACGCGCCTGTTTGGCCGGGGCATTGCCGCCATCGAGCCGCAGTGGTTGGAGCAGGTTGGCGCGCATTTGCTCAAGAAACAACTGCTCGACCCGCATTGGGAAAAGAAGTCTGCCGAAGTCGTGGCGCTGGAGCGGGCCACGCTCTATGGCCTGGTCGTTTACAGCGGCCGCCGCATGCCCTACAGCCGGGTGGACATGCACGGTGCACGCGAGATCTTCATCCGCGAAGCGCTGGTGGGTGACCAGTGGGAAACCAAGCTGCCGTTCCTGGCGGCCAACCACAAGATGATCGCCAAGGTCGAAGAGCTGGAGCACAAGTCGCGCCGCCAAGACGTGCTGGTGGACGACGAGCTGATCTACGCTTTTTACGACCAGCAGATTCCGCCCGAAGTCTGCAGCGGCCGCCTGCTCGAAGAGTGGTATCGGCACGAAAGCGTTAAGCAACCGCGCCTGCTGATGCTGACCCGCGAAGAGCTGATGCGCCACGAAGCCGCAGGCATCACCACGCAGGCTTTCCCCAAGCACATCCGTTTGGGCGGCACCGACTGCCAGGCCACGTACCTGCACCAGCCCGGCGATGCCCGCGACGGCGTGACCGTGACGGTGCCGTTGTTTGTGCTCAACCAGGTGAGCGAAGACCGCTGCGAATGGCTGGTGCCCGGCTTGCTCAAAGACAAAATCCAGGCCCTGCTCAAAAGCCTGCCGCAGCGCCCGCGCAGCCGCTTTGTGCCGCTGCCCGAATCGGCCACGCGGCTGGCCGCCGAGCTGTCGGTGCCCGAGTTGTTTGGTGCCGGGTCGCTGACCGAGGTGCTGCTGAAAAAAGTGCGTGACGAAACCAGCCTGGACGTGAAGCGCACCGACTTCAAACACGACATGCTCAGCCCGCATTTGTTCATGAACCTGCTGGTGGTGGACGAACACGGCCGCCAGCTGGGCATGGGCCGCAACCTGGGCGCGCTCAAAGGCGAGTTGGGAGCCAAAGCACGGGGTGCGTTCCAGGCGCTGGCACAGCTCAAAGTCGCTTCATCGGTCATGCCTGCCTCTGCTGTCATGCCCGCGAACGCGGGCATCCATGACCCCCATGGACACCCGATCAAGTCGGGTGTGACAAAGGGTGAGTCGGGTGTGACAAAGGGTGAGTCGGGTGTGACAAAAGAATCTGTCATACCCGCCGCCAATGTCATACCCGCTTCTTATGTCATACCCGCGAACGCGGGTATCCATGCCCGCACAGGCACAACCCCCGCCAAACAGACCCCCACAGCCCCCCAGCGCTACACCACCTGGACCTTCGGCGAACTCCCCGAGCTGATGGAAATCAGCAAAGGCGGCCAGACCCTGATCGGCTTCCCCGCGCTGGTGGACGTGCAAGACGCCGTGACCATCGAGGTGTTTGACGAGCCCGATGTGGCCGCCACCAAAAACCGCGCTGGCCTGCGCCGCCTGTTTGCGCTGCAGATCAAAGACGCGCTCAAGTACCTTGAGAAAAACATCCCCGACCTGCAAAAAATGGCCGTGGCCTACATGCCGCTGGGCACGGCTGACGAACTCAAAACGCAAATCATCGACGTGGCGCTGGACCGCGCCTTTTTGCTCGACCCGCTGCCTAACGACGAGCCGAGCTTCAAACGCCGCATCGAAGAAGGCCGGGGCCGCCTCACGCTGATTGCGAACGAAGTGGCCCGACTGGCGGGCACCGTCTTGCTGGAGTTTGGCGCGGCCACCCGCAAGATCAAGGACACCAAAAACGCCCCTGACGCCACGGCAGACTGCACCCAACAACTGCAACGCCTGATGCCCAAAAACTTCATGGCCGCCACGCCCTGGCCGCAGCTCCAGCACTGCGCCCGCTACCTCAAGGCCATCACCCTGCGCCTGGACAAATACCGCGCCGACCCCGCCCGCGACGCCCAGCGCCTGACCGAGCTGAAACCGCAAGAGCAACGCTACTGGCGTCTGGTGGCCGAACGCAAAGGCGCCCAAGACGCCCGCATGCTGGAGTTCCGCTGGCTACTGGAAGAGTTGCGCGTGAGCTTCTTCGCGCAAGAGTTGCGCACCCCGCAGCCGGTGAGCATCAAACGGCTGGAGAAGGCTTGGGGGCAGTTGAATCATTGAGGTCTTCAACCTAGTTGCAATTGAAAAGTGCAAGCAACACTTGACCTGCTAGACCGATGCCCATGTTCTTAATCTTCGCTTCGTACAGGTGCGACAGTTCGTGCTTTTGGGCCTGGCTGCCAAAGCGCAGTTCGTCGATGCGGTCGATTACGTCGCGCAGGTTGTAGCCGCTTTGGATTTTGTTGGTGATCTCGCTGAACACTTCACCGATTTTGTATTCGATGGTCTGTGGCCCGCTGGCGCGTTGCTTGAAGCCAGCCAGATACGGAAACAGTTTGGTGTTGACAAAGGCCTTGAGGTCGTCGCCCGTGAGCGCAGCGTTGTGGTCGATCTTGCCGTCAGCACCCTGACCTGACAATTTTGGCGCGGCCCATGCCGACCAGCGGTAGGGCTCGCTCAAGATGAACTGATAGTCACGCCCCTCCAGCACCGCCTCGGTGGCTTTGTCGGCTTCGAGGGCGTCGAGGTACTTTAAAAACAGCAGCCAAGAGGATTGCTCTGTGTAGTCCAGCTCGCTGGTGCACCCCGCGTCTTTGTACAGGATGTCATCGATATTTTTAAAGGTTTGTTCGAACATAGGTTTGCATTTTAGGGGCGTGTTGGGGGCTGCCCGAATGTGAAAAAGGCATCCGAAGATGCCTTGGTGTTGGCTGTGTGGCGGCTCACGCCTGCATGGGCTGCGCCACCAGCTTCACCCCCAGCGCGGTGCAAACACGGGCAATCGTGTCAAAGCGTGGGTGCGAAGTGGGGCGTAGGGCTTTGTAGAGCGCTTCGCGGGTCAGGCCTGAGGCGCGGGCCACTTCGGTCATGCCGCGTGCGCGTGCGATGGTGCCCAGCGCGTGGGTCAGCTCGGCTGGGTCGTTTTCTTCCAGCACCAGCGTCAGGTAGTTGGCCACATCCTCGTCGGTCTTGAGGTATTCGGCCATGTCGAAGTCGGGCAGGTCGGCGGCTTTGATTTTTCGGGTCATGGTCAATCACTCCGTGATGGTTCGGCTCAATGCAATGGCGCGGGCGATGTCGTCTGACTGCGTGGACTTGTCGCCACCGCCCAGCATCACGATCAGCATGCCGTCTCGCTCGACGTAATACATGCGCCAGCCGGGTCCAAAGAACTCGCGCATTTCGCTGACGCCTTCGCCTACAGGAGCCACATCGCCTAGCAAACCGCGCTGGACTTTTTCGAGCCGTCGGGTCAGTCGGATGCGTGTCATGCCGTCCCTGAGGCTGGCCAGCCACTCATCAAACTCGGGCATGCGTTTGATCGTGTACATCGTGATTGTAATCAGTTGTTCACACTTTGGGAGTGTGTTGGAGGCAGCAATGCCTCAAGACTAGCCACATATCGACCATAAAAATAGATTATTAAGTAATAAATTATTATTTTGTGGCGGAGTGCAATTTCAGTAAAAACCGCTGTGGTGCATCACTCAGGCAAACTATCCCCCTTAGTTCACCTTCCCAGCCGCCTATCAATCGATACGTCGGCCGCTGGGACGCCCCAATTGCCCGGAACCACAGCATGGAAATCAAAGTCAATTTTCTCGACAAACTGCGCCTGGAGGCCAAGTTTGACGACTTCACCGTGCTGGCCGATCAGCCCATTCGTTACAAGGGCGATGGCTCTGCGCCGGGGCCGTTTGATTACTTCTTGGCCTCATCGGCTTTGTGTGCGGCTTATTTTGTGAAGCTGTATTGCGAAACGCGCGGCATCTCTACCGAGCACATCCGCCTGTCGCAAAACAACATCGTGGACCCCGACAACCGCTATCTGCAGACCATCAAGATTCAGGTGGAGTTGCCGGCCGACATGTCCGACAAAGACCGCTTGGGCATTTTGCGGTCGATTGACCGGTGCACGGTCAAAAAGGCGATTCAAGCGGGCCCCACTTTCATCGTTGAGGCGGTGGACAACCTCGACGCCGACGCGCAGGCCTTGCTCACCCTGAGCCCCGATGCGCAGTCGCAGACCTTGATTGCGGGCAAGGACTTGCCGCTGGAGCAGACCATCGCCAACATGACGGCGGTCTTGGCCAATTTGGGCATCAAGATCGAGATCGCGTCCTGGCGCAACCTGGTGCCCAATGTGTGGTCGCTGCACATCCGCGACGCGCATTCGCCCATGTGCTTCACCAACGGCAAGGGCTCCACCAAAGAGAGCGCCTTGGCCTCGGCGCTGGGCGAATACATCGAGCGCCTGAACAACAACCATTTTTACGCGGGCGTGTTTTTTGGCGAAGACATCGCGCAGGCCGACTTTGTGCACGACCCGAAGGAGCGCTGGTTCCAGCCCGGCAAGCGCGACGCGCTGCCCAAAGGCTTGTTGGACGCCCATTGCTTGGCCATTTACAACCCCGACGGCGAGCTCAAGGCCTCGCACCTGTTTGACACCAACTCGGGCAACACCGAGCGCGGCATTTGTGCGCTGCCCTATGTGCGCCAGTCCGACGGTGAGGTGGTGTACTTCCCATCCAACCTGGTGGAAAACCTGTTTGTGAGCAACGGCATGAGCGCGGGCAACACGCTGGTAGAAGCGCAGGTGCAGTGCCTGTCCGAGATTTTTGAGCGGGCCGTCAAGCGCGAGATTCTGGAAGGCGAAATGGCCTTGCCCGACGTGCCGCAGGCCGTGCTGGCCAAGTACCCCGGCATCGTGGCGGGCATCGAGGCTTTGGAAGCGCAAGGCTTTCCAGTCTTGGTCAAAGACGCGTCGCTGGGCGGTGTTTACCCCGTGATGTGCGTGACCTTGATGAACCCGCGCACCGGCGGTGTGTTCGCGTCCTTTGGCGCACACCCGCGTATGGAGGTGGCGCTGGAGCGCAGCCTGACCGAGCTGTTGCAGGGCCGCAGTTTTGAGGGCCTGAACGACCTGCCTGCGCCCACCTTCATCAGCAACGCGGTGACCGAGCCCAACAACTTTGTGGAGCACTTCATCGACTCCAGCGGTGTGGTTTCGTGGCGGTTTTTCAGCGCGCAATCGGACTACGAATTTGTGGCGTGGGACTTTGCCGGGGAGGGCGAGGACGCCACCGCGCAAGAGGCCGCCACACTGTTCGGCATTTTGCAGGCCATGGGCAAAGAAGCTTATGTGGCGGTGCACGACCAACTGGGTGCCACCGCCTGCCGCATCTTGGTGCCGGGCTATTCCGAGGTGTACCCAGTGGACGACCTGATCTGGGACAACACCAACAAAGCGCTTTTGTTCCGCGCCGATGTGCTGAACCTGCACAAATTGGACGACGAGGCTTTGGATGCATTGCTCGATCGCTTGGAAAACAACGAGCTGGACGATTACCTCGACATCGCCACGCTGATCGGCATCGAGTTTGACGACAACACGGTGTGGGGCCAGTTGACGGTGATGGAGCTCAAGCTTTTGATCCACCTGGCTTTGCAGCAGCTGGAAGAGGCCCACGAACTGGTGGGTGCTTTCTTGCAATACAACGACAACACGGTGGAGCGCCGCTTGTTTTACCAAGCCTTGAACGTGGTGCTGGAGGTGACGCTGGACGATGACTTGGCCCTGGAAGACTACGTGGTGAACTTCAGGCGCATGTTCGGCGATGAGCGCATGGATGCGGCCATCGGCTCGGTGGACGGCAGCGTGCGCTTTCATGGCCTCACGCCCACCAGCTTGCAGCTGGAAACCTTGGACCGGCATCAGCGCTTGCTCGACAGCTACAAAAAACTGCACGCAGCGCGGGCGCGTGTGGCCGCGAAGCAGGCCTTGGTTTAAACCGGCCAAGCGGGCAGCTGCCGGTCATGGGCGGCTGCCGATGCCTGCCCATGAAAAAAGCACCCGAAGGTGCTTTGGTGTTGGCGGTGGCGCGTCTCAAGCCTGCGATATCGCATTCGCCATCAGTTGTTCACACTTTTCAAGTGAGTGGTTTCCGGTTCCCCATCCGGCCCGAGGAGCACCAGTTCTTCCACGCCTGCGTTTTTGGAAACCACGAATCGGACCTGTCGGTCGTGCTCCGACAAGGGGTTGAGCACATAGACCGTGGCATTGGGGTCGCGGTCGTGGCCGCGTTCGGTATTCAGGTCGCCGATCACGCGTTGGCCATTGGCCAGCATCCGGTAGCCCAAGAGGTCGTCGCGCAGTTGCAGCTCGATGTCTTGGCCATCCAGCTCGCCGATGTAGGTGGGGCCGTTGTAAGTGGTTCGGGGGGAGGTCTGTGTGGACTTGTTGCAGGTGTCCCAGCGTTCTTCGTAGCGCCCGCCATCGTCCAGGCAGCGGTCATTGGCCACAAAGGCCCGGCCCCAGCCCAAATAGAGCGCCACAAAACCGGCGATGGTGCAGACCACCAGCGCCAGCCATGGGGGGATGCGCAAGGTCACCGCACCACCTTCAGCAAGGTGTAGGTGATGCTGGGTGCATCGGCTGGCGCGTTTTCAAGCTTGTCTTTGCGCACGCGCAGGGTGTAGTGTTTGCCGGGCACGTGCGTGAAGCCTGCGATGCTGCCAAACAGGGGCTCCCATCGGGGGGCTGCTTGGCCGGGCTCACGCTCGCGCACCCACTCTCTGACCATGAGGCATTGCATCTCGACCATGCCGGTGCAGCTGCGGCGCTTGGGCGCCACTTCCAGCGTGACGGCGCTGCTCATCCAGGGGCGCACGCATTGGTTCAGCTCTTCGTTCCATTGGAAGCCTGCAGAGGCCTTGCAGCCATGCGCGTCCACATCGCTGCCGGGCATGGGCATGAGGACGGGTTGGGGTGTGGACATGGATACGGCCTTGCATTCGCCTTCAGACAAGAAAGTGGCTTTGGCTGCGTCGAGCATGCAGCGGTTGGGGAAGGTGCGGGGCGCTGGCTCTCCTGCGACCAGGCCGCACACGGGGGCGTATTCGCGGGGGCAGATTTGCGCGAAGGAGGTGCTGGCGGCGAACAAGCTGATGACGGCGAACAAGCTGGCACAGAGTTTTGGGTGGCGCTGAAGTTGTTTCATGAGGGTGTGGGGCCAAGGCTGAGGTTCATGCATGACGCCCGAGAGGTGCATTGGCTCGCGGTGCTGACCGCGGTCACAACAGCTTTAAGCCGCGTCAGTGGTTTTGTCGTCGGGCTTGGCGGCCAGCTCGGTCAGGCGCGACACCATGAAGCGGGAGGCTTGCATCAGGTGTTCGCGGGCCAGCTTTTCGGCCACATCGGGCGTGCCTGCTGCAATGGCGTCCAGGATAGCGGCGTGCTGGTCCCAGATGTCGCGGGGGCTTTGGTCTTGTACCAGGACTTCGCCCATGGCCCGTTGGGTGAAGGTCAGGTGGGCGTCCATGGCCGGGCCAATCAGGGGGTTGCCCGACAGGCCGTAGAGGAACTCGTGGAAGCGGATGTCGGCGGCGATCATTTTGGCGACCGAGCCGCTGGCCACCGCCTTGCGTCCTGCTTCAATCAGCGCGGCGCCTTGTTTGCGAGCTTGGTCGGCTTTTTGTTCCGAGGCCAGCCGGCAGGCCATGCCCTCGATGGCAGCGCGGATCTGATAGACGTGGTGCACATGGTTGGGGTCGATCGGGGTGACGATCAGCCCGCGCCCAGCGGCGTCTTGCAGTACGCCTTGGTTGCGCAGCAGCATCAAAGCTTGCTGAACCGGCTGGCGTGACACGCCCAGCGCCTGGGCGATTTGCTCCTGGATGATGCGTTCACCCGGCTGCAGTTGCCCTGTGGCGATCTCGTTGAGCAGGGCATCACGCACTTGCTCGACAAGGTTGGGAATAGGCGATATGGCTTTCATAGGGGGATAGTCTAGCGCGGCCGGCCATGTGGTCATGGCCGGCCGCGTGCTGGCTCAGGCCAGCGCGGGCGATGCGCTCATCTGGTCTCGCAGGATGCGGTGCAAAATTTTGCCGGTGGCGGTGCGCGGCATGTCGCTGTCGGCCACAAACCGGATTGTCTGAGGCCGCTTGTAGCCGGCCATGCGGCCACGGCACCAGTCGATCAGCTCGGCCTCCGACAGAGTTTGGCCATGGTGCAGCACCACCACCGCATGCACAGCTTCGCCCCATTTGTCATGCTGCAGGCCGATCACGGCCACGTCCTTGATTTTTTCGTGGGTACCCAGGATGCCTTCGACTTCAGAGGGGTAGATGTTTTCTCCGCCGCTGATGATCATGTTGCTCTTGCGGTCCACCAGGTGGATGAAGCCGTCTGCATCGCGCCGGGCCATGTCGCCCACCGAACACCAATCGCCTTGGAAGGCCTCGGCGGTTTTTTCCGGATTTTTCCAGTAGCCATCGAAGACATAAGGGGTGTGCGAGAACAGTTCGCCCACTTCGCCATCGGGTACTTCATGGCCTTGTGCATCGAGCAGGCGAATCGGACCCGAGGCGGCCCACTCGCGGCCCACAGAGCCGAGTCTGGCGATTTGCTCTTGCGGGCGCAGCAGCGTGACCCAGCCAGCCTCTGTTGAGCCATAGAGTTCGTACAGTTTGCCGTTTTTGAAGAAATCCATGATGGCGAGCTTGGTTTCCTTGCGCGCGGGGGCTGACGAAATCATCAGCTTTTCGACGGCGCTCACGTCGTATCGGGCCTTCACGGCCTCGGGCAGGCCCAGCATCATGATGTAGTGCGTGGGCACCAGTGAGGTGAACGTGACGTGCTCGGCGGCCAGCGTGGCCAGCAGCGCTTCGGGGTCGAAGCTGCGGCGGTCGTCGATCACGCAGGTGGCACCCAGGTGCACGAATGTGTGGCTGAAATACAGCGAGTTGGCGTGGCACATGGGCATGACCAGCAAGACCGTGTCTTCGCTGGTGAAGCCCATTTCCAAAGCGGTGGCCAAGGCAATCAGGGTGCTGCCTTCATGGCTGCGCATGGCGCCTTTGGGGCGGCCTGTGGTGCCCGAGGTGTACATGAGTGCGCTCATGTCGCTGGGCAATACGGTGGTGACGGCTGGCTGGTTTTTTTCTTTCGCCTGGGCGATCAGTTGCTCGTAATGCGTCCAGCCGGCGGGCAGGTTGTCACCAAACGCGATCCATGCGCCGGGCTCCAGGCCCAGGGTTTGGCGAAGTGGCTCGACCACCGAGGCCAGCACGTCCTGCACGATGAAGGCGCGTGCTTCGCTGTGCTCTGCGATGTAGGCGATTTCGGGTGCGGTCAGCCTGAAGTTCAGCGGCACAGCCACCAGCCCGGCACGCGCCAGGGCGGCGTACAGCTCCATCCACTCCAGGCAGTTGTAGGCAAGCAGGGCGACGCGATCGCCTTTTTGCAGGCCCAAGGCGCGCAAGCCCTGGGCCAGCTGCTCAGTGCGCTCGTTCCATTGCGCAAACGTCAGGCTGCGGCGCGAGTCGCGGACAGCGAGTTTTTGAGGGCTCAGGCGTGCATGTGTGGCGACGGCATCGCTCAAGGTGTTCAGTCGGTTCATGTCGATCTCCAGAGACATTGAAGGTGTTGAAATGGCTGGATCATAGTATTCTGAATTCAGAATGCACTAGGGAAAATACCGATGTGCTAGAACTCTGAATTCAGAATACTTGAGCCCGCTTTGAAAGCACAACCCTTTCCAGGCGCCTCACCGCGCCGTCATAACCAGGAGACCTCAGTGATACAACGCAGACAATTTCTTCAAGCCGGTGCGGTCGCATCGAGTGCATTTGTGCCGGGCCTGACGCTGGCGCAGGGCAAGGCGCCAGAATTCAAATTCAAGTTGGGTACCGATTTGCCGGTGACCCATTCGGTCAACGTGCGTTTGAAAGAAGCCATCGCAGCCATTCAGGGCGAGACCGGTGGTCGGGTCGCCATCGAGCTGTTCCCCAACAACCAGTTGGGCAGCGATTCGGACATGATGTCCCAGCTGCGCTCGGGTGCGCTGGAGATGGCCACTTTCCCCGGCACCGTGATGTCCACTTTGATTCCCACCACGGCTTTGACGGGTGCGGGCTTTCTGTTTTCGGGCTATGACAAAGTCTGGGCCGCCATGGACGGTGCGGTGGGCAACCACATCCGCGCAGCCATTGAGAAAACCAACCTGGTGCCGTTCAACACGGTCTGGGACAACGGCTTCCGCCAGATCACGACCAGCACACGCCCGATCCGCACGCCTGAGGACCTGAAGAACTTCAAGATCCGTGTGCCGGTGGTGCCGCTGTGGGTGTCGATGTTCAGGACGCTGGGCGCCGCACCCGTCAGCTTGCCTTTGTCCGAGGCTTATCAGGCTTTGCAGACCAAGGTGGCCGATGGCCAGGAAAATCCGCTGGCCCTGATCGATACAGCCAAGTTCTTCGAAGTGCAGAAGTACTGCTCGCTGACCAACCATTCGTGGGACGGCTTCTGGTTCGTGGCCAACAAGACGATCTGGCAAGGTGTGCCTGTCGATGTGCAGCAAATCATTTCGCGCCACATCAACGCGGCAGCGCGCCGCCAACGTGACGACATCGCACGCGCCAACCTCGATCTGCAAAAGCAGCTCGAAGCCAAAGGCCTGGTGTTCAACACCGTGGACACCACCGCGTTCCGCAAGACGCTCCAAAACGCAGGTTTCTATGCGCAGGTGAAAGAAAAGTTCGGTGCCGATGCGTGGGCGCTGTTGCAGCCCTTCGTCGGCCAAAACGTCTGAGGTGAATCATGAGTGCCCACATTGCCAGTCTGGAAAACTTGTCTGCCGGTCTGCCTGAGTCTGCGTTCAACAGCCTGCCCAAGCGCCTCATTGCGAAGGTTGAGACGGTCATTGGCCGTTGCGTCGAAGCGGTTGCGGCGGTGCTGATCGCGGTCGAGGTCGGTATCTTGATGGCTGCTGTCATCGCCCGCTATTGGCTGCACACGCCATTGGTGTGGAGCGATGAGGTCGCGTCGCTGCTTTTCCTGTGGCTGTCGGTGCTGGGCGCTGTGATTGCTTTTCGCCGTGGCGAGCACATGCGCATGACGGCCCTGGTGGCCAGACTGAGCCCGCATGCGCGCGCCATGGCCGACACCTTGGCGGTGGCGGCTTCGTTGGTGTTTCTGCTTTTTCAGGTGCCGGCGGCGTTTCGCTATGCGCATGAAGAAGCGGCGATTCTGACGCCCGCACTTGAAATCTCGGCGGCCTGGCGTGCCGGTGCTTTGCCAGTGGGGCTGGGCCTGATGGCCTTGATCACGCTGCTGCGTTTGTTCCGCCAGTCTTCGGTGCGCCAAGCCTGCGGTGCTTTGGCCGTTGTGGCCGTCTTGTGTGCGGCCATGGTGGCGATGGCGCCTTTGTTTCAGGGCTTGGGCCAGCTGAACCTGCTGATTTTCTTTGTGGGCATCACCGGCCTGTGCGTGTTTGGTGGAGTGCCGATCGCGGTGTCCTTTGGCTTGGCCACCCTGGGCTTTTTGGCGCTCACGACACGCATGCCTTTGGGTGTGATGATCGGGCGCATGGAAGAGGGCATGTCGCATGTCATCTTGTTGTCGGTGCCCTTGTTTGTGTTTTTGGGCTTGCTCATCGAGATGACGGGCATGGCCCGCGCGATGGTGGCTTTCCTGTCCAGTTTGCTGGGCCATGTGCGCGGTGGTTTGTCTTATGTCTTGCTGGGCGCCATGTACCTGGTGTCCGGCATTTCGGGCTCCAAAGTGGCCGACATGGCCGCTGTGGCGCCGGTGCTGTTTCCGGAAATGCGCCAACGCGGTGCCAAGGACGGCGACCTGGTGGCCTTGCTGTCGGCCAGTGGCGCGCAAACCGAAACCATCCCGCCCAGCCTGGTGTTGATCACGATTGGTTCGGTGACAGGGGTGTCGATCGCGGCCTTGTTCACCGGCGGCATGCTGCCCGGTCTGGTGATGGGGCTGGCGCTGTGCGCGGTGATCGGCTGGCGTTACCGCAGCGAAGACCTTTCGCACGTGCGCTGCGCCACCCTGGGCGAAGTGGGTAAGGCCATGCTCGTCGCCTTGCCGGCGATGGCCTTGCCGTTTGTGATTCGCGCCGCTGTGGTGGAAGGGGTGGCCACCGCCACCGAAGTCTCCACCCTTGGAATTGCCTATGCGGTGCTGGCGGGCTTGTTCTTTTACCGTCAGTTTGATCTCAAGCGCGTGGTGCCCATGCTGGTGGAAACCGCCGCACTGACGGGGGCCATCTTGCTGATCATCGGCACTGCCAACGGCATGGCCTGGTCGCTCACGCAGTCGGGCTTCTCGGCGCAGCTGGCGCAGCTCATGGGCAGCTTGCCTGGCGGCACCGGCATGTTCCTGTTTGTTTCGGTGCTGGCCTTCATTGTGCTGGGCAGTGTGCTTGAAGGCATCCCGGCCATCGTCTTGTTTGGCCCTTTGCTGTTCCCGATTGCCCGCCAGATGGGGGTGCATGAAGTGCACTACGCGATGGTGGTGGTGCTGGCCATGGGCATCGGCCTGTTTGCACCGCCTTTTGGTGTGGGTTACTACGCGGCTTGCGCGATTGGCCGCGTGGACCCGCGCGAAGGCATGCGTCCGATTCTGGGCTATGTGCTGGCTTTGCTGGTGGGCCTGGCCGTGGTCACTGCTGTGCCCTGGATTTCTATTGGCTTCATTGCCGCCCGTTGATATTGACAAGGAAAAATCATGAGTTCACCTGTGGTGACAGAACGCAGCACGGCTGCCTGGATTGCCCGTTGCCTCAAGGCGCGGGGTGTGGATCGCGTCTTTGCCCTGTGCGGCGGGCACATCATGCCCTTGTGGATGCGGCTCGATGCCGAAGGCATCCGCATCATCGACGTGCGTGACGAGCGCGCCGCGGTCTACATGGCGCACGCGCATGCCGAGTTGACCGGTCAGCTTGGGGTGGCCCTGGTCACCGCAGGCCCGGGTGTGACCAATGCCATGACCGGCATTGCCAACGCCCATGTGGCGCGGGCTTCGGTGCTGGTGATGTCGGGCACGCCGCCGCGTGCGCAGGAAAACCGTGGCGCCTTGCAGGACATGGTGCACACCGAGTTTGTGCGACCACTGACGCGATATGCCCGCACGGTGCGTGAACCCGATCTGGTCATGCAAGAACTGGACGAAGCCATCGCCCGTGCCCAGGGCATTGGCGGTGAGCCTGGCCCGGTGTACATCGACTTTCCGGTGGACACGCTGCGTGCCGAGCCGAGCGCGGCCATGCAGCTGCCTGAATGGCTGGCGCCCCGTCGCAAGCCGCGGCTGCAGCCCGATCCGGTGTCGGTGGCCGAAGCGGTCGAGGTGATGTGGTCTGCACGCCGTCCGCTGGTGATCAGCGGCCATGGCGCACGCGGCGCCAGTGCCGAGCTGATCCGATTGCTCGACGCGCTGGGTGCGGTGTACCTGGACACCGGCGAAAGCCGTGGCCTGGTGCCCGAGTCACACCCCGCTGTGGTGGCCGCCATGCGCGGTGCGGTGATGACCGAGGCCGACGTGGTGATCACCCTGGGTCGCAAGCTGGACTTCCAGCTGGCCTATGGTTCGCCTGCGGTGTTTGGCGACGCCAGGTTTGTGCGCATTGCAGACACCCCGACCGAGTTGCGTGACAACCGACGCGGCGCCGCCGAGGTGCTGGGTTCGGTCGAGGCGGCGCTGGAGGCGATTTTGAAAGCCGCCGCAGACCGTGTGCCCGCCGTGGACCGGGCTTGGGCGCAAAAAGCCCGCGCCCAACATGAGCAGCGTTCGCAAAAATTGCTGACCTCGATGCAGCAAGCGCCTGCAGGCAGCGACGGCCGCATGCACCCCAACCGCCTCTTGGCCGCGTTGCGCGAGGCCTTGCCTGCCGACTCCGTGGTGGTGGCCGATGGCGGTGATTTTTTGAGTTTTGCGCGCGTGGGCTTGCCCACCTCCACCTATCTGGACCCGGGTTCGCTCGGCTGCATTGGTGTGGGCACACCTTTTGGTGTGGCCGCCAGCCTGGCGCTGCCGGGCCGCACCGTGGTGGTGGCCACAGGCGATGGTGCCTTTGGCTTCAACGCCATGGAAATCGACACCGCCGCACGCCACAAGGCGCCGGTGCTGATCGTGGTGGCGAACAATGGCTCCTGGGCCATCGAGGTGCGTGACCAGCAAGAAACGCACGGCAAGGTGGTCGGTACGCACCTGCAATACGCCGACCACGCGGCCATGGCACGCGGCTTTGGCTTGCACGCCGAGCGTGTGGAGCGCGCGGAAGATTTGCCTGCAGCGATTGCGCATGCTTTGCAGAACCTGCCCGCTTTGCTGGATGTGGTGGTGACCCCGGAAGCCGCGTCGTCAGACGCCAAATCGGGTCTGGCCTGGGTGCCCGACCTGCAGGCGCTGGGCGCCTGGGACGAAGCGGAAGAGCGCTGGAGACAAACACAAGGAGCATCGGCATGATCGATTTTGCACTCACGCCTGAACTCAAGGATCTGCAGCAGCGCACGCGCGCTTTCATCGCCGAGCAGATCATCCCGATGGAGTCGGACCCGCGCCAGGGCGCGCATGGACCTGAAGAGTCGCTGCGTCTCGATCTGGTGGCCAAGGCGCGTCAGGCGGGCCTGCTCTCGCCGCATGCCGAGCCCGAATATGGTGGCCTGGGTCTGAGCCATGTGGGCCGTGCCGTCGTGTTCGAGGAAAGCGGTTATTCACCGCTGGGTCCGATCGCCATGAACGTCTTTGCACCCGATGAAGGCAATATGCACCTGCTGCATGCGGTAGCCACCCACGAACAAAAAGAGCGCTGGTTGCGCCCACTGGTCGAAGGCCGTATCCGTTCGTGTTTTTGCATGACAGAGCCCGCACCCGGTGCCGGGTCTGACCCTTCGCTGCTGGCCACCACCGCCACACCCGATGGCGACGGCTGGCTGATCACAGGGCGCAAATGGCTAATCACCGGAGCCGATGGGGCCAGCGTGGGCATCGTCATGGCCAATGTGCCTGATGTGGGCGCCACGATGTTCCTCACCCCCATGGATGCGCCCGGCATTCACCTGGAGCGCAACATGGACACGCTGGACCGCTGCTTTCCCGGCGGCCATGGCGTCCTGCGATTTCAGAACCTGCGGGTTGGGCCGCAAGACGTGCTGGGCGAGGTGGGTCAGGGATACCGCTATGCGCAGGTGCGCCTGTCGCCCGCGCGTTTGACGCACTGCATGCGCTGGCTGGGTGCGGCACGCCGTGCCCACGATGTGGCGCTGGACTATGCCCGAAAGCGCCAAGCCTTTGGTCGCCCCATTGGGCAGCACGAGGGCGTGGGCTTTGCGCTGGCCGACAACGCCATGGACTTGCACCTGGCGCGGCTCGCGACCTGGCATGCGGCCTGGGTACTCGACCAAGGTGGCCTGGGCTTGCAGGACTCCAGCCGTGCCAAGGTCATCGTCTCCGAAGCCGTCTGGCGTGTGGTGGACCGCTGCGTGCAGGTGCTGGGCGGACAAGGGGTGACCGGCGAGACAGTGGTGGCGCGCATCTTTGCCGACATCCGGGGCTTTCGCATCTACGACGGCCCGTCCGAAGTGCACCGCTGGAGCCTGGCCAAGCACCTCATCAAAGGCACTGCAACGGATACCATGCCATGAGCCGCTTGCCAGATTTTCGACTCGACGGCCAGCGTGCCCTCATCACGGGTGCCAGCAGTGGTCTGGGCCTGCACTTTGCCAGCACGCTGGCGGCTGCCGGTGCCGAGGTGGTCCTCGCGGCCCGGCGCAAAGACCGCCTTGACGGTGCTGTGAACGCTTTGCAAGCGGCAGGCCACCAAGCCAGCGCCGTGGCGCTGGACGTGAGCGACGCAGCCAGTGTGAACACCGTGATGGATGGCTTGCTGGCCCAGCAGCAACTGCCCGATGTGCTGGTGCATTGCGCAGGCGTGGCCGTGTCCAAGCCCCTGCTGGAACAAAGCGAGCAGGACTGGGACCAGGTGCTCGACACCAACCTCAAAGGGGCCTGGTTGGTCGCGCAGGCCTGGGCCCAGTGCCGTGTGAACACGGGTCAGGGCGGGGCGATCGTGAACATCGCCTCCATCACGGGCGAGCGCGTCGCTGGCGGCGTGGCACCCTACGCCACATCCAAGGCGGGTCTCATTCACCTCACACGTCAGATGGCGCTGGAGTTGGCCAAGCACGGCATCCGCGTCAACGCGCTCGCACCCGGCTATGTGCGCACCGATCTGAATGCGGCTTTTCTGTCCAGCAACGCTGGTGAACGCTTGCGCAGTCGCATTCCCCAGCAGCGCTTTGGCGATCCCTCTGACCTGGATGGGCCTTTGCTGCTGCTGTGCAGCGCAGCCGGTGCGTTCATGACGGGCAGTGTGGTTTGCGCCGATGGCGGTCATCTGGTGAGCAGCCTGTGAACGCCTCCGAACAACAAGCCCTGAGCGCCTGGTGGATTCAGCACATGGGGCCGCTGCAAGCGCCTTTGCAATTCATGCCTTTGACGGGCGGGCAGTCCAACCCGACCTACCGCGTCAGCTCGGGAGGGCAGCATTGGGTGCTGCGCAGCCAGCCGGGCGGTGCGCTGCTGGCCTCTGCGCACGCGGTGGACCGCGAATACCGGGTCATGCAGGCGCTGGCTGACACAGACGTTCCGGTGCCCCGCATGCGGGCGCTGTGCACCGATGCATCCGTGATCGGACGCTCTTTTTACGTGATGGACTTCATTGATGGCCGCGTCTTCATGGACCCCAGCCTGCCAGGCGTGAGCGTGCCAGAGCGCGCGGCCATTTATGCCGAACTGCAGCGTGTGGCTGCGGCCATCCATGGTGTGCAGCCCGAGACTGTGGGTTTGCAAGGGTTCGGTCGTCCGGAAAACTACCGTGCCCGCCAGTTGCAGCGTTGGGCCAGTCAGTACCGCGCGACGCAGACCGAAGAGATCGCAGCGATGGACCGACTGATCGATTGGCTGCAAGACAAGGCGCCGAGCAGCGCATCCACCGGCTTGGTGCATGGCGACTTGCGGCTCGACAACATGATTTTTCACCCCACGCAACCGCGTGTGCTGGCCGTGATCGACTGGGAGTTGGCCACGCTGGGCGACCCCGAGGTGGATTTTGCGTACCACTGCATGGCATGGCGCCTGACCTCGCAAGAGTTTCGCGGCATGCGCGAACATGACCTGACCGCGCTCGGCATCCCCTCCGAGCACGCGCATCTGCAAGCCTGGTGCCGCTTGACCGGGCGCACACCACCACCGCATTGGGACTACCTGATGGCGTTCAACATGTTCCGGTTGGCGGCCATTTTGCAGGGCATCCGCTTCAGGGCCTTGCAAGGCAATGCCGCATCGGCCGATGCCCAAAGCACTGGCGCACGCGCACGCTTGCTGGCCGATGCCGGTTGGCGTCTGGTGCAAGCACTGGCTTGAACGCAAAGGCCTCGGGTGGATTTGCTCAACAACATTTTCTCGGTCACCTTCCCGTTCTTTGCTTTGGTGCTGTGCGGTTATTGGTTGACGAGGCGTGGCATGGTGGCGCTGGAGACCATCCCCGGCTTCAACTTTTATGTGCTGTACCTGGCGCTGCCCGCCATGCTGTTTCGCTTTGCGGCCAGCACGCCGATCGCCAGCTTGCTGGACCCGGGTATGGTGCTGACGTACCTGCTCTGCGCCCTGGGCATGCTGGTGCTGACCGTGCTCACCACGCGCAGGGGTGCCATCGGCTGGAACGATGCGGCTTTTGGTGCGCTGGTCGCGGCTTTTCCCAACTCGGGCTTCATGGGTGTGCCTTTGCTGGTGGCTTTGTTGGGGTCGGCTGCCGCTGCGCCTGCCATCGTGGCGCTGTCCATCGACATGGTGTTGACTTCATCGCTGTGCATCGCTTTGTCGCGTCTGGATGGGCAAGGTATGTCCAGTGCCGGGCGTGCCGCACGTCAGGCGCTGGTGGGCATGGCGCTCAACCCGTTGCCCTGGGCCATCTTGTCAGGCAGTCTGCTTTCGGCCAGTGAGCTGCCATTGCCGGTGGCCGCCAATGCCTGGTTGAATTTGCTGGCCCAGTCGGCATCGCCTGTGGCTTTGTTCACCCTGGGGTGTGTGCTGGCACGCACGCAAAAATGGATCCACGCGGCACCGGCATCGCGTGCGGCCAGGCCTCGTGATGTGGGCAAGATTGTGGCCTACAAACTGCTGCTGCATCCGGCCTTGGTGTGGGTCGTGGGGCAGCTGCTGGTGCTCGCGGGTGTGCCGCTTGATCCGTTCAGTGCCATGGTGTTGGTGCTGGTGGCCGCATTGCCCAGTGCGAGCAACGTGCCCATGCTGGCCGAGCGCTTTGGTGCCGATGCCGGTCGCCTGGCCCAGGTCGTGCTGGGCACCACCGCCATCGCTTTCGTGACCTTCATGGTGGTTGTGATGAGCGTGGTGCCGGGCGATCTGGTGGTGGTTGGCCGCTGAAGCGCTCTGGTGCAGGCCTGTACCCGGGCTTAACGCGCCAGCGGCGCATGCCGGTGGCAGCTGACCAGATGGTCGTTGACCATGCCTGAGGCTTGCATGAAGGCGTAGCAAATGGTGGAGCCCACGAATTTGAAACCGGCTTTGAGCAGGGCTTTGCTCATGGCGTCGGACTGGGGCGTCTGGGCGGGCACCTCGCTCATGCTGCGGCGCTGGTGCTGCAGAGGCTGGCCATCGACAAATTGCCAGACGAAGTCGCTGAAGCTTTGGCCCTTGGCTTGCAGGTCCAGAAAGGCTTTGGCATTGCCGATGGTGGCCGCCACCTTGAGGCGGTTGCGCACAATGCCCGGGTCGGCCAGCAGTTGGGCGACTTTGTGCGCGTCGTAGCGGGCGATTTTTTCAGGGTCAAACTGGTCAAAAGCGAGGCGATACGTCTCGCGTTTTTTCAAGACGGTGGACCAGGACAGCCCGGCCTGTGCGCCTTCGAGGTTGATCAGCTCGAACAAGGCCCGGTCATCGCGCAGGGGCACACCCCATTCGGTGTCGTGGTAGTGGCGGTACAGCTCAAAGCCTTCGCACCAGGGGCAGCGTTGCATCGGGGACCTTTGGTTTTCTGATTTGAGCGCTTGGGCTGATTTGCCACGTGGGAGCACAGGCGCGGCACTGGGGCGTTGGACACCGTGTCTATACCCGAAGGTGAATTGACCCCATGCGGCGGGCGTTGAAAAATCCATCCACATTTTATGAAAGGTGGATGCCATGGTGCCCTGTCATGCGATCTTGGTGGCGAATTCGTCCTTGGCGCGTTTGTTTGAACGACACAGTTTGCTGCAACCTTGGGTGGAGGTTCAGGATTGGTGGCATGGTGAAGGCCAAACGCATGCCCGCGATCTGGAACGCACGCCGCCGGGCCATTCGATGGCTGGCCGCACGGGTCTGGCACCTCACACAGACACCCGGCACCGCGAGCGTGCGGTGTTTGCCCAAGCCGTGGCCAAGGACTTGGAGCAGGCGATGGTCATGGACAAGTGGCAAGAACTGGAAATTTTTGCCTCCAATCCTTTTTTGGGCGAGTTGATGGCGCACTTGGACGGCGCCTTGAAAAAGACAATTCGGGCCACGCATCCCCTGGATCTGACGTCACTGTCTGCGCAAGACATCGAAGCGCGTTGGCGCAAAGATTTCATGGTTTGAGCGGTGGCGCAGATCGCAGCATTTGCAGGACGGCTGCATCTTCGACGGGCTGAAAATCTTCGTAAAACTGCCCGACACCCTGGAAGTTCTCTGGCACCAGCAGGCACACCAGCTCGTCGGCCCAGGGTTTGACGTGTTCGAGCGCCTGGGCACTGGCCACAGGAACGGCGCACACCAGTCGAGCGGGCTTGTGTTGCCGAAGGGTTTTCAACGCGGCAAGCATGGTGGCCCCCGTGGCCAGGCCATCGTCCACCACGATCACAGTGCGGTGGGTCGGGCTGATGGGGGGACGTATCGCCGTGTACTGTCGCCTTCTTTGCTGCAGTGTTTTCAACTGAATCGCGGTTTCTTTTTGAATGTAGTGGCTGTCGGCACCCAGGTCTTGGGCATGCTCGGCCAAACAGGTGTCGCCATATTCGTCGATGGCCCCAATGGCGACTTCAGGCATCCAGGGGGCACGCAGTTTGTGCACCAGCACCACATCCATCTGGCCATGCAGTTGCCGTGCAAGCACCAGGGCCATGGGCACTGCCCCTCTTGGAATGGCCAACACCAAGGGGTGCTGACCTTGGTAGGCCTTCAAGGCCTTGGCCAATTGCCGTGCAGCGTCCAGACGGTTTTTGAACATCACCGATCCATTCCTTATATTTGAAAACCATGTGAACTTGCCACCTTGCTCACCATTTGCCCGATGCACCGCCGCCGCCAAAACCGCCACCGCCGCCTTTGAAGCCGCCGCCCGGGCCGCCACGGCCATAGCGGGCACGCAGCAAGCCAGCCAGGCCGATCCAGGTGGTCAGCAAGGTGATGCCGCCTGCCATCAGGGCCATGGAGAAGATGCCCAGCAAAAGCCAGGTGACCCCACCGACGATGGCGGCGGTCATGACCGCGCCAGGAAAGCGCCCCAGAACGGCGCGCAAGACAAAGCCGAGCAGGGCACCGGCCACGATGATCCAGGTGATGTCCATGTAGGGCGCCGTGGTGGTGTCCATGCTGGGGGCGGGCAGGGGTTCGCCATCGATCACCCGCACCATGCGCTGCACACCGGCTTGCAGGCCCCCGGCGAAGTCTTGTTGCCGAAAGCGGGGCGTGATGACTTCTTCGATGATCCGTTTGCTGGTGGCGTCGTTCAGCGCGCCTTCCAGGCCGTAGCCCACCTCGATGCGCACGCTGCGGTCGTTTTTGGCGACGAGCAAAATCGCGCCGTCGTCGACTTTTTTGCGACCCAATTGCCAACGCTCGGCCACGCGCAGGGCGTATTGCTCGATCGTTTCGGGTTGCGTGCTGGGCACCAGCAGCACGGCCAGTTGGCTGCCTTTGCGCGATTCCAGCTCACTCAGGATTTGTTCGAGCGTTTGCTTCTGTTCGGCTGTGAGTGTGCGGGTTTGGTCGACCACATGGCCGCTCAATGGGGGCACCGGCACCTGTGCGCACAGCGCCCCGCTCAGCAAGGCGACAAGCCCAATGAACCGGCTGAGTGCGCGCCGCCACATGGTCACTTTGACGCAGGCGTTGGGGGCCCGAAATGGACCGAAGGTGGTTGGGCGATGGCCGCTTCATTCTCCACTGTGAAGTTGGGTTTTTCCTTGTAGCCCAGCGCCATGGCCGTCAGGTTGGAGGGAAAGGAATGCACGGTCACGTTGTAGTCCTGCACAGCCTTGATGTAACGGTTGCGGGCCACGGCGATGCGGTTTTCGGTGCCTTCGAGCTGGGCCTGCAGGTCCATGAAGCCCTGGTTGGCCCGCAAGGCGGGGTAGTTTTCCGAGACCACCAGCAAACGCGACAGGGAGCCCGACAAGTCTTTTTGGGCCTGCTGGAATTTCTGGAAAGCCTGCGGGTCGTTCACCAATTCAGGCGATGCCTGCAAGGATGTGGCTTTGGACCGCGCATCGACCACGGCTTGCAAGGTGCTTTGCTCAAAGTCGGCCTGGCCTTTGACCACATTGACCAGGTTGGGGATCAGGTCGGCACGGCGCTGGTATTGGCTGAGCACTTCGGACCAGCTGGCCTTGACTTGCTCGTTGCCGCTTTGGAACTGGTTGTAGCCACAGGCAGACAGGCTCAGGGTGATCGCCATCAGGCAGAGGGCGCTCCATCGGTGAAATGCGGTGCTCATGACAGGCCTTGATAGAAAGTTGCAGGATGTCTGGTCAGCTTAATTCGGTACCGCGATGGGCTCTGTGCGCCTGCTGACGGTGGGTGCATCAAAGCGTGATGTGGTGTTTGCCCGCTGGGTAAACACTGCTCGCCTGTGGACCTTCTTCGCCCATCTCTTCGACGAAGTACACCGGCGTGCCTTCGGTCAATGCATCGAGTTCTGCGCCGATCACGCTGTTGCGGTGAAAGTAGAGCCAATGGCCATCCACCGATTCGATGCGGCCATGGGTCTTGTCTGGCGAGATGTCGGTGATGTGGCCATGCGGTTTGTCTTCGTGGTGTTTGACATGGCCCTGTTGGTGTTGCGACAGGGCTTGCAGCTGCCTGCGCATGGCGCTGAAGGCATCGCGCACCGCCACATACACATCGGTGTGAGCCGGGTTTTTCTCGGACTCGCGTTTGGCCACCAACGTCTGCCCGGGCAGTCTCACGCTGATGCCCACATGAAATGCTTGGCCTTGATGGTGGTGGCGGTGCTGTTGTTCCACGGTGACGCTGCAGTGTTGGATGCCTGGGTGAACGTGACCCAATTTCTGGACTTTCTCGCGGATGCGGCTTTCGACCGCGTCGGACGGGTCCAGGTGAAGAAAAGTGATTTGAACGGGAATGGCTGGGGTGTGCATGGGCCTGGCTCCGAAAGTCGGTGCCTGCATGTTGCCGCCATGCCGGTCAGGCGTCTGTGCGCTGGTCGACGCAGTGGCAGGCCAAGGTGTGTTGGGGCACTGACACCCGGCAGCAGGCTTTGCATGATGGTGACCCGTTACAAGGAGCCATGCCATGGGTGAACGTTTGACAACCGGTGAAATATGCACGCGTGAGGTCAGCATCGCTTTCAAGCACACGAGCTTGGTGGAGGCGGCGCAGCTCATGCGTCAAAACCATGTGGGCTGTCTGGTGGTGGTGGACGATGAAGACGGCAGCCGTTCGGTGCGCGGCCTCATCACCGACCGTGACATGGTGATGTCGGTGATCGCCACCGGGCTTGATCCGGCGCCTTTGTGCGTGGAAGACGTGATGACCGAGCGCCTGGTGACGGCGCTGGAGAGCGACTCCTTGATGGACCTCATGCGATCCATGCGTGAGCACGGTGTGCGCCGCGTGCCAGTGGTGGGTTTGCAAGACGAGTTGATGGGTCTGGTCACGATGGACGATGTGCTCAAAATTCTGGCCCAGGAGTTGACCCTGTTGGTCGGCTCGGTGGATACCGGCCTCAAACGCGAGAAAAAACGCAGGCAGTGAGCTCAGGCGGTGGGAGCCAACTTCATTTAACTTTGCTTTGCCTTTGGGCGATTTGACCTTGCTCAGCGCTTATCTTGTGTGTCTTTCCAGTCATGAGGGGCACATGAAAAAATTCGCTTGTTTGTTCGGCTTGCTGTCTTCCTTGGCCTGCCATGCGCAGTCCGTGCAGGCGGATGCACCATCGGATGCCGCGCCCCGTGCGCAGGTCATCACCAGTGCACGCCCTGTGGATTCGGTGGAGCCATTGCAGCGTCAATTGCAACTGACGCCAGAGCAGTGGCCCCTGTGGCAGGTCTACCAATCCAAGGTGGAGGCCTTCACCCAGCACTTTTACCGTGAGCGGCCTGTGCTGCCCAGTGCGCAAGAGTGTGCGCCTGCGCAAATGGGCCGTGTGGTGATGAACCTGCAGAACCGTTTGGCCTTGCTGGAAGACGCAGAGCAGGCGGTCAAGAATTTGTATGCCGTGTTGACGCCGACTCAGCAGCTGTTGGCCAACCAGGCTTTGCTGGGCGCGATGCCTGGCTTGCTGCCCGCTGTGGGATCGGCTGGTACGCACGATGAAGGGCGCCGTTCAGAGCCACGCCCGGGCACCGAGATGCGCCGCCGCGGGGGCGGTATGGGCAGCGGCATGGGCGGTAGTCGGGGCTTTTGAGGTTTTGTTTTGGCCTGCTCAGTGGGCGGAGGGCAGTCGTTGTGACAGGACTTTGACTTGCTCGGACAGCTCGCGCACGGCCTGGGTCAGCACCAACAGTTTTTGCTCTTTCATGATGTCGATTTTTTCATGCAGGAGCTCGATTTCCAGTTCGGCTTTGACGTTGATTTCGTAGTCATTTTGCGCATGGCGTCGGTCCATTTCGGACTGGCGGTTTTGACTCATCATGATCGCTGGCGCGGTGTAGGCCGCTTGAAATGACAGCAGCAAGTTCAGCAAGATGAAGGGGTAGGGGTCCCAGGCCGCTGTACCGCTCAAGACGTTGCCCGCGATCCAGACCACGATGGCGGTGCTCTGGAGGATGATGAAACGCCAGGAACCCACGGTGGCGGCCACGATGTCGGCCAGCCATTGGCCGCGTGTGGGCGGTGGGATCTGGAGGTGTTCGGCCGACAGCATCGGGACGATGGCGTGTTTTTGCCGATGAGCCCGGCGGTGCTGGCGCAGCAGTTCAAGCTGTTGGCTTTCGTCCTGTGGCGCAGGCGCGGCGGTGTGGGTTGGGGATGTCATCTGGACCTCATGGCTGTGTTGCTGCAGGTTAGCAGGCTTCGGGCGGGTCTTGTCTGTGTGGTTTGCAAAACAGACAAGGCGATCGTCAAGCATGACAGTGTGGGTGGGGCTTGGTGACCCACCAGTCTCGCGGGCGTTGCGCCCCGTCAGCGCTCGAACAAAGTGCAGCCCACGGCTTGCAGATGTTTTCAACCAATGGAGAAATGACCATGAGCAACCTCACACGCTTTAACCCTTTCAGTGAATTGAGAGATCCTTTCGGGGATGATTTTTTCAAGGGCTTTGCCATGCGCCCGGTGTACCGCATGCTGGAGGGCGAGCCACAGATGCGGCTTGACTTGTCAGAAGATGACAAGAATTTTTTTGTGAAAGCCGAAATTCCCGGTGTCAACAAGGACGACATCAAGGTGTCGGTGGACGGCAACCAGGTGTCGCTCAGTGCCGAAGTGAAAAAAGAAAAGGAAGAAAAGGAAGGCGCCAAAGTCATCCGCAGCGAGCGCTATTACGGCAGCGTGTCGCGCAGCTTCACGCTCGATGAGAGTGTGGACCAGGCGGCGGCACAGGCCAAGTACGAAGACGGCGTGTTGCAGCTGACCTTGCCCAAGAAGCCCAATGGGCAAGCCCGTTTGCTCAAGATCGCTTGATCTCGCTGTGGCCCTGAGGGTCGCGGATCACAAAGCCCCGCAAGGCATGCGTTTTGCGGGGCTTTGTGTTTGGCCGCCTGAGCCAGCGGTTTAAACTGGACGCATGGCCCAAATGCAGGCAAACTGCTGGGCTGCTGTTGAACTTTTCTCCATGAGCATCCAAGTCTTGATCGTCGGTATCCACCTCGCGCGCAGCACGCGGGGCAAGCCTTGCGCGCCGCCGCAGTGGCTCTGAACCTTTCCTTGTAGGTCGGCGGCTTCAGCCCCGACATGTTGGTGATCAATAAGTGCCACGTCGGACTTGAAGGTCCGACCTACAAAAATCCTTTTTTGTTTGACCGATTTCAATTCGGGCCGCGCGCACACAGCAGCATGGCCCGATTCACTGCTGGAGATTTTTCATGGCTGATTTGTTTGACAACCCCATGGGCCTGTGCGGCTTCGAGTTCGTCGAGTTCGCTTCCCCTGTCGCCAACACGCTGGAGCCCTTGTTTGAAAAAATGGGCTTTTCTCTGGTGGCTAAGCACAGGTCCAAGGACGTGGTGCTCTACCGTCAGGGCGACATCAATTTCATCGTCAACCGCGAGCCCAAAAGCCTAGCCGGCTACTTTGCCTCTGAGCACGGCCCCTGTGCCTGTGCCTTGGCGTTTCGCGTGAAGGATTCGCACAAAGCTTATGCCCGTGCATTGGAGATGGGCGCCCAGCCGGTGGATGTGCCCACCGGCCCGATGGAGTTGCGCCTGCCCGCGATCAAGGGCATTGGCGGTGCGCCGCTGTATTTGATCGACCGCTACGAAGACGGCAAGAGCATTTACGACATCGACTTCGAATTCATCGACGGCGTGGACCGCCACCCGCCGGGCCATGGTTTCAAACTCATCGACCATTTGACGCACAACGTGTACAAAGGCCGCATGGCGTTTTGGGGCAGCTTCTACGAGAAGATTTTCAACTTCCGCGAGATCCGTTACTTCGACATCAAGGGCGAATACACGGGTCTCACCAGCCGGGCCATGACCGCGCCCGATGGCCTGATCCGCATCCCGCTGAATGAAGAGTCGGGCAAGACCGGTGGCCAGATCGAAGAGTTCCTGATGCAGTTCAATGGCGAGGGCATCCAGCACATTGCGCTTTTGACCGATGACATTCTCAAAAGCGTGGACGCGTTGCAGATGGCGGGCATTCCGCTCATGACCGCACCCAACGACATTTACTACGAGATGCTCGAAGAGCGCTTGAGCGGCCACGGTGAACCGGTGCCCGAGTTGCAGGCGCGTGGCATTTTGATGGATGGCTCCACCGCCAACGGCGAAAAGCGTTTGCTGCTGCAGATCTTCAGCCAGACCTTGCTGGGGCCGGTGTTTTTTGAGTTCATCCAGCGCAAAGCCGACGAGGGCTTTGGCGAGGGGAACTTCAAGGCGCTGTTTGAGAGCTTGGAGCGCGATCAGATCCGCCGTGGGGCGATCGAAGTTTGAGGCGCGTCAGGACAGTCGTTTCAGCGCGCCAGCGTCAGCATCGGAATGTCTTTGGCCGTGGCCAGCTTGTCCAGCTGGGCGCGGGTTTGGCTGGCCAGGAATGTTTCGACGGCTTTGCGCGTGGCGGGCTTGAACAGGTCTTTGACGGGGTGTGCCAACGTGATGCCAGCGGCTTCGCAAAGACGGATGGCAAAGTGCGGCTCCAGCGCAGCCACGGCCACGCGGCCGTTTTTGCAGGCATAGACCCGGTAGCCCGCGTGTGCGCCACCCACAGCGCCATCGGGCGTGGTCATGCGCAGCTGGCGGGGCAGGGCCAACCAGGCTGCGGCATCTGACAAGGCCACTTCGTGGTGGCTGCCTTTGCCGGTGGTCTTGAGCGTGATCAAGGCCTTGAGTGTGGCTTCGCTGGCCATGAGTGCACCGCCCATGTCGGCGAACAGGCTGGGCGGCAAGTCCATGCCGTTGACCAGACCGACTTCGGCTTGGTACGTCAAATCGTGTCCAGGGATCTCGGCCAGCGGGCCGGGAGCACCGACCACTTCGATCAAGCTCAGTGTGGGGTATTGCTTGTGCAAAGTTTTCCAGCTCAGGCCCAACTTGCTCAGGGCCGAGGGCCGAAACGAGGTCAGCAGGACATCGGTCTTGGGCAGCAGCTTGTGCAGCGCCGCCTGACCGGCGGCGGTTTTGAGGTCCAGCGTTTTGTGCTTGGCGCCATGGTGCAGCATGTCGTAGCCGTCGGGTGTGTAGTGCTGCATCGGGTCGCCCGAAGGCGGGTTGACCTTGGTGCAGCTGGCGCCCATTTGGGCCAAGCGCATGAGCGCGGCGGGGCCGGGCAGGTTGAGGGCGAGGCTGAGAACGCGCACACCGCGCAGGGGTTTAAGAGAGGACATGCTGGACCTTGAAATGCTTTGGTCCACATTATGAGCAGTGCGCTGACGGGGTACTGTCACGTTTGCTTGGCGTTGAATCCGCTGACCTGCAAATAGCCGGCCCCCGCAGGTCGGCACCTTCAGGTCCGACGTTTGCAGGCCAGGCACAACCCTGACCGGTCATGTGGCGCAAGGCATGGACCCCGGATCAAGTCCGGGGTGACAAGCAAGTTGCTTTTTCGATACGGTGAGCAAGTTGCGTTTTCGATACGGTGAGCAAGTTGCTTTTTCGATATGGTGAGCAAGTTGCTGTTTCGATGCAGCGCGCAAGTTGCTGTTTTGATGCTGCGTGCAACTTGCCGTATTGATGTCATAAGAGCCGAGCGCGCATGCCAGGGCTTGCAAAAAAGCATGTCATACCGGCCTGCGAGCCGGTATCCATGGGGCTCCGAATCAGTCACCAAAGTCCAGCGGCAGCCCCACGTAGTTCTCGGCAATGGTTTGGGAGCCCGATTCGCTGTGGATCAGGTAATCGAGTTCAGCGTCCTGGAACTTTTGGCCGATGTCGCCGTTTTCCGGGAAGTTGTGCATCAGGCTGGTGAACCACCAGGAAAAACGCTCGGCCCGCCAGATGCGGCGCAGGCAGCGCTCGGAATAGCTGTCGATGCCGGCCTCCGAGTTCTCCTGGTAGTACTCGATGAGGGCGGCGGACAGGTACTTCACGTCGGTGGCGGCGAGGTTCAGGCCCTTGGCGCCGGTGGGCGGCACGATGTGGGCGGCGTCACCGGCCAGGAACATGCGGCCAAAGCGCATCGGCTCGGTCACAAAGCTGCGCAGCGGGGCGATGCTTTTTTCGATGCTGGGGCCAGTGACCAGGTGCTCGCGGGCTTCGGGGTCGAGGCGATTGCGCAGCTCTTCCCAAAAGGCTTCGTCGCTCCAGTCTTCCACCTTGTCGGTCAGCGGCACTTGCAGGTAGTAGCGGCTGCGCGTGGCGCTGCGCTGCGAGCACAGGGCAAAGCCGCGCGTGCTGTTGGCGTAAATCAGCTCGTGGTGCACAGGCGGGGTGTCGGACAGCACGCCCAGCCAGCCGAAGGGGTAGACCTTTTCGTATTCGCGGATCTTGTCTTTGGGGGCGCTGGCGCGGCACACGCCGTGAAAGCCGTCGCAGCCTGCGATGAAGTCGCACTCAATGGTGTGAACTTGACCGTCCTTTTCGTAGGTCACGCGAGGCTTGGCAGAGTCAAACTCGTGCACCTGCACATTGCCCGCCTCGTACACGGTGGGCAAGCCTGCGGCTTGGCGGGCATCCATCAGGTCGCGGGTGACTTCGGTCTGGCCGTACACGATGACGTTTTTGCCGCCCGTGAGCTGGTTCATGTCGATGCGGTGGCGTGCGCCTTTGAACAGCAGGTCAAAGCCGCCGTGGATCAAGCCTTCTGCATGCATGCGCTGGCCGACCCCCGCTTCATCGAGCAGGTCCATGGTGACTTGCTCCAGCACACCTGCACGGATGCGGCTCAGCACGTAATCGCCGCTTTGGCGCTCCACGATGATGGCGTCAACGCCTGCTTTGTGCAGCAATTGGCCGAGCAGCAAGCCCGAGGGGCCTGCGCCAATGATGGCAACTTGGGTGCGGGTGGCTTTGGTCATGGGTGTGTCTCCTTCAAGAAGTCTCAAAACAATGAGCACGAGCTTAGGCGTCCTGTCGGTTTCAATGCTTTGCACTGATCTGAGTTTGCACGTTCAGTGGATAATTTGTGCGATCATCGCGCAAATTGATGCGCATCAACACGGGCATTCAACACAGCATGTCAAAGCTGAAGCCGCCGACTTCCCGATGACTTTGTAGGTCGGTGGCTGCAGCCCCGACGTTTCACGATCAAGGACCACATGACCATCGCCAAAGCGGATTACATCGAAGGCCTGGCCAAAGGCCTGGCCGTGCTGGAAGCCTTTGACACCGAGCGCCAGCGCCTGAATGCGACCTTGGCCGCGCAACGCACCGGCATCACCCGCGCGGCGGCGCGGCGGCATTTGCTCACGCTGGCCGAGTTGGGTTATCTGGAAACCGATGGCAGCCACTACTGGTTGTCGGCCCGTGTGCTGCGCTTTGCGGGCAGCTACATGGCCACCTCACGCTTGCCCCGAGCCTTGCAACCCACACTCAACCGCCTGGCCTCGCAGACGCAGGCGGCGTTTTCTGCGGTGGTGCTGGACGGTGACGAATGCGTGATCGTGGCGCGCAGCGCGGGCGTGGCCGAGCCTGTGCGTCACCTCGCTTACGGCTTGCACTTGGGCGCGAGATTGCCGGCACACGCCACATCCACCGGGCAGGTTTTGTTGGCCAATTGGCCCAAGGCCGAATTGAGCGCATGGCTCAAAGGCCGCAGCCTGGCCCGCATCACGCCGCAAACCGAAGTGGGCACGGCGGCTTTCAAAAAAATCATCGACCAGGTTCGCACGCAAGACCACGCCTTGTCGCGCGATGCCCACGAGCTGGGCATCCATGCGCTGGCGGTGCCGCTGCGCAATATGCAGGGCCGAACTTTGGCTGCGCTCAATGTGGTGGGCACGCCCGAACAGTTGTCAGACGCTGCGGTGCAACGCAAGTGGTTGCCCCTGCTCTTGGAGGCAGCGCGGGAGTTGCGGCCTTTGCTGTGAGGCTCAGAGACAGCGCACAGGCTTGTCTGTGATCGCGCGAGCAGCCACGAACGCTTCAAAGGCCTGCGCGCTGGTCTTGTCAGGCGTGTAGCCGAACCGGGTTTTGAGCGCGGTGTTCAGCAGCACAGGCCGATAGCGCAGAAAGTCGAGTTGCTCGGGGCCGTAGCGGCTGATGCCCAGCTTGTGCCCCACAAACAAAGCGGATTGCAACAACCAAGCGGGCAAGACAAGGGCTGGTTTGTTCAAGCGCTGAGCGATCTCGAAGATCGTCAGAGCGCCGTCACCGGCCAGGTTGAAGCAGCCGCTTTCGGCTTGGCCGCTCAGCGCATGCACGATGGCACCGGTCACGTCTTCGTCCCAGATGAACACAAAGGGGCTGTCACTTCCACGGATGGCCAACAGGCGTTTTTTCTCAAACAGGGCGGTGATCTGGTTGTTGACCCGCTCGCCCAGGATGGTGCCGATGCGCAGCACGGTTTGCTGCAGTTGCGGATGGCTCTGGCGGTATTGCGCCAGCATCTCTTCGACCAGACGTTTGTGGTGCGAGTAGGCAAAGCTCTCGTTGCCGCGCAGCGGCATGTCTTCGGTGAGCCAGGCCGCGTTGTCGGCGTGGTAGCCGTAGGCCGCGCCGCTGGACGAGACCACGATGTGCGCCACGCCACGTTGCACACAGGCTTGCAGCACGTTTTGAGTGCCCCCCACATCGACGGAATATTCAAATGCGCGGTTCGAATCTTTGCCGGGCGTGACGATGGAGGCCAGGTGCACCACGGTGTCGATGCGGTGTGCGGCAAGGGTGCCGGCCAGCGCCGGATCGCGCACATCTTGCGTGACGTAGCTGATGCCGGGCAGGCGTTGTTCGGGCGGCACCTCGCGCACATCGACCGCGACCACGTGTGCGCAAGTACGGCGCTCTGCCAGGGTGCGGATCAGGCCCTGACCCAAAAAGCCAGAGGCCCCGGTGATCAGCACGCGGGCGGCTTGGGGCGTCTTCACGCTGTGGGGTCCACCGCTGCAGGGCCGCCACTGGTCAAGGGTTTGCGCGCCCACCAACCGGCCAGGATCAGGCCCGCGATGATGTCCCAAAAGCCCCAAACGCCCGCCACCACGGCCATGCCGCCCAAGCCGTTGAAGAAGCTGAAGATCAGCACCAGGCCCAGACCCGCGTTGCGGATGCCCACTTCAATGGACACGGCGCGGCAGTCGTAGTCGCTCAATCGCGCCATGCGCGCAATCGACCAGCCGGTGGCAAAGGCCAGCGCGTCGTGCAGCACCACCGCCATGAGTACCAAGCCGACATAGTCCATGAAGTAGCGCCAGTTGCCCGCGATGGCGCCGATGATGAAGCCGATCAAGGCCAGAAAACTGAGGATGCGCAGCGGCTTTTTGAAGCGCTCGGTCCAGACCGGAAAGCGGTGCACGCAAGCCAGGCCCAGCACAAAGGGCAAGCCGATGATCAAGAGGATGTGCACGAACATCTGTGCAGGATCGAGCGCAATGCTGGTCAACAGCTTGGACGCCGTGGGGTGGATGCTGCCCCAGAAAGCAAAGTTGAGCGGCATGGCGAACACCGAGATGGCGTTTGACACGGCGGTCATGGACACGCTGAGCGCCACATTGCCGTTGGCTCGGTGGGTCAGGATGTTGCTCACGTTGCCGGGTGGGCAGCAGGCCACCAAAATCATGCCCAGCGCGATGCTGGGCGCAGGCTGCAGCACCAGCGTGAGGCCAAAGGTGATGGCGGGCAGCACCAGAAACTGCGCCGCAATGCCCACGGCAAAAGCCATGGGCATGCGCAGCAAGCGGCGAAAGTCTTCGATGCGGGTATCGAGCGCGATGCCGAACATCAAAAAGCCCAGCACCACATTGAGCACCGCCAGCGAGGCGGGGTTGAAGTTCAGGCGGATCTCGTCAACAGGCAGCATGGGGTGTTCCTTATGGGGGCTGTGGTCAGGCCAGCGCGGCCGAGGCTTGGCGCACGGCAGCGCGGTAGGCGTCTTTGTTGACGTAGTAAGCCATGCGTTCGAGTTGCAGGTATTGGTAGCCCCCCGACACATCGGGCGAGGGGCCTTGGCGGGCTGTGTTCAAGGCCGCCGCTGCTGTGCTGCCAGTGTCCAGCCCTTTGAAGTAGCGGGCCACCAGCTCTGCTTGTTCGTAGCGGCCTTGCCAGCCCAGACCACTGGCCTCGACCATGCCCAGCACGGCCAGACGGCTGAACTGTGGCGAGAGGATGTTGAGGTAGAGCTTGGGCGCCATGCCTTGCCAGTTGAGCAGGGCGCGGTCGATGAAGGGGTAGTGCAGCTTGTATCCAGTGGCGGCCATGACCATGTCGTAGTCTTTTTGGCTGCCGTCTTTGAAGTGCACGGTGTGGCCATCCAGCCGCGCGATGTCGGGGCGCACCTTCACATCGCCATGGCCAATGTGGTACAGGATGAGTGAGTTGACCACCGGGTGCGACTCGTACATCTTGTAGGCGGGCTTGGGGAAGCCAAAGCGCACCGGATCGCCGGTGAACCATTTGAGGATGGTGCTGTCGATGGCTTGCTTCAGGCGCATGGGCAGCGTGATCTTGCCGCCCACGGTGTCGGCCGGTTTGCCGAACACGTATTTGGGCACGAAGTAATAACCCCGGCGCACCGAGATGTCGATGCTTTGGGCGTGGTGCACGGCGTCGACCGCGATGTCGCAACCCGAGTTGCCCGCGCCCACGATGAGCACGCGTTTGCCGTCGAACTGGCGGGCGCTTTTGTAGGCCGAGGTGTGCAGCAGCTCGCCGCTGAACTGGCCTTCAAAAGCGGGCATATTGGGCTCAGCCAGGGTGCCGTTGGCAATGACCACGCCTTTGTAGTTGGCCGTCTCCAGTCGGCCGTTGCCGGGGTCGATGCTCACGCGCCAGAGCGTGTCGGGCGCATCGCTCACCGGTTCGACCCGGACCACGCGCACACCAAAGCGGTAATGCCGCAGCAAATCGAAATGCTCGGCATAGGCCTTGAAATAAGGCAACAACTCGCGGTGGCTGGGGTAGTCGGCGGCATCACCAGACATCGGGAATTCGGTGAATTCCGTCATGCGTTTGCTGGAGATCAGATGGGCGGACTCGTAGACGGTGGAGCGGGGGTTGCCCGCGTTCCACAGGCCACCCACTTCGGTGTGGGCTTCAAAGCCCTGAAAGGGCACGCCGTGCAGGCTGAGCGCCCGCGCACCGGCCAGGCCAGCGGGGCCTGCGCCAATGAGGGCGATTTGTTCTTCGGTGCGGGTGGTGGTCATGGTGGGGACGATGAGGATGGGGGCAGACCCGGAATGGGCGTGGCGCCCGCTTGGCCTGCACGCGGCTTGCGGGGCTGGCCCAGCAAAATGCGGTCGTGCAGCCTTGCAGGCAGCAGCGACAAGGCTTTGGACAGCCAGCCGATGCGCCGGGGCAAAACAATGTGTTCACGGCCTTGGACGAGGCCTTGCAGCAAAGCGCTGGCGGCTTCGTCGGGGCCGAGCAGGCCGGGCATGGCAAAGGTGTTGCCTGCTGTGAGTGCGGTGCGCAAATACCCGGGGCTGATGGTGTGAACGGTGAGTCGTGTGGGCCGCAATTCGGCGCGCAGGCTTTGCAAATAGGCGATCAAGCCCGCTTTGCTCGCGCAATACGCCCCGTTACCCGGCATGCCGCGCCAACCTGCCACGCTGGCCACGCCGACCAGCGCGCCGCCTTGGCCGCTGTCACGCATGGCACGCAAGAAGGGATGGAAGGTGCTGGCCACGCCCAGCAGGTTGATCTCCAGCATGCGGCGCATCACGGCCAAGTCTGTCGATTCTGCAGTGTCAAAACCACCGGCCACGCCCGCATTGGCAATGACCAAATCGGGGGTGCCATGGTGTTGCAGCCAGTCTGCGCCCATGGCCTGCATGGCGAGCGCATCCGACACATCGGGGGTGTAGACGCGGCAACGCTCTGGCGCCAGCGCCGCCAAGTCGTTCAAGGCTGAGGTGTTCATGCCCACCAAAGCGACATGAGCACCTTGTCCGATCAGAAGACGTGCCAGGGCTTGCCCCAGGCCGCCACATGCGCCGGTGATGACTGCGTTGCGAAACATGTGTGCTGCAAACCTGTGAATGTGTTGCAGCTGATTTTGGCATGCCAAGGGCCTCAAGCTCTTTGGTGAAGACCCTTGGACTGATTCAAACACCTCCCTGTGATGGGGCAGTGGGTGTTGGAGGTGTGGACCTTGTCGCGGCTGGTTTTTTTAGGCAAACCCGAGTGCACAAGGCGAGTCTGCACACAGTTGTGTGCATGAAGACCGCGTTCGCTTCTGTGGGGGGGCTTGTTGATGGGGGATATGGCCTGTCCGACAGGAATCGAACCTGTGACCCACAGCTTAGAAGGCTGTTGCTCTATCCAACTGAGCTACGGACAGTTGCAAAAACAAAAAAGGCCCTGACGGGCCTTTGATGTTCAGTGCCCTCGCGGGTCTTGATGAATGGTCGGAGCGGCGGGATTCGAACTCGCGACCCTCTGCTCCCAAAGCAGATGCGCTACCAGGCTGCGCTACGCTCCGACTGCCGTTATTCTAACCAGCAAATCGCCTGTTCTTGGGTTGGGCATCAAAAAACTTCAGCGTTTTTTGTACTGCGCGGCACCAAATAAGGCCTTTTTGGCTTTGTCGTCCAGCAAAGGTTTGCGGGCATCGGCCAGCACCTGAACGGCTTTTTGAACGGCAGGGCGTTCGGCGATGCGGTCAAACCAGACTTTGAGGTGAGGGTAATCGGCCCAGTCGATGCCTTGGTTTTGCCAGCTGCGCAGCCAAGGGAAGATGGCCATGTCGGCCACGGAGTACTCATCGCCTGCGATCCAGTCATGGTTTTTGAGCTGTTTGTCCATCACGCCATACAGGCGCTTGGCCTCGTTGGTGTATCGGTTGATGCCGTATTCGATCTTCTCGGGCGCGTAGATGCGAAAGTGGTGGGCCTGGCCCAACATGGGACCCACGCCGCCCATCTGGAACATCAGCCATTGCAGCACATCGTATTTGGCGTGGTCACTTTGCGGCAAAAATTTGCCGGTCTTGGCCGCCAAGTACAGCAAGATGGCGCCAGACTCGAACAGGGCGATGGGCTTGCCGTCAGGGCCGTCAGAGTCCACCAGTGCGGGGATCTTGTTGTTGGGGCTGATCTTGAGGAATGCGGGCTTGAACTGGTCGCCGGTGCCGATGTTGATGGCATGGACCTTGTAGGGCAGGCCGCACTCCTCCAGCATGATGTGGATTTTGTGGCCGTTGGGTGTGGGCCAAGTGTACAGATCAATCATGGTGGGTCACTTCAGGTCTGAGTCAAAGAGGTGATCATCTCAAAAAAACGGCCTGCCACACATGGGTGGAGCAGGCCGTTGATGGCAAGAGGTGGGTGCTTCAGCTGCCGCGTGTGATGGGCATGTCCACTTCACCGGGCATGGCCAGGTGTTTGGCCAGCTCCAGCTTGGCCAGCGAGTTGCGGTGCACTTCGTCCGGACCGTCGGCCAAGCGCAGTGTGCGCTGGTGGGCGTAGGCATAGGCCAGCGGGAAGTCTTGCGATACGCCGCCACCGCCGTGGGCCTGGATGGCCCAGTCGATGATCTGGCAAGCCATGTTGGGGGCCACGATCTTGATCATGGCGATCTCGGCCTTGGCCACCTTGTTGCCCACGGTGTCCATCATGGAGGCGGCTTTGAGGGTGAGCAGACGGGCCTGCTCAATCATGCAGCGGGACTCGGCAATGCGCTCTTGCCAGACCGTTTGGCGGGCCACTTCGCGGCCAAAGGCCACGCGGCTGTTCAGGCGTTTGCACATCAACTCGAGCGCGCGCTCGGCGATGCCGATGGTGCGCATGCAGTGGTGGATGCGTCCAGGGCCCAAGCGGCCTTGGGCGATCTCGAAGCCACGGCCTTCGCCCAGCAGCAGGTTGCTGGCCGGCACGCGCACGTCTTTGAGCACCACCTCCATGTGGCCGTGCGGCGCATCGTCATAGCCGAACACCGACAAAGCCCGCACCACGGTGACGCCCGGTGCATTGGCAGGCACCACGATCATGGACTGCTGCTCGTGGCGGCCCGCGTCGGGGTTGGTCTTGCCCATCACGATGTAGACGGCGCAGCGTGGGTCACCGGCACCGGACGACCACCACTTGCGCCCGTTGATGACGTAGTCGTCGCCATCGCGGCGGATTTCGCATTCGATGTTGGTGGCGTCCGACGATGCCACGTCGGGCTCGGTCATCAGAAAGGCCGAGCGGATTTCGCCGCGCAGCAGGGGCTCCAGCCATTCGTCCTTGAGGGCTTCGCTGGCGTAGCGTTCCAGCGTTTCCATGTTGCCGGTGTCAGGGGCCGAGCAGTTGAAGATCTCTGCGGCAAAAGGCACGCGGCCCATGATTTCGCACAGGGGGGCGTATTCCAGGTTCGACAGACCTTGCGGTGCGCGTGGTGACTTGGGCAGGAACAGGTTCCACAGTCCAGCGGCTTGGGCTTTGGGCTTGAGTTCCTCGACGATTTTGGTCGGGATCCAGGCGTTGCCTTTGGCGCGGTTTTCAGCGATCTCTTCGAAGAACCTCGCTTCGTTGGGGTAAATGT
>NZ_JAOASQ010000032.1 GCF_030158565.1 Limnohabitans sp. | reverse complement strand
GGTTTTGACAGATGTTTGGGTAGCCATGGTGGCGGATTGTAGTGGGAATTGCGCCGACAAACTGGATGAATAACCAGTATTCGTATGGGTTCGACGTACAGCAAACCAGGTCAGGGGCCAAGTCGTGGTGCTTGCGCATGGACCCCGGGTCAAGCCCGGGGTGACAAGTCATCTCCCCCCAAAAAACCAAGCCACCCAAGACGGCGCCCTCTCAACTGCACGCCCCTCAACTGCACGCCCCTCAATTGCACACCACTCAACGGGTCATCATCAACGACTGCACCGACAACGGTTACCCCTCAAAGGGTCATCCCGGACTTGATCCGGGATCCAGGTCTTTCGCCAAAAGCACAGTCCATGACGTGACCACGCGCTTGTGTGAGATTGGTTACAGTCCAAGGATGCAACACAAACCGCTTTCATTGTTCCAGGTGCTCGCATGCGGCGCCGCCATCGTCACCCTGTCCATGGGCATCCGCCACGGCTTTGGCCTTTGGCTGCAACCCGTGACCCAATCGCAAGGCTGGGGGCGCCAGGAATTCGCCATGGCCATGGCCATCCAAAACCTGGCCTGGGGTTTCATGGGCATTTTTGCGGGCATGCTGGCTGACCGGTTTGGCGCTTTCCGCGTGATCATTGCCGGCGCCTTGCTCTATGCGCTGGGCCTGGTGGGCATGTCACAAGCGACCACGCCTTGGCTGTTTGCCCTGTTCACCGGGGTAATCATTGGCACCGCACAAGCGGGCACGACTTACGCCGTGATTTATGGCGTGATCGGGCGCAATGTGCCGGCCGAGCGACGCTCCTGGGCCATGGGCATTGCGGCGGCAGCGGGCAGCTTCGGGCAGTTCCTGATGGTGCCGGTCGAGGGCATGCTGATCAGTCAAGCGGGCTGGCAAAATGCTTTGGTGATTTTGGCTGCAGCCACTTTCTTGATCATTCCACTGGCTTGGGGTCTGCGCGAGCCGGCACTCCATGCGCCCGGTCAGGTCAAGCGTGACCAGAGCATTGCTCAGGCGCTGAGCGAAGCGTTCAAGTACCCCAGCTTTCAGCTTTTGATGGCGGGTTATTTTGTGTGCGGCTTTCAGGTGGTGTTCATTGGCGTGCACATGCCCAGCTACCTCAAAGACCACGGTTTGCCACCGCAGGTCGCCAGTTACGCGCTGGCCTTGATCGGCTTGTTCAACGTTTTTGGCACTTACATCGCGGGCACGTTGGGCCAGAAGATGGCCAAAAAGAAAATCCTGGCGACGATTTATTTTTCGCGCTCGGTGGCGATCGTGCTGTTCCTGCTGGCACCACTCACACCCACCAGCGTGTACCTGTTCTCGGCCGTCATGGGGCTGCTGTGGCTGTCCACCGTGCCCCCCACCAACGCGGCGGTGGCGCAGATTTTTGGCGTGGCGCACCTGTCCATGTTGGGCGGCTTCATCTTCTTCAGCCACCAGATCGGCTCCTTCATGGGCGTGTGGCTGGGCGGCTACTTGTACGACAAAACAGGCAGCTACGACATCGTCTGGTACCTGGCCATTGCGCTGGGCGTTTTTGCAGCGCTGGTGAACCTGCCGGTGCGCGAGAGCGCCATCGTGCGCAAGCCACTTCAGGCGGCTTGATCCGATGCGCCAGACCCGCCAGTCCGCATGGCACAAAGCCCTTGCATGGGGCGCGCTGCTTGTGGTCATGGCCGGTGTGGTCTGGCTTTACCAGCGCCCGGACATGCTGATCATGTTGTCCGAGCAGTTGTGGGCCTGTTTTTGAATCCATGGATTGACCATGCACGGTACTGAACATCCTTCCGCCTGGGTCCAGCGCTGGGCCCATTTGATCCGACCGCAAGGGCGTGTACTCGATGTGGCCTGCGGCGCAGGCCGCCACATGCGCTTTTTGGCAGCCCTTGGCCACCCGGTCACCGGCGTGGACCGCCATCCTGAGGCCTTGGCCCTGGCAGCGCCCGCTGGGCAGACCGTGCTGGCCGACATCGAAAACGGCCCCTGGCCTTTTGCAGACCAAACTTTCGATGCCGTGATCGTGACGAATTACCTGTGGCGGCCCTTGCTGCCGGTCATGGTGCAGAGCCTGGCCGAAGGGGGTGTGCTGATTTACGAAACCTTTGCAGCAGGCAACGAGTCCGTGGGCAAACCGTCCCGGCCTGACTTTTTGTTGCAAGCGGGCGAGCTGCTCAGCGCCACCCAGGGTTTGCGCACCGTGGCTTATGAAGACGGTTTTGAAGCCTCGCCAGACCGTTTTGTGCAGCGCATCGCCGCTGTGCGTGCCGCGCCATCCGGCACGCCTGTGCGCTGGCACCTGGCTTCACACTGAACGATCGCTGGCCCTGCAGAGTCACTTCTGGTGACATCCGCCCCACTGGGCAGTCCGGAAATTCCGTGCGCTGTCGTTAGAATGTCCTTTTTCGTTCAGAACACGCTGACATGACCACCGAATTTCGCCCTATCCAAGGCAGCATTCCTGCCCTGATCACCCCCATGCTGACAGACGGCCAAGTGGATTACCCCACTTTGCGAAAACTGATCGATTGGCATGTGGCCGAAGGCACCGATGCTTTGGTGATCGTCGGCACCTCGGGCGAATCGCCCACTGTGACGGTGGACGAACACCGCGAAATCCTGCGCGTCTCGGTCGAGCAAGCGGCCAAGCGCATCCCCATCATTGCGGGCTGTGGTGCCAACTCCACGGCCGAAGCCATTGCACTGGCCAAGTTTGCCGAGTCGATTGGCGCAGATGCCCAACTCCAGGTGGTGCCCTACTACAACAAGCCCACACAAGAGGGCTTGTTCCAGCACTTCAAGTCCATTGCCGAAGCCACCCCCAAGCTGCCGGTGATTTTGTACAACGTGCCCGGCCGCACCGTGGCCGATTTGCAGCACGACACCGTCCTGCGTCTGGCCCAAGTGCCCGGCATCATCGGCATCAAGGAAGCCACGGGCAACATTGAACGCGCTCAGTGGCTGATCCGTGATCTGCCCAAGTCCTTTGCCGTGTTTTCGGGTGATGACCCGACCGCCGTGGCCCTCATGCTGGTCGGCGGTGCAGGCAACATCAGCGTGACGGCGAACGTGGCCCCCCGTTTGATGCATGAACTTTGCGTGGCCGCCATGAAAGGCGACATTGCTACGGCCATGAAAATCCAGTTCCAGCTGATGCCCGTGCACAAAAACCTGTTTGTGGAAGCTAACCCGATCCCGGTGAAGTGGGCCATGAACCGCATGGGCCTGTCGGGCCCGGCTTTGCGCTTGCCCATGACCGAGCTGTCGGAATCCCAGCGTCCTGTGGTCGAGGCCGCACTCAAGGCCAGTGGCCTGATCTGATTTCCACCAAAGGATTCTTCGTGAACCGTCCCTCCAAGTCTTTGATGACACTCCAGCGCAGCACCACCGTGGCTGCTGCAGCGATTTTGCTCAGCGCCTGTGGCGTACTGGAAGAAGACAAGATCAACTACAAAAGCGCAGCCAAGCCCACCACGCTGGAAGTGCCGCCTGATTTGACGCAATTGCGCAAAGAGTCGCGCTATGCGCTGGAAAGCACGTCCGCCACGGCCTTGGGGTATCAAGGCGCTGCAGCCAAAGTGACCGATGCTGGCACAGCGGCCAACAGCTTGGGAGACGTGAAAATGATGCGGGAAGGCAACCAGCGTTGGCTGGTTGTGGCCCGCCCGGCAGACAAGGTGTGGGACCCGGTCATTGAATTCTGGAAAACCAATGGCTTTAACCTAGTGACCGAAGCCAAGGATGTGGGCATTGTCGAAACAGACTGGGCCGAGAACCGCGCCAAATTGCCACAAGACTTCATTCGCAAGACATTGGGCAAAGTGCTCGACAACTTGTATTCAACCGGTGAACGTGACAAATACCGCACCCGCATTGAGCGAAATGCCCAAGGCGGGGTCGAAATCTACATCACCCACAGGGGGATGGTGGAGAACTATTCGAGCGCACAGAAAACAAGCACCATCTGGCAACCGCGCGAAAGCGATCCTGAGCTGGAAATCGAATTTTTGCGCCGCTTGATGGTCAAGCTGGGGGCAACGCCCGAAGCCAGCAAAGCAGCCGTTGCGTCGGCCACCCCTGTGGCCAGCGCACAAGTGTCTCTGGTGCTGGGTCAACCCACGATTGCCCTGAACGACAGTTTGGACCGCAGCTGGCGCCGCACTGGCGTGGCACTGGACCGGAGCGGATTCACAGTGGAAGATCGCGACCGCACCAAAGGCGTGTATTTTGTGCGTTACGTGGCGCCAGGTACGGCAGCTCAAGAACCGGGTTTCTTTGAGCGCATGTTCAGCAGCAAAAAAGAAGTGCCCGCCCTTTCACGCTACCGCATCACATTGACAGGCAAGGGCGAAACGCAAAGCCAAATCCAGGTGATGGACGTGAACGGAAAGCCGGAAGAAGCGGCCAATGCCGAGCGCATCCTGAAGCTGATTGCCAACGAGTTGCGCTGATCTGTTCAAGCGGGCCACGGCCCAGCCATAAAAAAACCCCGCAATGCGGGGTTTTTTTATGCATTCCCGACTTGCGCCAGGAATCATCCAAGCAATTACTTGGCAGCTGGAGCGGCAGCAGCTGGAGCAGCAGCGGCGTCAGCAGCTGGAGCGGCAGCAGGAGCAGCGGATGCGTCAGCAGCTGGAGCGGCAGCAGGAGCAGCCACGGGAGCAGCAGGAGCAGCGGCTTCTTCTTTTTTACCGCAAGCGGCCAAAGCAGCAGCAGCGATCACGGCGGCCAAAACGAGGGACTTGTTCATGATGATTTTCCTTATAGGGGTTAAAACAATTTCCGGAAACTGCCTTAATGACCAAGACGGTAATTAAGACCGAGACAAAAGCACTCGAGCTCTTTTGTGCTCAGTCTCAAATTATAGCGTTTTACCTGACTGCACATCAAACTGACATGAAACCTTCAGTAACAAGCAACCAAGGGAAGATCCTTAGAGGGTTTCCAACCAGCCGGCCGACATCCAGTCTTCGAGCGCCTCGCGGGCCGCATCGCTCATCTTTGACACATGGGCAGCGGACAACTGACGGTCATTGGCCAACTGGCGCAGACAGCGCGCATCACTGCCCGCCACGCGGAAACTCTCGCCATTGATGAAGACATGGCGATCGTCGTACATCATTTTGGTTCGGCGATCGAGTTGCACGCCGTGCGACACATCGGGCTCGGCCTCTGGGGAATCAAACCAGACATTCGATTTGGGCTCGGTCATGTACTCACCGAGCAAACTGTCCACCAGGTGCGGGTCCTTGAGCGCTTTGGTGATCGCGTCACGGGCAAACTCACCCAGCGCTGCGGGCATGGCGGCGGGTTGGCTCACTGCGGCTTGTTTGGGGTCGCGGTACAAAGCATCGCCCACGCCGTCAAACGCTTCGTCGGCCAAGCCCAGCAAGATTTCACGGGCCAGCTCCCCTTGGGGAGGTGCGCGAAAACCAATCGACCAGGTCATGCACTCGCCTTCGGCAATGCCGTCGTGCGCGTACTTGGGCGGCAAGTACAGCATGTCGCCGGGGTTGAGCACAAACTCTTCTTCGGCTTCAAAGTTCTGCAAAATCTTGAGCGGCACGCCGGGCTGCAGCGTCAGGTCTTTGTTGCGGCAAATGCGCCAGCGGCGCTGACCGTGCGCTTGCAGCAAAAACACGTCGTAGCTGTCAAAGTGCGGGCCCACGCCGCCGCCATCGGTGGCATAGCTGATCATCAAATCGTCCAGCCGCGCATCGGGCACAAAGCGAAACTGCTGCATCAGGGCATGCACACCGTCGTGGTGCAAGTCCACGCCCTGCACCAGGAATGTCCATTTCTTCTGGCTGAAGGGCGGCAAGCTGCGTTTGGCAAGCGGGCCGTGCTTCATCTTCCACCCCTTGTCCGAATCGATGATGAGGCGCGACTCCACGCCCTCAAGCCCAGCCAGGGCCACCAATTCGGCGCGGTTCACGCAAGGCACAAAGCCAGGAATCGCATTGCGCACCAGCAGCGGTTTTTTCTGCCAATGGCGCGTCATGAATTGGCTGGGCGTGAGGCCGCCGAGCAAGGCCAAGGGTTGTTCTGTGTTCATGTTCTGGTTCCGTGAGAAGCAACAAGGCTGCGCTGCTTCCATGCCAAGGCGGCCAAAACAGGCCGCCAAACTGCGACAATTGTCCTATGGAAATCAAGACACCTTCCGTGGTCGCACTGACCTGGACACTCAAAGACACCCTGGGCGAAGTTCTGGACACCCTCGACGAGCCCGTTGATTTTTTCATTGGCGGCCAAGATTTGCTGCCCAAAATCGAGGAAGCCCTGCAAGGCCACGAAAAAGGCGCCCAAGTGAATCTGCAACTCGAACCTGAAGACGCGTTTGGCGACTTCGACGACCAGTTGCTTTTTCTGGAACCGCTTGCCCTCTTCCCGGCTGGCCTGGAAGAAGGCCTGACCATCGAGGGCACGGCCTTGCCTGAAGGGTGCCACCCCGATGCCCCGCGCAACGTGCTCTACACCGTGACCGAAATTTACCCGGAACACGTGGTGCTGGACGGCAACCACCCTTTGTCCGGCATCGCTTTGCGTTTGAGCCTGAAAGTCGAATCGGTGCGCGAACCGACCGAAGCCGAAGTGGGCAGCGGCACCTGCGGCACGGGCTTTTTCAAAATTGAAGTGGGCGATGAAGGCCTCCCGACAGGCCCCACATTGCACTGACCCCAAGCCGCGCCCTCACGGGCGCTTATTTTTTGCCGGTCGAGCCGTAACCGCCCTCGCCTCGTTCCGTGGGTGCGTCAAACTCATTGACCACGTGGAAGGTGGCCTGCACCACCGGCACGATCACCATTTGAGCGATGCGCTCCATCGGCTCGATGGTGAAGGCCACATCGCTGCGGTTCCAGGCGCTGACCATCAGCTGGCCTTGGTAGTCGCTGTCGATCAAGCCCACCAAATTGCCCAGCACGATGCCGTGCTTGTGCCCAAGCCCAGAGCGCGGCAAGAGCATGGCGGCGTAGCCAGGGTCTTTCAGGTGTACCGCAATGCCAGTGGGCACCAGCTGCCAGGCATTGGGCTGCAAGGTCAAAGGCGCATCCAGACAAGCACGCAAATCCAGACCGGCACTGCCCGAGGTGGCGTAAGCGGGCAATTGGTCGGCCATGCGGGCGTCGATGATTTTGAGGTCGATGTTCATGTGCGATCCAGAAAGTGAGCGCGGCAGGCGCCAAGCCATGCCGCAGTGAAGCAAGGCATTATTTCAAACGGGCAGCGATGTCAGCGATCAACTGCTGCGCAAGCGCTTGTTTGCTGGCGTGCGGCAGCTCACGAGCCCCCGTCTCGTCCACCAACAACAGGGCGTTGTCGTCCTGCCCAAACGTCGCAGGCCCGATGTTGCCCACCAACAGCGGCACGCCCTTGCGGATGCGCTTGGCTGTGGCGTGGGCCAGCAGGTCGTGGCTTTCGGCGGCAAAACCCACACAAAACAAAGCGCCAGACTGAGCGCGGGGCGATTGCGCCACCGTGGCCAGAATGTCGGGGTTCTCCACAAATTTCAGCGCTGGGGTCTGACCCGAACCGTCTTTTTTGATCTTTTGATCGGCTGGCGTGTCAAGCCGCCAATCGGCCACAGCGGCCGTGGCCACAAAGACCGAGGCCTTGTCTACCTGCGCCTGCACCGCGTCCAGCATCTGACGGGCCGAACGCACATCGATGCGCTGCACACCGCGTGGCGTGGGCAAATGCACAGGCCCGGCGACCAAGCTCACGTCAGCACCCGCCATGCGGGCAGCGCGGGCAATGGCAAAACCCATCTTGCCACTGGACAAATTGGTGATGCCGCGCACCGGGTCGATGGCTTCGTAAGTGGGCCCTGCCGTGACCAGCACATGTTGGCCCGCCAAGGTCTTGGGCGCAAAAAACGCCTCCAGGTCTTCCAGAATTTCTTCGGCTTCCAGCATGCGGCCGTCACCCGTTTCGCCGCAGGCCTGATCGCCCTGCCCCACGTCCAGCACATGCACGCCATCCAATTTGAGCTGCGCCACATTGCGCTGGGTGGCCGGGTTGGCCCACATTTCGCGGTTCATGGCCGGGGCCACGATCAAGGGCACTTTGTCCAAGGGCCGCGCCAGGCACATCAGGCTGAGCAATTCATCGGCCCGGCCATGCAAAAGCTTGGCCATGAAATCCGCACTGGCCGGGGCCACCACAATCGCATCGGCTTCGCGGCTCAGGTTGATGTGCGCCATGTTGTTGGCTTCTCGGGTGTCCCACTGCGAGGTGTAGACCGGCCTACCCGAGAGAGCCTGCATGGTGACGGCCGTCATGAATTGCTCGGCCGCTTCGGTCATGACGACCTGCACGGTGACGCCTGCCTTGACCAAGGCGCGGCAGAGTTCTGCCGACTTGAAGGCCGCAATGCCGCCCGACAAGCCCAGAACGATGTGTTTTCCAGCCAATGTGCTCATGCCGGGAAATGTAGCAGAGAGCCCATGAACACCTGTACCCACTGGTGTAGTCGGCGGCTCCAGCCCCGACCTGAAGCTGCACCCGAGCACCCTGCGGAGGCGGTGTAGCGCTGAGGCGGGCGCGGGCCGGATCAGGCGATTTGGCGAGCGAAGCGAGTTATGAGCACGACCGGCCTGCGCCCGCCTCAGCGCGGAAACACACCACAAAACAGCTCCACGTGGGTATGAACCCCAACCCGACTGTCTATAATCACGATTTCCACCTACCGGGAGCTCAAGGCTCCCGTCTTGGACATGACCAAATTCGTCTTCGTCACCGGCGGTGTGGTGTCTTCCCTGGGCAAGGGAATCGCCTCCGCATCGCTCGCCGCCATCCTTGAATCGCGCGGCCTCTCTGTCACCCTCATCAAGCTCGATCCCTACCTCAACGTCGACCCCGGCACCATGTCGCCCATCCAGCACGGCGAGGTGTTTGTGACCGACGACGGCGCTGAAACCGACCTGGACCTGGGCCACTACGAGCGCTTCATCAACACCCGGATGAAGAAGGCCAACAACTTCACCACCGGCCAGATCTACAAAAGCGTGCTCGAAAAAGAGCGCCGCGGCGACTACCTGGGCAAGACCGTGCAGGTCATCCCCCACGTCACCAACGAAATCCAGGACTTCGTCAAGCGCGGCGCCGGTTACGGCACGCCCGAAGCGGTCGATGTGGCCATCGTCGAGATCGGCGGCACCGTGGGCGACATCGAGTCCCTGCCCTTCCTGGAAGCCGTGCGCCAGCTCAGCCTGCGCCTGGGGCCCAACAACACCGCCTTTGTGCACCTGACTTACCTGCCCTGGATCGCCACGGCCGGCGAACTCAAGACCAAACCCACCCAGCACACGGTGCAAAAACTGCGCGAAATCGGCATCCAGCCCGATGCGCTGCTGTGCCGCGCGGACCGCTACATCCCGGACGACGAACGCGAAAAGATTTCGCTCTTCACCAACGTACAAGGCTGGGGCGTGATCTCCATGCCCGACGTGGACACCATCTACAAAGTGCCCCGCGTGCTGCACGAGCAAGGCCTGGACGGCCTGATCTGCGACAAACTGCGCCTGAACACGCAGCCCGCCAACCTCAAGCGCTGGGACGACCTGGTGCATGAAACCGAGCACCCCCAAGGCGAAGTGACGATTGCCATGGTCGGCAAATACGTCGAGCTGTCGGACAGCTACAAATCGGTCAACGAAGCGCTGCGCCATGCGGGCATGCGCAACCATGTGCACGTGAAGATCGAGCACATCGACTCCGAAACCATCACCCCCGAAACAGCAGCCCAACTGGCCAAGTTTGACGGCGTGCTCGTGCCCGGCGGCTTTGGCAAACGTGGCGTGGAAGGCAAGATCGAAACGGCCCAATACGCCCGCACACACAAAGTGCCCTATCTGGGCATCTGCCTGGGCATGCAAGTGGCCACCATCGAATACGCCCGCCACGTGGCCGGCATGAAGGACGCCAACAGCACCGAGTTCGAGCCCGAGACGCCCTTCCCCGTGATCGCCCTGATCAACGAGTGGAAAGACGCGGACGGTTCCATCCAGGTGCGTGACGCCAACTCGGACCTGGGCGGCACCATGCGTCTGGGCGCGCAAAGCTCTGACGTGGCCAAAGGCACATTGGCGCACCAGATTTATGGCGATGTGGTCACCGAGCGCCACCGGCACCGGTATGAGGCGAACGTCAATTATCTGGACGACCTGCGCAAAGCCGGTCTGGTGATTTCGGCGCTGACCCAGCGCGAACAGCTGACAGAAATCGTTGAGCTGCCACAAACCGTGCACCCTTGGTATGTGGGTGTGCAGTTCCACCCTGAATTCAAGTCCACCCCCTGGGACGGCCACCCGCTGTTCAACGCCTTCGTCAAGGCGGCGATCGAAAACAAGGCCAAGGCCTGAGCCTCATTCAACAGGACACTTCCATGAAACTTTGCAGATTTGACGTTGGCCTGAACCAACCCTTCTTTTTGATCGCGGGCACCTGCTCCATCGAAGGGCTGGAGATGTCCATCGAAGTGGCAGGTCGCCTCAAAGAGGCTTGCTCGGCGCTGGGCATTCCCCTCATCTACAAAGGTTCGTTCGACAAAGCCAACCGCTCCTCGGGCAGCACCCAGCGTGGTGTGGGCATCGATGCGGGCTTGAAAATTTTGGACGAAGTACGCCGCCAGATCGGCGTACCCATCCTCACCGATGTGCACGACGAGTCGCAGGTCAAAACCGTGGCCAGTGTGGTCGATGTGCTGCAGACCCCGGCTTTCTTGTGCCGCCAGACCGACTTCATCCGTGCTGTGGCGCAGTCGGGCAAGCCGGTCAACATCAAGAAGGGGCAATTTTTGGCCCCTTGGGACATGAAAAACGTCATCGACAAGGCCCGCAGCGCTGCACGCGAAATGGGTCTGCCCGAAGACAACTTTTTGGCCTGTGAGCGCGGTGTGAGCTTTGGCTACAACAACCTCGTGGCCGACATGACCAGCCTGGCCGAAATGCGCAAGACCGGCGCACCGGTGGTGTTTGACGTGACCCACTCGGTGCAAAAGCCGGGCGGCCAAGGCACCAGCAGCGGCGGTGCCCGCGAAATGGTGCCCGTGCTGGCCCGTGCGGGTGTGGCCGTGGGCGTGGCAGGCCTCTTCATGGAAACCCACCCCAAGCCCGCCGAGGCCTGGTCGGACGGTCCCAACGCCGTGCCGCTGGGCAAAATGAAAGCCTTGCTGGAGACCTTGGTGCAGCTCGATTCCGTCACCAAAAAGAACCCCTTCCTCGAGGACAACTTCGCATGAGCGGCTATATCATCGCCAACGTTCAGGTGACCAACCCGACCCAGTACGAAGAGTACAAAAAGTGGTCGACCGCCGCGATGCAAGCCACGGGTGCCGAAGTCTGCGTGCGCGGTGGCAAGGTGGAAGTGCTCGAGGGCGACTGGTCACCCGAGCGCATCGTGATTTTGAAATTCCCGACCTTTGAAGCGGCCAAGGCCTTTTATGAAGTGCCTGAATACCTCAAAGCCCGCGAAGCCCGAGCCGGTGCAGCCATCATGCGCATGGTGGTGGTCGAAGGTCTTTAACCCCTTTTATTTTTAAATTGAGAGAGTTCAAAAATGAGTGCAATCGTTGATATCGTCGGCCGTGAAATCCTCGACAGCCGTGGCAACCCCACCGTCGAATGCGACGTGCTGCTGGAGTCCGGCGTCATGGGCCGCGCCGCTGTGCCGTCCGGCGCATCCACCGGTAGCCGCGAAGCCATCGAGCTGCGCGACGGTGACAAGAGCCGTTATCTCGGCAAAGGCGTGCTCAAAGCTGTGGAGCACATCAACACCGAAATCTCCGAAGCCGTGTTGGGCCTCGACGCCTCCGAGCAAGCCTTTTTGGACCGCACCCTGATCGACCTGGACGGTACCGACAACAAGTCACGCCTGGGTGCCAACGCCATGCTGGCCGTGTCCATGGCCGTGGCCCGCGCCGCAGCCGAAGAGTCTGGCCTGCCCCTGTACCGCTACTTTGGCGGCATGAACGGCAACCAATTGCCCGTACCCATGATGAACGTCATCAACGGCGGCGCACACGCCAACAACAACTTGGACTTGCAAGAGTTCATGATCATCCCCGTGGGCGCACCGTCGTTCCGCGAAGCCGTGCGCTGGGGCGCTGAAGTGTTCCACGCGCTCAAGAAAATCATCCACGACAAAGGCATGAGCATTGCCGTGGGCGACGAAGGCGGCTTTGCCCCCAACGTGGACAGCCACGAAGCGGCCATCCAGATGGTGCTCGACGCGATTGCCGCCGCCGGTTACACCGCTGGCGAGCAGATCGCCATTGGCCTCGATTGCGCGGCCAGCGAGTTCTACAAAGACGGCAAGTACGTGCTGGCCGGTGAAGGCGGCATCAGCCTGACGTCTGAGCAGTGGACCGACATGCTGGCCACCTGGTGCGACAAGTACCCCATCATCA
>NZ_JAOASQ010000031.1 GCF_030158565.1 Limnohabitans sp. | reverse complement strand
TTGCCGAGCTGGTGCACGAAAAGAAGATCGAAGGCATCAGCCACATCCAGGACGAATCCGACAAGTCCGGCATGCGGGTGGTGATCGAGCTCAAGCGCGGCGAAGTGCCTGAGGTTGTGCTGAACAACCTGTACAAGCAAACCCAGCTCCAAGACACCTTCGGCATGAACATGGTGGCCCTGATCGACGGCCAGCCCAAGCTGTGCAACCTGAAAGACCTGATCCAGGTCTTCTTGCAGCACCGCCGCGAAGTGGTCACGCGCCGCACCGTGTTCGAGCTGCGCAAAGCGCGTGACCGTGGCCACGTGCTCGAAGGCCTGGCCGTGGCACTTGCCAACATCGACGATTTCATTGCGATCATCCGCAACGCGCCGACGCCACCTGTGGCCAAGGCCGAGCTGATGACTCGCGCCTGGGACAGCCAGATGGTGCGCACCATGCTGACCCGCGCCCGCGACGATGGCTCTGTGGTCAATGCCGACGACTACCGCCCCGAAGGTCTGGAGCGCGAATACGGTTTGGGCCAAGACGGCCTGTACCGCTTGTCGGACACGCAAGCGCAAGAGATTTTGCAGATGCGCCTGCAGCGCCTGACCGGTCTGGAGCAAGACAAGATCGTGGCCGAATACAAAGAAGTCATGTCGGTCATCGAAGACCTGCTGGACATTCTGGCCAAGCCCGAACGCGTCTCGACCATCATCGGCGACGAGCTGGGCACCGTGCGCCAAGAATTTGGACAAACCAAAATCGGCGCACGCCGCAGCCAGATCGAGCACAGCGCGCAAGACCTGTCGACCGAAGACCTGATCACGCCCACCGACATGGTGGTGACACTCTCGCACAGCGGCTACATCAAGAGCCAACCCTTGTCTGAATACCGTGCCCAAAAGCGCGGTGGCCGTGGCAAACAAGCGGCCGCCACCAAAGAAGACGACTGGATCGACCAGCTCTTCATTGCCAACACACACGACTACCTGCTGTGCTTCTCCAACCGTGGCCGCCTGTACTGGCTCAAGGTCTGGGAAGTGCCTGCCGGCTCGCGCGGCTCGCGCGGTCGCCCCATCGTAAACATGTTCCCGCTGCAAGAAGGCGAGAAGATCAACGTGGTGCTGGCCTTGACCGGCGAAGCCCGCACCTTCCCGGAAAACCAATACGTGTTCATGGGCACCTCCATGGGCACGGTCAAGAAGACCTCACTGGACGAATTCAGCAACCCCCGCAAGGGCGGCATCATTGCCGTCAACCTGGACGAAGGCGACTATTTGATCGGCGCTGCGCTGACCGACGGCCAACACGATGTGATGCTGTTCAGCGACGGCGGCAAGGCTGTGCGCTTTGACGAAAACGATGTGCGTCCTCTGGGCCGCAGCGCCCGTGGCGTGCGCGGCATGATGATCGAAGAAGGCCAAAGCGTGATCGCCATGCTGGTGGCCGAAGACGAAACGCAAAGCGTGCTGACCGCCACCGAAAACGGCTACGGCAAACGCACCAGCATCGTCGAGTACACACGTCACGGCCGTGGCACCAAGGGCATGATCGCCATCCAGCAATCCGAGCGCAACGGCAAAGTCGTGGCCGCCACCTTGGTGCATGCCGATGATGAGATCATGCTGATCACCGACACGGGCGTTCTGGTGCGCACCCGTGTGGCCGAAATCCGCGAACTGGGCCGCGCCACACAAGGCGTGACCTTGATCAACCTGGACGAAGGCGCCAAGCTCAGCGGTTTGCAACGCATTGTCGAAAACGACGCCAACGCGAATGACCCCGAAGCCGACGCCGAAGAAGGCTCCACAGACGACAACACCCCAGCAGCGGAATAAGGCATGAGCCGAGCTTTCAATTTCTCGGCCGGTCCGGCCGTCATGCCCGAAGAGGTCTTGCAACAAGCCGCCGCAGAAATGCTCGACTGGCACGGCTCGGGCATGAGCGTGATGGAGATGAGCCACCGCGGCAAGGAATTCATCAGCATCTACGAGCAGGCCGAATCCGACCTGCGCGAGCTGCTGGACGTGCCTGCGAACTTCAAGATCTTGTTCATGCAAGGCGGTGGCCTGGCCGAAAACGCCATCATCCCGCTGAACCTGTCACAGGGTGGCGCGGTCGATTTCGTGCTGACCGGCAGCTGGAGCCAGAAGTCTCAAAAAGAAGCTGCCAAATACGCCACATCGCGTGTGGCCGCATCGGCTCAGGCCGATGGCTTCACCAGCCTGCCCCAAGCGGCGAGCTGGCAAATTGGTCCTGACAGCCGCTATGTGCACATCTGCGGCAACGAAACCATCCACGGCGTGGAATTCCATGAATTGCCAGACCTCAAGGCTTTGGGCTGCGATGCACCGCTGGTGGTGGATTTCTCCTCCCATGTGGCCTCGCGCCCGGTGGACTGGTCCCGTGTGGGCCTGGCCTTTGGCGGTGCTCAAAAGAACCTCGGCCCAGCAGGCCTGACCTTGGTCATCGTGCGCGAAGACCTGATCGGCCATGCCCTGCCCCATTGCCCCAGTGCCTTTGACTACAAGCTGGTGGCCGACAACCAGTCGATGTACAACACCCCGCCCACCTACAGCATCTACATCGCGGGCCTGGTCTTTCAGTGGCTCAAAAAGCACGGCGGCATTGCCGCCATGGAGCAACGCAACATCGCCAAAGCCCAACTGCTGTACGACTGCCTGGACAACTCGGCCCTGTATGTGAACAAGGTGGACAAGGCCTGCCGCTCGCGCATGAACGTGCCCTTCTTCCTCCGCGACGAGTCGCGCAACGACGCCTTTTTGGCCGGGGCCAAGGCACGCGGCTTGCTGCAGCTCAAGGGCCACAAATCGGTCGGCGGCATGCGTGCCAGCATTTACAACGCCATGCCTCTTGCGGGCGTGCAGGCGCTGGTGGACTACCTGCGCGAATTTGAAAAAACACAGGCTTAACGCCCTCAGGACCATGAGCCAACAACCTATTCAGTCCGAAGCGCTGGGCGCTTTGCGGGTGCAGATCGACTCGCTGGACAAGCAACTGCTGCAACTGCTGAACGACCGCGCCAAAGTGGCAGAAAAAGTCGGCGAAATCAAACGCGCCGAAGGCTCGCCCTTCTTTCGCCCCGACCGCGTGGCGCAGGTCATCGACAAGATCACCCAAGCCAACCCCGGCCCGCTCAAGAACGAGCACGTTGCCTCCATTTGGCGAGAAATCATGTCGGCCTGCTTGGCCCTCGAAGCGCCACAACGTGTGGCGGTGCTTGGCCCCCAAGGCACGTTTTGCGAACAAGCGGCGATTGAGTTTTTCGGCAGCGCCGCCAACCTGATTTATTGCGCCAACTTCGACGAAGTCTTCCACGCCACTGCGGCGGGCTCCGCCCAATACGGCGTGGTGGGCATGGAAAACTCCACTGAAGGCGTGGTGGCCCGTTCGCTCGATTTGTTCTTGCGCTCGCCCGTGCATGTGGTGGGCGAAGTCAGCTTGCAAGTGCGATTCAATCTGCTGCGCCAACTCAACTCCGATGCAGGCATCGAAGTCGTCATGGCCCACCCCCAGGCCTTGGCCCAGTGTCAAGGTTGGCTGTCCAAGCACTTGCCACACGTGGAGCGCCGCGCGGTATCGAGCAACGCCGAAGGCGCCCGCTTGGCCGCCTCCAATCCCGCCTGGGCCGCTTTGGCCAGCGAACGCGCTGCGAGCCAGTTTGGCTTGCACATCGTGCACCACGCCATCCAGGACGAGGCCTTCAACCGCACGCGCTTCGCGGTGATTGCCTTGCCGCAAACCCTGGCCACGCCACCCGCCTCAGGCAAAGACTGCACCAGCCTGGTGGTGTCGGTGCCCAACCGCCCCGGCGCCGTGCACGATTTGTTGGTGCCGCTCAAGAACAACGGCGTGTCCATGACCCGCTTTGAGTCGCGCCCTGCCAAATCGGGGCAGTGGGAGTATTACTTCTACATCGACCTGCAAGGCCACATCAGCGAACCGCATGTTGCAGCGGCCCTGCAAGAGCTGCAAGGCCTGTGCGCCTTCTACAAGGTCTTGGGTTCCTACCCGGTTTCCGAATGACATTCCAGCGGCTTGCCTTGATCGGCTGCGGCCTGATGGGCGGCTCGTTTGCGCTCGCTTTGCGCCAAGCGGGCCTGGTGCAAACCATCGCTGGCTTCAGCGCCTCTGAAAAAACCCGCCAACGCGCTGTCGAACTGGAAGTCATCGACCAAGCCTGTACCAGCGTGGCCGAAGCCGTGCAAGGCGCAGACCTGGTGCTGCTGGCCGTGCCCGTGGGCGCGATGCACAGCAGCTTTGCCGCCATGCGCGACGTGCTGGCGCCAAGTGCCTTGCTGATGGATGTGGGCTCCACCAAATGCGATGTGATCGCCGCAGCACTTGCCACCTTGGGCGACCGCCTGAGCTGCTTCGTGCCCGCCCACCCGATCGCAGGCAAAGAGGTCGCGGGCATCGAGCATGCCGAGGCCGCGCTGTACCAAGACCGCCGCACCATCCTCACGCCGCTGCCAAAAACCGGCATCCACAAAATGCAGGCCGCACACGATGTGTGGACCGCCATCGGCAGCCACGTGAGCAACATGACGCCTGAGGCACACGACGCCACCTTTGCGGCCGTCAGCCACCTGCCCCACATGCTGGCCTTTGCCGCGGTGAACGCCTTGACGGCGCAAGCCCAAGGGGCTGCATTTCTGGAGATGGCCGGCCCGGGCTTCAGAGACTTCTCGCGCATCGCAGCCTCCGATGCATCGGTGTGGCGCGACATTTTGAGCGCGAACCATGCCGAGGTGCTCACGCAAGTGACCCACTTTCGCGCGGCCCTCGATCAATTTGAAAACGCCTTGAAACAGGGCGACAACGCCGCGCTGCAGCAACTGATTCAACAAGCCAGCGATGTGCGCTCGGCCTGGACACTGCAAGCGGGTAACGCTTGCAACAAAGCTTCTGAAGACTGAACAATGTTCTCCACCGCCTTCCTCGACCTTCCTGCGCTGCAAGGCGCGTCCGGCACTGTCACCCTGCCTGGCTCCAAAAGCATTTCCAACCGCGTGTTGCTGCTCTCGGCCTTGTGCCAAGGTACGACCGTGGTGCATGACCTGCTGGACTCTGACGACACCCGCGTGATGCTGGCCGCGCTGCGCCAGCTGGGCTGCGGCGTCGAAGTGGCAGGCACCACGGTGACCATCACCGGCTTGGGTGGCCGCGCTTGGCCTTCCGAAGCGATTGAATTTTTCATGGGCAACGCGGGCACGGCCATGCGCCCGCTCACAGCGGCACTGGCGGTGCAGGGCGGCGACTTCACGCTCAAGGGCGTGCCCCGCATGCACGAGCGGCCGATTGGCGATCTGGTGGACGCCCTGCGCGAACTGGGCTGCGCCATCGACTACCTGGGCAACGCCGGCTACCCGCCCCTGCGCATTGGCCAGCCGCAGCTGCAAGTAGACAAGCCCATCCCCGTGCGCGGTGATGTGTCCAGCCAGTTCCTCACCGCGCTGCTGATGGCGCTGCCATTGGCCGCCACGGATCGCGCCATCACGATCGAAGTGATCGGTGAGCTCATCAGCAAGCCCTACATCGAGATCACGCTCAACCTGCTGGCGCGCTACGGCATTGCGGTGGAACGCCATGGCTGGGAACGCTTTGTCATCCCGGCCGGCAGCCGCTACCAGTCGCCGGGCAGCATCCACGTTGAGGCCGATGCTTCTTCGGCCAGCTACTTCATCGCGCTGGGCGCCATCGCCCAAGGTGACGGCATCCGCATCCAGGGCGTGGGCGCAGACTCGATCCAGGGCGACATCCGCTTCATGGACGCCGCCGCCCAAATGGGCGCAAAAATCACCAGCGGCCCCAACTGGCTCGAAATCAACCGGGAGGCCTGGCCGCTCAAGGGCATCACGCTCGACTGCAACCACATCCCCGACGCTGCCATGACACTGGGCGTGATGGCACTCTATGCCGATGGCCCGACCACGCTGCGCAACATCGCCAGCTGGCGCGTCAAGGAAACCGACCGCATCGCGGCCATGGCCACCGAAAGCCGCAAGCTGGGTGCCACCGTCGAAGAAGGCCCGGACTGGATCACCATCCACCCCCTGCCCGCCGGACAATGGCAGCGCGCCAGCATCCACACCTACGACGACCACCGCGTGGCCATGTGCTTCTCGCTGGCGGCCTTCAACGCCGACCAGGTCCCGGTGCGCATCGAAGACCCCAAGTGCGTGGCCAAGACCTTCCCCGACTATTTCGAGGCCCTGTTTTCGGTGGCGCACACAGCCGCAGAAAACATCCCGGTCATCTGCATCGACGGCCCCACCGCCTCGGGCAAGGGCACGTTGGCCAGCCGCGTGGCTGCGCAGCTCGGCTATCACTATTTGGACTCGGGCGCTCTCTACCGCGTGACGGCCCATGCGACTTTGCAAGTGGGCCTGTCCCTCGAAGCCGCCGACGAAGCCCAAATCGCCCAGCTGGCCCGCCACCTGCCCGTGCGCTTTGAGGGCGAGCAGGTCTTGCTGAACAATGTGGACGTGACCGATGCGATCCGCAGCGAGCAAGGCGGCATGAACGCCTCCAAAGTGTCCGTTTTGCCCGCTGTGCGCGAGGCGCTGGTCGACTTGCAGCACAGTTTCCAGCGCCTGCCCGGCCTCTTGGCCGACGGCCGCGACATGGGCACCGTGATCTTCCCCAACGCCCCTTTGAAGGTGTTTTTGACCGCCAGCGCTGCCCAAAGGGCCGAAAGACGGCATAAGCAATTGATTTCTAAGGGTTTTTCGGCTAATATCGACAGTCTTCGCGCTGACTTGGAAGCGCGCGATGCCCGGGACATGTCCCGCAGCGTTGCGCCTTTCCAGCCCGCGCAAGATGCCTTGCAACTGGACAACTCGTCCTTGTCCATCGAAGCTTCGGTGGATCAGGTCCTGAGCTGGTGGCAAGGCAGGCAGGTTTTTGGCGCATGACTTTGCGCCAAGCTCAGGCCAACAGCCTGCATTGCGCGGGCTGATTTTCGGGTTCCACGTCGCTCCCCTCGTGCAGCTTGCACACCGGCTTCGTGGATTTTGCTAACCAACCGCGGTTCACACCGCCAACCAATCGCCACTGCAGCTCCTGGAAACGACGCATACCGCGTTCGTCAGTCCTGTTGGTGGATGAGGAAATCACATGTCTGAATCTTTTGCCGCCCTCTTTGAGGAATCCCTGCAACGTACCGAAATGCGCCCTGGTGAAGTCATCACCGCTGAAGTGGTGCGCATCGAACACAACTTCGTGGTCGTCAACGCCGGTCTCAAGTCCGAGTCCTACGTGCCCCTCGAAGAGTTCAAGAACGACCAGGGTGAAGTCGAAGTCCAGGTCGGCGACTTTGTCTCGGTGGCCATTGGCTCCATCGAAAACGGCTACGGCGACACCATCCTGTCGCGCGACACCGCCAAGCGTCTGGCTTCGTGGATGTCTTTGGAAAAAGCCCTGGAATCCGGCGAATTCGTCACTGGCGTGACCAGCGGCAAAGTCAAGGGTGGCCTGACCGTTTTGGTCAACGGCATCCGCGCCTTCCTGCCCGGCTCTTTGGTCGACACACGTCCTACCAAAGACCTGTCTCCCTATGAGAACAAGACCCTGGAATTCAAGGTCATCAAGCTCGACCGCAAGCGCAACAACGTCGTGTTGTCTCGCCGTGCCGTGGTGGAAGCTTCCATGGGCGAAGAGCGCGCCAAACTGATGGAAACCCTGCGCGAAGGCTCCATCGTCAATGGCGTGGTCAAGAACATCACCGAATACGGTGCGTTCGTGGACTTGGGCGGCATCGACGGCCTGTTGCACATCACCGACATGGCATGGCGCCGTGTCCGTCACCCTTCCGAAGTGGTCACTGCTGGTCAGGAAATCACCGCCAAGATCCTCAAGTTCGACACCGAGAAAAACCGCGTGTCCTTGGGCCTCAAGCAAATGGGCGACGATCCTTGGATGGGCGTGAACCGCCGCTACCCACAAGGCACCCGCATGTTCGGCAAGATCACCAACATCGCCGACTACGGCGCGTTTGTGGAACTCGAACCCGGCATCGAAGGCTTGGTGCACGTGTCTGAAATGGACTGGACCAACAAGAACGTGGCTCCTTCCAAGATCGTGTCACTGGGCGACGAAGTCGAAGTCATGGTCCTCGAGATCGACGAAGACAAGCGCCGCATCAGCTTGGGCATGAAGCAGTGCCGTGCCAACCCATGGCAAGAGTTTGCTCAGAACACCAAGCGCGGCGACCGCGTCAAGGGCCCGATCAAGTCGATCACCGACTTCGGCGTGTTCGTGGGTCTGGCTGCCGGCATCGACGGCCTGGTGCACCTGTCCGACCTGTCCTGGAACGAGTCTGGCGAAAACGCCGTGCGCGAATTCAAGAAGGGTCAAGAAGTCGAGGCTTTGGTCTTGGCTGTGGACGTGGACCGCGAGCGCATCAGCTTGGGCATCAAACAGCTCGACTCCGATCCTTTCACCACCTTCACATCCATCAACGACAAAGGCCAGACCGTCACCGGTAAGGTCAAGACCGTGGATGCCAAGGGCGCTGAAATCGACCTGGGCGAAGACATCGTGGGCTACCTGCGCGTCAGCGAAATCTCGCGTGACCGCGTGGAAGACGCCAGCCATGTGCTGAAAGTCGGCGACGAAGTGACTGCTGTGGTGGTGAACGTGGATCGCAAGACCCGCAACATCCAGTTGTCGATCAAAGCCAAAGACCAAGCTGACCAGCAAGAAGCCATGGCTTCGCTGTCGCAACAGTCTTCGCGTGAAAACGCTGGCACCACCAGCCTGGGCGCACTGCTGCGCGCCAAGTTGGACAACAACTGATCGTTGTTGAACTGAAAGACAGCTGCTGTCTGTAAAGCCTGCCCCTGTGATGGGGGCAGGCTTTTTTCAGACCTCTGCAGATGACTTGAAAATAAGAAGAACTCCATGACACGCTCTGATCTGGTTGAAGAATTGGCCGCGCGCTACGCGCAGTTGACCCACCGTGACGCCGAACTGGCCGTCAAAACGGTGCTGGATGCCATGAGCGATGCCTTGGTGCGCGGGCACCGCATCGAAATTCGCGGCTTTGGCAGCTTCTCGATCAACCGTCGTCCCCCCCGCATCGGTCGCAATCCGCGCTCGGGCGAAAGCGTTGAGATCCCTGAAAAACGGGTGCCCCATTTCAAACCCGGCAAAGCCTTGCGTGAGGCTGTAGATGCCGGCACTGCTGCGGCTGCCGCCAAGAACAAAACTTGATCGGTCAAGCACCGCACACATGCAAACATGCCGGTCTCGAGGCCCATTAGAATGTTTGCAGCTTCCCGAGGTTCCCCATGAAACGTCTGCTTCGCCTGCTTCAGTGGCTGCTGAAAGCGGCGGTTTTTTTCACCCTCTTTGCATTCGCGCTGAACAACCAGCAAGAAACGCGTGTCCATTTCTTTTTTGGCACCTCTTGGCAAGCCCCCACCGTGTTGGTGGTGCTGTCAGCGTTCGCTCTGGGCGTGGTGATTGGCGTGCTGGGCATGGTGCCTCGCTGGTGGCGCCACCGCCAGGCGGCCCAACAAAATACCAAGACAAGCCCTGAAGCAACACCTTCGCCCGAGACACCGCATGGAACTTGACCTGACCTGGATTTTGCTGGGCTTGCCCATGGCTTTTGGCCTGGGCTGGCTGGCTTCGCGCCTGGACCTGCGCCAGCTGCGCATCGCCAACCGCCAAGCACCGCGCGCCTATTTCAAGGGCCTCAATTACCTGCTCAATGAGCAACAGGACCAGGCCATCGACGCCTTCATCGAAGCCGTCCAGAACGACCCCGACACCTCGGAACTGCACTTCGCCCTGGGCAACTTGTTTCGCCGTCGCGGCGAGTACGACCGTGCCGTACGCGTGCACGAACACCTGCTGTCGCGTGCCGACTTGAGCAACGCCGATCGCCAGCGCGCACAACACGGTTTGGCACTCGATTACCTGAAAGCCGGTCTGCTCGATCGGGCCGAAGAAGCTTTGCGCAAACTCGAGGGAACAACGTATGAAGGTCAAGCCCGTCTGGCTCGCTTGGCCATTTACGAACGTTCACGCGAGTGGCCCGAAGCCACGCTGGTGGCACAACTGCTTGAAAAATCAGGGGAAGCCAACTTCAGCGTGCGCATGGCGCACTACCAATGCGAGCTGGCAAGGGAGGCTGTACAGCAAGGCGACTCAGCCAAAGCCCTGCAACTGCTACAACGCGCCATCATCGATTCACCCGACGCAGCCCGTCCACGGATTTTATTGGGCCAACTGCAACTGGCCCAAGGCCAGAGCCATGCTGCTTTTGAAACACTGAAGACGCTGTTTGAGAAAACAGATGCCTCGGCCCCCTTGGCAGCCAGCAGCTTGGCGAAAGCCGCCCAAGCGGCCCATTTGAGCGCGACCGCATTCCATGTGTTGGAGGCGCATTACGCCAAACAACCTTGCATCGATGTGCTCGAAGCCATGGCCAGCTTGGAAACGGCAGAACCATCCGGTCAAGCGGCATCGCATCAGCGGTACCTGGACCATTTGCAAAAGCACCCCTCCTTGATGGCGGCTTCGCGCTGGCTCAATGGACAAGCCCAGCAAGAACCCCTGCCTGCACCCGTTCAAAAGGCACTGGAGCAAGCCACGCGGCCCTTGGCCCGTTACCGCTGTGCGGCCTGTGGCTTTGAAGCCAAAGAACACTTCTGGCATTGCCCGGGTTGCCAAGCCTGGGACAGCTACCCGCCGCGCCGCGTCGAAGAACTTTGAAAGCATCTTGAAACATCTTGTTTCAAGCGAACCCTCTAAAAACTTTACCCGCACACGCCCAGGCCGGAGAATCGCCCTGTCTTGCAAACAACTGGTTCACCAGTACAGGGGAGGGGCATCGCATGATCCTAAAAATAACTGCCGTGCTGGTGACCGGTTTGTTTGCCGGACTTTGCCGGGCACAGATCGAACTGAACCAAGCCTCAGAAATCGACCTGGACGGCCTCAAAGGCGTCGGTCCAAGCCTGACACGACAAGTGCTCAATGAGCGTCAAAAAGGCGCGTTCACAGATTGGGCAGATGTCATGCAGCGCATCAAGGGCATCGGCCCCAAAAAAGCAGACAGCTTGTCTGCGCAAGGGCTGAGGGTACAGGGCCAGTTGTACACGCCTTCAGCACCAACCTCAGCGCCCGCCACTACGACACCCAAGCCCCAATAAATGGCTTGCTGCCACACATGCTGTGGTCTGCTGTTGAAGTCGACACCGGAAGGCAGAGCTCAAACGGCGCCAAATCCCCCGCCTCCAGGCGTGTGGATCTCAAACACATCGCCAGCCTGCATCTCGACCTGACCTATGTGAGCCAACTCTTGCACGCTGCCATCGCTGCGCACCACGCGGTTGATGCCCGTCAAGCCACTGTGACCGCCCGCCATGCCAAAGGCCGGGTGTATGCGCCCGTTGGACAAGATGCCTGCCGTCATCGGCTCCAGAAAGCGCACGCGGCGCACCCCGCCGTCGCCACCATGCCAGCGCCCTGCGCCGCCAGAGCCCTGGCGAATCGCATAACTTTCCAGCCGCACCGGAAAGCGGAACTCCAACACCTCCGGGTCCGTGAGGCGTGAATTGGTCATGTGGGTTTGCACCACCGAGGTGCCATCAAACCCCCCCACCAATTGGCCCTGCGCATCGTAGCGTCCACCCGCGCCGCTGCCACCGGAAATGGTTTCGTAATACTGCACACGGGCATTGCCAAAGGTGAAGTTGTTCATGGTCGGCTGGCTACCCGCCATCACGCCCAAAGCGCCAAACAGCGCGTTGGTGATGCAGGTCGAGGTTTCCACATTGCCTGCCACCACCGAAGCGGGCGGATTGGGGTTGAGCATCGAACCCTGTGGAATGATGACCTTGAGCGGCTTCAAGCAACCGGCGTTCAGGGGGATGTCATCGTCCACCAGGCTGCGGAACACATACAAGACGGCTGCCATGCACACCGCACGCGGGGCGTTGAAGTTGTTGGGCAGCTGGGCGCTGGTGCCGGTGAAGTCGATCTCGGCCGTACGCTCTGGCGCATTCACGCGCACCGCCACCTGGATCTGCGCGCCGTTGTCGAGCGGCAAAGTGAATGCGCCATCTTTGAGGCGCGTGATGACGCGGCGCACCGACTCCTCGGCGTTGTCTTGCACATGGCGCATATAGGCCTGCACCACGTCCAGGCCAAACTGCTCGACCATGCGGCGCAGCTCTTGCACGCCTTTTTCGTTGGCGGCAATTTGCGCTTTCAGGTCGGCCATGTTTTGCTGCGGGTTGCGCGAGGGGTACTCGCCGCTTTGCAGCAGCGCCACCATCTCGGCCTCGCGCAAGTGACCCGCATCGACCAATTTGAAGTTGTCGATCTGCACACCCTCTTCTTCAATGCGCGTGGAAAACGGCGGCATGGAGCCGGGCGTCAAGCCACCCACATCGGCGTGGTGCCCGCGTGAGCCGACATAAAACACAGGGTCTTTGTGGCCCTCCAAATAGACCGGCGTGATCACGGTGATGTCGGGCAAATGCGTGCCGCCGTGGTAGGGGTCGTTCAGCACGAACACGTCGCCCGGCTGCATGCGGCCCTTGTTCTCTTGAATCACGGTCTGGATGCTTTCACCCATCGAGCCTAAATGCACAGGCATGTGCGGCGCGTTGGCGATCAAATGGCCTTCTGCGCTGAACAGCGCGCACGAAAAATCCAGCCGCTCCTTGATGTTGACCGAATAAGCCGTGTTTTGCAGCTGCAGCCCCATCTGCTCGGCGATGTTCATGAACAGGTTGTTGAAGACCTCCAGCAGCACCGGGTCGGCCTGCGTGCCTGCGGCGTGTTGCACCGCCCGCGCATGCACGCGCACCAGCAGCAAATGGTCCAGTGCGGTCAGGCGCGCTTGCCAACCGGCTTCCACCACCGTGGTGGCGTTTTTCTCGGCAATGATGGCGGGGCCATCGATCACGTCGCCGGGGCGCATGTCCTCGCGCACCACCAGCGCGGCGTCCTGCCACTGGGCCACACCTTGCGCGTTGGCGGCATAGACCTGCACGGTGTCACGGCGCGGCACATCGCGCTGCGGGTGCACGACCAGCACGGCTTCTTCGGGGGCATCGCCGGGCAGCACCGCCTCGACCGACACCGCCTCAACCACCAGGGCCTTGCCCTGCATCAAAAAGGCAAAGCGCTGGCGGTAGGCCGCCTCAAACCCGGCCACCAACTGGGCTTGATCACCCCATGGCACGACCAGCGCCGAGTCGGTGCCTTCGTAGCGCAAATGCGCGCGTTGGCGCAGCTCGATGCGGTCGGCACCTCCGGCATCCACGCCCATCTGGGCCAGCAAGGCTTGGCGTGAGGTTTCGCCCAAAGTCTGCAAGCGCTCGGCCATGAAGGGCATGGCCGCAGCGTCCAGGCGCCGCTCAATGGATTCTTCGCGCATCACGTTCTGGTCGGCCAGGCCCATGCCGTAAGCCGACAAGACACCCGCCAGCGGGTGCACCAGCACCTGCGACATGCCCAGGGCATCGGCCACAAGACAAGCGTGCTGACCACCTGCGCCGCCAAAACACTGCAAGGTGTAGCGCGTCACGTCATAGCCACGCGCCACCGAGATTTTCTTGATCGCGTTGGCCATCTGTTGTACCGCGATCTGGATGAAACCGTGCGCGACGTCTTCAGCGGCACGCCCGGTTTGCGCGGCCAGTTTCGCAAAATGCCCACGCACCACCTCGGCGTCCAGCGGCTGGTTGGCTTCTGGGCCAAATACCGACGGGAAAAACTTCGGTTGCACCTTGCCCACCATCACGTTCGCATCGGTCACGGCCAGCGGCCCGCCCCGGCGGTAACTGGCTGGGCCCGGGTTGGCCCCCGCGCTTTGCGGGCCGACGCGAAAACGAGCACCGTCATAGGCCAGCAAAGACCCGCCACCTGCGGCCACCGTGTGGATGCTCATCATCGGCGCGCGCATGCGCACCCCCGCCACTTGCGTTTCAAACTCGCGCTCGAACTGCCCGGCAAAGTGCGACACATCGGTGGACGTGCCGCCCATGTCAAAACCAATCACCTTGTCGTGCCCCGCCAGCTGCGCCGTGCGGGCCATGCCCACAATGCCGCCCGCCGGGCCGCTCAAAATCGCGTCCTTGCCCGCAAACACCTGCGCGTCCGTGAGACCACCCGAAGACTGCATGAACATGAGCTTCACGCCCGGCATCTCGCTGGCCACCTGGTTCACATAGCGCCCCAAAATCGGTGACAAATACGCATCCACCACCGTGGTGTCACCCCGACTGACCAGCTTCATCATCGGGCTGGTCTGGTGCGAGGTGCTGACCTGCGTGAAACCCTCCTCACGCGCCAGGCGCGCAGCGGCCAGCTCATGCGCCGTGTGCCGCCAGCCGTGCATGAACACGATGGCGACAGAACGCACCCCTTGCTGGTGCCAATGCTTCAATTGGGTGCGCAAATGCGCCTCATCCAGGGGCTGCAACACCTCGCCATCCACCGCCACACGCTCCTGCGCTTCGATCACCGCGCTGTAAAGCAATTCGGGCAGCACGATCTGGCGGTCAAACAATCGCGGGCGGTTTTGATACGCAATGCGCAGCGCGTCGCCAAAGCCTTGCGTGGTCACCAGCAGCGTCGCCTCGCCCTTGCGCTCCAGCAGCGCGTTGGTGGCCACGGTGGTGCCCATCTTCACGCACTCGACCAGTTCGGGCGTGACCGGCTCGCCAGCTTGGAGGCCCAGCAAATGGCGAATGCCAGCCACCGCCGCATCACGGTACTGCTCGGGGTTTTCAGAGAGCAGCTTGTGCGTGACCAAAGTGCCGTCGGGCCGCTTGCCGACCACGTCGGTGAAGGTGCCGCCCCGGTCAATCCAGAATTGCCAACGGTTTTTGCATGCGGGTGTGAGGATAGGTTCTGTCATAAGTCACTCAACAATCAGAATAAATTGATCCGATCCAATGAAGTTAAAACATCGTTGGCGTGCGCGTGTTTGTCATCCGACTTTTTTCTTTGTCATCTGACTTTTTCCTTTTTCATCCCGGGCGAAGACCCGGGATCCAGTGTTGCCCGCTGCCCTTTGCAAAAGTCGGCTGTGCGCTCTGGATCCCGGCTCAAGGCCGGGATGACAAAGAGAGGGGCCGGGATGACGAAGAGACAGCCGGGATGAGAAAGAGCGGGCTGGCTGGTGCATGGAATTTTCAAATTGCCCATGGCCGTATCCATCAAGGCCGATGTCACAAAGAAGCCGCAGCACGCGCCGCCTGGTCGTACATGCCCGAGAGCACACGCAGCAATCGGGCCAGCTCGCCAATGTCGCGGTTCAGGCCATCGTCGGCCTTGAGCGCATCGATCAGGCAGCTTTCGCGGATTTCGCGGTAACGCTGCACATAGCCGCGCCCTGCATCGGTGGCCGCATAGGTCACTTCCTTGCCGTGCTTTTGAGACATCACCACACCCAGGCCTTGCAGCTTTTTCAGGGCGTAATTCACCAAATGGGTGTCTTCGATGTTCATGATGAAACAGATGTCGGCCAGGCGTTTGTCGCGGGCGCGGTGCGTCACGTGGTGCAACACCAGCACATCCAAGGGCGTCAAATCCTTGAGGCCTGCGGCGGCCATGCAATGGATGATCCAGCGGTGAAACGCGTTGCCCGCCACGATCAGGCCGAACTCGAACTCGCTCATCTCGGCGCTGTCGGGCGAGACCAGATGGGCCGAAGAGACGATGGGGTTGGCGGCTTTGTTGGGGGCTGTATTTTTGCTGGGCATGGGCACACGCTTTCTGGGCACTGGAGGGAAAGTCTAGTCGCCATCATGACAATTTGCCAACAATTTGTTGACATTAAGGGAAATCACCGATCCCAAGCACGGGGCAACATGCCTACAGTGAACAACAGCCGACGCACCACCCGCGTGCACATCACGGGCACAGCTTTTGCTGTGCTTCTTGGCTTGGTCCCATCTACTCAGGAGTTTTCATGAAACGTCGCGCCCTCCACCTCAGCCTGCTGGCTGGCTTGTTAGCTGTCTCTGGTTTTGTCTCGGCCCAGACCAAGTGGGACCTGCCTGCCGCCTACCCGGCTAGCAACTTCCACTCGCTGAACCTCGCTCAGTTCGCCACCGACGTGGACAAGGCCTCGGGCGGCAAGCTCAAGATCACGGTGCACGCCAACGCCTCGCTGTTCAAAGCGCCTGAAATCAAGCGCGCCGTGCAAGGTGGTCAGGCCCAGGCCGGTGAGATCTTGTTGGCCAACTTCAGCAACGAATGGCCCATCTACGCGGCAGACGGTCTGCCCTTTTTGGCCGACAGCTACGACGAAGGCATGAAGCTCTACAAAGCCCAAAAGCCACTGATGGAGAAGAAACTGTCCGAGCAAGGCATGGTGCTGCTGTACTCGGTGGCCTGGCCCCCTCAAGGCATTTACAGCAAGAAGCCGCTCAACAGCGCCGCCGACCTCAAGGGCATCAAGTGGCGCTCCTACAGCCCCTCCACCGCCCGCATCGCCGAGCTGGTGGGCGCGCAACCCGTGACGGTGCAGGCTGCTGAATTCACCCAAGCTCTCGCCACCGGCGTGGTCGAGTCGACCATGACCTCGGGCGCGACCGGTGTGGACAGCAAGCTCTACGAACACCTCAAGTACTACTACGACGTGCAGGCTTGGCTACCCAAGAACGCGGTGATCGCCAACAAGAAGGCTTTTGATGCGCTCGACAAGCCCACACAAGACGCCGTGATGAAGGCCGCAGCAGACGCTGAAAGCCGTGGCTGGAGCGAGTCGCGCAAAGTCAACGACACGACGCTGGCCACCCTCAAGGCCAACGGCATGACCGTGACCGCACCCTCGGCCCAGCTGAAAGCCGACATGGCCAAAGTGGGTGACACCATGCTCAAGGAATGGCTGGAGAAATCTGGTGCTGAGGGCAAAGCCTTGGTCGATGCCTACAACAAGAAATAAGCCCGCATGAGCACCAGCAGCACAGCCAGCGCCAGCTTCGGTCGGCGCTTTTTGGACGGTTTGTACCTCTTAGGAGGCAACCTGGCCGCCCTGTGCGTGCTGGCCATTTTGGTCTTGATGATCGCCGCATCGGTCGGTCGCGTGTTCGAGTGGCGCGTGTCCTGGGTCAACGACATCGTGGCCTGGCTGTGTGCGGCGGCGGCCTTTTTGGGCATGGCCTATAGCTTCCGCAACGGCGACTTTGTTCGGGTGACGCTGGTGCTCGAATCGGTGTCTGCGCCTGTGCGCCGCTGGCTGGAGTTGATCTCGCTTTCGGTGGCCGCCGTGGCCATTGGCTACCTGGGCTACTGGGCAGCGCGCTTCACCTGGGAGAGCTACGAGTTCAACGACATCGCGGGCAATATGGTGGCGATCCCGATCTGGATTCCGCAAATGAGCTTTGTCGTCGGCTCGGCCATTTTGGTGATCGCCGTGCTCGACGAGTGCGTGTGCGTGTTCCGGGGCGGCAAGCCCAGTTATGTGGCGCGTGTCGAAGAACGGCACGCCCGTGGTGATTTTTCTGAGGAATTGTGATGGGCCTGCTGGAAATCGGAGGCCTGCTCCTCTTTTTGATGTTGTTGATGCTCAGCGGCGGCGTGTGGATCGCCATGACGCTGGCCATTGTGGGCTGGGTCGGCCAGGCGTTTTTCACCAACACCCTGCCCGGCAAGAACCTGTTTTCCTCGTTCTGGGAAACCTCGGCCAGCTGGGAACTCGCAGCCTTGCCCATGTTCATCTGGATGGGCGAAATTTTGTACCGCACCAAGCTGTCCGAGCAGATGTTCGACGGCCTTTCGCCCTGGCTGTCCAAAGTGCCGGGGCGCTTGATGCACACCACCATTTTGGGTTGCGGCATTTTCGGCTCGGTTTCGGGCTCGTCTGCGGCCACCTGCGCCACCATTGCCAAAGTGGCCCTGCCCGAGCTGGAAAAGCGCGGCTACGACCGCAACATCGCTCTGGGCTCGTTGGCCGCTGCGGGCGGTCTGGGCATTTTGATTCCGCCGTCCATCACCATGGTGGTCTATGCCGTGGCGGCCGACGCCAGCGTGATCCGCTTGTTCCTCGCAGGCTTCTTGCCCGGCTTCTTGCTGATGGGGCTGTTCTCGGGCTACATCGTCTGGTGGAGCCTGCGCAACCCCGACAAAGTGCCCCCAGCCGAAGCGCCCACCACCTTCATGGAAAAAATGCGGCGCTCGGGCAGCCTTATCCCGTGCTCGCTGCTCATCGTGTTCATTGTTTGGGTGCTCGTGGCGGGCATCGCCACCGCCACCGAATGCGCGGCTTACGGCGTGCTGGGTTCGTTGGCGATTGCAGCCGCCGGGCGCAGCCTCACTTGGCAGAATTTTTGGCAAGGCCTGGTGGGCGCCACGCGGGTGAGCTGCATGATCATGTTCATCCTGGCGGGCGCGGCCTTCTTGACCAAGACCATGGCCTTCACCGGCATCCCGCGTGAGCTGGCCGAGTTTGTGCACAGCATGAACCTCTCGCCCTTTGGCCTGATCGGCGTGCTGGTGGTGGTGTATTTGATTTTGGGCACAGCGCTTGACGGCATCTCGATGATCGTGCTGACCAGCGCGGTGGTGTTGCCCATGATCCAGAAAGCCGGTTTCGATCTGGTCTGGTTCGGCATCTTCATCATCATGCTGGTCGAGATCGCCGAAATCACGCCGCCTGTGGGCTTCAACCTGTTCGTGCTGCAAAACATGACCGGCATCGACAGCAACCGCATTGCCAAGGTGACCGTGCCATTTTTCGTTTGCATGATTGTGGGCATTGTGTTGATCACGGTCTTCCCGTCCATCGTCACCAGCGTGCCCGATCTCTTGATGGGCGTGGCCAAGTAAAACCGCCCGCCCACTCCGGTAAGATGCCGCGCTAGCCCCTGTGGCATGAAAGAGTGACGGATGTTCAAAAATGTGATGGTTTACCGCATCGGCGAGGGCTTTGCCCCCACGCTGGCGGAAGTGCAAGCGGCGCTGGAGCCCGCCCAGTTTGTGGAGTGCGGCGCCAGCCAGGAGAAATCCGTCGGCTGGATCCCCCCCCGAGGTGAGGCCTACGGTCCGCTGATCGAATCGGTGGGCGGTCAATGGATCGTCAAGCTGATGATCGAGTCCAAGGCCGTGCCCGGCAATGTGGTGCGCCGCAAAGCGGACGAGCGCATCGCCGAAATCGAAGCGGCCACCGGCCGCAAACCCGGCAAAAAAGAAAAGCGCGACATCATGGACGATGTGCTGATGTCGCTGCTGCCCCAAGCTTTTGCGCGCCAGTCCACCGTCATCGTGTGGATGGACCTGGAAAACCGCCGCCTGGTGCTCAACGCAGGCAGCCAAGGCAAGGCAGACGAAGTCATGTCGGCGCTGATGAATGTGTTGGCTGGCCTGTCGGTCTCACTGATCCAGACCGTGACCTCGCCCCAAGCCGCCATGACCCAATGGCTGCTGGCCCCCACCGAAGACGAATGGCCCGCCGACCTGACGGTGGAGCGCGAAACCGTGCTCAAGTCCACCGGTGAAGACGCGGCCAGCGTGCGCTTCACCCGCCACCACCTGGCCAACGACGACGTGCGCAAGCATGTCATGGAAGGCAAGCTGCCCACCCAGCTGGCCCTGAGCTGGGATGGCCGCGTGGCCTTTGTGCTGACCGAGACCTTGCAGCTGAAAAAAGTGCAATTCCTCGACGGCGTCATGGACGAGTCAGGCACCGACAAAAACGAAGACCGTTTCGATGGCGACGTGGCCCTGTCCACTGGCTTGCTCGGCCCCTTGCTGGACAGCCTGATCGAAGCGCTGGGTGGCGAGATGGAATTGGGCGCAGAGGCGGCACCCACATCACCGCCCGTCACCACCGAAGCGGCTGACGACGACCCGCCTTTTTAAGCACCACTGACCAGGAGTGAACATGCCCTCTGTGATCGCGATTTGTCTGGGTGCCTGTGTGGGCGCTTTGTCACGTTGGCAGCTGGGCTTGTGGCTCAACCCTGGCGCGGCCAGTGCGGGGCTCATGCCCTGGGGCACCTTGGCCGCCAACTTGATCGGCGGTTATCTGGTAGGCGTGTGTGTGGGCGTCTTTCAGCAATTGCCCGACCTCGATCCAGTTTGGCGACTGGCACTGGTCACAGGCTTTTTAGGCGCATTGACCACCTTTTCCAGCTTCTCAGCCGAAGTGGTCGCCATGCTGCAACAAGGACGCTATGCCTTTGCGGCAGGTACAGCATCGGTGCACCTGTTTGGCTCTTTGGCCTTGACGGTTTTGGGCATCAAAACAGTGACGCTGTTCTGGGCACGCTGACCCCTCACCCGCCACCCCGCTGCATCGTCAAATCAAAGCGCTTCATGAAGCGCTGACGCGCCTCTTCTTCCACGCCCTCGAACACAAAAGACACCGCCAGCCGCTGCAGGCGCAGCAGCGCGATCACGCGTGGTGGTAGCGGGTGCCATTGCAGTTGCAGAAGGCCGCCACCGATGTGCACCCGAGCCTGTCCGGCACCCAGCTCAAAGGCATGCTCGCCCAGTGCGCGGGGCAAGGCGCTTAACCATTCGGTTTCGGTGGTGCCCATGTCGCGCTCGAAGCGCTCGGGGTAGTAGGACTGCATGGGTCCGGTCGCAGCGTGTGCTTGGCTCAGCCACCGGCCACAGGCGGCCAGATGGCGAGCACATCGCCCTCCACCAAGGTGGTGGTGCCACGCACTTCGGGGGCGATGTACTTGCCGTTGACCAGCACCAAATGCACCAGCTTGGGCGGCATGCCAAAGGGCTCGATGATCTGGCTGATGCTCGCTTGAGGGTCCACCTCCAGCGGCATTTGGTTGCTGCGACGAACCTCCACTGGCAAGTAGTCGGTCAGGGTCGCGAACAGTTTGAAAGTGATCTGCATGCGGTGATTGTCGCTTCAGCGGCGACGCGCATCTTGCGCCCCGCTCCAGCCGCCTTGGCCTTGGGCACACGCCAGATAGGCATCCATCAGCTTGGTGGGGTCGTGCAGCAAGCGGTCTTTCCACTCGCCCAAACGCACCTGCCCTTCGACCAGGCCGCGCATCACACCCACGTGCTCGGTCCAGCCCACGCTGTTGCAACCCACCAGCACATCGCCCTTGAATTGCAGGCTCAGGTGACGGCCCGCGCTGGTGTCGGTCAACACCGCGTGTTCGCCGCCCGCCACGCCCTCCCAATTGCCAAAACTCGTCGAGATCAGGCCCAGGGTGTCGAGCACGTTGATCTGGGTCACGCCTTTGAGTTCAGCGTTTTGCCCGACCATGTTGAGCGCAGCCACACGGGCCTGCTCGGCGGCGTTGGGCTGAATGGCGCTCACGATGGTTTTGCCGCTGACCTTGTCGAAAGCCTCGGCGCAATCACCCGCCGCATAAACGCCGGGCACATTGGTTTGCATGCGGGCATCGGTCAGCACACCTTGCAAGCAAGTGATGCCGCTGTCCTGGAGGTAGCCGATGGCCGGACGCACGCCGGTGGCGCTGATCACCAGATCGGCCTCTATGGTCTGGCCCGTGGACAAGCGCACCCGCAAAGCGCCGCCGGCATCACCCGAAGACAACCCCACGGCGGACGCGAGTTTGACCAGCAAGCCTTGTTGAGCGCCAGATTCGATGGCCTCGACCTTGGCGCCAGTGAAGACCTGCACGCCCTTGGCCTCGCACCAGTCGCGGATCATGCCGCCAGCCACCGGGCCCATCATGCGCGGCACCATGCGGTCACCCATCTCGACCACGCTGAGCTTCACGCCCCGCGAAGCCAACGCTTCCATGATGATGCAACCGATGAAGCCTGCACCCATTTGCAGCACACGTGCGCCGGGTTTGGCCAGCGCCGCAATGGCACGGGCATCGGCCAACGTCCAGCACGGGTGCACGCCCGGCGAATCGATGCCGGGGATCGGCGGACGCACCGGGTGTGAGCCCGTGGCGATCAGCAACTTGTCAAAGCTGAGCGATGTACCGTTGTCCAGCAACACCGCCTTGGCCTTCGCATCCACCTTCCTCACTTTGGCCTTGACCTGCTGGATGCGCAGGTCGTCAAAGTGCGAGGCGCTCTTGCGCAAATACGTGCCGCGCTCGTCGATGTTGCCGATCAGCAAATATGGAATGGCCATGCGCGAATACGGCGCATCGGGCTCATCGCCCACCAGTGTGATGGTGTCAGCAGGGGCGTGCTTGCGGATGGTTTCTGCGGCGATGACGCCAGCGGGGCCTGCGCCCAAAATCACGTGATGGGTCATGGTGTGTACTCCAAAAAAGAAGCGACCTGTTCGGGCCGCTTCTTGATCTGTGTCCGGGTGCCTTACAGGCCCAGACGCTCCTTGGTGGCCAAGGTGGGTCGGCCTTCGCCGTCCCAGCCGCGTGCGTCGTAGTACTTGGGCAGCATCTCGTTCAACTTGCTGACCATGCCTTTGCCGGGGCCGGTTTTGGCGGCTTCGGTCATCAGGCGCTTGGGCAGGTTGTCGTCGGCCTTGGTGAAGCCTGCGGCGTTGTTGAACTCGCGCTCCATGTTCCAGATGCGCTCACCGATGTGGGCCAAGTGCTCCATGGTGAACTCTTCGCCGCAAGCGGCTTGCACCTGAGGGGCCACGTCGGCCAAAGTCCAGGCGAAGCTGGTGAAGATGCAGATACCGGCCGAGTCAAAGGCGGCAGTCGCGTCCTGGAAGGCCTTGACCAACTCGGGCTTGCCTTCGCTCTCGGTGGGCTCGGTTTTGACCGGGATGCCCAGCACTTCAGAGGCGATGGTGTAGCCGCGCAGGTGGCAAGCACCACGGTTAGAGGTGGCATAGGCCAAGCCAATGCCCTGGATCACACGGCCGTCATAGGCCGGGAATTCCTGGCCCTTGACGCTCATGGACAGATCGGGGTGGCCGTATTTGGCAGTCAAGCGCTTGGAGCCCAGGCCAATCTCCTTGCCAAAACCAACGCCCTTGGCGGTCATGTCGGCAAACTCGCACAAAGCCTGTGCCGAGCCGAAAGGCGCTTCGATGCCCAGCTGCTCTTTGGTCAGCACGCCCATTTCATACAGCTCCATCACGGCACCGATGGTGGCACCGAAGCTGATCGGGTCAAAGCCTTCTTCATTGCAAATCATGTTGGCGTACTGCAGCGCTTCGAGGTCTTTCACGCCGTTGGCAGCGCCCAGGGCCCAAGCCGCTTCGTATTCCAGACCGCCAGATGCGCCCCAGTACTCGGGCTTGTTCTTGACCGAAAAGTGGCCTTCGTCCATTTTGCTGATGCGGCCGCAAGCGATGGTGCAGCCGAAGCAGGCCTGGTTGGTCACCAGGTGCTTCTTGCCATCGGTTTCGCGCGGGGTGATCATCGCTTCGGCCGAGATGTCCTTGGCACTTTCGAACTGCACATCGCGGTGGTTGCGAGTGGGCAGGCCGCCGATCTCGTTGATCACGTTCATCAGCACCTGGGTGCCATAAGTGGGCAGGCCCTGGCCTGTGACGGCGTTGTCGGCCAGCACCTTTTTGGCGGCCTTGGCGGCGGCCATGAAAGCCTTGGGGTTTTGCACATTGCCCACGCCCTTGGTGCCGCGCACCGCGATGGCTTTCAGGTTCTTGCTGCCCATGACGGTGCCCACGCCCGAGCGGCCAGCCGCACGGTGCAAGTCGTTCACCACAGCGGCGTACAGCACGCCGTTTTCACCGGCCTTGCCGATGCTGGAGACACGCAGCAGCGGGTCTTGCAAGCTGGACTTGAGGATTTCCTCGGTCTTCCAGACGCTCTGACCCCAGAGGTGACCCGCGTCGCGCAGCTCAACCTCGTCGTCGTTGATGTAAAGGTAGACCGGCTTGGCCGATGCGCCTTCAAAAATGATCATGTCCCAACCGGCCATTTTCAGCTCGGCACCCCAGTAGCCGCCCGAGTTGGAGCAGGCGATGGCGCCAGTCAGCGGGCCTTTGGTGATGACGGTGTAGCGGCCGCCGGTGGAGGCCATGGTGCCGGTCAGCGGGCCGGTGGCCCAGATGATCTTGTTGTCGGCCGACAGCGGATCGACTTTGGGGTCGACTTCGCTGATCAGGTATTTACTGCCCAGACCGCGTGAACCCAGGTAGGCCTTGGCCCATTCCATGTTCAGCGGTTCGGAGTTGACGGTGCCAGCCGTGAGGTTGACGCGGAGGATTTTTCCAGCCCAAGACATGTTGATGCTCCTTGTGGTGGGGGGATTAACCGGCGGTCGGCTGGTTGCCCAGCTTGTCGGCCCACTGTTTCATTTTGTCGATGCCGGTCCAGTTGGCATCTACGAAGGTGATGGCGCCGGTCGGGCAGGCGTCGGCACAGGCCGGATCGCCACCGCACAGGTCGCACTTTTGCACCTTGCCGGTCTCTTGCACGTAGTTGATGGTGCCGAACGGGCAGGCGATGGTGCAGACCTTGCAGCCCACACAGGTGGACTCGTTGACCACTTTGGCGCCGGTGGCTTTGTCCACGGTGATGGCTTCCACAGGGCAGGCGTGCAGGCACCAGGCTTCGTCACACTGGGTGCAGGTGTAGGGCACTTTTTTGCCGGTGTGGTGGAAGTCGAACACCTTGATGCGCGACTTGGAGGTGGCGTATGTGCCGTAGTTCTCGAAAGAACAGGCCATTTCGCACTGCAAGCAGCCGGTGCATTTGTCCGGGTTGATGTGCAGGACTTTCTGCATGGAGGTCTCCTGGTGGTGTTGCAGCCTTTTCAAAGCCGCACTTATGAATCAGAATGCATAGCCATTGTTGATGTGACCTCTGCGCGACACCCCGAGTAGAAACCCTAGTTTCAGCAAGGTCTGCCTCAACAATTCTCAACTTGATACACACCCTGACATGTCACTGACCCAGCCTGCCAACGACCGCCTCTCGCGCATCGACCAAGCGCGGAACTTGGTGTTTCATGGTCAAGCCGCACCAGGAACCGAGGTTCCCCAGTGGGTCATGCAATCGTGGCAGCGCTGCCTCACGATGGGTCTGGAGCCCGAGCACAAAGTGGGCTTTGATGCCGTGTCGGCACAGCAGATGCGCCGTGTGCAAGAAGCCAGCTGGCCCTTGGTCCAGGCGGCGCAGCCGGTGCTGGCAGAGCTGGCCCGTGCCATTGCCGACATCCGTTACTTTGCGATCTTGACCAATGCCGAAGGCGTTGTGGTCGACGTCCACGGTCCAGTGGACCGGCAAGACCGCCGAGCCGATGTGATCGCCCGCGTGGGGGTGGACCTGTCCGAAAAATCGGTGGGCACCACCTCCATCAGCGCAGCACTGTCACAGCTTCAGCCCGTGTGGCTGCACCGCGGTGAGCACTTCTTCAAAGACACCAGTGTTTACAGCTGCGCTGGTGCGCCAGTGTTTGGGCCCGATGGCGTTTGCGCCGGCATGCTGGATTTGACCGGCGTGGAAACCGTGGAGCGCCCCGCCCTCAAACACCTGGTGCGCCGCTCGGCCCGAAGCATCGAAAACAGCTGGCTGCTGGCCACCTCACACGCCCTGGTTTTGCGCTTGAACTGGCCAGGCAACCAGCCCGGCGACGACAGCGACGGCCTGCTGACCTTGGACCCGGACGGACGCATCGTGGGGGCCAACCCGACGGCGCGTCAAATGCTGTCCATGCCCTCCGAGACCTCTGGTCAGACGCTGCACGCCAGCGATGTGTTTGCCACCGCTTGGCAGGGCTTGTTCGATGCCGCCAAGCACTCAGACAGCCCGAAAGAATTGCCCCTGTGGTCTGGCCTGCGCTTGCAGACCCAAGCCTTTGAAGCCGGCAAACAAGCGCCCGCAACGCACAGCCCGGTCATGCCAGCGCCAGGCAAGGCGCTCAAAGACGTGCAAACCCACATGATCCGGGAGGCCGTGAACCAGGCACGCGGCAATGTGGCCGAAGCGGCGCGGATCTTGGGCATCAGCCGCGCGACGGTCTACCGCAAACTGGGCAACCCCAAGGGCGACTGATTCACCCTCTTGGACGATTGGCTTATTTGCCAGCGTTCGGGAAGAACAGCTGCTCGCCACCGATTTTGTATTCGCTGATGTTTGTCTGACCTGCAGGCGAAATGATCCAGTCCACAAACTTCTGCGCATCAGCCTGCTTGACGTGCGCATGCTTGGCGGGGTTGACCACCATGACGCCGTACTGGTTGAACAAGCGGTTGTCGCCCTCCACCAAAATGGCCAAATCGGCGCGGTTCTTGAAGTTGAGCCAGGTGGCACGGTCGGCCAACACATAGCCGCCTGAAGACGCTGCGATGTTCAAAGCCGGGCCCATGCCGCAGCCGCATTCCTTGTAGCCGCTGCCTTTTTTGTCCGCCAGATTGGCCATTTTCCAAAAACGCAGCTCGGCCGCATGCGTGCCGCTCTTGTCACCGCGCGAGACAAAGGGCGCATTGCCTGCAGACAACTTGCTCAAAGCCGCCACGATGTCTTTGCCTTTGGTGCCTGCGGGGTCGGCCTTGGGGCCAATCAGCACAAAGTCGTTGTACATCACAGGCAAGCGCTTGAGGCCAAAGCCATCGGCCACGAACTTTTCTTCGGCCACTTGGTCGTGCACAAACACCACGTCAGCGTCACCGCGACGCGCCATGTCCAGCGCCTGGCCCGTGCCCAGCGCCACCACTTTCACGTCCAGCCCGCTGGCTTTTTTGAAGGCGGGCAGCAAGTGCGCGAACAAGCCCGATTGCTCGGTCGAAGTGGTGGACGACATCACGATCGATTGGGCTTGCGCCCAGACCGAGGTGGTGGCCAAAACAGCGCACACCAAGGCGCGACGGGTCTTGGAAGTTTTGAAAGTCATGAAAGTTCTCCTTGAACAAAAGCATGGGCTGCCGGGCTGCGCTTGGACAGCTCAGCGGCATTGAAAAAATCATCAACAGGCAAGTCCGCTTCGATGCGACCGCCCTGCAAATAGAGCACTCGACTGGCCAGGCGCTTGACCTGACCCAAGTTGTGACTGGCCCAGATCAAGGTCATGCGGCCATCGGCACCGTCCGTGAATTCAGCAATCAAGTTCTCCACTTCGCGCTTGGCATGTGGATCCAGGCTGGCGGTCGGCTCGTCCAGCAGCAGCACCTGTGGCTGGCGCGCCCAAGCTCGGGCGAGAGCCAAGCGCTGTTGCTGCCCACCCGACAGTTGGCGCCCCCCTTGGTGAGCCACACCCGTCAAACCGACTCGCTGCAAAGCCACAACCGCACGGGCCTTGGCTTGGGCCCACGACAAGCCCTGTCCACGGTCGAGCCAAAGCGCCAGCGCCACATTGTTCAGCGCCGAAGTGCGCAAAACGTGGGGCTTTTGAAACAACATGGCCTGACGCAACTCAGGATGCCAATGAATTTGCCCTTGGTGGGCCGGCAACAGGCCATGCAATGCACGCAGCAAAGTGCTCTTGCCCGAGCCATTCGAGCCCACAAGGGCCACGCGCTCACCCGGCTGGATCTGCACATCGATGCCATGCAGCACAGGGCTCGCCCCCAACTGCACACTCACCCCGTCCATTTGCACTGCGGCTCGCGCTCTGGTCATGTGACCCATCCTTTAGGGGTGTTCACGACTTGCCCTTGCCTGAATTCGGCCCACCGACGTACGGCCAGGACGAGCAAATTCAACAAGAGCACCACCCCCAACAAAACCAGCCCGAGCCCCAAGGCCAAGGGCAAGTCACCCTTGCTGGTCTCCAGCGCAATGGCCGTGGTCATGACACGGGTGAAGCCATCGATATTGCCCCCCACAATCATCACCGCCCCCACTTCGGAAATAGCACGGCCGAAAGCCGCAACGCCGATGGTCAGCAAGGCATAGCGCTCATCCCAGGCCAGCAGCACACCACGCAATCGAGGCCCGGCCCCCAGTGAAGCCCATTGTTCGCCGTGCTGGCGCTCCACATCCTCCACGACCTGACGGGTCAAAGCCGTGACCACCGGCAGCACCAAGACAAACTGGGCAAGAACCATGGCCTTGAAACTGAACATCCAACCCAAAAAGCCCAAAGGCCCGGTTCGTGACAACAGCAAATACACCACCAACCCCACCACAACCGAGGGCAATGCCAGCAAAGTGTTCAGTCCGATGAGCACCGCACCACGCCCGGCAAACCTGGCCACAGCCAGCCATGCGCCCAACAAAACACCCACGCCATACCCCAGCAAGCAAGCCGTGGCACTGACGGCGACAGACCGCCAGACCACCGCCCACAGGCCTGGATCCAGAGAAATGATGAGGTCGAACGCCGCCAAGGCGCTGTCGGTAAACGTATTCATAAAACAGCCTTGGATGCTATAGGAGCAATACGGCTTGGCCGTAAGGGATGTCCGCTATGAATTCAATTGCATACGCCAGACAGCCCCCTCAGATCACACCCGTTTTGATTCAGGCAAACTCCAAGCTGTGCGACACATTGATATTTCCTACAACTGGAGCCCCAACTCCAGTCCTGCGTTACTGCAAAACCAGACCTCACCGCTGCGCAACCCTTTGATGGATTTGCTACAGGCTGTGCGCAGTGCGGGCTCGATTTCGGCTGCAGCCAAAACAATGGGCTTGTCCTACCGCCATGTTTGGGGCGAACTCAAACGCTGGGAAGATGTGCTCAGCCAACCGCTCATCATTTGGGAAAAAGGCCAAGCCGCACAGCTGACCGAATTTGCCGACAAGCTCCTATGGGCCGAACGACAGGCACAAGCGAGGCTGACGCCCCAAATCAACGCTTTGCAAGCAGAGCTGGAAAAAACCTTTGCAGTGGCATTTGACCCCAGCAGCCATTTGCTGACGCTGTATGCCAGCCATGACGATGGTTTGCTTGGCCTGCAAAACCATTGCGCCAGACAATCGCTGCACTTGGACATGCGGTTTTGCGGCAGTGTCGATGCGATTCGCGCACTCAACGAGGGACGTTGCATGGTGGCAGGCTTTCATGCACCGGTTGAGCCTGACAGCGATTCGCTGGTGGCGCGCACCTACCGTCCCCTGCTCAAAAGAGGCCAGCACAAGCTGATCAGCTTCGCCAGACGCGATCAAGGCCTGATGGTCCGCCCGGGCAATCCCCGCCAGCTCACCTCCTGGCAAGACATGACACGCCCGGATGTTCGCATCGTCAACCGTGCACTGGGCACGGGCACAAGGCTGCTGCTGGACCAATGGTTGCAAAGTCACGGCCTGTCGGGCTCGGCCATCCGCGGCTACGAACACGAAGAAAGCTCTCACGCAGGTGTGGCCGCCTGCGTGGCTGCAGGCCGTGCCGATGTTGGATTGGGCATCGCCTCAGCCGCACGCGCACAAAACCTCGACTTCGTGCCTTTGACTCAAGAAAACTACTGGCTCGTTTGCCTCAAAAGCGCCCTGGATACGCCGCCCATCGGGCAACTGCTGTCGGTGCTGCAGTCACAGCCCTGGCAACAACAAATCAACCAGTTGGCCGGCTACCAGGCGCCCGCGGACTGTGGGCAGATCCAATCCTTGAAGCTTCGCTTGCCATGGTGGAATTGATGTCGGATGATCGGCCATACGTAGTACCACGTAGGCACGCCAAGCCAAGCTCGGAATTGAGGAGATTTAATTTCAAAGTGAGCAAATATCAGGCAAATATCGGTCGAGCCACAGACCTTCATTGTTAACATCGACAGGATTTGCCAAGTCTGCCCCTGTGGCATGGCTTTGTGCTTTTTTTATCTTGGTTAATTTGGAGACAATTTTGTCGACATTGCTTAAATTCGCCTTTGGTATCGATTGGCTCAACGACCGACTCGGTCGCCTGGCCACCTGGACCGTCTTGCTGGCAGCCCTCATCAGCGCGGGCAACGCCTTTGTGCGTTACGGCATTGACTGGAGCTCCAACGGCCTGCTCGAAATCCAGTGGTACCTGTTTGCCTGGATGGTCATGGTCGGTGCACCTTATGTCCTCAAAGTCAACGAACATGTGCGCGTGGACCTGGTCTACGGCAAGCTAACCGGCAACCGTCCTGTTTACGTGGACATCTTTGGCATCGTGTTCTTCCTGATGCCGGTCATGGGTTTTCTGGCCTGGTTGTCGTTTCCTTACTTTTGGAACACGTTGGTGACGGGTGAGCACAGCAGCAACGCAGGCGGTCTGATCCGATGGCCCGCCACTTTGGCCATGCCCCTGGGCTTTGCGCTGGTCTGGCTGCAAGGCCTGGCTGAGTTGATCAAGCGGGTGGCCTTCCTGCGGGGCCAATACGCCATGGACACGCACTATGAAAAACCACTGCAGTGAGCGGTAACGCCACAACTGCTCTAAGACTCGCTGCAAGGAAATAAAAATGCAAATGGAAAATTTTGCGCCCATCATGTTTGTGGGCTTGGTGTTCGTGATGCTGATCGGCTTTCCGGTCGCCTTCTCTTTGGCCGCGCTGGGCCTAGCCAGCGGTTTCTTCGCCATCGAAATGGGCTGGTTCCCCACAGCTTTTCTGGGCAATTTGCCCATCTCGATCTTTTCGATCCTGAACAATGACCTGCTGCTGGCCATCCCCTTCTTCACCTTCATGGGCACCATCCTTGAAAAGTGCGGACTGGCCGAAGACATGCTGGACGCCATGGGCCAATTGTTTGGCCCCATCAAAGGCGGTCTGGGCTACTCGGTCATCATCGTGGGCTTCATTTTGGGTGCCATCACCGGCACCGTGGCCGGTCAGGTCATTGCCATGGCCCTGATCTCTTTGCCCGTGATGCTTCGCTACGGCTACAACACCCGCTACGCCACCGGCGTGCTGGCGGCTTCGGGCACCATCACCCAATTGGTGCCGCCGTCGCTGGTGCTGGTGGTGCTGGCTGACCAGCTGGGCCGCCCCGTTGGCGACATGTACAAAGGCGCCTGGGGTCCATCCCTCATGCAGATCGCCATGTTCGCGATCTACACCTACGCCCTGGGTGTGTTCAAGCCCGAATACGTCCCCGGCGTGCCCAAAGAAGCCCGCACCCTGAACGGCTGGCCGCTGTGGCGCAAGTGCCTCAAAGGCATCATCCCCTCCGCTGTCTTGATCTTCACCGTGCTGGGCTCCATGGGCGGCTTGCCTTTCCAGGACCGCGCGATTGCCACACCCACCGAAGCCGGTGCCATGGGCGTGGTTGGCGCCTTGATTTTGGCAGCCATGCACAAACGCCTGACTCCAAAGCTGCTGTGGGAAGCCATGCACGGCACCATGCGCCTGACGGCCATGGTCGTGTTCATCCTGATCGGCTCGCGCGTGTTCAGCCTGGTCTTCCAGGGCGTGGACGGTGCCAAGTGGGTGGAGCATCTGCTGTCTGGCTTGCCGGGCGGCCAGGTGGGCTTTCTGATCGTGGTGAACGTCTTTGTTTTCTTCCTTGCCTTCTTCCTCGACTTCTTCGAGATCGCCTTCATCATCGTGCCCATGCTGGCACCTGTGGCCGACAAAATGGGCATCGATCTGATCTGGTTTGGCGTGCTGCTGTGCGTGAACCTGCAGACCAGCTTCATGCACCCGCCGTTTGGTTTTGCGCTGTTCTATTTGCGCGGCATTGCCGACACCATGTTCAAGGAAAAACGGATTGCCGAACCCATCAAGACCAACGACATCTACATGGGCTCCATCCCTTGGGTGATCATGCAAATCCTGCTGGTCGTGATCGTGATCTTTGTGCCCCAGTCGGTCACCGCCTTCCTGGACAAGCCCCAAGTCATTGACATGAACTCTGTTGTGCTGGAGGCCGCCCCGGCTCCCGACGATGCACCACCACCCGATGCCAATGCCAATCCGCAAGCCCAGGATGATCCGATGAAGGACATACCCGGCGCCAGCGACAAGAAGTAAATCTGGTCGTTGACAAGCACCTCGCCAGCACAGCTGCGAGGTGCTTTTTTCTTTCCCAAGCCCCCAAATGTCCTCTACAGAACACCCCGTGCCAGCACAACCTCTGCCCTACCCCTATCAAGCACCGGCGCAAGCCATGTCGGCATCGGCGTTCGGACCCGTCTTCAAAGCCATCGCCTGGTTCATTGTGCTGGCTTTGCTGGTCTGGTTCTGGCGGCTGGACATGGCATGGCTGTCTCGACAAGGCGCTTGGTGCGGCGTGGTCTGGGCCATGCTGTGCTTCATTGTTTGGCACATTCAGCGCAGCCGCATCCAACTGGACCATGAAGCGATTGAGCAAAGCTGGATGTGGCAGCGCCGCGTCGCGTTGCGTGAATTGGCCTACGTGAAAATCATGCGCATCCGGGGCCTGGAGCATCTGGTGGCACCCCGCATCTATGTGCGCAACCTGGGCGGCACATTCACCTTCTTCTACTGCCACGACCGCGTCATGCTCGAAGAATTCACGCGCTTGGCCCAGGCGCTGCGCCAGCACGAACAACGGGTATAAAAAAACCCGCCGGGCTTGCGCACGGCGGGTGGGTTCAGCGGGCTGAAAAAGCTCAGAGCTTTTGAGCCTGCATGAAGCTGTCGAAACGGGCTTCACCGAAACGGAACCACCAGTTTTGCTCAGCGCGGAACTTGGAGTAGTCGTCATAGACTTTCTTCCAGTTCGGGTTCTTGGCGCTCAGCTCGGCGTACACGTCTTGTGAGTGCTTGAAGGCCACATCCATCATGTCCTTGGGGAAAGGCAGGACCTTGGTCTTCTGGGCAGCCAACTGCTTCAAAGCGCCAGGGTTGTGTGCATCGTAGCGGGCCTGGATCTCGATGTGGGCCACAGCAGAAGCGGCTTCCACGATGGCTTTGTTCTCAGGCGACAGGGCGTCATAAGCCTTCTGGTTGACCATCAAAGTCAACTGAGGGCCACCTTCCCACCAGCCTGGGTAGTAATAGAACGGCGCCACTTTGTTCAGGCCCAACTTCAGATCGTCATAAGGTCCGATCCACTCGGCGGCATCGATGGTGCCTTTTTCCAGCGACTGGTAAATCTCACCAGCGGGAATGTTCTGGGGCACCACGCCCATGCGCTCGAGCACTTTGCCAGCAAAGCCACCCACGCGGAACTTCAGGCCCTTGAGGTCAGCAGCCGATTTGATTTCCTTGCGGAACCAGCCACCCATTTGGGTGCCCGTGTTGCCCATCGCGAAGTTCACGATGTTGTACTTGGCATAGTGTTCGCGCATCAGCTTCATGCCGTTGCCTTCGAACATCCACGCCGTCATCTGGCGGCTGTTCAGGCCGAAAGGAATGGCGCAATCCAGGGCGAAAGTCTCGTCCTTGCCAAAGAAGTAATAAGGCGCGGTATGAGCGCATTCCACGGTGCCGTTTTGCACGCCGTCGAGCACGCCGAAAGCGGGCATCAGTTCGCCAGCCGCGTGGGTGGTGATCTCGAACTTGCCGCCGCTCATCTCCTTGACCTTCTTGGCGAAGACTTCAGAGCCGCCAAACAAGGTGTCCAAAGACTTGGGGAAGCTCGAAGCCAGGCGCCAGCGAATGGCGGCTTGCGCATGCACAGCAGGCGCGATGCCTGTAGCCAAAACACCAGCGATACCGGCATTTTTCAGAATGGAACGACGATCCATGAATGGACTCCTTAAATGAAAAAGAACACACCCGAGTCTACCGGGCGCTGACAGTTGCGTCATTGGATATTGTAAAAACCTACACAGGGCCAAACAGGCCGGGTTTACCCTTCGATGCCGAATTGAAAAAATTTCACAGACGGCCTATGCCGACCGCCTGCCCGTCTTCCCAACTCAAAGCGGCCAAGTCACACATCAGCCCAGCGCTGGCGGATCGACGCCTCGATGCCCGCCGCATCCAGCCCCTGAGCGGCCAGCAGTTGGGCATGGTCACCGTGTTCAATGAACACATCCGGCAAGCCCAGCTGCAGCACAGGCCGCACCAAACCCAGTTGCTGCAAAGCTTCGGCCACGGCACTGCCCGCGCCGCCCATGATGCAACCCTCTTCCACCGTCACGATCTGCGCATGGTCTTGAGCGACCCGCTGCAACATCTCGGTGTCCAGCGGTTTGACCCAACGCATGTTGACCACGGTGGCATTCAGGGTTTCGGCCGCCTTCAAAGCGGGCGCGAGCAAAGAGCCGAAGGCCAGGATGGCAATGCGCTCGCCTTGGCGGCGGAGCTCGGCCTTGCCCAAAGGCAAGGCGTTCAGGTCAGCATCGGGCACAGCCCCCACGCCCGCACCGCGTGGATAGCGCACCGCCACCGGATGGTTTTGCGCGTAGGCCGTGCTCAGCAGCTGGCGGCATTCGCGCTCGTCGGCCGGGCAGGCCAGGCTCATGTTGGGAATGCAGCGGATGAAAGCGATGTCGTAAGCGCCCGCATGCGTGGCGCCATCGGCCCCCACGAGCCCTGCGCGGTCAATGGCGAACACCACCGGCAGGTTTTGCAAAGCCACATCGTGGATCAGCTGGTCATAGGCCCGCTGCAAGAAGGTGGAGTAAATCGCCACCACCGGCTTGAGGCCTTCGCAGGCCATGCCCGCAGCGAAGGTGACCGCGTGCTGCTCGGCAATGCCCACGTCGTAATAACGATCGGGAAACCGGCGGTGGAACTCCACCATGCCCGAGCCCTCGCGCATGGCGGGGGTGATGCCCACCAAGCGCTTGTCTTGCTGCGCCATGTCGCACAGCCACTGACCAAAGACCTGGGTGAAGGTGGTTTTGGCCGGTGTGGTCGATGGCACCAGGCCAACCGCGGGGTCGAACTTGCCGGGGCCATGGTAGGCCACCGGATCGGCCTCGGCCAACTCGTAGCCCTGGCCTTTTTTGGTGACCACATGCAAGAACTGCGGACCGTCCAGGTGCTTGATGTTTTCCAGCGTCGGGATCAGCGACTCCAGATCGTGCCCATCGATCGGGCCGATGTAGTTGAAGCCGAATTTTTCGAACAGCGTGGCGGGCACCACCATGCCCTTGGCATGCTCTTCGAGGCGCTTGGCCAGCTCAAACAGCGGCGGCGCGTTCTTGAGCACGTTCTTGCCCACATTTTTGGCGGCCGAATAAAACTTGCCGCTCATCAGCTGCGCCAGATAGCGGTTCAAAGCCCCCACCGGCGGGCTGATCGACATGTCGTTGTCGTTCAGGATCACCAGCAGCTTGCACTCTTCGACGCCCGCGTTGTTCAGTGCCTCAAAGGCCATGCCCGCCGTCATCGCGCCGTCGCCGATCACGGCGATCGAGTGGCGCGATTCGCCCTTTTGGCGGGCGGCCAATGCCATGCCCAAGGCCGCCGAAATGCTGGTGGACGAATGGCCCACACCAAAAGTGTCGTATTCGCTCTCGTCGCGGCGCGGAAAGCCCGACAAACCGTTCAACTGGCGCAAGCTGGGCATGCGCTCACGACGGCCTGTGAGGATTTTGTGCGGGTAAGTCTGATGCCCCACGTCCCAGACGATGCGGTCTTCAGGCGTGTTGAACACATAGTGCAAGGCCACCGTCAGCTCCACCGTGCCCAGGTTCGAGCTCAGGTGGCCCCCGGTCTTGGAGACGTTGTCGAGCACACAGGCCCGCAGCTCTTGCGCGAGGGCAGGCAAATCGGTGCGCGACAACTGGCGCAAATCGGCCGGAGACTGGATGGCGGGAAGGAATTCGGTCATGGCATCAATGGGTTCGCTGGACCACCATGTCGCACAGGCCGCGCAAAGCGGCCAGGCGTTCGGCGGGCAAGCCGGTATCTTGCAAGGCCTGTGCGGCCTGGGCCGCCAGCTTGTCGGCCAAGCGCTGCGCGGGCTCCAGGCCCATCAGCGCCACATAAGTGGGTTTGTCGGCAGCGGCGTCTTTGCCCGCCGTCTTGCCCAAGGTGGCCGAGTCGGCGGTCACATCCAGGATGTCATCGACCACCTGAAACGCCAGGCCCATGGCCTCGCCAAACTGCTGCAACGCCGCATGCGTGGAAGCCGAGACCGCCGTGCCGCAGGCAGCGCCCATCTGCACGCTGCACAGCAGCAGGGCCCCGGTTTTGAGGCGGTGCATCTGGCGCAGCTGCGCCTCGGTCAAGCGCTGGCCCACACTGGCCAGATCGATCGCCTGGCCACCGGCCATGCCCTGGTAACCCGATGCACGCGCCAGCAAGCCCACACAAGCGGCCTGCACAGAAGCGCTCACGCTGCCGTCTTGGGGGGTGAGGAATTCAAAGGCCAAGGTCTGCAAAGCGTCCCCGGCCAACAAAGCCTGGGCCTCGCCAAACTGCACATGCACCGTGGGCTTGCCCCGGCGCAGCACATCGTTGTCCATGCACGGCATGTCGTCGTGCACCAAAGAATAAGCATGGATCAGCTCAATGGCGCAGGCCGCACGCAAGGCCGCTGCCATGTCGCCACCCACCGCTTCGGCTGTGGCCAGCACCAGCAAGGGGCGCAGGCGTTTGCCGCCGTCCAGCACCGCATAGCGCATGGCCTGGCCCAAATCGGCGGGCGACTGTGCGGCGATGCCATCGGTCAAAGCCGCTTCCACACGCGCCAGATGCGGCTGCATCCAGGCTTTCAAATCAAACAGTGTGCTCATGCGCCCGTCCAGGGTTTGAGTTGGCCGTTGTCCAAGACCTTGATCTGGTCTTCCACCGCCTTGAGCTTGTCGCGGCAAAAACCGAGCAAGCTGGCACCGCGCTGGTAACCCGTGAGCAACTGGTCCAAAGGCATCTGCCCCGACTCCAGCTGGGCCACCAACTGCTCCAGCTCGGACAAAGCCGCCTCATAAGTGGCCGGCAAGTCCTGCACGGCGTCTGAAGTCTCGGTTTTGGAAGCCTTGGGCATGGGTGGTCCGCGCAAAAAGACTGATTTTAGGCGCATCCCCTGAGCCAAACTGACAGCCATGCACGCCTCAAGGACAAATCAAGGCCCAGCCGCCAACACGGCTCTGCCATGGCGAGCACGGCACGCCAACCCCCTCAAGGTACAATCACCGGTTCCCCGGCAGGCCTGTTCCTGCCGTTTTTTGCGCCCAAATCGCAGGATTTGGCGCTTTGTCCCTGCCCCTTCATAGGGGGAGTCTCTAGGTCAGGTCACCCATGTCTGATTTAAGTCTTCAACTGCAGCAGGCCGCAAGCCAACTACCAGTTTCCACTTATTTCGATGAGGCGCTGTTCCAGCGCGAATTGAAAACGCTCTTCCAGCAAGGCCCCCGCTACGTGGGCCACCAACTGGCAGTGCCCAATCCGGGCGACTACTACGCCCTGCCCCACGAGGGCGAAGGCCGCGCCTTGGTGCGCAACGCCCAAGGCGGGGTGGAGCTCGTCTCCAACGTCTGCCGCCACCGCCAGGCCGTGATGCTGAACGGCCGGGGCAACCTGGCCACACAGCAAAAAGGCAGCGCGGGCGGCAACATCGTCTGCCCCCTGCACCGCTGGACCTACGCGCCCAACGGGCAACTGCTGGGCGCACCGCACTTCTCGCACGACCCCTGCCTGAACCTGAACAACTACAAGTTGCAAGAGTGGAACGGCCTGCTGTTTGAAGACAACGGCCGCAGCATCGCCTCCGACCTGGCCGGCATGGGCCCACGCAGCCAACTGGACTTTTCGGGTTACGCGCTCGACCGCGTCGAGCTGCACGAGTGCAACTACAACTGGAAGACCTTCATCGAGGTCTACCTTGAGGACTACCACGTCGGCCCCTTCCACCCCGGGCTGGGCCAGTTCGTCACCTGCGACGACCTGAGCTGGGAGTTCAAGGAACACTATTCGGTGCAAACCGTGGGCGTGTCGGGCGGCTTTGGCAAGCCCGGCTCGGACACCTACAAAAAGTGGCACGAGGTGCTGCTGAAGTACCGCAACGGCCAACTGCCCGAGCGCGGCGCGATCTGGCTGACCTATTACCCGCACATCATGGTCGAGTGGTACCCGCATGTGCTGACGGTGTCCACCCTGCACCCGATCAGCCCCAGCAAGACGCTGAACATGGTGGAGTTCTACTACCCCGAAGAAATCGTGGCGTTTGAGCGCGAGTTCGTCGAAGCCCAGCAGGCGGCCTACATGGAAACCTGCATCGAGGACGATGAAATTGCCGAACGCATGGACGCGGGCCGCAAAGCCCTGCTGGCACGCGGCGACAACGAAGTGGGCCCCTACCAAAGCCCCATGGAAGACGGCATGCAGCACTTCCACGAGTGGTACCGCCGCCAGATGAACACGCGCTGAGCCGACTGCCCCGATGCAAGCCTCCTGGATGATCCTGGCGTCGCTGTTCTTTGCGACCATGAGCGTGTGCATCAAGTTCGCAGCCAGCCACTTCAACACCTTTGAGCTGGTCTTCTACCGAGGCCTGATCGGCATGGTCGTCATGGCCAGCCTGTGCCGGGCACAGGGCGTGTCCATCCGCACGCCCGTGCCGCTGATGCACGTCTGGCGCTCGGTCATCGGCGTGGCTTCTTTGTCCGCCTGGTTCTACGCCATTGCCCACCTGCCCCTGGCCACCGCCATGACGCTCAACTACATGAGCGGCGTCTGGGTGGCGGCCTTTTTGGTAGGCGGCACCTTGGTCATGGGCCGCCTGCAAGACGCCAGCCGCCAAGGCCCCGTGGTGCTCACCGTGCTGACGGGTTTTGCCGGGGTGATCATGATCTTGCGCCCCACCATCGAACAAAACCAACTGTTTGCCGGCGTGATCGGTTTGCTCTCGGGCCTGGGTGCGGCCATGGCCTACATGCAGGTGGCGGCTCTGGGCCGCATGGGCGAGCCCGAGTCGCGCACCGTGTTTTATTTCTCGATCGGCACCACCATCGTGGGCGGCACGGCCATGCTGTTCACCGGCGCCAGCGACTGGGTCTGGCCGCATGCGCTGTGGCTGCTGCCCATTGGCCTGCTGGCCGCATTGGGCCAGCTGTGCATGACCAAGGCCTACACCCGGGGCGCCACCATGCTGGTGGCCAACTTGCAATATTCGGGCATTGTGTTTGCCGCGCTGTACGGCCTGTTCTTGTTTGGCGACCTGATCCCGCTGATTGGCTGGACCGGCATGGCCCTGATCATCGCCAGCGGCATCGCCGCCACCGCCCTGCGCAAACGCGCCCTGCCCCAAGCCCCCGCTGAAGAACACTGACACAGGAGATTGACCATGTACCCCTTGCTGATCACCGCCGCCCAATTGCAAGCCTTGAAGCAGTCAGGGCAGAACTTGGCCTTGCTCGACTGCAGCTCGGACCTGATGAAGCCCGAGACGGCAGACAGCATGTTCGAGTCAGAGCACATTGCCGGGGCCCTGCAAGCGCACCTGGACCGCAACCTCAGTGCCCACCATGACGCAGACGCCGTCAATGGCGGCCGCCACCCTTTGCCCGCCCGCGAAAAAGTGGCCGCCTGGTTGGGCAGCCAAGGCATTGGCAACGACACCCAAGTCGTGGTGTACGACCGCCAAGCCGGCAACTACTGCGGCCGCCTGTGGTGGATGCTCAAATGGCTGGGCCATGACGCCGTGGCCGTGCTCGACGGCGGCCTGCAAGGCTGGAAAGCCGCTGGCGGCGCTGTGGCTTCAGGCCCCGCCCAAGCGGCTGGTGCAGCCGTCAACTTTGCCGTCAAAACGCCCTTGCGTCAGTTGGTGATGATCGACAGCGTGGTGGAACAACTCGGCCGCCCCACACAAACCGTGGTCGACGCACGCGGCGCCCCGCGCTACCGTGGCGAGGTCGAGCCGCTGGACCCGATTGCGGGCCACATTCCCGGCGCACTCAACCGCCCCTTCACCGACAACTTCACCCCCGAAGGCTTCTTCAAAAGCGCCGACGTGCTCAAGGCCGAATGGGACAAAGTCTTGTCAGGCCGCAGCGCCAGCACCGTGGTGCACCACTGCGGCAGCGGCGTGAGCGCCGTGCCCAACCTGATCGCCATGGAGCTGGCGGGCTATGGCCCCACAGCGCTGTACGCAGGCAGCTGGAGCGAATGGAGCCGCACCCCCGGCCTGCCCTGCGCCCAAGGCTGAACGACCGGCTTTTGAGCGGCTCAGCCCCGGTGGGCCAACAGGCTCACCGCCATGACCATGGCCATGCCGCCCACCAACCAAATGATTTGCGCGGCCGTCTCTTTGGCGCTCAGGCGCTTTTGCAACTGCGGAATCAAGTCGGCCAGCGCCACATAAATGAAGCTGCTGCTGGCCACCACCAAAAAGTAAGGCAAGGCGCCGTGCAAGGCATCGACCAGCACATAGCCCACCGCCCCACCCAAAGCCGTGATGGCACCGGCCATCGACACCTTGAGCACCGCCGCCTGGCGGTTGCTGCTGCCTTGGCGCAAAACCACCAAATCGCCCATGTGGTGCGGCACCTCGTGGGCCAGCACGGCCAATGCCGCGATCACGCCCAACTGCAAATCGGCCATGAAGGCCGACGCAATCAAAATGCCATCGCCAAAGCAATGCACGCTGTCGCCCGCCAGCACCGCCCAATGACCTGCTGAGCGCTCACCGCCGTGGGCATGGCCTGCATGGTCGTGGCCCGCATGGTCGTGGTGTGCGTGGCCATGGTGGGCATGGCCTGAATGGTCATGGTCGTGGTGCCCGTGGTGGTGTTCATGCCCGTGGTGCCACAGCTCTGCCTTGTCGAGCAAAAAGAAAAAGACCAAGCCCAAAAGCAGCGTCAAAAACAGCGCATGCGGCCCCACATCGGACTCGAACGCTTCGGGCAGTAAATGCAAAAACGCCGTGGCCAGCAAAGCCCCTGCGGCCAAACTCAGCATGTGCTGCGTGTAACGGCTGATCACGCCAAAGCTCAGCCAGGCCGCCAACCAAACACTGCCGATACCGGCCACCAAGGTGCCGATCAAAATTGCCAATAGAGTCATTTTTCCATCCGGGGTGAACCACGCACCCCCAAAACAAACCGCCCCAAAGGGCGGTTTTTCATCCATTCATCAAGCCACGCCTTGCCGCTTGAGCCAGGTCAGCAAACGCTGCCAACCGTCCTCGGCTGCCGCTTGGCGGTAGCTGGGCCGGTAGTCGGCATGAAACGCGTGGGGGGCCTCAGGATAAACCACAAACTCGCTGGCTTTGCCAGCGGCCGTGCCCTTGGCCAGCTCGGCTTTCATCTTATCAAGCGTGTCAAGGGGAATACCGGTATCTGCCGCACCATACAGGCCCAGCACCGGCGCCTTGATTTGTGCGGCCAGCGCCACAGGGTGCTGCGGCGTCTGGGGCGTGGCGGACCCCACCAAGCGGCCATACCAGGCCACAGCGGCCTTGAGCTTGGGCTGGTGCGCGGCATAGAGCCAGGTGATGCGGCCACCCCAACAAAAACCGGTGATCGCCAGCTTGTCGGTGTTGCCGCCGTTGGCTGCGGCCCAAACCACGGTGGCGTCCAAGTCGCCCATCACCTGCGCATCGGGCACCTTGGCAATGATTTCGGACTGCAGCTTGGCCAGCTCGCCGTATTCGCTCGGATCGCCCTGGCGCACAAACAGCTCGGGCGCAATGGCCATGTAACCGGCCTGCGCCAGACGGCGGGTCACATCGGCGATGTACTCGTGCACGCCAAAGATTTCGGAAATCACCAAGACCACCGGCAAATTGGTCTTGCCCGCTGGGGCACTGCGAAAAGCCGGCATCTTGAAACCATTCACATCGATGGTCACCTCGCCCGTGACCAGGCCGGTCGATGGCGTCTTGATCGCCGTCTGCGCCATCACCGTGCCCGCCGCAGCGGCATAACCCACCCCCAGAGCCATCTGCAAAGCTTGGCGGCGAGTGCTGCCGTCCAACGAACTTTTGCCCAGCAAAGCTTGGGCATCCTGAATCAGATCGTGGTTCACAAAGGGCTCCTTGAATGGGTGTGTCGAAGTGGAGGATCTTTGCACAAATCATGTCATCCCGGACGGCGTCTCAAGATGTCATCCCTTACCACCTCTCAAAATGTCATCCCGGACTTGATCCGGGATCCATGGCGCACAACCGGCATTTGCAAAGGGCCGCACCGCCCAGTGGATCCCGGGTCTTCGCCCGGGATGACAAAAAGAGTCAGCCTCTCAAGATGTCATCCCGGACTACCTCTCAGCCTGTCATCCCGGACTTGATCCGGGATCCATGGTGCACAACCGGCATTTGCAAAGGGCCGCACCGCCCAGTGGATCCCGGGTCTTCGCCCGGGATGACAAAAAGGGTCTTTGCCCGGGATGACAAGAAAAGAAGCCCAAATCAAGGACTGCCAAACCCATACCGCGCAAACACAGCCTGTGCGCTGGGCTCGAGCAAGGCGTCGGCAAAGGCCTGTGCGGCGGGGTGGGTGCCACGGCGCACGGTGAGGCCGTAGTCTGCGGACACCTGCAAATTGGGCGGCACCGCCACGATCTTCAGGCGGGGCACCTCTTGTTGGGCCGACACCGCATTGGTGCAATAGGTCAAGAAAACGTCGGCCCGCCCCTGGTCCATGACCCAAGCGTAAGTGCCGCGACCCGCCGGTGCTTTGGGCGAACTGGGGCCACCCGTCAGCTGCAAAGCCTTGCGCTCCAGCGTGGCGTAAGCGCCAGCGCTGACCGCATCGGCCCTGCGAAACAGCGCCCAGGCGTAGTCACCGGCCGGGTCGGCCTTGGGGGTGCTGGTGCCCACACGCACCGCCGGATCGAGCAAGGCGGCCAGCAAACGCTCGGGCGTGAGGTTGAAGTTGGCCTGGGTGATCGCACACAGTTGGTTGCGCACAAACACACGCGGCGGGCTCCAGCTGCCGGCGTCGGCCAGCTTTTGCGGATGCCCCATGTCGGCCGAGGCAAAGACCTGAGCCGCTTCGCCCTTTTCGATGCGCTCGCGCAGCAGCCCCGAGGCCGCAAAAGACAAGCTCAGTTTTTGACCGGTGCGGGCCTCATGCGCCTTGGCGATGTCGGTCATCGCCTCACGCAAACTGCCAGCGGCCACCACGGCAATGGGGTCAGCGCTCAAAGGCATTGGGGGCGTGGCGCAAGCCATGAGCAAACAAGAGGCCATCAGCGCAGTGATTGATCGCATGGTATTGGAAGGTCATGGGTTTTGAAGGGAATACCAGCATATTACCCAGCCCCCATGGCCATTCACTGGTGCAAAAGAAATTACTCCGGCTTGAAGCCCGCGCCTTTGAGCAAGTCAGCACTCTCGATGACATAAGTCGCCATGTACTTGCGGAAGTCCTCACTGCTTTCGGTGACGGGTTCAACCCCCAGCGGCTCCCAAGCGCCGGCTTTGGTCAACTGCTGAACAGCCTCGTTGATTGCTTTGTTGAGCGACTGCACACGATCAGCTGGCGTGGCTTTAGGTGCCCAAACACCGTACCAGGACTCCGTCACGAATTTGGGATACCCGCTCTCGACCGCCGTGGGGACATTGGGCATGACCGAACTTCTCTTGGCGGAAGTGACCATGATCGGTTTGACCTTGCCGGCCTTAGCCATCCCTTGCAGCGCAATGATGGCGTCGATCTGGATTTGCACATGACCGCCTGCCACGTCTGTCAACGCGGGTGCGGTTCCTTTGTAGACGGCAGTCACCAAATTGGGCAGATTGCCTTGCTTGGCAAACATCAGCGTTCCCAAATGACTCGCTGCACCCAGTGCCGGCAGCGCGGCGGTCCACTTGTCCGGGCTTTGCTTGGCCGCCGCGATCACTTCGGGGAGTTTTGTCTGGGGCAGGCTGGGGGAAATGACCATCATCAACGGCGCTTCACCGACACGGGCCACGGCCGCAAAATCGGTCTGTGGGTCATAGGGCGCAGTCGCCATGACTTGCTTGGCCAAGGCATGGGTCGAAGCGGAGAACAAAAGCGTCAAACCATCTGCATTGGACGTTTGCACGAACTTGCCGCCCACTGAACCATTGGCCCCGGGCTTGTTCTCCACAACCACGGGCACATTGAGATTCGTGCCCAGTTGCTTGGCCAGCAAGCGTGCAGCGCTGTCAACACCCCCGCCAGCGGCAAAGGGCACCACCATCTTGATGGGGCCCTCCGGGAATTTGGTTTGCGCTGCAGCGGCAGTACCCAAAAGCAGCAATGTCAACACGGCAAATCTGCGTTTCATGCAATACATGGGAAGTCTCCTTTTTTGTAGAAAAAACTCAATCTCGATAAGCGGTACGCCACGCCCTTGAACCACCCAGCAAAGGCGCTTCTACTGCTGGGCCGTGCAACTTGGCGTAAGACTCGATGGTTTTGGTCATTCGCGCAAGCAACCACTGCGCAACCCCATCATCTGCTTCACCCGCCTGCAAACGCGCCAAGAGGGTTCTGACGGCTTTGTCTTGTTCGCAAATCGGGCCTGGCGCGAGCAAAAAATCGACTACCTCTGGCGCACCGAGTCGCTCGCTTTCGGCCCACAAATAATCGGCGATGTCACGCTCAAAATCCTCCAGCGTCACACTGATGCCACTCATGGAGCAAGAACACCCCAGCGCAATGTGCTGCGCTGACAGACGGTGCCAAAGCTCCGCCAGATAGGTGGCTTGGGCACGCGTGGTGTTCTCTTCCATCACATCAAACATGGGCGCGCAATGCTGAGGTTTGAGCTTCATTGACCTGGTGCTGGTCATCCAGTACCACCCCATAAAGCTTTTCAGCGGCCTCTCGGCTCACATAACCCTCGCGAACATCCTCCGCCACCTTGAGTGCGTCGCGCTTGAATGGATGGCCAAAGCCACCGCCACCGCCCGAGAGCATCTTGTAGGCGTCGCCGCGTTCCAGGCGCACGTTGAAGATCTTGGCGTTGGGCAGGTCTTCTGCCCATTGGCCTTTGTGGCGGATGGCAATGCCATTGCCGGCGGCTTCACCGCCCCCTTCGAGTCCCCAAGGCTTGCAATGCATGCGGTCAATCCGCGTGGTGACCGAAAACGGCGAGAGGGCTTGAACCACCATCTCAGCGCCGAGTCCTCCCCGGAATTCACCTGCCCCAGCGCTGTCCTGGCGGATTTTGTAGCTTTCCACCAGCACCGGGTACTTGGCCTCGAGTTGCTCTGTGGGGCTGTTGTGCGTGTCGCCGTCGTTGATGCACACGGTGACCGAGACTCCGTCTTCACGGCTCTTGGCACCCCAGCCGCCACCCAGCGGGCCAATGCCCACGATGAAGAGGCGACCATCCTCGGGTGAAATGCCGTGGATGTTGGGAAAGACCAGATCGGCATGGTGCCCGGCGATGGCGCGATCGGGGATGGCGGGTGCCAGCGCCTTGAAAATGGTGTCGATCACCGTCATCGGGAAAGTCATCCACACCCGCATCGGGTAAGGCCGCTCGGCGCTGATAACGGTGCCCATCGGCATCACGACCTTCAGAGGGCGGAAACTGCCATCGTTGACCGGGTAATCGGTCGGCGTTGTCAAACACTTGTAGGCCACCTGCGCACAGGCAATGCCCGTGGTGAAACCCGAGTTGTAAAAACCCTTGACCTGGCGACTCACATCCGAGAGGTCGATTTCCATCTCATCACCTTTGACGGTGACCTTCACACGGATCGGAATGCGCTTGCCCACGTCCAACCCGTCGTCATCCATGAAAGACTCGGCCTCGTACACGCCGTCAGGAATCGTCAAGGTGTTCTGGCGAGCCAAAGCTTCCGATGCGTTCATGATCTCGCGGATCGAGGCTTGCACATCGTCGTTGCCGTAGCGTTGCACCAACTCCAGAAAACGGCGCTCGCCCGTGGTGATGGCGGTGATCTGTGCACGCAAGTCACCCAATGCACGCTCAGGCATCCGAACGTTCATGGCGATGATGTCGATCAAATCCTGGTTGACCTTGCCCGCGCTCTGGTACTTGACGATGGGAATCTGAATGCCTTCAGAGAAGATGTCCGTCGTGATCTGCCCCAGACTGCCGCCCACATCCAGCCAGTGAGCCATGCAGCAGGTAAAGCCAATCAGCTCCCCTTCGTGGAAGACCGGCATGGTGAAGGTGAAGTGATTCAGGTGACTGCCGGTGGTGTAGGCATCGTTGGTCACCAAAATATCGCCGGGGTGGATGTTCTCGTAACCAAAGTGCCGGATCTTGGACTTCACCGTCTCGGACATGCCGCGAATGAACATCGGCAGACCCAGGCCGATGGAGACCGTGTCCCCTTCCTTGGTGAACAGGCCCACCGTGAAATCCAGCGCCTCATAAATGATGAGGTTGTAGGCCGTGCGCATCAGGTTGGTTTTCATCTCCTCCGTCACGGCGAAAAGGCCGTTGCGAATGATCTCCACAATGACGGGATCAACCTTCTGAGTTGGGGTTTGAAGTGCGTTGGTGCTCATGAGCGGTCGCTCCCAATGGAAATTTGCAAATTGCCGAATTGGTCCACACGGACCGTGTCACCGGGCTGTATCACCGTGGTGGACGCATGCTCTTCGATGAGTGCAGGCCCCTGGATCAGGTTGCCGTTTTTGAGCAGATCACGCTTGTAAACCGCTGTCGAGACATAGTCACCCGCGCTGCGGAAATACACAGGCTTGTGCGCACGCAGGGCTTGAGCATCAGGCTTGTCTTGTCCAGCGGACACCTCATTGCGTGGCGGCTTTTTCATGCGCCCCATCACCGTGACGCGCAGGCTCACAATGTCGGCCGCCTCCTTGGGGGCCGAGGTGCCATAACGGACCTTGTGCACTTCATCAAAATGGTTTTTGATGCCCGCCCGGTCCTTGCGGTCAAAGAATTCCCGTGGCAAGTCCACCGTCACGGCATGCTCCTGACCGAAGTAGCGCATGTCACCGGCACGCTCAAACACGATCTCCTCTGGACGAATCTGGGATGCGCCGATCGCTGCGCGACCTTCGTCCTCCATCTCTTTGTAGATCGCTTCGATTTCTTCGAAAGACAAACCATCGAGACGGCGAAACACCGAGCGCACATAGTCATAACGCAAATCGGAAAACAGCATGCCGTAAGCCGAAAAGTAACCCGGCGCATAAGGAATCAGCACATTCCGGATACCGATTTCACGCGCGATGGCCGACGCATGCAGAGGACCTGCACCGCCATACGTCACCATGGTGAAGCTGCCGGCATCCAGGCCACGCTCCGTCGTCACCGCCTTCACGGCGTGCGACATCTGCGTGACCGCAATGCGCAAGATGCCATCCGCAGCGCGGGTCGCGTCCAGGCCCAAAGGCGTGGCCACTTTCTTGTTCATCGCCTCGCGGGCACGGTCCAAGTAGAGCGGCATTTCGCCCCCGAGGAAGTTGTGCTCGTCCAGGCGACCCAAGATCAAGTTGGCATCGGTCACGGTGGGCTCTTCACCCCCCCGGCCATAGCACACCGGCCCGGGCATGGAGCCCGCAGACCTTGGCCCCACACGCAATGAATTGCCCAGTTCCACGCGGGCCATGGACCCACCGCCGGTGCCCACCTCAAAGATATCCATCATCGGGATCTGAATTGGCAGAGCTTTTTCATAACCCCCAATCAGCGCACTGCCTGTGGTCAGCGGCCGACCTTCGCTGATCACCCCGGCTTTGGCGGTGGTGCCGCCCATGTCAAAAGCGATGGCATCTGGCAGGCCCAGCTGCGCACAAATGGCTTGTGCGCCAATCACGCCCGCGGCAGGGCCGGACTCCAGCATGCGCACACAGTCGCGGCGGGCATGCTCCAGCGGGAACAGCCCCCCCGTCGATTGAACGGCATAAAAATCACCAACAAACCCTTTGGCCTCCAGGTGCTCTTCGAGCTCCCCCAGATAGGCCGACACACGCGGGCCCACATAAGCATTGGCCACCGCTGTCGAGACACGTTCAAATTCGCGGTATTCCTGCGACAGCTCGTGCGAAGCACACACGAAGGCCCCTGGAATCTCCTCTTGCAAGATGGCCTTGACGCGGCGCTCGTGGTCAGGGTTGCGGTACGAGTGCAGCAGCAACACCGCCACGGCTTCGATCTTCTCAGCCTTGAGCTGCCGAGCCAAAACACGGACGCCCTCTTCGTCCAGCGGCTTGTGCAAAGAGCCGTCGGCACGCAGACGCTCGCTCACCTCATGGCGTTGTGAGCGCGGCACCAAAGGCACATGCTTGGAGAAAAACAAGTTGTAGGCATCAGGCCGGTTCACGCGCCCGATTTCGTAGATGTCCCGAAACCCTTCGGTGATGAGCAAGGCCGTGTTGGCGCCATTGCGCTCGAGCAAGGTGTTGATGGCAATCGTGGAGCCGTGCAAAAACAGGTAGCCGTTGGTCAGGTCAATGCCTGCACCGTCCAGTGTGTTTTGAATCCCGTCATGCAAATGGCCATGGGTGGACAGCGCCTTGCCAAAAGAGATCTGACCCGTCTCTTCATCGAAGCAGGCCATGTCGGTGAACGTGCCGCCGATGTCCACCGCGATGCGCAGTGATTTCTTGTTTGCAGTCATCTTGTTTCCTTCAAAGACCAGCGTTGGTCACCACGTTTCGCAAGGTGCCCAGCCCGGTGATCTCGACTTCAATGACGTCACCTGCATTCATGTACACCGGTGGCTCGCGCTTGTCGCCAACACCGCCGGGTGTGCCAGTGGCAATCACGTCACCGGGAGACAGGTTGGTGAAGCCCGAGAGGTATTCGATGATCACGGGCAAGGTGAAGATCAAGTCGGCCACGCTGGCGTGCTGCATGACTTGGCCATTGAGGCGCGATTCGAGGGTGAGCTGATTGACGTCGGGAATGGCCTTGCGCGTGGCCATGAAAGGCCCCAAAGGCCCTGTTGCGGGGAAGTTCTTGCCCGGCGTCCACTGGTGCGTGTGGCGCTGCCAGTCGCGCGCCGTGCCGTCGTTGAAGCAGGCGTAACCCGCAATGTGGTCCCAAGCATCTGCCTGAGCGATGTTGCGACCACCTTGGCCAATGATCACGGCCAACTCGCCCTCGAAATCGAAACGCGTGGTGGCAGCGGGCTTGGGCAGTGGTGCACCATGTGCACTGAGGCTGTCTGCAAAACGGGTGAAGATGGCGGGGTGCTCACTGTCGGCACGCTTCATCTCGGCCACATGGGTCTTGTAGTTCAGACCCACGCAAAACACTTTTCCAGGATTCGCAATCACAGGCAAAAGTTGGGCATCGCTGGCTTTGACGGGCTCCCCGGCCTGCACGGCTGCGGCCTCCAAAGCGTCCAGCTGATTGGCCGCGATGACCGATTTCAAATCAGGGTATTGCGCGGCAAAGGCAGCAGGCACCTGCAACCAGTTGCTCTCATCTTTCCAAAGGCCATAACTGGCCTTGCCACGGTACTCAAAGCTGACAAATCTCATGTTTTTCCTCGGATAACGCGCATCGCCTGTCGATGCATGAATGACTCTGGGGCAAAGTCTAGGCAGATCAATGCCATGTGCATAGAATCCAATCCGAGATTTCAGATATGCCTGAATTGGCATATCAAAGGAGGCACATGCAAATCCAGGACTTCAAGCTCTTTTTGGAAGTGGCCGAAATGGGCAGCTTCACCAAAGTGGCCGCACACCGCCAAACGGTGCAATCCCACATCAGCCGTCAAATCAGCGCCTTGGAAGAGGCCTGCGGTGGCACCCTGTTCAGGCGCACTGGCCGGGGTGTGGCCCTGACCGAGTTTGGAGACCACGTTGCACTCAGGGCCCGGCAATGGGTCCGCGAAACCGACGCGTTTTTTGCCGATATCCAGCAAACCGCCCGCGTCCCCATGGGGGAGGTGCGCCTGGGCATCCTGCCTTCTGCGGCGCACCCGCTGATGACACAGGTCTTCAAACGCCTGCAAAACGAGTTCCCCAAAATCGCGCTCAACATCCGCGAAGGCCAAGGCGGAGAGCTGGACGCCATGCTCGACGCGGGCAGCGTGGACATGGCCATCCTCTTTCGCTACGACAAGCCCCACAACCCTGACGAGACCTTGCTCACCACCGCCAGCACCTATCTGGTTTCACGCCCGGGACTGTCCTTGACCCATGCTGACACGGTGGAATTCCGTCGGCTGGAGGGGCTACCGCTGGTGCTGCCCCGTCGGCCTGCGCACTGGCGATCCATCCTCGACGAGACCGCCAAAAGCAAAGGATTCCATCTGCAAGCCACCCTGGAAGCCGACTCTTTGCGGGTGCAAAAAGAACTCATTGCCGACAACCCCCACCTGTATGCCCTGCTGGGCCCGTTTTCTGTGGATCAGGAGTTGCGCACGGGCAAGCTTCAAGCGGCCAAGATCATCGGCCCCGACCTCAAGCGCTATGTGACGCTGGCCCACCCCAAACAAGGACAGCTGACCCAAGCCAGCCGAATCGTCTCCAGGCTGATCAGAGAAACCGTCGAGGGGTGGAACGGTCAAATCACGACGCCGGTGCACAGGCCGTCAACCTGAGCGTCCAGGCGTTTTTGTGATGACCGGGAACCATCACACAAAGACAATGCTCCGCAGCAGCAAGCTGATCCCGCTGAGCAGAAGGACCGCATGGACCGTCTTTCTCGCGGTGACCGGCTGGATACGTGCATTGAATCGGTGTCCCAGCCATCCGCCCAACAAGGCCATGGGCGCAAGCCAGAGGGTTTGGGCCAAGACCTGATCCATGTCACTGCGCCCCGACAGGCCGTTGCTGAACAAAGCGATGCACACCGTGATCAAAATCAAAAGCGGCGCAGTCGCACGGACGTCCTCGATCTTGCGTTCTTGACGGGTGAGCCATGCCATGACGACGGGACCGGCTGTGCCAAAAAGGGTTTCGATCAGCCCCATCAGGGTTCCGGCCATCGAATTGACCCAGGGGCTTGAGGGTTCGAATCGCTGGGTTTGCCCCCGCAGTCCACGCGCAGCGACCCAGCATATGTAAAGCCCCAAAACAGACAGCGCCCAAGCACTGTCACCCCATGCATGGGCCATGCTTGCGAGCCAGGCACCGACGATTGCAAAAGGCATGACCTTTGGCACCAGGGTCCATCGCACATGTTTCAGATTCATACCGGTGTGCGCGATGGATGCTGGAATATCCAGCAACAACACCGTCGGGACAATCGCGCTCAGGGGCCACTGCCATGACAGCAGAGGAATGATCACCAGCGCCGACCCAAATCCTGTCATGCCAAAGACGCAGTACCCCAGCAGCACCACCAGCGCCGGATAGCCCAAGCCATTCCACAAAGCAACGTCCAACATGCCGCCTCAATACGCAGCAGGCGTGCTGATCCAAAGCACCACAGCGGGCTCGCTGCTCGAATTGAAGCAACGGTGGGTCCCCTCGCCTGGCAGGGCAAAACTATCGCCCTCCTGCAAGATGAATTTTTCGCCCTCCAGGTGGAGTTCAAGCACACCGCTCAACACGAGTCCGGCTTCTTCCCCCTGGCGTTTTCTGCCTCGGTCACCCGTTCCGGTTCCGGGCGCAAAGGTGCTTTCAATCAGCAGGATTTGTCCACTCAACGATGGCGAGAGCATCTCTTCGTGAACCCCTGTGCCATGGAAGTCAAATTTCTTGCGGGTGGACTTTCGGACAATCAGGCCCGCTTCCCCTGGCTTGGCTTGGGTGCCCTCTTGAAAGAACCAACTGACGGTCACATCCAGGGCCTGCGCGATTTCATGCATCGCTGAAATGCTCACTTCGGACATGCCGCGTTCGATTTGGCTGAGCCAGCCGACCGAGCGGTTGATGCGTTCAGCCAGATCCACCAAGGTCATGCCGCGCGACTTTCGCAAGTCACGTATTTGCACGCCCAAGGCCAGTTGCGCACGCATCGCTGGCGACTTTGTGTTTTTCTTCTTATCCATTTTTCAAAACCGATGGAGGAACCGAGGAAGCGATCAGCGCCTTGTGCAACCACTGTGACCAGGTGCGCACCAGATCACAGCGGTCTGAGATACCGTTGCAGTTGCCGCCCACCAAACGCCAGCGCTTTGCGGATGACGCCTCTACCGCAGATGGCGCTGCCTGTGCGCTTGCCGTTGACGCGACATGACTGGCCGCACGACTGGCCGCCAAGCTGGATGGGCTCGGGTGAGGATTCGCATGAACCTGCCCTTCAAAAATGGTGGCCATCACCCGGACATCGAGCAGACCATCGACTCCGCGCTCAAAGGGGTCTGCGTCCAGAACCGCAAAGTCGGCCCGCTTGCCCACCGAGATGGAACCGATCTCTTCATCCAGCCGAAGCGCCCAAGCCGCATCGATGGTGACGGCACGCAAAGCCTGCTGCAGCGTCAGGCGCTCTGACGGCGACATGACTTTCCCGGTCCGCGTTTGCCGCGATGCAGCGCACCATGCCAAAGTCAAGGGTTCAGCCGGTGCCATCATGAAATCCGAATGCAAAGAGACCCGCATGCCTTCCCGCACCATCGAGCCACAGCGGACCAGCTGCGTGGCGCGTTCAGGCCCCAAGCCGACTTGGGCGTAGTCATCGCCCAGGGCATGCAGGTAATAGGGGTTCACGCTGGCGTGCGCCCCCAGCGCCGCCAGCTGACTGGTTTGCGCTTGCGCGTGGTAGCCCACATGGTGCACATGAAAACGGTGATCAAAGCGCGGGGACTGCCTTTGCGCCTCTTTGAGCGCATCCAGTACGGCTTCCATGCCGCCATCGCCGTTGACATGAACGTGCACCGTCCAGTCACGCTTGAAGGCTTCCAGCACGCCCGCCTTGAGAATTTCAGGCGTCATCAGCCATTCGCCCTCGTGGCCGTCCAGATAGCCCGGCCAGCGCATTTTCATCAATTGCGAAAAGATGGCACCGTCTGCAAAAAGCTTGATGCCCCGCGCAAACCAGACATGGCCCTGCGGACCGTCAGCCCACATCTTCTCGATGGCTTCGAGGCCGAGATCAAATGCAATGGCTTGATCCGGCGGGCCCAACTCAGCACCGCTGGCGCGGTTGGAAAAACTGCGCAAATCAAACACATTGACCACCCGCAAGGGCGACGCGCCTTCCGGCAGCGCCTTGTGGAGCGCCGCCAACTCGTAGTCCGGCGAGATGGCCCCAAACAACATGTCGCCTGCGGTCGTGATGCCGCCCATGCGCATCAAGGCCACCATTTGCTTGAGCCCCTCGCCATACCACTCGGGTCGAAGAAAGTAAGGCAACAGCCCCATCAGGATGGGCTTGAAGCCGGTCTCAAAAAAATGTCCCCGTTTCCAATCAATCTGTGGATGGTCCTGCCAATCCTGCGCCTGTAAACCCAACTGATTGATGGCCGCTGTATTCAAATACGTCTCGTGGAATGAGCGCTGCCAAAGAATCACCGGCGTGTCCGGGAACAAGGCATCGAGCATCTCGCGGTCGTAGCGCCCATGCAGGTCAGGCTGGTAGCCCCAGGTGATGAACCAGGGTTTGGAAGGGTCACGCGCCTTGAACTCTTGCAGCAAGCGCTCTTTGTAGCGCTCAGGGTCACGCACCTCGGGCCGAAGTTGCCCATCCGCGCCGCGCCACGCCTCGGGGGCCAAGATGACCATGGGCAGCAGCAGTGCACCCAAGAAGGGGTGAATGTGGTTGTCAATCAAGCCCGGCATCAGCACCTGATCTTCAAAGCTGCGGTCTATTCGCACCTGCCGGTCTTGGGTCCAGACCGCCATGTCATCCAGGGTGCCGACCGCCAAGACTTTGCCTTCACTCACCGCAACGGCCGTGGCCTCCGGCAAGGTGTCATCCATGGTGATGATCTTCTTGGCGGTAAAGATCACCAATTCACGCGCAGAGATGTTGCTCATGTGTGCATGCTTTCTGAGTCGACCAGATGGGGTGTATCAGGCGGCATTGTTTCACATAAATGAAAAATATTTCAAAAAATTCATTTCATGCGCATGGCTTTTTCAAGCTTTTGGTTCCGCCGCATCGGTCGCCACAGCAAAAAGCTGCCCCACTGGGGCACACGCGAGCAAGGGGGCCAGGTGTTGCGCCTGCTGGAGTCTCACCGCGCTGTCTTGCCAGGCTTGCCACGCCGCGTGATCGCGCCAAAGCACCGAGATTTGCAGCTCGTCCGCGTCTGTCAGAGACAGCAACACCTCTGCACTGAGAAAGCCCGGGATCGCCTCTTGGCACTCTTGCAAGACGCGCCGTTGGAAGAAAGCCGCCAACAGTTGTTCCCGCTGTCTGGGCATGCTTTTGGCTGTCAGGGTGGACCGTACACAAGTGCTGGGATGTTCGTTCATGGCCATCGATCAGGGTTAATGCTGATTTCAGTCTAATTCATTCGAGTGAAAAATTTCAATAAATTTTCATTTAGTTTCAAAACCAGCGGCTCACCCCAACCACCGGCGTCACCACGCCAAGAAAGAGGAACCTTCCATGAACGCACGAAAAATTTTGTCCTGCTTGGCACTGCCCTTGTTGATGAGCGTGAACGCCTACGCGCAAGACTTCCCGAACAAAACCGTGACGATTCAGGTGCCATGGCCTGCAGGTGGCTCGGTGGACGTGGCCGTGCGGGCACTTGCCGCAGAACTCAAGAACCAATGGCCCCAACAATCCGTGCTCGTCGAAAACACCGTGGGCGCAGGCGGATCGATTGGCACCGTCAAAGCGCTGTCTGCCCCGCCCGATGGCCACACCCTGATTGGCAGCTCGCAAATGGAGATGATCTTCGCGCCGCTGGTGTACCAATCGGCCACCTACAAACCGCAAGACGCCAAGACCGTGTCCTTGCTCGGTTACGCCTCGATGATGATGGTCGTTCGCAAAGATCTGCCTGTGCAAAATCTGTCGGACCTGGCCAAGCGAATGCAAAGCACCACCGAAAAACCGCTGTCGTTTTGCACGCCAGGCGCTGGCACCATCTACCACTTTGTGATGGAGCAGATCGCTTCCAACCTCAAGGGCCAGGCCTTGCATGTGCCCTACGCCGGTTTTGGTCAGTGCCTGAACGACATGGCCGGTGGCGTTGTCGATGTGTCCTTGATGCCGATCGCGGGCCCCATTCCGGGCTTTGTGGACAAAGGGGTCATCCGCGCGATTGCCGTTTTCAACGACAAGCCCAGCCCACGCCTGCCCAACGTGCCCTTGGCAAATGCGACCAAAGGCTTTGAGAACTACAACCATGTGCTTTGGTCTGCATTGCACGTCAGCAACAAGGTGCCTGACGCCGTCGTGGCCAAAATGCATGCAGCGGTTCAAACCGCATTGAGCAAGCCTGAATTGCGCAAGGCCATCGAGGCACCCGGTGCAACCGTGTTTGAGCCCATGTCGCCCCAGCAGGCGCATGCTTTTTATCTGAAAGATGCCGAGAACATGGAAAAGATGGCCAAGATGGTGGGCGTGACCAAAAAGTAATTTTTCAAGTCCTCACCATGAACCAATTCCCCTCTGCGGCAGAAACTGACCCGGTCAAAATGGGCTGGATGGTGGGCTCGCCCCCACCCCCAGACAAGCTCATTTCTTTTCAAGATGGCGGGGTCTACCAGTTCCCCAAAACCCGGTGGAGTTTTTGCAACTTCAGGCGCATGGGGCCCACCACGGCGGTGTCCCGAGGCTTGGGCCAGGCATCGCCGCTGCTGCGCACAGAGCTGGCCGAACTCGACAACGTTGAGTTCACCCCAATGGGCGCGACACAGACCATAACCTGGGGCCAGGCCTACGACGCCAACTACACCGACGGCGTGGTGGTGCTGCACCGGGGAAAAATCGTCTACGAACGCTACAGCGGTGTGATGAAGCCCGAGGGGCAACACATCGCCATGTCGGTCACCAAATCATTTTTTGGACTGATCGGGCAAATGCTGGTGGCCGAAGGTGCCCTCGACGAGTCAGCACTTGTCACGCACTATGTGCCTGAACTGCAAAACAGCGCCTTCGCCGATGCCACGATCCGGCAAGTGCTGGACATGCGCACGGGGCTCAAATACAGCGAGAACTACGCCGACCCGCAGGCCGAAATCTGGATGCACGCCCGCGCTGGCGGTGTGCTGCCCAGACCACCCCAATACGCAGGCCCCCAGACCTTCTACGAGTTTCTTCAAACCGTTCAAAAAGAAGGCCAGCACGGCGGCAACTTCGCCTACAAAACCGTCAACACCGACGTCATCGGCTGGGTGATTCGCCGCGTGACCGGCCTGTCGATTGGTGAAGTCGTGTCGCAGCGCATCTGGTCCAAACTGGGCATGGAGCAAGACGCCTATTTCACCGTGGACAGTGCGGGCAACGAGTTTGCGGGCGGCGGGCTCAGCGCGGGCCTGAGGGACATGGCCCGATTTGGCGAAATGCTGCGCAACGATGGCACTTGGTCAGGGCAACAAATCATCCCCCCAGCCGTCATCAATGACATTCGGTTCAATGGCGATGCTTCGGCGTTTCCTGTCCAGAACTTCCCCACCTTGGGCGGATGGGCCTATCGGAACATGTGGTGGGTGTCGAACAACGCCCATGGGGCCTACTCGGCACGGGGCATTCATGGCCAAGCGATCTACATCGATCCCAAGGCAGAAATGGTGATTGCCCGATTCGGCTCACATCCGGTGGCTGCCAACACGCACTTCGACCCGACCTCTTTGCCCGCGTACCACGCCGTCGCTCAGTTTCTGCTGAAGCACCGTTGACCCCTCTTTAGCGGCTTTTCTTTACGCCTCCAGAACTATTTCAATCAATAAATTAAATACTTTCAATTAATATTCAAGCTCAATTTGTGAGCACCAAATGGGTCTTAATTGGAACGAAATCAAATCCAGGGCATTGCTTTTCAGCAAGACCTGGGCCGACGCCTGCAACGAAGACAGCCAAGCCAAGCCCTTTTGGATCGACTTCTTTGAAATCTTTGGCATCACCAACAAACGCGTTGCCACCTTCGAGCTGAACGTCAAAAAACTCGGCGGTGCCCAAGGCTTTGTGGATTTGTTCTGGCCCGGCGTGCTGTTGGTGGAGCACAAGTCACGCGGCAAAAGCCTTGACGACGCGGTGGACCAGGCCATTGGCTACCTGCACAACCTGCCCGAGCGCGACCTGCCCCAGCTGGTGGTGGTCTGCGACTTTGCCCGCTTTCGGGTGCGGCGCCTTGAACTGCGCCCACTAACCGTACCAATTTGACTTTGACTGAATGACTTGCTTGGTGATAAAGTAGGTACATTTTCATAGATACTTCATAAGGAAGGTGCCATGCTCGCTACCGCCAAAGTTTTTACCAATGGCCATAGCCAGGCGATTCGCTTGCCCAAGGCATTTCGCGTGACTGTCGATGAAATGTGGATTGCCCGCAACGAGGTGACGGGGGAGATCACCCTCAAGCCCAAAGACACGGAAACATTGCGTCAGCGTCGGCTGGATGCGCTGATGGCGGCCATTGCAGAAAACCCATTGCCCGACGACTTTTTGTCGGATGCCAGTCGGCAAAACAAGCCACCGAAAAATCCGTTTGCGGAATGGGAAGCGCCATCAACCCCCAATGCCTCCACAAAAGCCTCTACTAAACGCGCCGCCAAAACCAAGGACCCCAAGTGATCAAGTACTTGGTCGACACCAACATCCTGGGCTACTTTGCACGCAACAGTTCTGCCGCGCTGCAAAAGCGCATGTTGACGGCACTCAAAAAGCAGGAGATCGCCATCTCAGCCATCACCCGGGCCGAAACACGGTTTGGGCTGGCACTGTTGCAAGCCGATGACAAACGCCGCCGAACCATTGATTTGCTGCTCAATGAGATTCCAGTTCTGCCATGGACGCTGGAGGCCGCAGACCGGTATGGAGACATTGCCGCCCACCTTCAGCAAACCGGGCAGCCCATTGGCGAGATGGACACCCAAATCGCCGCGCATGCATTGGCGCTGGGTCTGCCCTTGGTGACTCACAACACACGGCACTTCAAGCGCGTGGCGGGCTTGAAGCTTGAAGACTGGATGACCTGAAAGTCGAACTGGCCATCTATCGAACAACTGCTTGGGCTTTGCGGTAGCCCACCACCCCCTTCACATACTCCAACAACTCCCCAAAAAACGGATGCCTGCAAAGCGTGGACGAATCGCCCACCAGCAGCAACTTGCGCCGTGCGCGGGTCATGCCCACGTTCATGCGGCGGATGTCAGACAGAAAG
>NZ_JAOASQ010000030.1 GCF_030158565.1 Limnohabitans sp. | reverse complement strand
GTTGGTAATGGCACCACACGCGCCAGCCCGCCGCCGCAAATTGGCGAACGATCTCGGCGCCCAGGCGGTGAGCGCCTCCGGTGACCAGAACTTGTTTCATGGATGTGAGCAGCTTGCGGTTCGAAAGAGGGCGGTTGACCTGCGAAGGCTTGTTGAAGTAGCTTGTCACCCCGGACTTGATCCGGGGTCCATGCTTGCGCCACCCTGGATGCCGTATCAGGTCCGGCATGACAGTTTGCCAAGCAAGCACCCAATTATCGGTGAAGCGCCTGGCGCGGGTCGTTTGCACCCGCCCAAGACCCCGCGTGGCATGGGCGACAATCTCGGGGTGACGACGCCCTACACCGCCCCCCCTTCTGAATTGACCTCCCGCATCCACCAAGCCATCGCGCAAGCGGGCGGCTGGATTGGCTTTGACCGCTTCATGGCCATGGCCCTCTACGAGCCGGGTCTGGGTTACTACACCAACGCCCTGCAAAAGTTCGGTGCCATGCCGTCCTCGGGCAGCGATTTTGTGACCGCGCCCGGTCTGTCGCCGATGTTTGGGCACACCCTGGCGGTGCAGGTGCGACAGGCTTTGCAAGCCACAGGCACGCAAGATATTTGGGAGTTTGGCGCGGGCACCGGTGCCCTGGCCTTGCAATTGCTGGACAGCCTGGGCGATGCGGTGGCGCGTTACACCATCATCGATTTGTCGGGCACTTTGCGTGCCCGCCAAGCCGACACCTTGCTCAAATACGCGGGCAAAGTGCGCTGGCTCGACGCGTGGCCCGATGTCATCGAAGGCGTGGTGGTGGGCAACGAGGTGCTGGACGCCATGCCGGTGCAACTCTTGCAGCGCACAGGCGGCGTCTGGCATGAGCGCGGCGTGACCACTGCAGGCGAGGGTTTCGCTTGGGAAGACCGCCCCACCGATTTGCGCCCACCGATGGCCATCGAGGGCGAGCACGATTACCTGACCGAAATCCACCCGCAAGGCGAAGCCTTCATCGCCAGTTTGGCCGAACGACTCAAGGCGGGTCGGGGCGGTGCGGCGTTTTTTCTGGACTATGGCTTTCCCGAGGGCGAATACTTTCACCCCCAGCGCCACATGGGCACCGTCATGTGCCACCAGTTGCACCAGGCCGATGCCGACCCGCTGGTGGCGGTGGGCCAAAAAGACATCACGGCCCACGTCAACTTCACGGGCGTGGCGCTGGCCGCACAGAACGCCGGGCTGCACGTGCTCGGCTACACCAGCCAAGCCTGGTTTTTGTTGAACCTGGGCCTGGCCGAGCGGATGGCCGAGGCCTCTTTGGCTGAGCGCAGCCAGGCCCAGCGTCTGGTCAACGAGCACGAGATGGGCGAGCTGTTCAAAGTGATCGGCCTGGCCACCTCGGGCGACTGGGCTGCTCAAGGCTTTGACCGGGGTGACCGGTCGCACCGGCTCTGAGCCGCAAGCAAGGCGCCTATGTTCCGTTGGCTGATCGTCGTTTTACTGGCCCTGATCATCTTCAGTGGCCTGCAGCCCTGGCTGCAAAAGCTGGGCTTTGGCCGTTTGCCGGGGGATTTCCGGTTTCGCCTGTTTGGGCGGGAGTGGTTCATCCCGATCACCAGCACTTTGCTGCTGAGCATGCTGGCCGCCGCGATTGCCAAGTGGCTGTGAGTGGGCGTGCGCCAGCGCTGCAAGCCTGGACGTGTTACAGTGCGGCACGCCATTGGCGACTTATGCCCATCTAGCTCCTAGCGAGCCGATAGCGCATCCCGGCAGAGGGATGCCAGTCTTGTCCTCCACTGTGCACATCGCCCGCCATGCTTTTCCAAGCTGGGCCCAGACGATTTTTTGCTTCCTTTTTGACGCACCTCTGCACGGTGCTGTTGTTGGGCAGGCCTTCAGGGCTGCTCATGGGGGCGCTTTTTTGGCAGCAGGACATGCCAAGACCCGTGCCGTTGCACAGCCCCCAAGAGGGCCGAAAAAAGCGGTTCGACCCCCTTCGTTAAAATACATGACCATTTCATATTGTTCACACCAACCCATCTCCATGGGAAAATTCCGAATTCAGCCGTGCTCCAGGGCTTTGCCCAATGGCGCATTTGGCGCACAAGTGTCCGTGGCCAGTGGCCGCGGCAGCGCCAGCACCGACCGCGTGATGCGGTTTGTGCCCGAATTCGCCACACCGGCCGCCGCCAGCCAATACGCCCTCGATGAAGGCAAGTTGTGGGTGGAGCGCCAGACGACGAAACCGATCCTGCTTTGAGAAAGACGTTTTAAATGGCTAAAGAAGAACTGATTGAACTGATGGGCGTGGTCAACGAAGTGTTGCCCGACACACGTTTTCGCGTGACGCTGGACAACGGTCACCAGCTGATCGCTTACTCCGCTGGCAAGATGCGCAAGAACCACATCCGCATTCTGGCGGGTGACCGTGTGACGCTGGAGCTGTCGCCTTATGACCTGAGCAAAGGCCGCATCAGCTTCCGTCACCTGGCCGGTCGCCCACCCATGACCCCACGTACCCCACGCTGAAGCGGCGGACGGCTGGCAGCCGTCCTTCGCACAGGGCTCTTGAAGCGCAGGCCGTGGCCCCCAGATGGGATGGAACACAGGGGAATTCATGACCACTTCAACCGAGTCCTTGCACATTGTTTGTCCGCATTGCCACACCACCAACCGGGTGCGTGTGGCCGATATGCGCAGCAGCCCCGATTGCGGGCAATGCCACCAGTCCCTTTTTGATGGCCACCCCGTGGCCTTGGACGACGCCAGCTTTGACAAGCACATCGGCCGCAGTCAGGTGCCTGTGCTGGTGGACTTTTGGGCGCCCTGGTGTGGCCCTTGCCGCATGATGGCCCCGGCTTACGAGCAGGCCGCTGCCTTGCTGGAGCCCCAAGTGCGTCTGGCCAAACTCAACACCGAAGAAGCGCAAGGCATCGCGGCCCGCTTCAACATCCGCAGCATCCCCACGCTGGCGCTGTTTGTGGGCGGCAAGGAAGTCGCCCGACAGGCGGGCGCGTTCCGCTCGGCAGCAGACATTGCGCAGTGGACGCGTTCGCATCTTTGAGGCTGAGGGTTGGTCCGTGATGGACCCCGGATCAAGTCCGGGGTGACGAATGGATGGACCCCGGATCAAGTCCGGGGTGACAGCTGGATTGCCCCGTCATCTCTGTCAAATTGATGGGTCATCCCGGCCCCCGAGCCGGGATCCACGCCCCCATGGACTCACCGCAAGACCTCGCGAATCGCCTGCACCCGCGCTTGCGTGATCCGTTCACCGATCTGAGGGCCTTTGAGGCCTGCTTGCGCAGCGGCCTGCGCAATCGGCGCCGTCTCCACCGATAAGGCCGCTTTTTGGGCCAGCATCAGCCGCTCGGCTTGTGGATAGGCCGCATCGGCCAAGCCCAGACGCCCCCGCGCATCGCATTCACACGCTTGCAGCACACGTGCAAAGCGCTCGGCCTGGCGAACAGCATCACAGCGCTCCAGCAGGCGCATCACGGCCTCGGCGTTCAACTCAGCACTGCGGTGGATGTTGCCGTGCTCGCGGGCCATGACTTCGGCCAGTTCTTTGCAGTCGCTGGGCACGCGCAGGCGATCGCACACCTTGAGCAACAACTTCACGCTGCGCCCTTCGTGCCCAATGTGGCGCGGCAGCACGTCGGCCGGTGTGTTGCCTTTGCCCAGGTCGTGGAACAAACAAGCCACGCGCACCGAAAGCGGTGTGTTCAGCTGTGCGGCCATGTCCATCACCAGCATCATGTGCGCGCCGGTGTCGACTTCGGGGTGGTATTTGGCGCGTTGGGGCACGCCCCACAGGCGGTCCAGTTCGGGCAGCAACACTTTGAGCGCGCCGCATTCGCGTAGCACCTCGAACATGCGCGAAGGCTTGGTGCTCATCAGGCCTTTGGTCAGTTCCTGCCAGACGCGCTCGGGCACCAAATGGTCCACTTCGCCGCCCTCGACCATCTGGCGCATGAGCGCCATCGTTTCATCGGCCACGCTGAAGTCGGCAAAGCGCGCCGCAAACCGTGCCAGCCGCAAGATCCGCACCGGGTCCTCGGTAAAGGCCTCGGTCACATGGCGCAGCACTTTGGCTTGCAGGTCGCGCTGGCCGTCATAGGGGTCGACGATCAGGCCCGTCCATGTGCTGGGCGCGGCATGGGCCAAGGCCTCGGGCACGGCCATGGCATTGATGGTCAGGTCGCGCCGGGCCAAGTCCTCTTCGAGCGTGACGTCGGGCGCAGCCTGCACCGCAAAGCCTTTGTAGCCTCGGGCGGTCTTGCGTTCGGTGCGGGCCAGGGCGTATTCCTCGCGTGTCTGCGGGTGCAGGAACACAGGGAAATCCTTGCCCACCGGCACATACCCTTGCGCGGTCATGGCCTCGGGCGTGCTGCCCACCACCACCCAGTCGCGATCCTGCACCGCCAAGCCCAGCAAGGCATCACGCACAGCACCCCCGACGGCGTAGGTGGTCATGGCAGATCGGGGTTGGACTCGGCTTGGGCGCTGTTGCGCGGCCCGACTTGCCCCAGCCGGTTTTTCAGCGATTGCGGTTGGCGCGTCAGGATGGCGGCGTAGTTGGTGGTGTTGGACAGCACCTTCTTCACATAGTCGCGGGTTTCATGGAAGGGCACGTTCTCGGCCCAGATGGCCGCTTCCAGCACCGGGCCGTTGCGCCAGTTGCGCGGGCGGCTGGGGCCTGCGTTGTAGGCGGCTGCGGCCATGGCCATGGAGCCCTCGAAGTCGTCCAGGACCAGCTTCAGATAACCCGTCCCAATGGCCACATTGACTTCCTTGTCGGTGATCTGGTCGGGGGTGAAGCTGCTCATGCCGATTTTCTTGGCGGTCCACTTGGCGGTCGCGGGCATGACCTGCATCAGGCCCGAGGCGCCCACATGCGAGCGCGCATCCATGATGAAGCGGCTTTCCTGGCGAATCAGGCCGTAAACATAAGCCGGGTCGAGTCGGATCTCGCCTGCACGGCGCACCACGATGTCGCGCAGCGGCATGGGAAAGCGCTGTTCCAAGTCGATCACGTCCTTGGTGCGCTCGCTGGTGTTGATGCAGCGGTCCCACACCTGGCGCTGGCAGGCCAGATCGGCGGCGGCCAGCAGTTCGCGGTCGTTCATGCCGCCGGGGCTGTGCAAGTTGGTGCTGTAGTTCCACTCGCGGTTGCCTTCGGCGCGCAAGCCGATGCTGATGGCGTAGAGCGCACGTTGCAAACTCGGGTTGGCCTGGGCTGCGGCTTTTTCTTGCGCGCTCAAAGCACTGGGGCGTTCGGGTACCGTGATGCTCTGCCCCAGCTCCTCCAGTGCGAGCTGTTCATAAAAACCGCGCACGCTGGCGATGCTGCGCAGCAAGCTTTGCGCCTCTTGCTTGGCCGCTTCGTCTTTGCCAGTGGTGGCCAGCAGGGCGCGGGCTTGCCAATACACCCAGGTGGCTTCCTTGCGGCTTTCTGGCGACATGGCTTGCGTGGCGCTGAGCACTTGTTTCCACTGACCCATGCGCAAGGCGGCGCGCACTTTCCAGCCCAGCAAATCGTCGTTCAGGTCACCATCGCGGCGCACATTGGCAAAGTAGCTGCTGGCGTTGTCTTGCAGTTTTTGCGCGGCCTGCTTGCCAATGACGGCCCAAGTCCAGTTGCGCTCTTCGGCGCTCAGTTGGACGCCCCAGTGGTGCTCCAGCAAATTGGCCGCTTTGTCCGGATCGCTTGCGGCCAGGCGGATCAAGGCCAGCACCGCCAGCTCTTTGCGGTTGCGCGTGATGGCGATGATGCGTTTTTCCAGGTACTTGGCCGGGTCGGCGTGGATCAAGGCCACTTGCTCGGACAGGCGAGGTGCCTCGATGTCCACCGCCGCTTGCGCGGGGCGGGGGCGGTTGGCGTCCATCGCGATGCGGGCTTTGCGCCACAGGTCGATGCCATTGATCTGCCGGCCCGAGTGCAGGTGCTCGGCCACATAGGTGCAGCCGTCTTCGGCTTCGCGCAGCGAATACCAAAGACGTTTGGCCTCATCGGCCACATTGGCTTTGCTGTTGATGGCCTCCGTCGCCAGCGCATAGCAACGCACTTCTCGGTCATCGCGCATGCGGTAGTGGGGGTATTCGGCGGTGAATGTGGCCCAGTCGCGGCGTTTGCCCAGCTGCAGCAGCCAGTCGTTGCGCAGGCGGTCTTCGTAATAGCTGCCCGCATACGTGTTCAGGAAGTTGCGGATCTCGGATGCCGATGCGCTGTCCAGCCGAGGGCGCAGCTCCCAATAGGCGGCCAAGGGCTCCAGCAGGTGCCCGCGGGCTTGTGGCAGCAGGGCGCTCAAGCGGGCTTTGTCGTTTTTGCGGAAGGCTTGGGCCATCTCCAGCAGGGTGTCGTCGCCTTTGTTTTGCGCTTGCGCAGGAAAACAGGCCAGGCCAATCGCGGCCAAGGCGCCAACCAGTGTCAGAATCTGTGTCAGTTGCTTGAATGAATGAGGCATGGGTTGATTATGGACAAAGCGGATGCCAAGAAAGCCTTGAGAAAGGCCTTGATCGAAGAAAGATTGAACCTGCCGGACCGCCTGGAGCGGGCCGAGGCCTTGCAGCGCGTGATGCGCATTTGGCTGTTTGACCGTCCGGACACTGTGATCGGTGCCTACTGGCCCATCAAGGGCGAATTTGATCCCTTGCCCGTGCTGCACCGCTGGAAAGAAGACGGCGAGCTGCACGGCGAACCGCAGCGCCGCCGCATTGGCCTGCCGGTGGTCAACAAGCAGCACAAGACCCTCACTTTTCACACCTGGTACCCCGGCTGCCCGATGGAAGAAGACGCCTACGGCATCCCCAAGCCCAAAGACACCGAAGTGATCGTGCCTACTCTGCTGTTTGTGCCGTGCGTGGGCTATGGCACGGGCGGTTACCGCTTGGGTTACGGCGGCGGCTTTTACGACCGAACCCTGGCCACCCTGCAGCCCAAGCCCTTCACCGTCGGTTTGGGTTTCACCCACAGCTTTGTGGACGACCTGGAACCCGAAGACCACGACCAGCCGCTGGACGCGATCCTGAACGACAACGGCGTGGTCTGGCCGGTTTGAACGAGCAGCAGTAAAACCATGGCCCGACCCAAATCCGCCACCCACGACATCAAGCGCGACGCGATCCTCGATATCGCCGCGCAATGCTTTGCGCAGCGCAGCTACCCTGCGGCCAGCATGAACGAGATCGCCACCGCCTGCGGCACGTCCAAGGCGCGGCTGTACCACTACTACGAGAGCAAAGAGGCGATCCTGTTTGACCTGCTGGACCGCCACACCCAGCGCCTGCTGGGCCTGATCGCGCAGACCGAAGCCACGGCCCAACGCAAGAACCTGGACGACCGCGCTGCCCTGCACGAGCTGGTGCGGGCTTTCCTTCAGGAGTATGAAAACTCGGCCACCCGCCATGCCGCATTGCTCAATGACACCCAATTTTTGAGCGATGCGCCAGACCCTGCTCTGGGCGCCACCCCGGTTTCGCCCAGAGACCTGATCCTCAACCGCCAGCGCGACATCGTCGCCGCCATGACCCGCTTTTTGAAGCGCGCCTACCCCGAGCGCCTGACCCCCACCAACCAGACCGCCCTGACCATGATGCTGCTGGGCATGATCAACTGGACCTTCACCTGGCTGCGCCCGGGTGGGCCGATCAGCTATGCGGCTTTCGCCGAAGAGGTGATTGCCATGCTCGAAAAAGGTTTGGGGTGATGTGCCGCTGACCCATCGCAGCACCCTTGTAGCTTATTGAAACGCCACCTCGGCAAAGCTGCGCAGTTTGCGGCTGTGCAGTTGAGCCGGGCCTGCGGCACGCAGCAACTCCAGTGCGCGGATGCCGATTTGCAGGTGCTGGTTCACCCGCTCGCGGTAAAAGTGGTTGGCCATGCCGGGCAGCTTGATCTCGCCGTGCAGCGGCTTGTCGCTCACGCACAGCAGCGTGCCGTAGGGCACGCGGAAGCGGAAGCCGTTGGCGGCGATGGTGGCGCTCTCCATGTCGAGCGCGATCGCGCGGCTCTGGCTGAAGCGGCGTTCCGGCGTGCTGTCGCTGTGGTGAAAGGGCAGCAGCTCCCAGTTGCGGTTGTCGGTGCTGGCCACGGTGCCGGTGCGCATGAGGCGTTTGAGCTCATGGCCTTTGCAGCCAGTGATCTCCGACACGGCTTTTTCAAGCGCCACCTGAATTTCGGCCAGCGCCGGGATCGGCACCCACAGTGGCAGCTCTTCGTCCAGCACATGGTCTTCGCGCACATAGGCGTGGGCCAGCACATAGTCGCCCAGCTGCTGCGTGGTGCGCAGGCCCGCGCAGTGGCCCACCATCAGCCAGGCGTGCGGGCGCAGCACGGCGATGTGGTCGGTGATGTTCTTGGCGTTGGCGGGGCCCACGCCGATGTTGACCATGGTGATGCCGCTGTGCCCCTCGCGCACCAGGTGGTAGCCCGGCATCTGCGGCAGGCGCGGTGGCGCGGCGCCCAGCGCATCATCAGGCTCGGCGCTCAGGCCCACACGGCGCGTGACCACATTGCCCGGCTCCACAAAGGCCACATACGGGCTGTCCGGCTTGGCCATCTCGGCGCGGCCCAGCGCGATGAACTCGTCGATGTAGAACTGGTAATTGGTGAACAGCACATAGTTCTGAAAGTGCGCCGGGCTGGTGCCGCTGTAATGCCGCAGGCGGTGCAGCGAATAGTCGGTGCGCGCCCCGGTGAACAGCGAAAGGGGTTCTGCCTGGCTCTGCGCGCCGCGCCAAGTGCCATTGGCAATGCTGTCGTCCATCGCGGTCAGGTCGGGCAGGTCGAACACATCGCGCAAGCGGGCGCGGCGTGCAGCGCTCATTTCGCCTTCCATGTGCTCGTTTTCTGCAAACGAAAAATGCACCGGCATCGGCTCTTTGCTGGTGCCCACTTCCAGCCGCACACCGTGGTTGAGGATCAACAGCTCGAACTGCTTGCGCAAATAAGGGGCAAACAGGTCCGGGCGGGTGAGGGTGGTGGCGTATTGGCCGGCACTGGCCACAAAGCCATAGCTCAGCAACTCGGCTTCGGCGTCGTCTGGGGGCGTCCAGTCGGTGGCCGTCTCCAGCCGCACATACGGGTAGCAAGCGCGGACTCGGTCGTGCAGCTCGTCGCCGGCCACAAAGCGCTGCATGGCCTGGCGCAGGTGCGTCACGCTTTGCGCATAAATGGCCTGCACGCGGGCCAGGGCCGCATCGGCGTTGTCAAAAACTTCGGGGGCGATGAAAGGGATCGGTGTTCTCATGGCCTCATTGTGCCCAAGCTGTGCGCCCCTTCAGGTCCGACAACTGCAGGCGCCACCCACAGACTTGTCCAGCTTGAATCCTCCAACCTGTTGGCGCAGTTTTGAAATCAAGAGTGTCTCGAAATCTTCAATCCATTTTCATGTGTCTGACACATGGCCTTGCAAGACTGGATGGGTTATCCCGATCACGCTTTTTTACTTAACGGAGAATTTTCAATGCAGATCAGCGCCATCGACAGTGAAGACTTGCCCACCAATCTGACCCAGAACGAACATTTTCAAAATGTCGTCAACCGCGCAGTCAATCGTCGCGGATTCTTGAAATTCGGCAGCGGTGCGGCCGTTGCCACATTCCTGGCGGGCCCTTTGGCGGCTTGCGGTGGCAGCGACAACGAGAGCGTCGCTTCATTGCTCGGCTTCAAGGCGCTTGCGGCATCATCTGCCGATACCGTTGTGGTGGCCGAGGGGTACACTGCCACGGCCTTTGTGCCTTGGGGTACACCCTTGTTTTCGACCGGTGCGGGTTCGACATGGTCGGGCAATGGCACCGAGTCTGCTGCAGACCAAGCACGCCAAGTGGGTGACAACCACGACGGCATTCATTTCTTCCCCATCAATGGCACATCCAGCAGCGAAGGCTTGTTGGTGATGAACCATGAATACAACACCACTTTGGCACCAGCCTACACCGACTACCTGACCTTGTTCGGGCCCACACCAGCGCCCGCCAACACGCTGGAGCGCGTCAACAAGGCCATCAGTGCTTGGGGTTGTTCGGTCCTCCACATCAAGAAAACCGCTGGCACTTGGGCCTTGGTGATGGACTCTGTGTACAACCGCCGCATCACTGCCGCGACCCCCATGTTGCTCACGGGGCCAGCTGCTGGCGACGACAAGTTGAAAACCAGTGCAGACACCACGGGCACCGAAGTGCTGGGCACGGTCAACAACTGCGGTAACGGTTACACCCCTTGGGGCACCTATTTGACCTGCGAGGAAAACTTCAACAACAATTTTGGCACCACTGTGGACCCCACTGTGGATGGGCGAACTGTCGCCATGAAGCGCTACGGGATCACGAAAAACACGTCTGGTTATGCGTGGGAGGTGCAACACACACGGTTCGACTACAAGATCGAGCCCAACGAATCCAATCGCTTTGGCTGGATTGTGGAGATCGATCCTTTTGACCCGACTTCCAAGCCCAAAAAACGCACTGCGCTGGGTCGCTTCAAGCACGAAAACGCAGCCTATGCTTTCACCAAAGACAAGCGTGTGGTGGTTTACATGGGCGATGACCAGGCCGATGACTACATCTACAAATTTGTCTCGACCAATGCGTACATCGAAGGCAATCAGCGTGCCAATGCCAACTTGCTCGACAGCGGCAAACTGTATGTGGCCAAGTTCAACGATGAAGCGACCACAGGCGATTTCATGGGCTCGGGCCAATGGGTTGAACTGAACATCAGCAATGCATTGATTTCAGGCTATGCCACTTACACCTTCACCAACCAAGCCGATGTTCTCATCAATGCACGGCTTGCCGCTGACGCTGTTGGTGCCACCAAAATGGACCGGCCAGAGTGGGTCACCGTGCACCCGACTTCAGGTGAGGTCTATGTGACCTTGACCAACAATTCTGGTCGCACTGCAGTCAACGACGCCAATCCGCGAACCAGCAACATTTACGGACAAATTGTGCGCTGGCGTGAGACGGGTGGCGACGCTGCTGCCGCGACCTTTGATTGGGATATTTTTGTGTTGGCGGGCAATCCCAGTGTGACTGCCAATCAGGGGACCCTCAAAGCGGGCTCCAGCAATGTGACAGCGGACAATACTTTCAACAGCCCCGATGGCTTGGGCTTTGACCAGTTTGGACGCCTGTGGATCCAAACAGACGGCAAGTACAGCAACACAGGGGACTATGCCAACCAAGGCAATAACCAGATGCTGGCGGCGGATCCGGTGACCAAGGAAATCCGACGTTTCCTGGTGGGCCCCAAGGAGTGTGAAGTGACGGGTTTGAGTTTCACGCCTGACAGCAAAACCTTGTTCATCAATATCCAGCACCCAGGTGAAAACGGTGGTGGCTCTAGCCACTGGCCCGAAGGCGGCAGTGCCATGCCGCGCTCGGCAACGGTCATCATCACCAAGAACGATGGCGGCGTGATTGGGACCTGAGGCCAGGTTTGACCATGAAAAAGCCCCGCCTAGGCGGGGCTTTTTGTTGGGGCGTTAGAGCTGGATTGCCGCGTCGCAAGCTCCTCGCAATGACATAAGCCTTGTCATCGCGAGCGGAGCGTGGCGATCCAGTCTTCGTTGGGGCGCAGTTGCTGGATTGCCGCGTCGCAAGCTCCTCGCAATGACACAAGCCTTGTCATCGCGAGCGAAGCGCGGCGATCTAGTCTTGGATCACATGTTGCGGCGGTACTGACCACCCACCTCGAACAGCGCGTTGGTGATCTGACCGAGCGAGCACACGCGCACCGCGTCCATCAGCACTTCAAACACGTTGCCGTTGTCGATCACGGCTTGTTGCAAGCGCTTGAGCATCGCAGGCGATTCTTTGGCGTGCAGCGTGTGGAAGTCGTTCAGGCGCTTGAGTTGCGACTGCTTTTCTTCCTCGGTCGAGCGGGCCAGTTCCAGCGTTTCCATGACTTCGTCGCCCTTGGGGTTGCGGAAGGTGTTGACGCCGATGATGGGCAGCTCGCCGGTGTGCTTGAGCATCTCGTAGTGCATGGATTCGTCTTGAATCTTGCCGCGCTGGTAACCGGTTTCCATGGCGCCCAGCACGCCGCCGCGTTCGGCGATCTTCTCGAACTCGGCCAGCACCATTTCTTCGACCAGCTCGGTCAGCTCGTCGATGATGAAGGCGCCCTGGTTGGGGTTCTCGTTCTTGGCCAGGCCCCACTCGCGGTTGATGATCAGCTGGATCGCCATGGCGCGGCGCACCGAGTCTTCGGTGGGCGTGGTGATCGCTTCGTCAAACGCGTTGGTGTGCAAGCTGTTGCAGTTGTCGTAGATCGCGATCAGCGCTTGCAGCGTGGTGCGGATGTCGTTGAACTGGATTTCTTGCGCGTGCAGCGAGCGGCCAGAGGTCTGGATGTGGTACTTCAGTTTTTGGGATCGCTCGTTCGCGCCGTATTTCTCTTTCATGGCCACGGCCCAGATGCGGCGCGCCACGCGGCCGAGCACCGTGTATTCGGGGTCCATGCCGTTGCTGAAGAAGAAGGAGAGATTCGGTGCGAAGTCGTCAATGTGCATGCCACGCGCCAGGTACGCTTCCACAAAGGTGAAGCCGTTGGACAGCGTGAACGCCAGCTGGCTGATCGGGTTGGCGCCGG
>NZ_JAOASQ010000029.1 GCF_030158565.1 Limnohabitans sp. | reverse complement strand
TGGCGGCGGTCAGTGTGGTTTTGCCGTGGTCAACGTGACCGATGGTGCCGACGTTGACGTGCGGTTTGGTCCGTTCGAATTTTTCTTTAGCCATTTTTCAATCCTTAAAAAGAGCAATGCCCGTGTGTTGGTTTTATGTTTGCATCAAGTTGCTTGATCACTCCGCACGGGCACAGAGTGGCACTTGATCGCAGACAGTTTCTGAACTTTCAGATCTGACTATCGCTTGCTTTTAGTCAGTGGTGCCCGAGCAAATTCGCTGGGGCGAATTTGGTCCGGCACACAATTTTTTACTTAGCTCGTGCAGCGACGATGGCTTCTGCCACGTTACGTGGGGCTTCAGCGTAGTGCTTGAATTCCATCGTGTAGGTGGCACGACCTTGCGACATCGAGCGCAGGGTGGTCGAGTAACCGAACATTTCGGACAGTGGCACTTCGGCCTTGATGGCCTTGCCGCCACCGACCATGTCGTCCATGCCTTGGACCATGCCACGGCGTGAGGACAAGTCGCCCATCACGTTACCGGCGTAGTCTTCAGGTGTCTCGACTTCCACAGCCATCATCGGCTCCAGAATCACGGGCTTGGCTTTGCGGCAACCTTCTTTGAAACCAAAGATGGCGGCCATCTTGAAGGCCATTTCGTTCGAGTCCACATCGTGGTACGAACCGAAGTGCAGCGTGACCTTGACGTCCACCACGGGGTAACCCGCCAACACGCCTTGACCCAAAGCTTCGATCACGCCTTTTTCAACCGCAGGGATGTATTCGCGAGGAACCACACCGCCCTTGATGGCGTCAACGAATTCGAAACCTTTACCGGGCTCTTGAGGCTCAACCTTCAGAACCACGTGGCCGTATTGACCCTTACCACCGGACTGACGCACGAACTTGCCTTCGGCTTCGTCCACGGTCTTGCGGATGGTTTCGCGGTAAGCCACTTGAGGCTTGCCCACGTTGGCTTCCACACCGAATTCACGCTTCATGCGGTCCACGATGATTTCCAGGTGCAATTCGCCCTGACCGCCAATGATGGTCTGGCCGGATTCTTCGTCGGTTTGCACGCGGAAAGATGGATCTTCAGCAGCCAGACGCGACAGGGCCATGCCCATCTTTTCCTGGTCGGCTTTGGACTTGGGTTCCACAGCCTGACGGATCACGGAATCAGGGAACACCATGCGCTCCAAAGTGATCACCGATGCGGGATCGCACAAGGTTTCACCGGTGGTGACGTCTTTCAAGCCCACGCAAGCGGCGATGTCGCCGGCGCGGATTTCGTCAACTTCTTCACGGTTGTTGGCGTGCATCTGCACGATACGGCCAATACGCTCTTTCTTGCCGCGCACAGCGTTGTACACGGTGTCGCCCTTTTTCAGAACGCCGGAATACACGCGCACGAAGGTCAATTGGCCCACGAACGGATCGGTCATCAACTTGAATGCCAAAGCGGAGAATTTCTCTTCGTCGTCGGCCTTGCGGGTGACTTCTTTTTCTTCTTCGTCAAAGCCCTTGATGGCTTTCACATCGAGAGGAGAAGGCATCAACTCGATCACGGCGTCCAGCATGCGTTGCACGCCTTTGTTCTTGAACGCGGTGCCGCACAGCATGGGCTGGATTTCACCGGCGATGGTGCGCACGCGCAGGCCGTGTGTGATTTCTTCTTCGCTCAAGTCACCTTCTTCGAGGTACTTGTTCATCAGGTCTTCCGACGCTTCTGCAGCGGCTTCCACCATCTTCTCGCGCCACTCTTTGGCCGTGGCCACGAGGTCAGCAGGGATCTCTTCGAAGTTGAACTTCATGCCCTGGGAAGCTTCGTCCCAGATGATGGCTTTCATCTTGCGCAGATCGACCACGCCGGTGAAGTTTTCTTCGGCACCGATTGGGATCACAACGGGCACAGGGTTGGCCTTCAGGCGCAACTTCATTTGCTCGACAACCTTGAAGAAGTTGGCACCGGTACGGTCCATCTTGTTCACAAAGGCCAAACGTGGCACTTTGTACTTGTTCGCCTGACGCCACACGGTTTCAGACTGGGGCTGCACGCCACCCACGGCACAGTAAACCATGCAAGCGCCGTCCAGCACGCGCATGGAACGCTCCACTTCAATGGTGAAGTCCACGTGGCCGGGGGTGTCGATGATGTTGATGCGGTGCTCAGGGAAAGAGCTGTCCATGCCCTTCCAGAAGCAGGTGGTCGCAGCCGAGGTGATCGTGATGCCACGCTCTTGCTCTTGCTCCATCCAGTCCATGGTGGCAGCGCCGTCGTGCACTTCACCAATCTTGTGGTTCACGCCGGTATAAAAAAGGATACGCTCAGTCGTTGTGGTCTTGCCGGCGTCAATGTGAGCCGAAATACCAATGTTGCGATAGCGCTCGATGGGGGTAGTGCGAGCCATTTATTTCTCCAATGATTAAGTACCAAAGCCCGCCACCCCTGATGGGGCCAGCGGGCTGGCTTCTGACAGTGTCGGGCTTCTTTGTGAAGCCCTTGTGAATCAGAAGCGGAAGTGCGAGAACGCCTTGTTGGCTTCGGCCATGCGGTGAACTTCGTCACGCTTTTTCATGGCGCCGCCACGGCCTTCGTTGGCTTCGAGCAATTCGTTGGCCAAACGCAGGGCCATGGACTTCTCACCGCGCTTGCGAGCGGCTTCTTTGATCCAGCGCATCGACAGGGCCAGGCGACGAACAGGGCGCACTTCAACAGGCACCTGGTAGTTCGCACCACCCACGCGGCGGGATTTCACTTCCACCATGGGCTTGACGTTGTTGATGGCGATGGAGAAGAGTTCCACAGGGTCTTTGCCTGTTTTCTTTTCCATGTTTTCGAGGGCACCGTAAATGATGCGCTCGGCAACCGCTTTTTTGCCGCCTTCCATGATCACGTTCATGAACTTGGACAATTCGACATTACCGAACTTGGGATCCGGCAGGATTTCACGTTTAGGGACTTCGCGACGACGTGGCATATTTCACCTCATATTGCTTCAGTTGGCATCTTTTCAGACACCGCGAGCGTTATTCAAAACACTCACTTACTCGACCCACCTGGACAATTCCGGGCTTCGGGTCACTTCGCTGATTCACCGCGCCACGCGGGAAACAGCACCGAAAAATTTCAACCCAAAAGGGCTTACTTGGCCTTTGGCTTCTTCGCGCCGTACTTGGAGCGAGACTGCTTGCGGTCTTTCACGCCTTGCAAGTCGAGCGAACCGCGGACGATGTGGTAACGCACACCTGGCAAATCCTTGACACGACCACCGCGCACCAGAACCACCGAGTGTTCCTGCAGGTTGTGGCCTTCACCGCCGATGTAGGAGATGACCTCAAAACCGTTGGTCAAGCGCACTTTGGCAACTTTACGCAGAGCGGAGTTAGGCTTCTTTGGCGTTGTGGTGTACACACGGGTGCAGACACCACGACGCTGTGGAGAGTTTTGCATCGCAGGGCTTTTGGACTTGATCGTTTCGACCTCGCGCCCCTGACGCACCAATTGATTGATGGTTGGCATTGTTTGTAACGTCCCTAAACGTTGAATTTAGACAAAAGAAACTTCCCCGCCCCAAAAGCGGAAAAGCCCGCCAGTATAACCGCCTGGCGGGCTTGTGACAAGTTATCCACAATTTGAGGGGGCTGACGCCCGCCGATTCACTTGATCCAGAGGCGAAGCGCATCCCACGCACGGCCCAGAACACCGGCCTGCTCCACCCCCTCCAGCACCACCAAGGGCACGTCCAGCAAGGGCTGATCGCCACGCAAAATTTTCAAAGCGCCTACGGCCTGCCCTTTGGCGAATGGCGCCACCAAGGGGTCCGGGCGGACCACCTGGGTTTTGATCTGCGCCGTGCTGCCTGCAGGCACGGCCACAACCAAGGACTGGAATGAGCCCAGTTTCAATACATTTTCCTTGCCCTTCCAAACCGCTGGCATGGCCACCGGCTGGTTCGCGTCAAACAGCTTGACCGCATCAAACGCGGTGTAACCCCAATTCAAGAGCTTCTGGCTTTCATTGGCGCGGGCATTTTCGCTGTCGGCCCCCACCACGACGGACAACAAACGACGCGTGCCCACATTGGGAAAATCGCGCTTGGCCGTCGCCACCAAGCAGTAGCCCGCCGCCTGGGTGTGACCTGTTTTCAAACCATCCACCGTGGGATCTCGGAACAACAACAAGTTGCGGTTGGACTCATTGGCCGCAGGCGTGCCAGGATAACGGTACTTCTTGATGGCGTAGTAAGGCACATAGTCTGGAAAATCGCGCATCAGGCGCATCGCCAAAATACTCAAGTCACGCACCGAGGTGATGTGCCCCGAGGCGGTCAAGCCCTCCGGATTCATGTAGCTTGTTTGCTTCATGCCCAGCGCCTTGGCCTGCTCATTCATCATCTGCACAAATCGGTCCGCGCTACCGCCCACACCTTCGGCCAAAGCCATGGTCGCATCGTTGCCAGACTGCACGATCATGCCCTTGATCAGGTCTTCCACCGGCACCTTCATCTTGGGGTCGATGAACATGCGGGAGCCCGGCATCTTCCAAGCCCGCTCGGAAACGGGGAAAGACTGTTTGAGGTCAATCTTGCGGGATTTCAGCGCATCAAACACCAGGTACGCCGTCATCAGCTTGGTCAACGATGCCGGCTCGACCGTGGTATCGGGGTCTTTGGACGCCAGCACCTGATTGGCCGTGATGTCCAGCAACAAGTAAGCCTTGGCTGCAACTTGGGGCGCCTGAGGCATTTGGGCCTGGGCCGCGAAAGTGACCACCGCCCCGGCGCAGGCCAGCAAAATTTGGATCCAACGTTTCATGAGTTCCACCAGGCCCCAGCCCAAAGGCCATTACAGATCAAGAGATCAAGCCTTCAAGTGCCGCACAACCAAAGACTTCAACAGGGGCAATTGTCCATGAAAGAAATGCTCCACCCCGGGAATCACCGTCACCGGCAAGGTTTGAGGACGGGCCCAGTCCATCACGCTGCTCAGCGCCACCGTATCGTCCTGTTCACCGTGGATGACCAAGGTGCGCTCATGCAAGTCGGGCGCAACCGGCGCGACCGTGAAGCGGGAAGCCGCCGTCCCCACCAAAACCAGCTTGTCCAAGGGGCGCTGCGCGTGCACGGCCTGCGCCACATGGCTGGTGACAAAAGCACCGAATGAAAAACCGGCCAAAGCCAGGGGACCATCGGGTGCCACTTGCGCGATCACCGACAGCATGTCTTCAGCTTCGCCATGCCCTTCGTCATAGACCCCGGCGCTGGCACCCACGCCCCGAAAATTGAAACGCACGGCTTGCCAGCCACACTGCACAAAAGCGCGGGCCAGGGTTTGCACCACTTTGTTTTGCATGGTGCCGCCAAACAGCGGGTGAGGGTGCGCAATGACCACCGTGCCGCGCGAAACCCCATCCGTGGGCAGATCACGCAAAGCCTCCAGCGGACCCACAACGCCTTGCAGGCTGAGTGATTGGGTGGACGAATTCATCAGCGTCCCAAATGTTCCGGTGTCACCAGGCGCTCAACCACCTGTCCGTTCTTCAAGTGAGACTGCACAATTTCTTCGATGTCATTGTGGTCCACATAGGTGTACCAGACGCCTTCCGGGTAAACCACCGCCACGGGACCGCCAGAACAACGGTCCAGGCAACCCGCCTTGTTCACACGGACTTGCCCTGGACCGGCCAGCCCCAGCGCTTTGATGCGGTTTTTGCAATGGTCAAATGCGGCTTGGGCATTGTGCTGGGCACAACTGGCCTCGCCGTTTTTGCGCTCATTCAGGCAAAAAAAGATGTGGCGTTTGAAATAAAGGTTGGTTGTTTCTGAGGTCATGGCCGAATTTTAGGCGCCCGGACCCGGCTAACTAATGTGCCGATTTGGATGAGGACAAGCGCCGCACCAAATACAGCAAAGCGGCATAGGGCCACAGCCAACCCAGCCACTGAATCAAGCCATGAAAACGGATGAACCGACCTTGCTCCCAAGTCTGCAAAGTCAAGGCGAAATAAGCATCCGCAGATGCGTTGTTGAGCAAACTCAATTGCCAGACCAATATCACCAACGCCAACACGAGACAGGCCCTTGCGGGCGCAAAGGCCAAAGCCAGCATGCCCCCCACCGCCAAGGCCAGCCCCATCGCCACCTCGGTGTTGACCCACCCCCAAGCATGGTTTGGACCATACGTCAAAGCAGCCGACAAGGCACTCGCGGCCACCCCCAGAACCAGCACCAGGAGAGCCATCACAAAACGCTGGTAGCGTTGCCGCAACACGCTGAAAGCCACCAAACAAGGCAGCAAAAGTCCGATCGTCACGCACAGCATTTCGCTCACGGGCAACAAGGGCTGCAGCTCCACTTCGCGCAAAGGCATCCATTCCAGCAAAGGTGATTCCTGAAGCAGGTTGGACAAAGCCGCTTCGACCCGCTCCAGCACCTGACCCAATCCAAAAGCCACCGGCGCAGGAAACAACAAAGCCATCGGCCACACCAACAACAAAGCCAAAGCACCACCCGCATCCACCACAAACCAACGGTCACGAAAACGGCTCCAGCGCTCCATCAGGCCCACCCACTCCAAGGCACGCGCCGTCACCGCCCCCATCAAAGCGCCGCCCACATTCAGCGCCGCATCGACGTTGGACGGCACACGCACAGGCAAAAACATCTGCAAAGTTTCCATGGACAGCGACAAGCCTGTAGCCGCCAAAGTGGCCAGCCAAATGCCAGGCCAGTGTCGGCGGGACCGGTGCAACGCCAGCGCCAGCAAAAAGCCCAAGGGGGCATAACCCAGCACGTTGGACAGCACATCAAAGCCTGTCCAGTATTTGGGCAAAGGGGCCCAAAGAAAGGACCATGGCGCTATGCCCTGAACACGCCAGTTGTCAAAAGGGTACAAACTGGCATAAACGATCAGGACCATGTAGATCCACGCCAAAGGCCACGCCGCTGTTTTGCGCATCATGACTTGGCGCCCTGGGCCTTAAAAAGGCTTGACCACCACCAAAATGACCGCCGCCAACATCATCAGCACGGGCACTTCGTTGAACCAGCGAAACCAGACATGACCGCGCTGCATGCGGCCAGTTTCGAATTTGCGCAAGATCAGACCGCAGCCGTGGTGGTAGCCGATCAGCAACAGCACAATCAGCAGCTTGGCGTGCATCCAGCCCTGCCCAGGACCCCGGCCGATGCCATATACCAGCCACAGCCACAAACCCAAGGCCAAAGCGGGCACCGCCAAAATCGTCATGAACTTGTAGAGCTTGCGCGCCATGAGCAACAGGCGTGTGCGCTCCGCCGCTGAGTCCGGCGCCACCATGGCCAGGTTCACAAATATGCGGGGCAAATAAAACAGGCCTGCAAACCAGCTGGCGATGAAGACGATGTGAAGGGCTTTGATCCAGAGCATGGGACAAGTGTAGTCAGGGACCACCGCCAGCGGGGCCGCTGGACGCATTCGGACAAAAAAAACCCTCGGCCAGGGGCCGAGGGTGGGAAGCCTTTTTGCTGTCACACATCAAGGCGCCCGCTCAGGGAGGAAAAGCGGGAGGCAGCAAGCTGCCCGGTAGGGAATTTATCAAATAACAAAACCGATAACAAGCTTGTTTCCAATTTTTTTATTGTTTTTGACAGTTAAGCTTGCACATGGGTGACGCTGTTGGCCCAGGCTATATGCACCCCGCCAAAGACTTCAGGCACAATTTTCCACATGAACCCCGTCGCCCCCTTCCCATCCAGCCGCCCGCGCCGCCTGCGCCGCGATGAATTCACCCGCAACCTGGTGCGCGAACACCAGGTCACGCCGCACGACCTGATCTACCCGGTGTTTGTGCTGGACGGGCAAAACCAGCGCCAACAGGTAGGCTCCATGCCCGGCGTGGAGCGCCTGAGTCTGGACTTGTTGCTGCCCGTGGCCGAAGACTGCGTCAAGCTCGGCATCCCGGTCATGGCGCTGTTCCCGGTGATCGACGCCAGCCTGAAGGACCCCACAGGCAGCGAAGCCATGAATCCAGACGGTCTGGTGCCGCGCGTGGTGCGCGAACTCAAAAAACGCTTCCCCGAGCTGGGCGTGATGACCGATGTGGCGCTCGACCCCTTCACCAGCCACGGCCAGGACGGCCTGCTCGATGACACAGGCTACATCCTCAACGACGAAACCACCGCCGTGCTGGTGCAGCAAGCCCTGACCCAAGCCGAAGCCGGTGTAGACATGGTGGCCCCGAGCGACATGATGGACGGGCGCATTGGCGCGATCCGCCAAGCGCTCGAAGCGCGTGGCCTCATTCACACCCGCATCATGGCCTACAGCGCCAAGTACGCCAGCGCCTTTTATGGCCCCTTCCGCGATGCGGTCGGCTCGGCGGGCAACCTGGGCAAGAGCAACAAAAAGGTCTACCAAATGGACCCCGGCAACAGCGACGAAGCCCTGCGCGAAGTCGCCATGGACCTGGCCGAAGGCGCCGACATGGTCATGGTCAAGCCCGGCATGCCGTATCTGGACATCGTGCGCCGCGTCAAGGACGAGTTCAAAGTGCCCACTTTCGCCTACCAGGTGTCGGGCGAATACGCCATGCTCAAAGCGGCAGCGCAAAACGGCTGGCTGGACCACGACCTGGTGATGATGGAAAGCCTGCTGGCCTTCAAACGCGCAGGGGCCGACGGGGTGCTGACCTACTTCGCCCGCGACGCGGCCCGCCTGATCCGCCAGCAAAGCTGACCGCATGCGGGTCATCACCGTCAGCGGTCAGCAAGTCCACGACGGGCTGGCTTTGCCTGAAGCATTGCCTGAGCACGGCTTTGTGTGGATCGCGTGTTCACGCGCTTATTTCCAGACCGAGCTGCCATTGATCCAAGCCGCCCTGGAGCGCCTGACCGGACAGCCCTTGGTGGATCTGCACACCTCGGACCTGCTGAACCCGCAACTGCCCTCGCGTTACGACTTCAGCTCGCAATACGACCTGATGGTGTTTCGCCGCCTGGCGCAACGCGCCGACACGGCCCCGATCGACACCCGCAACGGCAAGCGCCCTGGCCCGCCGGTCCTGCAACGCATCGACACCAGCCCGGTCGGCTTTGCGGTGTTTGACCGCGTGCTGCTGAGCGTGCACCCGGCCGACTGCGCCGTGCGCGAGGCCTACGCCAGCCGCTTGCTGGCCAGCGCCATGTCTGACGATGCGGGCGATGTGCGCTCGGCCGGTGCTCGTGGCGTGCCCCACAGCCCCGCCGACATGATGCTGCGCATCGTCAGCCACATGGTCGACGGTTACCTGGACTTGCGCCGCGAACTGAGCCGTCAGCTTGACCATTGGCAAGCCGAACTGCTCCACCCCCAAACCCGCTTCAACCGCTGGGACGCCTTGCTGCAGGCCCGCCTGGCGCTGCACCAGCTCGAAGACCTGTGCGACGACCAACACAACGCCATCCAATCGTGGACCGAGTCCTTGGACGCCTGGGGCATTGGCCATGACAGCGCCGCGGTTCACGAGCACGAGCTGCTCAAGATCCGCAGCCGCGATGTGCTGGAACACATTGACCGCGTGGTGCAGCACGTGCGCCGCCTGGAACACAACACCGAAACCGCGGTGCAAATGCACTTCAACGTGCAAGGCAACCGCACCAACGACATCATGCGCACCCTGACCGCGCTGACCGCGATTTTTTTGCCACTGAACCTGATCGCGGGCATCTTTGGCATGAACTTCGAGTTCATCCCCTGGCTGCACCAAGCCTCCGCCTTTTGGTGGACGCTGGGCAGCATGGGCCTGATCGCCCTGACCATGGGCCTGGTGTTCTGGCGAAAACGCTACCTGGCCCGCACTGGCGGCTGAATCAGGACAGATGTTGCGCGAAGAACGCCAAGGTGCGTTCACGCGCCAACTTGGCCGAGGGCTCGTGCCAAGCACCGCGCTGGTCACAGTTGAAGCCGTGGTGCGCCGCATAAGTGAAAACTTGCACCTCGGGATGCGCCTTCTTGAAAGCCTCCACGGTGTCCAACGGAATCCACTTGTCTTCCTCTGCAAAATGCGCCAGCACAGGCACCTTGGTCTGGCGGGCGATTTCTGCTTCGCTCGTCACACCACCGCCGTAATAAGGCACTGCCGCACTCAAGCCCTGGAGGGTGCAGGCAGAACGCCAGGTCAACAAGCCGCCCCAGCAATACCCCACGATGCCCACCTTACCGCCCGAAGCCTTGGCCGCATGGTCAATGGCCGCCTGAATGTCGGGCATCGCACCCGGTGCGGGCAAGGCCTCGACCGCTGTTTTGTAGCCAAAGCCCTCGCCCATGTCGGCTTCGCTGTAACCCAGCTCCACACCGGGCTTGACGCGGTGGAACATGGCGGGCGCGATCGCCACATAACCCTCTGCGGCATAGCCATCGGCCACGCTGCGGATGTGGCTGTTGACGCCAAAAATTTCCTGAATCACCACCACAGCACCTTGGGGTGTGCCTGCAGGACGGGCTTCGTAAGCGGGCACCACAGTGCCGTCAGCAGATTTCAGTTCAATCATGTTTCCCATGCTCTTCTCCAAGGGTTCAAATGTCATCACGAAGCCAATGCACGCTCGACAAAGTCAAGCCGGTCCTGGCCCCAAAAAATCTCGCCGTCGATCACATAGCTGGGTGCGCCGAAGACACCCACGTCAATGGCCGACTGAGTGTAGGCCTCATAGCGCTCTTGCACCGCTTGGCTGTGCGCTTGCTCCAACACCGTGGCAGACAAGCCTTGCTCGGCTAGCAACTCGGTCAGCACTTTCTCGTCGGCGATGTTGCGCTCTTGCGCCCAGCAAGCCGACAGCACCGCGCCGGCGACTTTCATGGCAGCCGCTGCGCCTTGGGCCAAGTCTGCCGCAATGATCACGCGCGCGGCATCGTCACCCCCCACGGGAAAGTAACGGGGCTTCAAGTTCAAAGGTGCATTCAGGTGCTCACTGAAGCGCTGCAATTCGATCAAACGGTAGGCCTGACGTTGCGGTGCGCGCTGACCCAAAGGCAAACCACCCGAAATCGGAAACACCTTGCCTCCCAAATCGATCGGCATCACGCGCAGGCTGGCGCCCGTTCGCTGGGCAATATCGGCCAAGCGTTGATGGCCCAGATAAGCCCAGGGGCTTTGCGGTGCGAAGTAATAGTCCACTGTGCGACCCATGAAATCTCCTGAGGTGTTGTGTAATCTTTTGACGAAACGGCGGTTGTAACCGTTCTCATGAATTTTTACAGGAGACATGCAATGAACAAGGTCTTGTTGGTGACCGGTGGCAGCCGGGGTATCGGGGCAGCGACGGCCCTGTTGGCGGCACAGCAAGGCTGGTCGGTGGCGGTCAACTACACCGCCAACTCTTTGGCCGCTGACGAAGTCGTGCGACAGATTCGTGCTGCGGGTGGGCAAGCCATCGCGGTCAAGGCCGATGTGGCCGAAGAAGACCAGGTTTTGCGCATGTTCGAGCACATCGACGCCAAGATGGGGCGGCTGCACGGCCTGGTCAACAACGCGGGCGTGGTCGATGTCACAGCCCGGGTGGACGAAATGAGCGTGGCCCGCTGGAAGCGCATGTTCGACATCAACGTGATCGGCAGCCTGATCTGCGCCCGAGAAGCGGTACGCCGCATGAGCACGAAGCACGGCGGCGAAGGCGGCAGCATCGTCAACGTCTCCAGTGCCGCTGCACGGCTGGGTGCGCCTGGTCAATATGTGGACTACGCCGCCGCCAAAGGCGCCATTGATGCATTCACCATTGGCTTGGCCAAAGAGGTGGGGGGTGAAGGTATTCGGGTCAATGCGGTGCGCCCTGGCCTGATTGAGACCGACATCCATGCCTCGGGCGGCCTACCCAACCGGGTCAAAGACCTGCAGCACCTGGTGCCCGCACAACGTGGTGGCACGGCCGAAGAAGTGGCCCAGGCCATCGTCTGGCTGCTGTCCGAGCAGGCCAGCTACACCACCATGAGTTTTCTGGACGTTTCGGGAGGCCGCTGATGGCAGACACCAAGAAGCCGATCAAGTACTACTGGGAAGATTTTGCCCCCGGCGAAGTGCGCGATCTGGGCACCATCACGCCCACGCGCGAGGAAATCATCGCCTTCGCCAGCCAATTTGACCCTCAGCCTTTTCACCTGGACGACGAAGCCGCCAAAGCCTCCGTTTTTGGTGCCCTGTCGGCCAGCGGCTGGCACACTTGCTCCATGGCCATGCGGCTGATGGTCACCAACTTTTTGAACGACACCTCCAGCTTAGGCTCACCTGGTTTGGAGGGCATCAAGTGGCTCAAGCCTGTTTACCCAGGCGACACCTTGAGGCTGCAGTCCACCATGCTGGAAACCAAGCCCATGAGCAAACGACCCGATGTGGGCATGACACGCAACCTCTGGGAAATGTTCAACCAACACGGCGACAAAGTGCTGCAGATGGATGGCTGGGGCATGTTCAGAAGACGCACCCCTGCGGTCTGAAGCGCAGGGGCAACGCACAATCGGGCCCATAACGCGCATGGCCGACGGCTTCGCAGCTGCTTCCTGCGCTGGCTGCGAGATCAGACCACAGCCGCAAGGCAACAGCTCAACGCGGCAATATTCAGACTGCGGCAGTCTGCAAATTGGCCCCACGCTCGATCACGAATTCGCAATCCACGAGCTTGCGTGAGTGGTTCAAATCGCTTTGCGCGATCAACACCGACACCTCGGTGCCTTTGAGCCCGGCAATGACCTCACCCAGCCGTTTGGACAAGGCAGGTGCCACACCCTCAAAGGGCTCATCAAGCAACAACAAGCGGGTTCCCACCGCAAGAGCTCGTGCCAGCGCCACCAGCTTTTGTTGACCGCCCGACAGCAGCAAGGCGCGGCGATCTTTCATCTCCAGCAACTCGGGCAACACTTTGTAGACCAGCGTCAACCGCTCCTGAGGGTCCAGCGACGGGCTCACCCAAACGGGGATCAGGATATTTTCTTCCACCGTCAACTCAGGCACGAGTCCACGGTCCTCGGGCATGTACCCGATGCCCAGCCCCGCCCTTGCGTGCGGGGGCAAGGCGGACAAATCCTGGCCATTGAACGTGATGGTGCCTTGTTTCGGGGTCAAGTGGCCCATCACCGAGCGCAGCAAAGTGGTCTTGCCCGCACCGTTTCGGCCGATCAAACCCACCATGGTGCCGTCTGCGACGGTGAGCGACAAACCGCGCAAAGCGATGACCGACTGGATGGCCACATGGAGGCCTTCTACCTTGAGCATGCGTGTTCCTTTGGGCTCAGCGTTTTATTCACTCAGCAGTTCGCCGGTGACATAGCGTCTCACATCGTCGGTGGCCAAAGCCACTTCGGGTTTGTCGTCGGCAATGATGCGACCGCTGTAGAACGCCACCACCCGGCTGGCATAGCGGTTGACGATGTCCATGTCGTGCTCCACAAACAAGACCGTGGTGGACTGCTCCTGCCCAAGCCCGGCCATGATGGTTTCCATCATCGGAAATTTCTCTTCAGCAGACACACCACTGGTGGGCTCGTCCAGCAGCAACAATTTAGGCGATGCGGTCAAAGCCATCGCGATGTCGAGCAGCTTGCGCACACCACCGGGCAGCTCCGCCACACGGCGACCACGGTGCTCGGTCAAGGCAAAGCGCTCCAGCAAAGCATCGGCCCGTTCGATGGCATCGCGCCTTCGCGCGGGTTGCCAAAAACTGAGCTTCTGGTCATGGCAGGCGTTGGCCACCAGCATGTTGTCCAAAACGCTCAGCTCGCCATACAGTTGCGGAATCTGGAACGACCGCGCCACACCCAAGTGCGTGATGGCTCGCGGAAACAAGGGCGTGATGTCCTGACCGTCCAACAGTATCTGCCCCTGGTCAGGCTTGAGGTAACCCGTGATCATGTTCACGAACGTGGTCTTGCCAGCGCCATTGGAGCCAATCAGGCTCACCCGCTCACCAGCAAAGATATCAATATTCAGGTTAGAGGCCGCCACCACGGCACCGAATTTTTTGCCCACATCACGGGCTTGTAAGACGGGCTTCATCGGGTGCCTCCCTTGACCCACAGTGAACCAATCCCACGTGGCAAGAAACGGATCACGATCAGCAAGAAAATACCCAGTGCCATTTGCCAGGTGTTGGGGAAATAGGCGCTCGAAAACGAGCGCACCACCTCCAACACCGTGCTGGCGACAAACAAAGCGATCACACTTTGCCAGCCCCCCAAAATGGCGACAAACACGAACTCGCCCGACGTCGTCCAGAAACTGAAGTTCGGCTCAATGTGCCCCAAAGCCATCACCGCCAAGGCACCACCCAAGCCACCACAAAAAGCCGCCAAGATGAAGTTGATCGCCATCGCATGGCGCACGGAACCGCCCAAATACTCCACGCGCAATTCGTTTTCTTTGGCCGCCACCGTGATCAACCCACGCGTGCTGTCGAAGTAAATGCGAGCGAGCAAAGCCATCACGGTTGAGACCGAAATGGTGAGCACATACATGATGTAGCCCACCTGCGCATCTGGCAGTTTCTGACCCAACAAGGTGGGACGCCCCAGGTTGAAACCATCCGAGCCGCCCAGCACTTCCAGCTTCATCAAGAGGCCATAAGTGACCATCGACAAAGCCAGGGTCAACATGGCAAAGAAGATACCACGGTAGCGCGACAGCAGCGGCGCGAAGGGTGCGGCCACCAACGCAGCCACCACGCCACCGCACAGGGTCAGCAACAAGGCATCGGTGATGCCCAGCTTGTTGAACATCAAGGCTGCGGCGTAACCGCCTACGGCAAACACCATGCCTTGACCAAATGGCACCACACCACCGCGCATCAGCACCACGATGCCCAGTGATACCAGGCCATTGGCCGCCGCCATGGTGATCAAGAAAGTGAGCCACTTGGGCATGACGGTACCTGCCAGAGCCAGAGCAAGGCCAATGCCTGCAGCCCACAGCACGGTCTGACCGACGGGTTTCTCTTGAGAAGACACAGATGTGCCCAAAATTTTCGCCATGGCTCAGATCTTTCGGGCCTGAATGCGCTGGAACAGCCCTTCCGGACGGAACATCAACACCACGGCCATCACCACATAAATTGAGAACAACTCCGCCACGGGCGCCAAATGGACGGCCATGGCCCGGGCCAGACCCACAATCAAAGCGCCAATGGCTGCGCCTTCAATGCTGCCCAGCCCGCCGATGATCACCACCGCGAACGAGACGATGATCACCCCGACAGACACCCCTGGTTGCACCGAAATCATGGGCGCAGTGAACGCCCCACCCAATGCCGCCAAGAAAATGCCGACCGAGAACGCCAGCATGTACACGCGCGAGACGTTCACGCCCATGCTCGAAGCAATCTCCGAGCTGTGGATCACGGCGATCATGATCTTGCCTTGCTGAGTGCGGTTGAGCCACCACCACACAGCAAGGCCCACCACCACAGCCAAAGCCACCAGCGCGAAGTCGTAGCCCACATAGGTTTGCGTGCCAATGTCGATGTTGCCAAACAGCCCATAAGGCTCCGACACATAGTAAGGATTGGCACCCCACAGCAGTTTGGTGGCGTCCTCCATGATCAGGAACATGGCATACGTGACCAACACCAGCAGCACCTCGTCACGCCCATAAAAGAAACGCAGCAAGCCGCGCTCTGTCAGGGGCGCCACGAGCGCCGCCACCGCCACCGCCGCCAAAAGCATCGCCACCAGCGTGTAGCCGGGCGCCCACTTCATGGCACTGGCCCAGCCTACGAAACTGGCGGCCGCATAGGCCCCCAGCGCGTAGAAACTGCCGTGTGCGATGTTGAGGATCTTGAGGACGCCGAAGACCAGCGTCAGCCCCAGCGCCACAATGAACAGCCACGAAGCGTAGGTCAGTCCGTCAATCAGTATGGTCAGCATGCCAAGGGGTCCTTATGGGCAACCTTTGGCACCCGGGAATCCGGCCTTGATCCAGTCTTCCGACTTCATGTTGGCCGGCGGGTTCACGCACTCAGCAGGAAATCGCATGATGTCGTCGAGCACCACCATTTTTTTGCTGGCGTCAAAACGCGTTTTGCCAATGGCCGTTTCCTGAACGGCCTGATGACCACCGCCCAAGGCCATGCGGATCTTGCCAGCAGGAGAGTCCCACTCGGAGTTGCGCAAGGCTGCAGCCAATTGCTCGGCATTGGGCTTCTTGCCGCCGTTGGCGGCCATGGCTTTTTCAACCGCCAGCTTCAAACCCAACAAGGATTGAACCATTCGGTAGGGGGCCTGAACGGGATACACGTTGTAGGCTTTGCTGTACAAATCCCACCACCAGTCATTCAAACCGGACTTGGGTGACATCAAGCCATAGGCACCTCGAGCGCCCAAAATCACGCCATCGGGCATCTTCTCGCCCAAACCTGGCAACACGTGGTCGCCTGCAGAGAGGATCACTTGCGAGCGCTTGAACAGACCACGAGGCCCTGCCTGCAAGATGAGCGCCTGCAAATCACCGCCCCACAAACTGCTGTGGGTGATGTCTGCCGGCTTGGCCATCAAAGCAGAGATTTCTGTGCCGTACTGGCCTGCGCCAAATTTGGGCAACTGGTCTTCACCCGCCTTGGCGTTGGGGTAGAGCTTTTCCATCGACCAGGTGAAATCTTTCTTGGAGTCTTGGCCCCAAGCGTAGTCCTGGTTGATCATGTTGAACGTGTTGACCTTGATGTCCTTGGCCTTCAGGTAGCGGGCCAGGGCCACGTTGTCCATGGCGGCATGCGATGCGGTTCGGAACACGTAGTTGTATTTGCCATCTTCAAAAATGCGAGGCGTGCCGCAGTCATAAAGAATCAGAAACTTCTTCATCTCCTCGGCCACAGGAGCGACGGCCAGACAGTCGCCTGAGCCGACATAACCCACCACCGCGTCGACTTTTTCACGGTCATACAGGTTGCGCAACTCTTGCACTTGCTTGGTGGCGCCGCCGTTTTCATCGACATAAACCGCTTCAAGCTTCATGCCACCAAAGCCGGTCTTGTTATAGGGTGCAGGCGCCGCGCCTTTGTTGAAAGCATCGACCAGCACCTTCGCGCCATTGACAGCCGGAATGCCGAAGCTCTCCGCCGCCTGGCCTGACAAGAAACTCACAATGCCGACCTTGAAGGTCTCCTGGGCCTGCACGGCAGCCGCTCCACTCAGCGCTGCAACCACCGTCACAGCCGTACCGATTGTCTTGTGCGACCAAGTCGCTTTGCGAATACCTTGAATTGCCATGTGTCTCTCCACTTGTTTGTCCAAAACAGGACGACATCGAAAAAAACGCCAATGTCATCTTGATTGGAGAAGGTGGAACGGCTTATCAGTGCAAACCCCTGTCCAACGGCCCAAAGGGCCTGAAAATGTCACGCCCGTGACCGCACCGGGGTCTGTCTTGCACGCTGGCGACTTCGAATCTCAGCTGCCAAACGGTGATGGCATCACACGGCAAACCCAGCCCGCAGACCTTTGCGCAAATGCTCGACCAATGCCGCCACCGCTCTGGGCACATGCGGCGCATACGGCCGGATGGCATAGATGCTTTCGGCAAAAGCGCCCACCAGCTTCCAGTCAGGCAAGACCGTCACCAACTTGCCTTGACGCAAAGCGGCTTGTGCGCTGAAGTCGGGCATCAAGGCGATGCCTGCGCTCGTGAGGGCCGCTTCGCGCAAGGCCTCGCTGTTGTTGGCCGCGAAGTTGCCGGACACCGGCACCGTGAGGCGTTCGCTGACGCCTTGGGTTTGGCGGGGCTCAAAAGTCCAAACCGGCGTGTCTTGTGAGCGCGGGTAATGCAGGCAGTTGTGGGCCTGCAAGTCGGCCGGGGTCTGCGGCTCGCCCCGGCGACGCAAATAAGCACGGGTCGCGACCAGCACCGATTGGGTGTCGCACAAGGTCCAGGCCACGTGGGTGTCGGGCAGATGGGCGGTGTGCCGTATGGCCAGGTCAAACCCCTCCGTGGCCAAGGCGCTCAGTCGGTCGGACATGTCCAACTCCAAGCGCACGTCAGGAAAGTCTTTGAGGAAATCGGCCAACAAGGGCACCAGTTGTTGACGGGCCAAGGCCACCGGTGCGGTCACACGAACCAGGCCACTGGGCTGGGCCGCCAAATCGCGCACCTGAGCAAAGCTCTGCTCGATCTGCTCAAACGAGGCGCGGGTGTCATCCACCAGCTTTTGCCCCGCCTCGGTCAGGCGCAGGCTGCGGGTAGTGCGCTGCACCAGGGTGACTTTGGCCGCCCGCTCCAGCTCGGCAATGCGCTGACTCATGGCGGCCTTGCTCACGCCCAAACGTGCGGCGGCGGCGGTGTAGCTGCCTTGCTGGGCCAGCACGCTCAGCCAGTGCAGGTGGGTCCAGAGGGTGTTGATTTTTTGCTCTTCCATGTGCGTATTGTTCACTATTTTGAACAATCAATTCAGGTTTATGGACTTGTGAGGGGTGCCTGGGGTGCCTACACTGCTCATAAATCCAAAAATCTTTGCGCGGTCTACCGCGCACCCATACCCACTGGAGACTTCCATGAGCATCACCCACATCGGTCATTACATCGGCGGCCAGGTCGCCGCAGGCGCTTCGGGCCGCAGCCAGCCCGTCACCAACCCCGCCACCGGCGCCGTGACCGGCAGCGTGGCGCTGGCCAACAGCGCCGAAGTGGCCAAAGCCGTGGCCGCTGCGCAAGCGGCGTTTCCCGCTTGGGCCGACACGCCGCCGCTGCGCCGCGCCCGCGTGATGTTCAAGTTCCTCGAACTGCTGAACACCCACAAGGACGAGCTGGCCCACATGATCACCGCCGAGCACGGCAAGGTCTTCACCGATGCGCAGGGCGAGGTCTCACGCGGTATCGACATCGTGGAATTCGCCACCGGCATCCCACAGCTGCTCAAGGGCGACTTCACCGACCAAGTCTCGACCGGCATCGACAACTGGACCCTGCGCCAGCCCCTGGGCGTGGTCGCGGGCATCACGCCCTTCAACTTCCCCGTCATGGTGCCCATGTGGATGTTCCCCGTCGCCATTGCAGCAGGCAACACCTTCATCTTGAAGCCCAGCCCGACCGACCCGACACCCTCGCTGTTCATGGCCGAGCTGCTCAAAAAAGCCGGTCTGCCCGACGGCGTGTTCAACGTGGTGCAAGGCGACAAGGAAGCCGTGGACGCGCTGCTGGAGCACCCCGACGTGAAGGCCATCAGCTTCGTTGGCTCCACCCCGATTGCCAACTACATCTACGAAACCGGCGCCCACCACGGCAAGCGCGTGCAGGCCCTGGGCGGTGCGAAAAACCACCTGGTCGTCATGCCCGATGCCGACATCGACCAGACCGTGGACGCGCTGATTGGCGCAGGCTACGGCTCGGCCGGTGAGCGTTGCATGGCCATCAGCGTGGCCGTGCTGGTGGGCGATGTGGCCGACAAGATCATCCCCAAGCTGATTGAGCGTACCAAGGCGCTGCAAGTGCTCAACGGTGAAAACCTGGCGGCCGAGATGGGACCCATCGTCACCGACGCGGCGCGTCAGCGCATCAAGGGCTACATCGACGCGGGCGTGGCCGAAGGTGCTCAGCTGCTGGTAGATGGCCGTTCGTTCGACGGCAAAGCCGCAGGCACAGGTTGCGACAACGGTTTCTGGCTCGGCGGCACGCTGTTTGACCACGTGACGACCGACATGAAGATTTACAAAGAAGAAATCTTCGGCCCGGTCTTGAGCTGCGTGCGTGTGCCCGACTTTGGCACCGCTGTGCAGATCATCAACGACCACGAGTTTGGCAACGGCGTGAGCTGCTTCACCCGCGACGGCAACGTGGCCCGCGAGTTCTCGCGCCGCATCCAGGTGGGCATGGTCGGCATCAACGTGCCGATCCCGGTGCCCATGGCCTGGCACGGCTTTGGCGGCTGGAAGCGTTCGCTGTTTGGCGACATGCACGCTTATGGCGAAGAGGGTGTGCGTTTCTACACCAAGCAAAAGTCCATCATGCAGCGCTGGCCCGAGAGCATTGGCAAGGGTGCGGAATTTGTGATGCCGACGGCCAAGTAATTTGCCGTTTTAACCAGCCCTCGTGTTTTCCGCGAGGGCGACTGGCCGAGGCCGCAGGGCCTCATCAGTCGCTTCGCGCCAGCAAATCGGCCCAACGGCCCCGGCCAGCCACCCTCGCTGCGCTGGCTGATGCCATTCGGCCTGATTCGGTCTCGCACGCTCACCCTGTAGGTCGGCGGCTTCAGCCCCGACACGCGGCATGAGCCGAAGCCAGCCATGTCAGGGCTGAAGCCCAGACCTACGGGATCCGTGTCTCTGTCGTGCGCATGAAGCCCCGACCCACAAGAAACCACAGGCACAATCGTTCCATCAGGAGACCGGGTAGAACATGAACGACAACACCTTTGACTACATCATCGTCGGCGGCGGCACGGCTGGCAGTTTGCTGGCCAACCGCTTGAGCGCAGACGCCAGCAAGCGTGTGCTGCTGCTGGAAGCAGGCAAAAAAGACGATTACCACTGGGTCCACATCCCCGTGGGTTATCTGTACTGCATTGGCAACCCGCGCACCGACTGGATGTACCAGACCGAGCCGGCCGAGGGCCTGAACGGCCGCAGCCTGCGCTACCCGCGTGGCAAGGTGTTGGGTGGATGCTCGAGCATCAACGGCATGATTTACGTGCGTGGCCAGTCGCGGGACTACGACCAGTGGGCGCAGATCACCGGCAACGACGAATGGCGCTGGGACCGGACCTTGCCCTACTTCAAGCTGCACGAAGACCACTACAAGGGCGAAAACGCATTCCACGGGGCCAAAGGCGCCAAGTCCGAATTGCTGGCCCCCACCGATTTACCCAAAGGCAGCTACCTGCACACCTTGCGCGGGCGCAACACCGGCGGCGAATGGCGCATCGAAAAGCAGCGCCTGCGCTGGGACGTGCTGGATGCATTTGCGCAAGCCGCGCAGCAAGCGGGCATCCCCGCCACCGACGACTTCAACCGGGGCGACAACGAGGGCGTGAGCTATTTCGAGGTCAACCAAAAAAACGGTTGGCGCTGGAACACGGCCAAGGCCTTTTTACGGCCCACCTGCTACGCCCGCCCCAACTTCGAGTTGTGGAACAAAGCCCAGGTCGCCAAACTGATCATCGAAACCCAAGCCGACGGCAGCCAGCGATGCACCGGCGCGCAGGTCTGGTCGGGCGTCGAGATGGTCGAAGTCAAAGCCACCCGCGAAGTGATTTTGAGCGCGGGCAGCATCGGCTCGGCGCAAATCCTGCAGCTCTCGGGCATTGGCCCTGCCGCCTTGCTCAAAGACAAAGCCGTGGAAGTCAAGCACGAGCTGCCCGGCGTGGGGGCCAACCTGCAAGACCACTTGCAGATCCGCTCGGTCTACAAGGTCAAGGGCACCAAAACGCTGAACACCATGGCGGGCAGCCTGTGGGGCAAGGCCATGATCGGGCTGGAATACGCGCTCAAGCGCACCGGACCGATGAGCATGGCCCCCAGCCAGCTGGGCGCGTTCACCAAAAGCGATCCGTCCCAGCCGCACGCCAACATCCAGTACCACGTCCAGCCCCTGAGCCTGGACGCCTTTGGCGAGCCACTGCACAGCTTCCCGGCCATCACGGCCAGCGTGTGCAACCTCAACCCCACCAGCCGGGGCTCGGTGCAGATCAAAACCAAGCGTTTTGAAGACGCCCCCGCCATTGCGCCCAACTACCTGGCCACCGACGCCGACCGCAAGGTCGCGGCCGACAGCTTGCGGGTGACGCGCCGCATCATGGCGCAAGACGCGATGAAGGCCTTTCAGCCCGAAGAGTTCAAGCCCGGCGTGCAGTACCAGAGCGATGAAGAACTGGCCAAGCTGGCAGGAGACATCGCCAGCACCATCTTCCACCCCGTGGGCACCACCCGCATGGGGCGCGATGACGACCCCATGGCGGTGGTCAACGCGCGCCTGCAGGTGCGCGGTGTGGCGGGCCTGCGCGTGGTCGATGCGGGCGTGATGCCCACCATCACCAGCGGCAACACCAACAGCCCGACGCTCATGATTGCCGAGAAGGCCGCGCACTGGATTGCCCAGGACGCCGAGCGCACGCCTTCAGCCTGAAGCCAAGCCAAAGGTCCGTTTTGCTCAGGGATTTCCCGCGAATCGGGAAATCCCTGAGGGTTTCGTCTCCCGCCAGCCCTTACATTTCAGTCACTCGATGCAAAGCAGTACCTTGCATCCCGAGGGCCGAGGAGACAACTCGAATCCCTAAGAACTCCAACATGAACCAACATCCGAACGAGATGTGACTTCTCAGGCGCCGCGCAAGCGGCGCTTTTTTTTCGCCCGTCGCTGGCCCGACAAGTCCTGCGCACACCCGATGCCACAATCGACCGCATGGAATTGCTGATTGTTTCGCTGGCCTCGCTGCTGGCCGGCCTGGTGGACTCGATCGTGGGCGGCGGTGGCCTGATCTTGCTGCCCGCCCTGTTTGCCGCCTTCCCCGGCGCGCCGCCGGCCACCTTGTTTGGCACCAACAAAAGCGCCTCGATCTGGGGCACCGCCTTTGCCACCGTGCAGTACAGCCGCAAAGTGGTCATGCCCTGGCGATCTTTGCTGCCTGCAGCAGGGGCTGGCTTGTTGGGCTCGCTGTGGGGTGCCTGGCTGGTCACGCAGGTGGACCCCAGCCTGTTTCGCAAAGCTTTGCCAGTCCTGCTGGTCTTGCTCTTGCTGTACACCCTGGTCAAAAAAGACCTGGGCCGCAGCCACGCGCCGCGCTTTGCCGGTTCGCAAGAGGCCTGGGTGGCGGCAGGCATCGGCCTGGTGATCGGGTTTTACGACGGCTTTTTTGGCCCCGGTACCGGCAGTTTTTTGGTGTTTGCCTGTGTGCGCTGGCTGGGTTATGACTTTTTACACGCCTCGGCCGCTGCGAAATTCATCAACCTGTTCACCAACATGGCGGCCCTGGTGCTGTTCACCATCAAAGGCCATGTCTGGTGGCACCTGGCGCTGGCCATGGCTGTGGCCAACGTGATCGGCAGCCTGATCGGCACCCGGCTGGCCCTCAAGCACGGGGCGGGCTTTGTGCGCCACGTCTTCATCTTCGTGGTGCTGGCCTTGATCTGCAAGACCGCTTACGACACTTGGCTGCGTTAAGGCCACTTCAGCGCAAGCGCCACTTGATCTGCCCGGCGTACTGCGCCAACGCCACGCCCGACAAGATCACGCCAGCCCCGGCGATCTTGATCCAGGTGTAGTGCTCGCCCGACCAGGCCCAGGCGAACAGGCCCGTCATGGGCGGCATCAAATACATCAGGGGCGCGGTGCGGGCCACGCCACGCACGATGTTGATCCATCCCCAGATCAGCCAACCCATGAAGGCCGACACCAGCACCGACCAAAACAGGCCCGCCCAGGCCCACGCATCGAGCGTGGCCCATGGGGCCTGCAGGCCCACCGGCATCGACAAAAGCAAAATCGGCAGGCTGCCGAGCAAGGTGGTGTAACCCATGGTCAGCACCGGCCCATGCCGCTGCATGAGCGGCTTGGCCGCCACGGTGTAATAAGAAAACAGGCTGGCGGCGATCAGCAAGACCAGATCACCGCCACCGGCCCGCCAGTGGCCGCCCAACAGCTTGTCGGACAAAAACATCAAGACGCCACCCAGCGCCAGCGCCACACCCAGAATCTGGGCCAGACTCAAGCGCTCAAGGCCCTTGTAACGCAGGATCAGCAAGGTGAAGACCGGACCACACGCGAGGATGACCGCGCTGGAAAACGCGGTGGACCAATGGATGCCGTAAGTGACCAAGCCCACGTGCAGGGTGTGACCCGCAAAGCCCAGCCAGGCCATGTGCAACAGGTCTTTACGAGGCAAAGCGGGCAGCCAGCGGCCCAGGCGCCAGCGCATCAACAAGAGCGCACACGAAGGCATGATGATGTACCGCGCCATCAAGAAACCGGTGGGCGAAATCAAGTCGAACAGGAACTTTTGCAGCGTGAAGTTGGCCCCCCAGATCACGATCAGGGCCAGCGCGGCCATCAAAGCGGTTTGATCATGGCGGTGCGTGGGCGATCGGTGGGGCATGGGCCATTGTCACCGTGGCCTGCCAGAAGGCTTGTCACGCTTGCAGCAAGGGCCAAGGGCCAGATCAGTCTTCGTTAACGACCGGCACGCGCTGGGACAGTGCGCACATCAGCTCGTAGCCCACCGTGCCTGCGGACTGGGCAACCTCGTCGATGCTCAGCACCGCACCATTGGCGGCGCGCCCCCACAAGGTCACGCGGCTGCCCATGCCGGCCTCGGGCAAATCGCTCAAGTCCACCGCCAGCATGTCCATGCTCACACGGCCCAAGGTGCGGCTGCGCACGCCATCCACCAGCACCGGCGTGCCGGTGGGGCAAATGCGCGGGTAGCCATCGGCATAACCGCAAGCCACCACGCCGATGCGCATCGGCCGATCGGCCACAAAGCTGGAGCCATAGCCCACGCTGTCGCCCACTTGCAACTGCTGCAGCGCGATGATGTTCGCGTGCAGGCTCATGGCGGGCTGCAAGCCCCAATCGGCGGCCGAATGCGCCGGGAAATCCGGCGAGCTGCCATACAGCGCAATGCCCGGACGGATCCAGTCGGCCTTGACGCTGGCCTCTTGGGCATGGCGCAATGTGGCAGCGCTGTTGCTCAGGCTGCGCTCGCCTGGCAGGTCGCGGGTGGCTTCTTCAAACCGGGCCACTTGCTCGGCAATGCCTTTGTCGCCATCGGCATCGCTGAAATGGGTGATCAGCGAAATCTCGTCCACCTGGGGCAAAGCGTTCAGTCGCGTCCAGGCCGAGCGGTAGCGCTGCGGCGCAAAGCCGAGGCGGTTCATGCCCGAGTTCATCTTGAGGAACACCCGGTGCGGCTCGTGCGTCTTGTGCAGCGCCAGCATGTCGATTTGTTCGTCGCAATGCACCGTGTGCCACAGGTGCAGACGCGAGCACAGCTCCAGATCGCGGGCCTCAAAGACCCCTTCGAGCAACAAAATCGGGCCGCGCCAGCCCAAAGCACGCACCCGCTCAGCCTCACTCAAATCCAGCAGGGCAAAGCCATCGGCACCGCGCAGACCTTCAAACACCCGCTCGATGCCGTGCCCATAAGCATTGGCCTTGACCACCGCCCAGACCTGGGCATCGGGTGCGGCTTGACGGGCAGCCTCGAGGTTGTGGCGCAGCGCAGCGGTATGGATGGTGGCCTGAATGGGACGGGGCATGCAACAGATCGCCTGAAATTTGTGAAAGTCCAAGTGTGCCAGCAATCTAACCCCATTCCGTCAGCACCACCAAGGCCTGAATGCACTCGGGAATACCCCTTGCGACCCTGCCCAAAAGGGGTCATGCAAATGAATTACACTGGCCCGCTGCCTGTGCAGACGGAGCATTCCGCTCCCCCGCCAAGGCGCTGGTTGAACTTTGATATTCGATGGAAGTTTTTCAATTTCTGATGCCCATCTTCACCGAGTACGGCTACTGGGCCGTGTTCGTGATGCTGTTGGTCTGTGGCTTCGGCATTCCTGTCCCTGAAGACGTGACGCTGGTGACCGGCGGTGTCATCGCCGGGCTGGGCCACGCCGATGTGCACACCATGTTTGCCGTGGGCATGGCCGGCGTGATGATCGGCGACGGGCTGATGTTCACACTCGGCCGTCTTTATGGCCAACGCATCTCGCAAATGCCCGGCTTTCGCAAAATCCTGACACCCGAGCGCTTCACCAGCGCGCAAGACGCCTTCCACAAATATGGCAAGTGGGTCATGTTCGTGGCCCGCTTTCTGCCCGGCTTGCGCACCCCCGTGTTCTTCTCGGCCGGCATGAGCCACCGCGTCACCTTCCCCACCTGGTTCCTGATGGACGGCTTTGCCGCCCTGATCAGCGTGCCGATCTGGGTGTACCTGGGCTACTTTGGCGCCCAAAACTGGGACTGGATGTTTGGCGTCCTGCGCCAATTCCAGCACGGCATTTTTGCTCTGCTGGCCTTGGGGCTGGGCTGGGTGGGCTGGCGCTGGTGGCGCAAGCACAAAGCTGCGGCAGCACAACCGAACGACACCCTCTGAGCCTCGCCATGGCTCGCCCCACCAACACAAGCCTGGCTGTGGCCGGGCTGCTGTTCAATGCCTTGGTCTGGGGCATTTGCTGGTGGCCATTCAAACACCTCGAAGCGATGGGTCTGCACCCGCTGTGGGCCACCGCGCTGGTTTACGGTTTTGTCACCCTTGCCATCGGTTTGCACCTCTGGCGCAGCGGCCGCCTGCTGAGCTGGCGTGCGCACCCCGGTCTGTGGTGGCTGCTGCTGGCTTCCGGCCTGACCAATGTGGGTTTCAACTGGGCCGTGACCGTGGGCGATGTGGTGCGCGTGGTGCTGCTGTTTTACCTGATGCCCGCCTGGTCGGTGCTGGTGGCCTGGCTGATGCTGGGCGACAAACCGCGCCCCATGGCGCTGCTGCGGCTGCTCATGGCGCTGGCCGGTCTGGTCATCGTGCTCAAGACCCCCGAAACCCCCTGGCCCGTACCCGAGAGCCTGGCCGATGTGCTGGCCTTGCTCAGCGGCTTCACCTTTGCGGTGACCAACGCGCTGCTGCTCAAGCTCAAGGACAGTCCCAGCGCCTCGCGCACCCTGGCCATGTTTGGGGGTGGCGCGGTCATGGCCACGGCCGCAGCCTTGGTCGGACTGGCCACAGGCGTGGTCAGCACGGGGGCCTACCCCGACTGGGCCTGGCTGCCTTTTGTCGCCCTGCTGTGCGTGTCTTTTCTGTTGGGTAACCTGGCGCTGCAATACGGTGCGGCGCGGCTGGCTGCCCACACCACGGCCCTGGTCATGTTGTCCGAGGTGCTGTTTGCCAGCGTGTCTTCCGTCATACTGGGTGCCTCCCAATGGGACAGCCGCACCTTATGGGGCGGCGCCTTGATTCTGCTGGCAGCGCTGCTGTCGGTGGTCGGCCCTTCGCAACACGACTGAATTGGAGCACCCCATGAGCCTGTACGACTTTGAAGCCCTCGGCATCGACGGCCAAACCGTGGCCTTGAACCAATACAAAGGCCAAGTCATGTTGATCGTGAACACCGCCAGCGCCTGCGGCTTCACGCCCCAATTCACCGGCCTGGAAAAACTGCACCAGCAATACGGCGCACAAGGCCTGGCCGTGATCGGTTTTCCGTGCAACCAGTTCGCCAGCCAGGACCCGGGCGACGACGCCCAGATCGCCAACTTCTGCCAGAAGAACTACGGCGTGAGCTTCCAAATGATGAGCAAGGTCAAAGTCAACGGCGACAGCGCTCACCCGCTCTACCAATGGCTCACCGCCGAAGCCCCCGGCATTTTGGGCAGCAAGGCCATCAAGTGGAACTTCACCAAGTTCCTGGTGGGCAAAGACGGCCGCGTGATCAAGCGCTACGCGCCGCAAGATGCCCCCGCAAAGATCGCTCAAGACATTGAGGCGGCACTGGCCGCTTGATGCGGGCCAGCGACTCGCCGGCCCTCGGCAGGCATTCACCGACATGGTGAACTGAAAACATTCAGTTTTTTACGAACTGATGGTCATCAATAATCTGCTTTTTCAAAAGCCTCTCAGGCTTTAGGATTCGATCTGTTTTTTGAACCACGGAACAAACCCATGCGCCTATCCACATCTGCCAACGGGCAAGCCAAACGCCCAAGCTGGCATTGGGCTTGGCCCCTCACGCTCTTGATGCACAGCGCGCTGGCACAAACCACACCGCCTGCAGCGATCAACCCCATCAACCCGGCCACCGCCCCCGAACTGGCCCAGGCACAGATCATCGCCACCGTCCTCGAGCACAACCCCCAGTTGCGCGCAGCACAAAGCGCGCTCGACGCCGCCAAATCGGGCATCCAAACCGCCAGGGCACTGCCCAACCCACGTTTTGACTGGACACAAGGCCACAATACGGCACGCATCCCGGGCGTGACATCGGGCGCATTGCGAAGCTGGACCCTCAGTCAACCCATCGAAAATCCCTACGGCCGCCAAGCGCGGATTGACTTCGCCAACGCGTCGGAGCTTGAAAGCAAACACGTGATTGGCCAAACCCGCAACGGGCTGGTGAGCCAGGTGCGCTTGTTCATATACCAAGGCCTGCTGCACCAGGCCCAGGCGACCGCGGCAGCCGACGATGTGCAGCTGCTGGAGCAGGTGCGCGAACGTGTGCGCATCAGGGTAGAGAGCGGAGAAGCCGCACGCTACGAGATCATCAAGGCCGATGCCGAAATCATCACCGCCCGTGAACGCCTTCAAACAGCGCGCCTGATGGTGGAACAAAGCAAGATCCAGCTGAACCAATTGGCTGCCGGCCAGCTGCCTGCGCAATGGCGACTGCAAGGCGATCTGAAAGACAGCCAAGAGTTGCTGGACATGGCGCAACTGCAGCAATTGATGCTCAAGCACAACACCGAGTTGAGTTTGCTGCAAACCGATGTGAACAAAGCGCAAGCGCAACTGCGCAGCGCCGAATCCAGCCGCTGGCCAGGCGTGGAGTTGCGCTATAGCCAAAGCCGTGATCCGGAGTTTCGTCAAGGCCAATGGGGCGTGGGCGTTCAGCTTCCTTTGCTGGACAGGCGCTCAGGGCCCATCGCACAAGCCAGTGCCGAACTGGAGCGCGCCCAAATACGCCTGGAAGGGCGCAAGGCCGAGCTGTCCCAACAAGTGTTGTTGACCTGGAAGTCCCTGGAGATGGCGCGTCTGCGCATCGAGGCCTTGAGCCAGGGCTCCGTGCGCGAGGCCGAAGCGGCCTTGCGCGTGGCACAAGCCGCTTACCGCTTTGGTGAGCGGGGCATTCTGGATGTGTTGGACGCGCAACGCGTGTTGCGCAGCGTCCGCGCTGACCTGATCCAGGCACGCTACCAGTTGCAAGAAGCGCGCGTCATGCTGGACCAGTTGATCGGCCAGAACATCGAACACACACCTTCTTGAATTTTGCAGGACCTCGTCATGACACCCCAATCCTTCACCCTCCAACGCACCGTCTTGTCCATGCTCTTGGGCACCAGCGTCTTGTTGTTGGCCGCCTGCGGCGACAAAGCTTCAGCGCCCACACCAGCCGCCACCGCCGAAGCCGATCCTTTGAGTGTGGTGATCAAACCTGAGATGGCCAACCAGTTCAAAGTGAGCAAACTGGAAACACAGCAAATCATCCCGTGGCTTGAGATTTCAGGCCGCATCGAGGCCAATGACCGCTTGGTCACCCGCATTGGTGCAGCTGTCACAGGGCGCGTGACTGAAGTTCTGGCGGAAGTCGGTGACCGGGTTCAACGCGGTCAAGCATTGGCGCGTCTGGCCAGCAGCGAACTGACCACCGCGCAAATGGGCTTTCTCAAAGCGCACTCTGCCGCATCGCAAGCCGAACGGGCAGTCGACAGGGCGCGTCAGCTCATCCAGGCCGATGTGATCGGCTCGGCGGAATTGCAACGCCGAGAATCCGAGCTGGCCGTCGCCCGTGCGGAGTTGCGTGCCGCAGGCGACCAGTTGCGTTTGATGGGCTTGCCCTCCGAAGCCATTGATCGCCTCAAAGACCAAGGCACACTGCACCCCGTGGCGGCCGTCAGCGCCACACTGGCCGGTGTGGTGATCGAGCGCAAAGTCAGCAACGGGCAAGTGGCTCAACCGGGTGACCATTTGTTCACCGTGGCCGATCTGGACACGGTGTGGGTGGTGGGCGCACTGCCCGAACAAACCGCACGCTCCGTGCAAGCGGGCCAAACCGTGATGATCGAAGTGCCGGCACTGGGCAACCGCTCACTGTCGGGCAAGATCGTCTATGTGGGCGACACCGTCTCGCCCGAGACCCGCAGCGTGACCATCCGCACGCAAGTGGACAACCCCAAGCGCGACCTGAAGCCCCAGATGCTGGCCACCATGCGTGTGCGCGGCGGAGCGCAACAGACGCTGGCCTTGCCTGCGCAAGCCGTGGTGCGCGAAAACGACCGCGACCACGTCTTTGTGCGCACCGCTGAGCAACGCTTTCGCCTCACACCCGTCGAATTGGCCCCTGCACAAGACGACATGCGCCCCGTACTCAAAGGTCTGACCGAAGGCACGGAAGTGGTCACCGAAGGTGCTTTTCACATGAACAACGAGCGCAAACGCGCTGAGTTGGAGTAACGCATGATCATCTCCATGATCCGTGGGGCGCTGAGCCAGCGCCTGATTGTTGTGGTCCTCGCACTGGTGCTTTGCGCCTTTGGTCTGCGTGAAGCCACGCGCCTGTCGGTCGATGCCTTTCCGGATGTGACCAACGTCCAGGTTCAGGTGGCCACAGAAGCCCCCGGTCGGTCACCCGAAGAGATCGAACGCTTTGTGACCGTGCCGCTGGAAATCGCCATGACCGGCTTGCCTGGCTTGGTGGAAATGCGCTCGCTCAACAAGAGCGGCCTGTCCATCATCACCTTGGTGTTCACCGACAAGACCGATGTTTACTTCGCCAGACAACTGGTCACCGAACGCCTGATCGAAGTCACGCCCCGCATGCCTGCGGGCATTGCCCCGGTGTTGGGGCCTGTCTCGACTGGCCTGGGCGAGGTGTACCAATACACCTTGGAGCGGCCCGATGACGGCCAACGCGCCCTCACGCCGCAAGAATTGACCGAACGGCGAACCATCCAAGATTGGGTCGTTCGCCCTCTGCTGCGCTCCATTCCAGGCGTGGCCGAGATCAACTCCCAAGGGGGTTATGTCAAACAATACCAAGCGCTGGTCGACCCTGGACGTCTGCGGCACTACAACCTCTCGGTGCAGCAAGTGGTGCAGGCCATTGCCGCCAACAACTCCAACGCCAGCGGCGGCATCCTGCCCCAGGTCAATGAGCAATACCTGATCCGTGGCGTGGGCCTGATCCAGTCCATCGATGACATTGGCAACATCGTGATCAAAGAACAAGCGGGCGTGCCCGTGTTTGTGCGCGATGTGGCGCAATTGCAAATCGGCAGCGAAGTGCGCCAGGGTGCCATCATCAAAGGCGGCTACACCGAAGGCGTTTCCGGCATCGTGCTGATGATGCGCGGGGGCAACGCCAAAGAAGTCGTGTCGCGTGTCAAAAAACGTGTCGATCAAATCAACCGCCAGCAGATGCTGCCCGGTGGCCTGCAGATCGTGCCTTACTACGATCGCACCGAACTGGTGGACTCTGCACTGTGGACCGTGGGCAAGGTGCTGATCGAAGGCATCTTCCTGGTCGTCGTTGTGCTGTTTGTCTTCTTGGGTGATGTGCGCTCAAGTTTGATCGTGGTGGCCACCCTGATCATCACGCCACTGACCACCTTCATCCTGATGAACCGCTACGGCATCTCGGCCAACCTGATGTCACTGGGGGGCCTGGCCATTGCCATTGGCCTGATGGTGGACGCCACCGTGGTGGTGGTCGAAAACGTCTACCACCGACTGGGACACGCAGGCCAAAGCGTGGGCGAGCGGGTGCGCACGGTGTTGGCTGCCACCACCGAAGTGGCCACCCCCACCATCTTTGGCATTGCCATCATCATTTTGGTGTTCCTGCCGTTGATGACCTTGCAAGGCATTGAAGGCAAGATGTTCGCGCCCCTGGCGCTGACCATCGCCATGTCTTTGGCGGTGTCCTTGCTGGTCTCGCTGTTCTTGTCGCCCGTGCTGTGCTCCTATTTCCTCAAAGGTGGCTCGGGCGAAGACACGCGATTGATCGCTTACCTGAAAGTCCGCTACCTGCGCCTGCTCGACGCAGCCACAGCGCAAAACCGGCTCACGCTCGGCGTCGCGGTGGCCCTGCTGGTGGGCTCCTTGGCGCTGTTCCCCTTGCTGGGCAAATCCTTCATGCCCACCATGAAAGAAGGCGCCCTGACCCCGCAGATCAACCGCGTGCCCAGCATCTCGCTGGACGAATCCATCCGCATGGAAATGGCGGCCATGAAAACCATCGCCGAAGTGCCCGGCGTGCGCATGGTGGTGTCCAAACTGGGCCGTGGCGAATCACCCGCAGACCCTGCAGGCCCCAACGAGTCCGATCCGATTGTCTTGCTCGATCCGAAATCCGACCGAACCCAAGATGAAATCGACGAAGACATCCGCCAGCGCCTGTCCAGCATCCCGGGCGTGCAGATCGTGCTCTCACAGCCCATCTCGGAACGGGTCGATGAAATGGTCACCGGTGTGCGTTCGCAAGTGGCCATCAAGATCTTTGGCGACGAGCTGGCTGAGCTGAAAAACGTTTCGGAAAAAGTGGCCCGCATCCTCAAGAGCGTGCAAGGCAGCCGCGACATTCGCATCGAGCGTCTGTCCGGCCAACAAGCCCTCACGGTGGACATTGACCGCAAAGCCATTGCCCGCCATGGCCTGAACGTGGCCGATGTGCAAAGCATCATCGAGACCGCCATCGGTGGCAAAGACGTGACCACCCTCTACGAAGGCGAGCGCCGCTACAGCGTGGTGGTACGTTTCCCTGCTCAGGTACGCCAATCGGCCGAGGCCATTGGCAACACCTTGCTGCCCACACCGGGCGGTGCGCAAGTGCCGCTGTCGAGTCTGGCCAGCATTCAGCTAGTCGATGGCCCCGCACAAATCAGCCGGGAAAGTGGCAAACGCCGTGTGGTGGTGGGTGCCAACGTGGAGGGTCGTGACCTGGCCGGCTTTGTGACCGAAGTGCAGCAACGCATCGACCAGGAACTGAAGCTGCCCGAGGGCTATTACTTTGTGTATGGCGGTCAGTTTGAAAACATGGAACGCGCCATGGCCACACTGGCCATCATCGTGCCACTGACCATCGTGGCCATTTTCTTCCTGCTGTTCATCCTGTTCCGCTCGGTCAAGCTGGCGGGCCTGATCATTCTGGTCTTGCCCTTCTCCTCCATCGGCGGTCTGGTCGGTTTGTTTGTCTCGGGCGAATACGTGAGCGTGCCGGCCTCTGTGGGCTTCATCGCCTTGTGGGGCATCGCCGTGCTCAATGGCGTGGTGTTGGTCACCTGCATCCGCCGCCTGCGTGAGGACGGCATGGATGTGGCCACCGCCGTCCGTGAAGGCTGCGTACAGCGTTTCCGCCCTGTCATGATGACCGCCACCGTGGCCTTGCTGGGCCTGGTGCCCTTCCTGTTTGCCACGGGGCCGGGTTCAGAAGTTCAGCGCCCCTTGGCCATCGTGGTCATTGGTGGCCTGATCTCCTCCACCCTGCTCACGCTCGTGGTGCTGCCCACCCTTTACCGCTGGTTTGACGACAACCCCAGTGAAGCCTGATCAACAAGGATTGCACATGAAAGAAATTCGCGCCATCGTCCGCCCCAACCGTCTGCAACGCCTGCGTGATGCCCTGCGGGCCATCCCCAACTTCCCGGGTGTGACCATCTTCAAGGCCGAAGGTTTCACTGCCCCGGCCTCTGTGAACAAGCGCTCGGTCAAAGACGAGCTGACCGACTTCACCGACAAGCTGATGGTCTGCGTGCTCGTGAATGATGAGATGGTCGAGCCCATCCGCCGCGCCATCATCGAAGCCTGTCACACCGGTCAGATCGGCGATGGCTTGGTTTGGGTGATCGACATCGCCAGCATCCACCGCATCCGCGACCAGCAAAGCCTGAGCTGATGCCGCACAGCGGTGCAGGCCTCAAGCCTGCGCGGCCTGCAACACGCTTTGAACCAAGGGGTGATGGCTGCTGCGACGGGTGTAAAGCGCGTAGATGTCCTCTTTGACCTCGGACTGGCCCAGCAGCTTGAGGCCCTTCATCAAAGACAGATCGTCGCGCCCAATCAGGCTGGCCGGAAAAACCCCCAAGCCCCCCGCGCCAAACACCGACATCAAGGCGCTGTCTTCAAACTCGCCCACCACACGGGGTTGAATTTGCAGCTCATCGAACCAACGGTCCAACGATGCACGCAGAGGTGAGTGCACGGTGGGCAACAAAACCGGCAAGCGGCTCAGGCTCTGGGGAAACTGCTCCACTTCGGCCTTGTGCACCCATGGGCTGGGACCAAACCAGCCCACATCGGAAGAAGAAATCAAACGGCTCGACAAACGCAGATTGCTGTTGTGCGCCGCGGGCTGCCCGGCCAAGACCAAGTCCAGGTGGTGCAAGGCCAGCTCAGCCATCAGCTGCTCGATTTCGCCCTCATGGCAAACCAACTTCAGTTGAGACTCTTGCAGCGCCGGGCCCAACAATTTGTGGGCGGCCAGTTTGGAAATGCCGTCCGACAAACCCACCGACAAGCGGATCGCGGGCACAGTGGCCGCCTGCATCACCTCTTGCGGAATGCGCTGCCCGATCTGGAAAATTTCTTCGGCGCGGGCATAGGCCACCTCGCCCGCCTCGGTCAGCGTGACGCCACGGCCCTGTGGTTTGAGCAGCTGATGCCCAAAAGACTTTTCCAGCTCGCGCACCTGCGCACTGATGGTCTGGATCGCCATGTCCAGGCGCTCGGCAGCACGGGCAAAACCGCCCTCTTTGGCCACCACCCAGAAGTAATACAGATGTCGGTAATTGAATGCTGCCACGGTGTCTCCTGTGCGGTCATTGTGCAGCAAGGGTCATGCATTCAGCGCTTGTGTCTACCCACATACTGCGCCAACAGATCAATGTCTGCATCACGCACCTTCAGACCCTTGAACACCGATTTCCATTGCGCGACTTGCCCGGAAATTTCGGACGCCATCTGCCGTGCCACGGCATCCGTCAATCCAAATGCACGCGCTTCTGACAAGGCATTGGCCAGGCTGGATTCGTGGCCCATGGCGCCCACACGCATTTGTTGGTAGCCCAAACCTTGCGCTGCAGGCAACACATCGAAGGCGGGCGACAAGGCATAAAAACCATCGTCACCACGCACCAGTGCGTGGTTTTTTTCGTGGTCGTCGGTGTTGTCGATCAGGATGTTGAAGACCATGCGCCTGAACAGCTCTTGCTGCTGTGCGCGGACTTGATCCGGGTGGCCCAGGCGACGGATCAGCTGCGCCAATTCGGGGTAGCCCATGGCTTCACCTGCGGCGCGAAGAGCGACATGGGCCGACACGACGTGCAGACGTCTTTCTCCCTCTCGGTCAAATCGCTTGATGGCCACCGCATGGCCTTGCGGCAAAGGCAGGGCCAAGGTCTCGGCCGTGTGGATGCCACAAAGACGTGCCAACTGCATGCTGGCGTGCTCGATCAAAGGCGAATCCAGTTCACCGCCCTCGGAAAATTTGACCACCCACGACGCGCCATCGATTTGCATCAAGGACTTGGGCCGCGCCCCACCCATGGAAACGCCAGGTTGCAGCAAACGGCGCTGCTGCTCATTGACCGCATCACCGGCCATGACACGCTGGACCGCTTGGTGCATGTCGGTCAGACCATCAAACGTGGGCATGGCCGCCACAGGCGCGGGCTCATACTTTTCAGCGTGCAATGAAACGCCCAAAGCCCCAAAGCGGTCATCGCCAGCAAAGTACAAATATTCCAGCAAGGACAAGCGTGCAGGCCGCTCGATCAAGCGAATGACGCGTTCGCCCCATTGGTCGGGGCGGGCATCGTCCACAGCTCCGGCAGCCGTGTCCCGCTCGTCAGGGATGTACAAGCCTCTCTGCAAAGGCAAGTCTTCGCTCAAAGCAAAGCCTTGCGGGGATGCCATCCATTCGGGCTCATAACTCAGGGCCACTTTGCGGCGCTGGTCTTGCAAACTCAATGTGCCAATGCGCTGGGGCGGTGCCGCATCACCCAGCCACCACAAGCTCATGCTGTCCTGGGGCTCATAGCTCATGCGAGTTCCTCCGGCTTGCGCGACATGCGACGACCGCGCTGGCGCACAGCCTCGATGTCTTGCTCCAATGCGTTCAGATCTTGCGCAGGCGCAGCCACTTCAGGCAGGGCCGCGTGACGGCCCATGAGCCACAGCGCCGTGGCATACACCCCCATGCCCACCGAAGGGTCGCCCTTTTCCATGCGGATGAGCGTGGGCACCGACACCGCCATGCGACTGGCCCAAGCACGCAGGCTTTCCTTGCGGCGCTGACGCGCCAGCGCGAGGTTTTCACCCAAGTCGCGCAGCGCTTTGGCTGCGGATGCGGGCAGTTGGTCGGCGGCCAGAGAAGGTTTTGGCATAACACAAACTTTAACAGAAGTTAATTTTTGTGCTGCCTTGCTTTCTTATGACGCCCTCAAGGCCCCATCCACCAACTCCACCCAATGCCGCACCGGCAGGCCGCTACCGCTTTGCAGGTGGGTGATGCAGCCGATGTTGGCGCTCAGCACGCCTTGGGGTTCCAGCGCGTTGAGGTGGCCCAGTTTGCGGTCGCGCAGTTGTTTGGACAGCGTGGGGTTGAGCACGCTGTAGGTGCCGGCTGAACCACAGCACAGGTGCGATTCATTGGCCGTGACCTTGATCTGGAAGCCCAAATCGCCCAGATGCTTTTCCACACCGCCTTTTAGTTGCTGGCCGTGCTGCAGCGTGCAGGGCGGGTGGTAGGCCTGCAGGCCTGCGGCTTGCAGTGCTTCGGGCTTGAGCTTGTCCTTGAGCAGCGGCACCAGCTCGGGCAGCAGCTCGCTCAGGTCTTTGGTCAAGGCGCCGATGCGGGCGGCTTTGTCGGCGTACTGCGGGTCGTCTTTGAGCACATGGCCGTAGTCCTTGACCATGACGCCGCAGCCCGAGGCGTTCATCACAATGGCTTCGACTTCGCCACGCTCGACCAAGGGCCACCAGGCGTCGATGTTGGCGCGCATGTGGTCTTTGCCGCCGTCGTGGTCATTCAGGTGGAACTTGACCGCGCCGCAGCAACCAGCTTTATCAGCCGTCACCGTCTGGATGCCTGCGGCGTCCAGCACGCGGGCGGTGGCGGTGTTGATGTTGGGGCTCATGCTCGGTTGCACACAACCGGCCAGCATCAGCACCTTGCGCTCGTGCTGGCGGGTGGGCCAGGTGCCAGCGTCTTGTGGCGCGGGCACTTTGGCTTTGAGGCTGTCGGGCAGCAGGCCGCGCACCATTTGGCCCATCTTCATGGCAGGCGCAAACAGGGGCGAAGGCAGGCCTTCTTTGAGCGCCCAGCGCACCAGCTTTTCGCCCACGCTGCGTTCGACTTTGGCGTCCACCAGCTTGCGGCCGATGTCGACCAAGTGGCCATATTGCACGCCGCTCGGGCAAGTGCTTTCGCAGTTGCGGCAGGTCAGGCACCGGTCCAGGTGCATCTGGGTTTTGCGGGTGGGCGTTTGGCCCTCCAGCACCTGCTTCATCAGGTAGATGCGGCCACGCGGGCCGTCCAGCTCGTCGCCCAGCAGCTGGTAGGTGGGGCAAGTGGCGGTGCAAAAGCCGCAGTGCACGCACTTGCGCAAAATGGCTTCGGCCTCCAGGCCTTCGGGGGTGTTTTGGTATTCGGGGGCGAGGTGGGTTTGCATGGCGATTCGCCTCAGAGGGGGTGCAAGCGATCGGTGGCGAACACGCCTTTCGGATCGAACTGCTTTTGCAACTGCTGTTGAATGCGAGCTTGCACGGCATCCAGCGGGGTGTTCACCCCGGCGACCTTGTCCACTTCGGCGTGGGCGACGCTGGCGCGGAACAGGGTGGCGTGGCCACCGACCGATTGCGCCAGTTCACGCAAAGCCACCGCCGCCGAGGCGGGTGCCCACAGCCAGCGCTGTGCACCTTGCCATTCGATGTACTGGGCATAAGGCAAATCCAGCAAAGGCGCCGTTTGCGGCACCGACAGGCGCCACAGGCAGGCATCGGGGCTGGGTGGGTCAAAAAACGGCAGGGTCTGCTCACCACTGGCGCGCCAGTCCTGCGCGGCTTCGGCGTTGTCCATGGCCTGCACCTGCGCACCCAGGGCGACGGCATCGGCACTCATTTTGGCCATGGCCGACTGCACGGCCGCCACCGCACCCCGCAGACGCACAAACAAATAGTCGGCCACGGGCTGGGCCGTGGGGTCGCGCACCCAGGCGCTGGCATTCAGGGGCAGGGGCTGGCCACCCCAGCGGTGCAGCAAATCCAGCGCTGGGCCTTGCGCCAGACCCGCCATCATCAAGGTGGCCTCGGCCGGGGCCACGGGCAAGACCTTCAGGCTGACCTCGGTGATCAGGCCCAGCGTGCCCCAGCTGCCGGCCATCAGGCGGCTCACGTCGTAACCGGCCACGTTCTTCATGACCTGACCGCCAAAGGTCAGGTGCTCGCCCAGTCCGTTGATGAAGCGGGCACCCAGGACATAGTCGCGCACAGCGCCAGCGGTGGCGCGGGCCGGGCCGCTCAGACCTGCGGCCACCATGCCGCCTACGGTTGCCCCATTGGCCGAACCTTGTCCAAAGTGCGGCGGCTCAAACGCCAGGCACTGGCCTTTTTCGGCCAAAGCGGCTTCCAGCTCGGCCAGCGGCGTGCCGCAGCGCACCGTGACCACCAGTTCGCTGGGCTCGTAACTGACGATGCCCCGATAGCCCCGGGTATCCAGCACATCGCCCGCGAGGCTTTGGCCCCAAAAGTCTTTGCTGCCGCCACCGCGCAAGCGCAGCACGCGGCCATCCGCACCCGCCTGGCGCACGGCGTCGATGAGGGAATTGAGTTGAGCTTCCATGGGCAAAGATGGTAACCCCCACCCCCTGGTGGCAGCGTGAAGTTTTTTAACGGGGGGGTTGTGGGAAATTGCGGGCACGTCCTGCATGACTTGTTCGCCAGGCCGCACTTCAAGATGTCTGGCACCCACGCAACATCTTCAATCCATCAAAGCACAACAAGATGCTGTGATGAAGCCCCATGGACCGCTGACAAAGGAATGCGCTGATCGAATGTCACAAGCCGCCCCTGATGGCCTACGGCCAAGGCCAACAGGTACAGATCCGTCAATTGGCGAGGGCTGTGAATGTGGGCATGTTGAAAACGCGTGACATCCAGCAAGCTGGGGCCATCCCCCCAAAACTCGTGCGCACCTGATTGTGTGGACTTTTGCAGCATGCGCACCAGGATCGGCAACGGTTGCGGGTTGCTGTAACCCGACTGCGCCATGATCCGCAAACAACCATTCTGAGTCAGCGCGCAACTGGCCCATCCTTGCTCAATGTGGGCGATCAGCCACTGCGTCGCAATGGCATGGTGAGCGTGATTGGCGTCGTGCAAAGCAATCAGAACGTTGACATCCAGCAACGCACGCATCAGATGCCTTCGGCTTCGCGCAAGCGATCAATTTCTTCATTGGTCACCAGAACGCCTCGGGCTGGTAGCGGCTCAATACCGTAGAGGGCCAATTTTTCTGAAGCCTGCTGAACTGAAGATGCCGCCGGCAGTATTTCTGGTGTTTGAAACGCTTTTCTCACCAGGTCGCTGACGACCTGGCCCAGAGATTTTTTCTCTCTTCGGGCGATTTCTTTGGCTGTAAAAAGCACATCGTCCGCAATATCCAGCGTGGTTCTCATGGCCTGCTCCTTGGTGTTTGATGCTATCGCATCACGCATCAAACATCAAGAGCCCGTCTATGGCGCGTTCAGGCTCGGTAAGCGTTCACCGACAAACCCGCCACGTCCACCCGCATCGCCAACACGCAGCCCGCCAGAGGGAACTGCGCCAGCTCTTGCGCGCTGCGGCCTTGGCGCGATGTGGTGATGAACAGGGTCTTGAGGTCGGGCCCGCCAAAGCAGGGCATGGTGGGGCATGGCACGGGGGTTTTGACTTCGGCCAGCACTTGGCCGTTGGGCGACAGGCGCAGCAGGCGCTGGCCTTCGTATTGGGCGCTCCAGTAACAGCCTTCGCTGTCCACGGCGGCACCATCGGGGCGGCCGCCATAAGCCGCAGCATCGCCCCAGGCCCAGCCCGCGGGCTTGGGCGTCATTTGGTGGAACACGCGCCCGGCGCTCAGTTGGCCGGTGGCCGCATCAAAGTCAAACGCCCGCACCTGGTGGGCGGCGGTGTCGGCCCAATAGGCGGTGCGGCCGTCGGGTGACCAAGCCAGGCCGTTGGCGGTGGTGACGCCATCCATCATGGCGTGCAGGCCCTGGCCGTCCAGCATGTACAAAACGCCCAGCGCCTGGTCTTTGAGTTCGTACAAACTGCCCGCCCAAAAGCGGCCTTGCGCATCGCACTTGCCGTCGTTGAAGCGCAGCTTGGCAGTGTCATAAGGCGCTACAGCGAGTTGTTGCAAGGAGCCGCCCCAGTTTTCTCCCAGGTAAATGCCGTCGCGCAGGGCGATGACCAGGCCGCCGCCTTGCACAGGTGCGATGCAGCCGGGCTCTTCGCTCATGGGCCAGTATTCCACCTCGCCTTGCGGCTGCATCTGCCCTGCAATGGCCAAGCGCGCCAGCCTGCGGCCAGGAATGTCCACCCAGTACAGGCGGTTTTCTTGCGGATGCCAAAACGGCGATTCGCTCAAGCCGTCGGGGACGGTGGTGATGGCGGACCAGGAGGGTGCTGTGTTCATGCGGGCATTGTGCCCCTGCGGCTCGGGTTTTCTGGGGCACGAGGGCATTTGGTACCCCAAATGAAACAGCCCGCAGGGCGCAAGCGCTGCGGGCTGTGGCGTGGCGACCGGGCAAGCCCGGCTCGGATCACTTCTTGCGTGCAGCGATCGCGTCTTCGGCTTCTTTCACCAAAGCCACACCCACGGTGTTTTTCCACTTGTCGTACACAGGACGCGTCACCTTCACAAAGGCCTCGCGCTCGGCGGGCGTGAGGTGCGTGACCGTCACGCCCATGGCGGCGATGTCCTTGAAGGCAGGCTTGTCGGCTTCGGTCAAGCCTTTGCGGGCGATGGCGATTTCTTGTTTGCCTGCATCGATGGCAGCTTGGCGCACGATGGCTTGGTCAGCCGGTGTCCACGAGGCCCAGATGTCCTTGTTGACCACGAAAATCAGCGGGTCGGCCACATAGCCCCACGAGGTCACGAATTTCTGACCGACGTTTTGCATCTTGAGCACGTTGAACAGGAACAGCGGGTTCTCTTGACCGTCCACCGCACCACTGGACAGTGCGGGCTGTGCATCGGCCCAGCTCATTTGCGTGGGGTTGGCCCCCATGGCGCTGAACATGTCCGAGTAAATGGGCGAGCCCACCACGCGGATTTTCATGCCCTTGAGGTCGGCAGGCGACTTGATGGCACGCTTGGAGTTGGTCACTTCGCGGTAACCGTTCTCACCCCAGGCCAATGGCACCACGCCGGATTTGTCCAGTGTCTGGAAGATCTTTTTACCCACCGAGCCTTGGGTCAGCGCGTCGATGGCGGCGTAGTCGGGCATCAGGAAAGGCAGCGAAAACAGGTTGAGTTCCTTGACCTGGGGCGACCAGTTGATGGTCGAGCCCACGGCCATGTCGATCACACCTTGGCGCAAGGCGCTGAATTCGCGGGTCTGGTCGCCCTGGATGAGCGACACACCGGGGTACAGCTTGATGTTGATGCGGCCCTGGGTGCGTTCCTTGACCAGATCGGACCAGATTTTGGCAGCCTGGCCCCAGGGTGTGGGCGGTGCCAGCACGATGGACAGGCGGTATTCGGCTTTGTAGTCGGCCGCCGCAGCAGGGGCCGAGAATGCGCCAAAGGCGGTGGCAGCAGCCAGCAGGCTGAGCAGGTGACGGCGAAGTTTCATGAAAAGTCTCCTTGTTTTGAAAAAGTACAGCAGCGATCTTAATAGCCCATCTGACGCGGCAACCACAGGGCCAGCTCGGGCCAGGCGATCACGGCCAGCATGACCAGGAACATCGAAAACAGCATCCACCCAACCCAGCGCACGGTCTCTTCCATGCGCACACCAGCGATGCGGCAAGACACCATCAGGTTCACGGCCAACGGCGGCGTGAACTGGCCCAGAGCCACCTTGAGCGTGAGGATCACGCCAAACCAAACCGGGTCCCATTTGTAAAACTGCACGATGGGCCACAAGAGCGGCACAAAGATCAGGAAGATGGACACGCCGTCGAGGAACATACCGACGGTGATGAGCATGAGGATGAGCAAAGCCAGAACGCCATATTCACCCAAGCCCGAGTTGACGATGGCGTTGGTCACCGGATCGATCACGCCCAGCGTGGACAGTGAGAAGGCAAAGATGCCCGCCAGCGAGACCACCAACAAGATGACCGCAGAGAGCTCGCCTGATTCGCGCAAGATGATGAACAAGTCGCGCGGCTTGATGGTGCGGTAAATCACCATGCCGACAAACAGACCATAGAACACCGCAACGACTGCCGCCTCGGTGGGCGTGAACCAGCCTGCACGCATGCCACCCAAAATCAGGATCGGTGCGGCCAGGCCCCAGGTGGCTTCCACAAAACTTTTCCACAATTCGGGCCGCGGCAGGCTCGCCTCGTGCGCGCCCATCTTGTGTTTGCGGGCCATCCACACGGTGGGCACGATCAACGCCAGACCTGCCAGCACGCCGGGAATCATACCGGCTGCAAACAAGGCGGGCACCGAGGCACCGGGCACCAGCACCGAATACACGATGAAGGCCACCGAAGGCGGAATCAGAATGTCAGTGGCGGCCGCCGCGCCGACCACACTGGCCGAGAACGCCGCCGGATAACCGGCACGCGACATGGCCGCGATCATGACCGCGCCCACTGCTGCCGCGTTGGCCGGGCCAGAACCAGAGATGCCCCCCAAGAACATGGCCACCACAATCGCCACCAAAGGCAGCATGCCGGGGCCACGGCCGACGATGGCGACAGCAAAATTGACCAAGCGCAGCGCCACGCCCGAACGGTCAAAAATGGAGCCCACCAGCACAAACATGGGAATGGCCAGCAGTGGGTATTTGCCCAAACCGGCATAGAAGTTTTGCGGCACCGCCAAAAGGCCGAACCACTGCGCATCGGTGTTGGCCAAGGCAATGCAAGCCGCACCGGCCAGGCCCAAGGCGGCACCGATGGGCACACCCATGAGCATCATGACCACGAAGGCTACAAACAGGAGCGTTGGGATCATGGCTGGCGCCCCCGACGGATGAACAAGCCCAGCGCACGACCGGCAATGGCGACCGACATGACGGGCAACCAGATGGTGTACCACCACTGTGGGACACCGATGCCGGGCGAAGTTTCGCCAAACCGGTAATCGTCCCAGACCACGCGGGCGCTGAGCACAGCAATCAGCGCAAACAACGCGAACACCATCAAGGCCCCAAACCGGGCGAGCGCACGTTGGCGTTTTTCAGAGCCGCTGTCGGCAAAGTATTCGATGCGAATTTGGCGATTGCGCGCCACCGAAGCCGAGCCGGCCACCAGCGCCAGCACGATCATGAGAAAGACCGAGAACTCTTCAGTCCAGGCAAAAGACTGGTCGGTGAAATAGCGGACCAGCACGTTGGCAAAGGTGATCAGGGACAGCAGGCCCATGACGATCACGGTCAACCAATCTTCAATTTTGAGCGGAACGACGGTTTGCTCATCCGGCTCCTCGGGCATGACAGCCGCCGAAGCAGCGTTGTCGTTGGGGGAGGTGTGTGACATGAGTGAAATGCAAAATATGACAGAGGACTTTACCACCCTCATCAGCGCCCTTCGGGCCCGCCGATGTCGACAGCCACCCGCCCCAAGCGCTCATGAAAAAAGCCCGCAGGGCGCAAGCGCTGCGGGCTTTGGTGCGGTGACGGGCGTCACCGCTGGAGAGTCCTCCAGATCAACCGTGGTAAGCCGACTCGCCGTGCGAGGAGATGTCCAGACCTTCGCGCTCTTGCTCTTCCGAGACACGCAAACCGATGGTCAGGTCCACGATCTTGTAAGCAGCGACCGACACCACACCCGACCAGACGATGGTCAGCAGCACAGCCTTGGCCTGGATCCACACTTGTGCAGCGATGGAGTAAGCGTCCGGAGTGACCATGGCCACGGTGACCCAGTCGCCCACAGCGCTGGGGCCGCCCAAGGCTGGCGAGTTGAACACGCCAGTCAGCAAAGCACCGACGATACCGCCGACGCCGTGCACACCGAAGACGTCCAGAGAGTCGTCTGCGCCCAGCAGTTTCTTCAGGCCGTTGACACCCCACAGGCAGGCGAAACCAGCGATGAAACCGATGACCACGCCACCGCCGATGCCGACGTTGCCCGCAGCAGGGGTGATGGCCACCAAGCCAGCCACCGCACCAGAGGCGGCGCCCAGCATGGAAGCTTTGCCACGCATCAGGGCTTCACCCAGGCACCAGGCGATCACAGCGGCTGCCGTGGCCATCATGGTGTTGATGAAGGCCAGCGCGGCGAAACCGTTGGCTTCCAATGCAGAACCTGCGTTGAAACCGAACCAGCCCACCCACAGCAAAGCAGCACCGACCATGGTCAATGTCAGGCTGTGAGGCGCCATGGATTCACGGCCGTAACCGACGCGTTTGCCAATCATGAAGGCACCGACCAGACCGGCCACAGCGGCGTTGATGTGCACCACGGTACCGCCCGCAAAGTCCAGCGCGCCCCACTGCCACAGCAGACCTGCCTTGGAAGTCATTTCGTCCACAACTTCTTTGGAAGCGTAAGCGTCAGGACCCATCCAGAACCAGACCATGTGAGCGATCGGCAGGTAGCTGAAGGTGAACCACAGCACCATGAAAGCCAGCACGGCAGAGAACTTCACACGCTCGGCAAATGCACCCACGATCAGGGCACAGGTGATGCCTGCAAACGTGGCCTGGAAGGCAGCGAAGACGACTTCAGGAATGTAGACACCCTTCGAGAAAGTGGCGGCATTCGCGAAAGTGCCGGCGGCGTTGTCCCAGATGCCCTTCATGAACAGTCGATCGAACCCGCCGATGTAGGCACTGCCTTCGGTGAAGGCCAGGCTGTAGCCATAGATGAACCACAGCACCAGGATCAGCGAGAAAGTGACCATGACCTGCATCAGCACCGACAGCATGTTCTTGCTGCGGACCAGGCCGCCGTAGAACAAAGCCAGGCCGGGCACAGCCATCATCAAGACCAGCAAAGTGGACAGCATCATCCAGCCGGTATCACCCTTGTTGGGCACCGGTGCAGGTGCGGCTTCTGCGGCAGCGGGGGCTGCAGCAGGTGCCGTCGCAGGTGCAGCGGCATCAGCCGCTTTGGCTGCAGGCGCGGTGACTGCAGCCGGTGCGGTTTGGGCGGTGACCACAGAGGCCGTTCCGAACAAACCCAGACCCAGGGTCAAGCCCAAGGCCAACGAAGCGAGTAGCTTTTTCATTTTTCGACTCTCTTTCTTGTCTATCAAAGGGCTTCGCCGCCGGTTTCACCGGTGCGGATGCGAACCACTTGTTCGAGGTCGTACACAAAGATCTTGCCGTCGCCAATCTTGCCGGTGCGGGCACCGGACTCGATGGCTTCGATCACGCGCTCGACCAACTCGTTGGACACAGCGGCTTCGATCTTCACTTTGGGCAAAAAGTCGACCACGTATTCCGCGCCGCGGTACAGCTCGGTGTGGCCTTTTTGACGACCAAAGCCTTTGACTTCGGTCACGGTGATGCCCTGCACGCCGATGCCCGAAAGTGCTTCACGCACTTCGTCCAGCTTGAAGGGTTTGATGATGGCGGTCACCAGTTTCATGATGGCTCCTTTGAAATTTTTTTGAGGTGATCAGAAGGCGTACTTCAGGCCGACAACCAGACCGTCTTTACCGTTGTATTTGTCAACCAGGGTGTACTGCGACTTACCCGCATTGGTGCCGACCGCCATCACCGAGGCGCTCAGGCCGTTGCCCAAATCTTTGGCCAGCGTCAACGCGTAATCGTTGTAGGAATAGGCAGGGCTGTTGTTGATCATCTGACGACCCACATGCGGCACCAAGGTGTAGCCATCACCCAAATCAAAGGTTGCGCTCAAGTCCAGGTAGTAGCTGTTCTTGCTGTTGATATTGCCAAATGTATTGGTCAGCGAATGAGAGTATTTGGCTGTGAACAGTCCATAGGTCACTGCACCGTAGGCTTCGGTGGTGTTGGCATTGGCAAAGCCCTCAACGGCGCCGAGTTTGTTGCCCGCATATTCATAGCGCAGCAAACCCACGTCATAGGCCACATCACCCAAAACGCCCTTGTAGCCGCCGTACAAGTCGATTTCCACGGACCCTGCCGTTGCTGCGGAATCCTTGATCCACTTGATGGTCGAACCCCAAGCACCAACGTAAAAACCGCTCTTGTCGGCATAGTCCACGCCACCTTGCAGCGCGGGCTGCAGACGGGATTGCGAAATGCCACGGTAACGGTAATCGGTCACGGCGCCGACGTTGTAGGACAAGGTACTTTCAGGTTCTGCAGGGGCCGTTTGGGCTTGTGCCACCGAAGCCAAAGAACTGACAGCCAGTGCAATCAGGGAAGGAACGAGGATCTTTTTCATATTGGACTCCGTTGAAAGTTGTTGAGGACACACCCCATCAAGCACAGACCGTGCCAACACTTGGTGCGCCTGAAACTGGGGCATTTACCGGTGCGCTGGCCCCCGTTGCGTGGTTCAATGGCATTCATACAAGAAGCACGCGCCAAGACAGCGCGCAAGCACACACACCATGCACCAGCATGGGGCAGGGAGGGGATATGAGTCTTTCTTTGGTGCACAGCCGTGCATTGGTCGGGCTGCAAGCGCCCGCGGTCACCGTTGAGGTGCATCTGGCCAACGGGCTGCCCAACTTCACTTTGGTGGGTTTGGCCGATGTCGAAGTCAAGGAGGCCCGCGAACGTGTGCGCTCCGCCTTGCAAAACAGCGGGCTGGAGTTTCCGCACAACAAACGCATCACCGTCAATTTGGCCCCGGCCGATCTGCCCAAAGACTCCGGGCGGCTGGACTTGCCGATTGCCTTGGGCATTCTGGCGGCGAGCGGCCAAATCGATGCGGCCAAGCTGGTCGGTCACGAGTTCGCAGGCGAGCTGTCTTTGTCGGGTGAGCTCAGACCCATCCGCGGGGCCTTGGCCATGAGCCTGGCGCTGCGCCAGCAGCAGGTGCGCACCCGCCTGGTGCTGCCGCCGGACAGCGCCGAAGAAGCCGCGCTGGTGCCCGATGCCGAAGTCTTTCGCGCCAAACACCTGCTGGATGTGGTGCAACAGTTTTTGCCGCCATCGGCCGAGCCGCCACCCGAGCCTGGCGAGGGCTGGGCCCGTCTGAGCGCCACGACCCCGACCGATCCACCACGCTATGCCGACCTGGCCGACGTGAAGGGGCAGACAGGTGTCAAACGGGTGCTGGAAATTGCCGCCGCTGGTGGCCACTCGCTGCTCATGGTCGGACCGCCTGGCTCGGGCAAGTCCATGCTGGCGCAACGTTTTGCAGGTTTGCTGCCGCCCATGGCCATCGAAGACGCGCTGGAGTCGGCCGCCATCGCCAGCCTGGCCGGGCGTTTTGAGCTTTCGCGCTGGGCGCAACGCCCCACCGGTCAACCGCACCATTCGGCCAGTGCGGTGGCTTTGGTCGGAGGCGGCTCGCCACCCCGGCCAGGCGAGATTTCACTGGCGCACCACGGGGTGCTGTTTCTGGACGAGCTGCCAGAATTTCCACGCGCCGCACTCGAAGCCCTGCGCGAACCGCTGGAGACCGGCACCATCGCCATCGCACGGGCCGCACGGCGCGCCGAGTTTCCGGCGCGGTTCCAGCTGATCGCGGCCATGAACCCCTGCCCTTGCGGTTATCTGGGCAGCCCCACGCGGGCGTGTCGCTGCTCGCCCGACCAGATCAGCCGCTACCAAGGCAAGCTCAGCGGGCCGCTGCTGGACCGGATCGATCTGCACATCGAAGTGCCCAGCCTGCCCGCCACCGACTTGCTGACAGCGCCAGCGGGCGAGAGCACCGGAGCCATCGCCGCACGCAGTCTGGCGGCGCGCAACTTCGCGCTGGCCCGGCAAGGCTGTGCCAACGCGGACTTGCAAGGCCAGGCCATCGATGCGCAATCGCGCTTGAGCGACAAGGCCAGCGCCTTGCTGCAAAAAGCCGCCGCCCAACTGGGCTGGAGCGGGCGCAGCACGCACCGCAGCCTCAAAGTGGCCCGCACCATCGCGGACCTGGCGGGCAGTGCCACCATCGAGGCCGCCCATGTGGCCGAAGCGGTGCAATACCGGCGCGTGCTCAAGGAACACTGAGCCTCAAGGCTTTTGGCCTGCAGGCCTGGCGCACTGTCTTGAATGCGCGCTGTTGCAGCACCCCGCTCGCGATAATGCGTGCATGCGTTTTTTCAGCCGTCCATCGCCGCAGGCCTTGGGCCCCTTCAGCGTCTGCTTGTCCTTGCCCCAGCTCATCACTTGGGGCAGCGTGTTCTACACCTTCTCTTTGCTGATGACCCCGCTGGAGGCTGAGCTGGGCATGAGCCGTGCGCAATCGTCACTGGCCTTCAGTCTGGCCTTGCTGGCCGAGGGCCTGATGGCTTATCTGGTGGGCCGCTGGATCGACCAGGGGCATGAATGCAGGGTCATGACCGTGGGCTCTGTCTGGGTCGGTCTGGGTCTGATCGCGCACAGCCAAGTGCAAAGCGTCAACGGTTTTTACGCGGTCTGGATCTGGCTGGGTCTGGGCTTGGCCGCCACGCTGTACACGCCCGCCTTTGCGGTGGTCACCCGGCGCTTTGCGCAAGACTTTCGCCGCGCCATCATCACGCTGACGTTTTTGGGTGGGCTGGCCAGCACCGTGTTCATCCCACTGTTTTCATGGTGGATGGACCTGTGGGGCTGGCGCCACGCCCTGTGGGCATTGGCGGCTTTGCAGCTGCTGCTGTGTGCCCCCTTGCATGCCTGGCTGTTGCAAGGTGCCCGACGCGGCATCCAGCGCACCGGGCCACACGAACCCCGACCCGTGTCGGTCAGAACCCACCTGCGCCAGGCCCCGTTTTGGCTGCTGGCCGTGTTCACGCTGTTCATGATGGCGGTCACCTCGGCCTTGCCTGCCCACATGATCGCCTTGCTGCAAGAGGCCCACTTGCCCCCGGCCTGGGTGATCGCCATCCCTGCGGCCATTGGTGTGATCCAAGTGCTGGGGCGGCTCTTGCTGTTTGTGTGTGAGCGCTATTGGGATGTGCACACCGCCAACCGCTGGATCCCCACTTTGATCCCCTTGGGTCTGCTGGTCCTGATCGTGGGCGGCTTGCAGCCAGTGGCCGCGGTGGTGTTCGTGGTGCTGTACGGCCTGGGCAATGGCATGAACACCATCGTCAAAGGCACGGCCATGGCGCAATACGTGAGCCGGGCCCATGTGGGCCAGCTCAACGGTTTGCTCGGCCTGCCGATTGCACTGGCCCGTGCAGCCGCGCCACTGGCCGTGGGTTTGCTGTGGTCGCCGGACAAGGGCTATGCGCTGGCTTTGTGGTGGCTGCTGCTGGCCAGCGTGCTGGGGGCCTCTGCCCTGTGGCTGACACAGCACCTGACGCTTCGGGCCCGCAGGCACTGAGGCTCAGCCTCTGAAACCGTTCAGGTATAAACCGGCGATGCAAAAACTCCGTGTGCTCATTGTCAGCCCTGCCTTGGCCGACGCCAACAATGGCAACTGGCAAACCGCCCAACGCTGGAAAAGCCTGCTGGCACCCCACACGGTGCGCATCGTGCGCGAGTGGCCCGACGCACAAGCCGCGCAAGACGACATCATGCTGGCCCTGCATGCGCGACGCTCTGCTGCGGCCGTGCAAGCTTGGTTCGATCAGCGCGGCCCCAAAGGCCTGGGCCTGGTGCTCACCGGCACCGACTTGTACCGCGACATCCAGCACGATGCGGCAGCGCAAGCCGCTCTGACCCAAGCCCACAGCCTGGTCGTGCTGCAAAGCCAAGGCCTGCAAGCGCTGCCCCAAGTGCATCACAGCAAGACACGGGTCATCGTGGCCTCCGGTCGTTCACGGCAGACCCTGGTCAAAACCGCACGCCATCTGCGCGTGGTGATGGTCGGCCACATGCGCGATGAAAAAGACCCACGCACACTGATGGCCGCTGCACAGCAGCTGCGCACGCGGCCGGACATCTTCATCGACCACATCGGCCAGGCGCTCGACCCGGCACTGGGCCAGGCCGCACACGAGACACAAACACAATGCCCGCGGTACCGCTGGCTGGGCGGCCTGCCCCATGCCGCGACCTTGCAGCGCATCCAGCGCGCCCACCTGCTGGTGCACACCAGCCGCATGGAAGGCGGCGCCCATGTGCTGATGGAAGCCCTGCGCAGCGGCACCCCGGTGCTGGCCTCGCGCATTGACGGCAACCTGGGCATGCTCGGCGACAATTACCCCGGCGTGTTCGAGGTGGGCGATGCCCCCGCACTGGCCGATTTGTTGCAGCAATGCCGATCAAATCAAAACTCGTTCGGTGGCTTGCTGTCACACTTGACGGCTCTGTGTGTCAAACGCGCCACACTGTTTGAACCGCAAGCCGAACGCTCTGCGCTGCACCGCTGGGTGCAGGATCTCTGGACCCATTGAATGCAATCTTCTGAACAACCCGTGCTGCGCGACCTGGTGCTGGTGGGCGGTGGCCACAGCCATGTGGGCGTGCTGCGCATGTTCGCCATGAAGCCCGAGCCGGGCTTGCGCATCACCGTCATCTGCACCGACACCGACACGCCTTACTCGGGCATGCTGCCCGGCTATGTGGCCGGACACTACAGCTTTGACGACGTGCACATCGACCTGGGCCGACTGGCCGCAGCGACCGGCGCACGCCTTTACCGCGACGAGGTGATCGGCATCGACCGGCAAAACCAACAAGTGATTTGCCGCCACCGCCCGCCTGTGGCTTACGACCTGTTGTCGATCAACATTGGCTCGACCCCGCAAGTCCAGCAGATCGAAGGTGCGCAAGCCTTGGCCGTGCCGGTCAAGCCGATTGCCCAGTTCAACCAGCGCTGGCTGCAGTTGCTGGTCAAAGTGCGCGAGTGGCGTGGCCGCATGACGGTGGCCGTGGTCGGCGGTGGCGCAGGCGGCGTGGAGCTGCTGCTGGCCATGCAATACCGTTTGCGCCATGAACTCAAAGCCCTGGGGCGCAACCCGGAAGACCTCAACTTCGTGCTGCTGACCGCCTCGGACACGCTGCTGCCCACCCACAACAGCGGTGTGCGCGCGCGCTTTGTGCGTGTGCTGCGCGAGCGCAATGTCGAAGTGCACACCGGCGCAGAGGTGGTGCAAGTCTCACCCGGTTGCCTGCACACCAAAAACGGGCGCACCTTTGACGCCGACGAAACCATGTGGGTCACGCAAGCGGGCGGCCCGGCCTGGTTGCAAAGCACCGGCCTGGCACTCGACGCGAACGGCTTCATCCAGGTCAATGCGCAATTGCAAACGCTGACCGATCCGAAAATTTTTGCAGCGGGCGACATCGCCTGCTTTTCCGAGCGCCCGCTCGAAAAAGCCGGTGTGTTCGCCGTGCGCATGGCCAAGCCTCTGGCGCGCAACTTGCGGCGCAGCTTGCGCGGCCAAGCCCTGCAGCCCTACACGCCGCAACGCCGTTGGCTGGCCTTGATCTCGACCGGCAACCGCTACGCGGTCGCTTCGCGCGGCCCACTGGGCTTTGCCGGTGGCTGGGTATGGCGCTGGAAAGACAGCATCGACCGCCAGTTTATGCGGCGCTTCAACGAATATGCACCGATGGCACAGCCACGCACAGCCTCGCTGTGGGCCTTGCTGACGCAGGCTTTCTCGGCCTGGCGTGCTCCAGCTTCGGGCCGACAGGGCATGCAACTGAGCAGCGAAGAATCCTTGCAAGCGCTGTCGGCCATCGCCATGCGCTGCGGCGGCTGCGGGGCCAAGGTGGGTGCCAACATCTTGTCGCGGGCGCTGGGCAGCTTGCAGCCGGTCGCACGCCAGGATGTGCTGATCGGCCTGCACGAGCCCGACGATGCGGCCGTGGTCAAAGTGCCTGCGGGCAAAGCTGTAGTGCAAACGGTGGACTTCTTTCGCGCCTTCATCGACGACCCCTATCTGTTTGGCAAGGTGGCGGCCAACCACGCGCTGGGCGACATCTTTGCCATGGGCGGCGAGCCGCAGACCGCCACCGCGGTGTGCACCGTGCCCCCGGGGCTGGAAGCCAAGGTCGAAGACCTGTTGCTGCAAATGATGGGCGGCGCGGTGGAAGTGCTCAACGCCGCCGGTTGCAGCTTGGTCGGTGGCCACACCGGCGAGGGCCGCGAGCTGGCCCTGGGCTTTGCCATCAACGGCCTGATCGACGAAAAGATGGCCCAGGTCATGCGCAAAGGCGGCATGCAAGCGGGCGACCTGCTGGTGCTGACCAAGCCGATCGGCACCGGCACCTTGTTTGCAGCCCATGCCCGCGGTGCAGCGCGTGGCCGCTGGATCGATGGGGCCATGCAGTCCATGCTCATGTCCAACCAGGTGGGCGCGCAAATCCTGAGCGCTTATGGCGCCACCGCCTGCACCGACCTGACCGGCTTTGGCCTGCTGGGCCATCTGGTCGAGATGACGCGCCCCTCGGGTGTGGACGCCGAGCTTCAACTGAGCGCCCTGCCGTTGATGGACGGCGCGGTGGAATGCGTCAAGGCGGGCATCGTCAGCTCGCTGCAGCCCGCCAATGTGCGCTTGCGTCGCGCCCTGCGCAACGCCGAAGAGTTTGTGCAAGACGCCCGTTACCCCCTGCTGTTTGACCCGCAAACCGCTGGCGGCCTGCTGGCCAGCGTGCCTGCTGAACAGGCCGACGCCTGCGTGGCAGCGCTGCAGGCGGCCGGTTATGCACACACCGCCATCATTGGCCACGTCATGGCCGCAGGCCAGGCCATCGAGCCGGTGGTGTTGAAAACCTGAAGTGCAGGTTGGTCAACAGCCACACGCTGGCTTGGGTGGCTTCGCGTGCGACAGACGTGACGCGCACGCAAGCGTTTCAGCGCCACTGAAGCTGCGCGACCCAGCCGTTGCTGCGCGCTTTCGTGTTGTCGCTGTCCGCGCCGATCACCAACGCGCTGACGGAGGGCACCGCTGTTTTGGCACTGCCTGCAGGCAGTTCATCGCCAAACAGCGTGAGGAAGTCTTGCGCCACATCGCGGGATTCGCTGAGCCACTGCTGGAGTGGTGCGCCGGTGCCTTGCACCACCACATAGCGCACGCGGCGGCTGTAAGGGTTGGCGGCTGAGGTGCCGTTGGCTTGCAGCGGGTCCCACAGATAACACACGGTGGCGGCGGGCAGGTTCTCGCCGCTCACCGAGCGCGCCACACGCAGCAGCGTGCGTTCGCCAAAGGGCACGCGATCGAGCGCATGGTCAAACATCACACAAACTTTGAGCGCGGCGTCATCGCCGTCTTTGCGCCGCAAATCGGCAGGCCGCAGGCCACCGCTCAAGGCTTGGTCCAGACGCCAGCGCCATTGCAACGTGCCTGCGGTGCCCCGCCAGTCGTGCGCCCAGGTGCCATACGACTGGTTGGTGCGCATCTGCACACCGGCCACGCCATCGACTTGCCCCAGCTCAAAACGCGTGGCACCGATCTCGGGTTTGTTGGACAAGCCCACAAAGCGCCAGCCTGGGGTGTTGGCGCTGTGCTGGCTCGTGAACGGCAACAGCGGACCTGACAAAGACAAGGGCGATGTGGCGTGGGCGCTCAAGGCCAAGAGCCCAGCGGCAGCGAATGCACTGAGGTGCCCTGCCATGCTCAGGCTCCGCGCTTGAAGTCGTGGTACTTCTTCACCCAAGCCAGCAAGCGTTGCGGCGCGTGCGCACGCTTCCATTCGCCCGCCGCGTATTTGTTGGCTTCGGCCATCGTGGGGTAGGTGTGGATGGTGCCCAGGATTTTGTTCAGGCCCAGGCCGTGCTTCATGGCCAGCACGTACTCGGCCAGCAAATCTGCCGCGTGTGCGCCCACGATGGTCACGCCCAAAATTTTGTCTTTGCCCGGCACAGTGAGCACCTTCACAAATCCGTGGGCCTCACTGTCTGCAATGGCGCGGTCGAGGTCGTCGATGTTGTATTGGGTCACTTCATAGGCGATGTTCTTCTCTTTCGCTTCTTGCTCATTCAGGCCCACCCGCGCCACCTCGGGGTCGATGAAGGTGGCCCACGGAATGACCGAGTAGTCGGCCTTGAACAGCCTCCACTCCCCAAACAGCGCGTTGACGGCCGCGTACCAAGCTTGGTGCGCTGCGGTGTGGGTGAACTGGAACGGGCCCGCCACATCGCCTGCAGCGTAGATGTTGGGGTAGATGGTTTGAAGGTATTCGTTGGTCTGCACGGTGCGCTGTGTGGGGATGCCCAAGTCTTCCAGGCCATAACCTTGCAAACGCGCTACGCGGCCCACGGCGCACAGCAGCTGGTCAAACACGATGCGCTTTTCTGCACCGGCGTGTTCCACCACCAGGGTCTTGTCGCCATTGACCATCTCGCAGCGCAGCGCCTTGTGGCCGGTGAGCACCTGCACGCCGTCGGCCTCCAGCGAAGCTTTGGCGAGTTCGCTGACCTCGACGTCTTCGCGCACCATGAGGCGTGCGCCCATTTCCACTTGCGTGACGTGTGAGCCCAGTCGCGCAAAGCTTTGTGCCAGCTCGCAACCGATGGGCCCGCCGCCCAACACCACCAGGCGCTTGGGCACTTCATCGAGCTTCGAAAACTCGTCCCACAGCGTGTCGCTGGTCACGTAGCCCACATCGTCCAAGCCGGGCAGTGGCGGCACAAAGGGACGGGCTCCGGCGGCGATCACGATGCTGCGGGCGGTCAGCCTTTGTGTCGTGCCGTCGTTCAACGCCACTTCCACAGTCCACGGGTTCACCAACTTGCCGTAGCCCTGCAACACCTCCACACCCAAGCCGGTGTAACGCTCAATGCTGTCGTGCGGCTCGATGGCTTTGATCACGTCGTGCACGCGCTGCATGACCGCTTTGAAGCTGAAGCTCGGGGCCGCATCGCTCAGGCCGTAGTTCGACGCGTGGCGCATCTGGTGGGCCAGCTTGGCGCTTTTGATCAAGGCCTTGCTGGGCACACAGCCATAGTTCAAACAGTCGCCGCCCATCTTGTGCGCTTCGATCAGCGTGACCTTGGCCTTGACGGCTGCAGCGATGTAGGCGCTGACCAAACCACCCGCCCCGCCACCGATGACGATCAGGTTGCGGTCAAAGGTCTTGGGGCGCTGGTAGGCCCAGCGGGCATAGACCTTGCGCTTTTGCGCAGCGGCCACGATGCGCCGCGCGATCAGCGGGAAGATGCCCAGCAGCACAAAGCTCCCCAAAAGCGCGGGGCTCAAAATGCCTTTCACCGAATCGAGCTGCGCCAGCTGGGTGCCCGCGTTCACATACACTGCCGTGCCTGCCAACATGCCCAATTGGCTGACCCAGTAATACGTCCACACCTTCATGCGCGTGAGGCCCATGAGCAAGTTGATCAAGAAGAACGGCACGACCGGGATCAGCCGCAAAGTGAACAGGTAAAAACCGCCCTCGCGGTCCACGCCTGCATTGATGTCGGCCAGGCGCTGACCAAAGCGCGCCTCCACCCAATCGCGCAACAAAAAGCGCGACGCCAAAAACGCCAAGGTCGCGCCCACGGTGGACGCAAACGACACGATCAGCAAACCCTGCCACAGCCCAAACACCGCCCCCCCCGCCAGCGTGATGATGGTCGCGCCCGGAAACGACAACGCCGTGGCCAGCACATAAATCAAGAAATACACCACCGCCACCGTGAACGGCTGCTCGGCGTGCAGCTGCGCAAAACTGGCCTGGCTGGCTTTGAGCTGCTCAAAGCTCAAGTAGCGCCCGAGGTCCAGCGCGACAAACGCACCGATGGCCAGCGCCAGCAAGAGCAGCAAAACAATTTGACGAAGGCGCATGAAAGGGGAACTCCTGAGTGGCCGATGGTGTGCGTTGGAAACGGCCAATGGCAGTGAACGATAACCCGGATGAACTTGCAGTTCGGTGTGGCGCGGCAAAAAGTTACGGCGTGTCGCCCCGCTCACCCGAGAAAGCCAACTGCCAAGCCAGATATTCAGAGCGACGCAGCCGGTAACGGGCCACGCTGCCTTCGTGCAACTGGTGCAGCGCCTCGGCCAGCATGCGGGTAAACGCGTCTTGGTCTGCTGCGGGCACCTGCATGCGCGCCACCACAGGGGCCAGCACCTCTGGGCTTGGCGCTTGCAGGCCCTTGACCACCGCCTGCACGGCCTGAATCAGCGCTTCGCGGTATTTGATTTTGAGGGGGTTCGGCTCGACCATGGTTTGGGTGATGGCCAGATAACGCTGACACGAACGCTCATACGCCCACACAAACACGTCGCGCAACAAATCGACCTCGTTGAGTTCATACACGCCCAAAGTGCCTTCGATGTACGCCCGCTCGGGCACGTCGATGAAGGACAAAGGGCACAGGTTGTGCTGAATCAGCGACAAGTTGGCGCCTATGCGCGACACGCGTTTGTTCACATCTTCAAACGGCTGCAAATACGGCAGTTGCACCATGAGGAAAAACGCCTGCTCAAACGGATCGGGAATGGCGGCGGCTTTGCTCAGCAGCAGCGCAAAGCAGTCTTCAATCACCTGGGGCATGGCGGCGGGGTGAAACACCGTGCCCGAAATCTCCACCAAGCGCCGACGCAACCGGCCACTGGCCTGCGGGTCGCGCATCAAATCTTGCGACAACACGGCATGCAGATTTTTGAACGTAAAGGCATCAAAGCCCACCTCGTTGGTGTCCTCGTCCATATCCTCAATGAGCATCTCGATGGCGGCTTTGTGGTTCAGGATCATCTGCGTTTCGATGGCGTCCTTGCCCTGCGCGGCCTGCCCATGCTCGATCAGGTTTTGCGTGTCCAGGCGGCTGTAAGTGTTGCCCTCCAGCCGCGACGAAGCCCACGACAAATCCACCAGCAAACGGCTCAAGATGTCGCGGGCGTAGGTGCCTGCGGGTCGTTCGTTGCCGGGTGTGCGGCCCATCTCGTGCAGCTGGCTGCGCAGCGCGGCTGGCAAATAAAACGTGACGCCCGGCTGATACGCCTCCAAAAACTCACGCCGATAACCCACCGGGCGGCGGTGCATCAGCGGCTGACGGACCCGTTCACGGATGCTGGCACCCGCTGGCGAAACCGGCAGATCGGGCTCCGCCTCGGCCACGCCCACAGGGGCACTGACGCGCTCGCCCGGAAGCTGCGCCCAAGCCAGCGTCACCGGCTTGTAAACCAGCGCAATGCTTTGCCCCTCAGACGCGATCCGCTGCGCATCGATCAGTTTGAGCAAGCGGCGCTGCAAAGTGCGGCGGTTCAGCGCACCGCCCTGACGCTGCGCCATAGCCAACTCAATCTCGGCAATGCCGATCCCGCCAGGGTGCGCGGCCACGATGGATTCGATCAGTTGCAATTCGTGGGCGGGGGTGATGCGAGGCATGGGGTGGCTTGTTGAGGGATCATTTGTCGCGCTCAGGGCATTCAGGGCCACCAAAAGCGACAGTATTGGCTGTCATTATGTCGCGAAAAGTGTCGCGCTTGCAAGCCATTGTGTCGCGCAATCTTGCTTATTGTGGCGTTGAGATTCACCATTCACCGCAAATAGTGCGGTGAATAAGCGGCGTATTCACCGCAATCCCCCATACCCCCACCTCACCCGCATCCCCGTGGTGATGGCACACAACCCAGCAAACCCATAAGCCAACACCGCAAAGTGCTCAGGCCAGATGCACATGGCGGCGAAGACGGTGATGGTCTCGGTGGCTTCGGTCAGGCCGCCCAAGAAGTAAAAGCTTTTGCCCGGCAAGGCGGTGTCCGTCAGGCCGCGTTTTTCGGCCAGTGCGGCGAACGCCAAAAAGCTGCTGCCGGTGCCGATGAAACTGGCCAGCAGGGCGGCGGCGGGCAGGGCGTTGGTGGCGGGGTTGGCCACCGCAAAGGCCAGGGGGATGGCGGCGTAGAACACGAAGTCGAGTGCGATGTCGAGGAAGCCGCCCGCGTCGGTGGGCTGGGTCAGGCGGGCCACGCTGCCGTCCAGGCCGTCGAGCAAGCGCGAGGCCAGCAGCAGCGCCAAGCCCCACCACCACGCTTGCAGCGCGATGGCCACGGCGGCGGCCATGCCGATGGCAAAGCCCAGCCAGGTCAGCGCGTCGGCGCTAATGCCTGCGTGCACCAAGCCGCGTGCGGCGGCGTTGAGCGCGGGGCGCAAGAGGGTTTGGGCGTGGCGGTCAAACATGGGTGTGGCTTTCTTCGGCGGCGCGCAAGTGCACCACGCGCTGCGAGTCGGCCACGTCTTGTTCGTCGTGCGTGACCAGCACCACCGGGATGCGCCGCTCGCGCACATGCGCAAACACCCACGGGCGCAGCTGGGCGCGCAAGGCGGCGTCGAGTTTGGAAAACGGCTCGTCGAGCAGCAGCGCTTGCGGCTCGGCCAACAAGGCGCGCATGAGCGCCACCCGCGCACGCTGCCCACCCGAGAGCGTGGACGGGTCGCGCTCGCCCATGCCGCTCAGCTCGGCTTCTTGCAGCGCTTGTTGCACGCGGGCTTGGCGCTGCGCGTGGGTGCTACTGCTGCCCCTGTTGTCACAGGCGGGCACGGCAAACAGCAGGTTCTCGGCCACCGTCATGTGCGGGAAGAGCAAGGCGTCTTGAAACACCAGGCCCACGCCGCGTTGGTGGGTGGGCAGGTGCGCAAGTTCGCGGCCATTGAGTTGCACCGAGCCTTGCAATTGCAGGGGCTGCAGCCCTTCGGACACGCTGGCCAGCGTGCCCGCGATGGCGGCCAGCACCGAACTTTTGCCGCAGCCGCTCGGGCCCATGAGCGTGAGGATTTCGCCGGGCGGCACGGCTAGGCGCAGGCCGCTCACCATCGCGTGATGCGCGCTGCCCAAGCGTTCGATGTGAACGTGTAGACCGTCGTGCAGGGCATCTTGTGGGGTGTCGGTCATGGTGTGGCTTTCATGGGGGCGATCTTCTCAAATCGGCGCGGCCTGCCCAGCCACGCGGCCAGCGCAAAGGCTGCTATGGGCAAGAGCATTTGCAGCGCGGCGTAGGCGCTCATGAGCGAGCGTTGCGCGCCCGCGGCCAAGGTGACGGCTTCAGTGGTGACAGTGGCAAAACGGCCCGCGCCCACGTAAAGCGTGGGCAGGTATTGCGCCACGCTGACCGCAAAGCCCACGGCCCAGGCCGATGCGATGGCGCGTTTTAGCAAAGGCCATTTCACGCGCCACAGATACACCCAGCGGCCGTGGCCCAAGCTGGCCACCAGCGCGGCTTGGCGCGGGTCCACCGCTTGGTAGGCGGGCACCAGCGCCAGCAGCACATAGGGCAAGACCATGACCGCGTGCGCCAGGCTCAGGCCCAGCCATTGGCCTTCAAGCCGTGTGTGCAGCGCCAGGCTGTACAAGCCCACCACCCACAGCACCGAAGGCAAAACCAGCGGCAACAAAAGCCAGGGTTGCAAGGCCTGCTGCCAGCGGCGCGGGGCCAACTCCAGCCAAGGCACCGACCACAACAAACACACACTGGCCGACGCTACGCCCAGGCCCAGCGTGGTCCACACGGTGTGCGCGCTGCTGGCCACTTGTTGCCAGGCACCCAGCGTCCACAACTCGGGCCACACATTGGGGAAAGGCCACACGCCTGAAACACTGCCCACGGTCAAAGCGAACCAGACGGCGGCGTATGTGGTGAGGATCAGCGTCCAAACGACATTCGGCCGCAGGGGTAGCCGCCCACGATGAAACACAGCAGCCTGGTCTTCGGCTGTTTGTAGGCGCAAGCCCCTGCTAGCGAATTTCCGCAAAGCTGCGACCACTCGCAAAGCCACCACCGTGAACACACCCGCCACCAACACCGTGCCCGTCAACCACCCCGCTGCCGCTACGCCTTGCGATTGCGTGATCAGGTCGGCGTCGCTCAACCATTGCCAGGCCAGCACCGCCAAGGTGGGCGGCGTGGCGGGGCCGATGATGAGCGCCATGTCGACCACCGTGAGGCCATAGGCCAGCACCGCCAGCAGCGGCCAGCGCAGGCGCGGGGCCAGTTGCGGCCAGATGATTTGCGCAAAGGCTTGCGCGGGGGTGCGGCCCAGGGTTTGGGCGAGGGCGTATTCAGCTTGCCATCGGCGGCGCAGGTCTTCGCGCTGCATTTGGGTGGCGGCCACCCACAGCAAAAACGGCACCTCTTTGAGCCACAGCGCCAGGATCAGGCCCAGGCCCCACGGGTCTTGTGTGGTGAACCAGTGCGGCGGTGCGTCAAAGCCGGTGATGCCCGGCGACACCAGCCGCAGCGCCCAGCCGCTGGGCGAGAGCCACAGCACCAGCCCGATGGCCATGGCCGCGTGCGGCGTGGCCAGCAAGGCAGGCAGATGCGACAGCCAGCGCCCCAGTTGTTGGCGGATGAAGCCGCTGGCCAGCACATGCGCCACCGTGATCCACGCCAACACGGTCGAGGCCAAACCGGTCCACAAGGTCATGCCCCAAGCACGCCCAATTTGCGGGTCGGCCCACAGGGCTTGCCACGCGGCGGCATCGAGCATTTGCGCGCCCACCGCCCACAGCGCCGCGCCAATGGGCACGGCCGCGATCAGCGCCAGCAGCCACGCAGCGAAAAGGGCCAAGGCGCTCACAGGCAACCGTTGTGCTGTTTCCAGATGGTTTCGTGGCCCATGGCTTTGGCAAACTCGGGCACCTTGCAGCGCTCGGCGTCGGCCCCGGATGCGGGGGCTTGCTCAGGCTGCAAGGCTGGCTGCACCGTGCCCTGCCCGTGCATGCTGGGGTGGTGCATGCCGCGCACATCAGGCCCGTGGCTGACCCAACGCCCCACACCGACCATGACCAGCGCAAACACCACCAGCAAAGCCAAGTGGCCCCACTGCCCACCGGCCCCTGCGGGCGGTGTGTAGGCGCATGCGCCACCGGGGCACAGCTGGGCTTTTTCGGGACGCAACAGGTCGTGCAGTTTGCAGCCCACACAAATGCCAAAGGCCGACTCCAAAAACAGCAAGAGCAAACAGGTGCCGCAGACCAGCATGTTGATGGGGCCGATCACACCTTGCACCACGATCAAATAAAACATGGACAAGCCCAGCGCCAGACCGATGCTCCAGGCGAAGCGTTTTTGCGGCGCACCCACGTATTCGGGCATTTGGCCGCGCACCGCCCACTGGCCCACGATCATGGCCGGAGCCCAACGCGGGTTGACGAACAAGCGGATGCCAAACTCGATCAGGAAGGCCACCACAAACACCTGTGTGGGTTTGAAGTTGCCCAGCAGCAGCGCCTGCATGAAGGTGACCATGGCCACAAAAAACAAGATGCCCGCACTCGCCCGCACCGCGCGTTCGTTGAGCACCGGCACGTCGTAGCCGGGCAGCGTTTGGCCAAATTCAAAAATGCGTGAAGTCATGGTGGTTGTCTATTCGGGTGTGGTGACTTGAGTATCGGAGAAATTCAGCGCTTGAGTTGACCAGAGCCCCATTGCTCCATCAGCCTGCGGTCGTGGGCACTTTCGGCCTCGATCGAGTCTTTGGGCAGTTGGCGCAAGCAGTCGGCCAGCGCTTGCGGATCGGGCAGTGCCGCCTGCACCGGGGCTTGGGCCACTTGCGGCGATTTGCCGTCCCAGGCAAAGGGGTTGCGGAACACCGGCGGGTCGGGCAGGCAATCGTCTTTGTACAGCGGCGGGCCATCGCTGGCGAAGGGCGAAAACGAAATGGTTTTCTCAAACACCAGCGGTTTGCCGGTGGGTGTGGGCGGCAGCGGGGGCATGTTGTGTATGGCCTGACGCGCCAGTTTTTCGGCCACGGGCGAGGTGGTCCACAGCGTTTGCAGTTGCACCAGCGTGCCGTTGGGTGCGATCTCGATGCGAAAGCGCACAAAGCCTTGGTCGGGGCCTTCCACGGCGGTGCCCATCATGCTGCGCACTTGCTGGCCCCAGCTGTAGCGGTAGCCCTTGCTGTTCTTGTTGGTGTAACCGGCGGCAAAGGCCCATTCTTCGGCCGTGGGCGGCGGGGGTGCGGCCATGGTGGCGCGGGGCGCATTGGGCTGGGTGGTTGGCGCTGCGGGCGTGGTGGTGACCGGCGGCAAAGCCGGGGCGGGTTGCTGGGTCGGGGCGGTGATGGGCTTGCGCTGGATGGGCTCGCGCTGCGGCAGGTCCGTTGGCTTGAGCAGGTTCAGAGACACCACCGTGGTTTTGGTTTTAGGCAGGGGTGGCGTATCCGAAGGTTTGAAGACCCAGCCCATGGCCCACGCCAAAGCCAGCGAGTGCAAGGCCAGCGTGAAAAGAACGGCAGGAAAAGAATGCTTGCGGGGCATGAAGGGCCGGGGGTGCAGGGCAGGGCCAGAAGCGGCGCGGTCTGCGTGGGCTAACCATATTGGTGAGCGCTGATGTTAACCCTAAGGGGTGCTGAAGGGACGGCCCTGCTGTCGTCATCCCGCGCGAAGACCCGGGATGACAATGAAGCGTGCCAGGCATGACGCGCTTTAAATTCGGAATGACCGTTTTTTGCGCAGCGACGTGTCACACTCCGTAGCGGCGGGTCCATTCTTTTTCAAGCGCCTCGACCCACGAGGCATGGGGTTCGGGCAAGGCCGGAGCGCTTTGGCGCACTTGCCCGGCGTGGGGCGTGGACTGAAAGCGTGCGCGGTCAGCGGCAGGCAGGCGCGCCACATCGAGCACGGTGGGGTCACCCCACACATCGATGTCGGCCTTGCGAGCTTGCGCGGCGGGCGAGAGCAAAAAGTTGGCCACGACTTGTGCGCCCGCTTTGCTGGGCGCGTTGTAGGGGATGGCCACAAAGTGCGTGTTGCCAATGGTGCCTTTGGCGAACTGCCAGCTTTGCACCGTGGCGCTCAGGCGCTTGGCGGCGATCTCGTTGGCCGCTTCGTTGGGGTTGAAAGTCAAGGCCAGCAGCAACTCACCGTCGGCCATCATCTGACGCTGCGCGGCCGAGTTTTGCGGGAACTGTTTGCCCCCGCGCCACAGGTGCGGATGCAGCGCATCCAAAAAGCGCCACAGCGGCGCGGCTTGCGCTTCCAGTGCGGCAGCCGTCACGGGCTGGGCCAGCACTTTCACATCCGGCGCGTGCTCGATCAGGGCCTGCTTGACGAAGGTGGTGCCATGGAAGTTGGGCGGGCGCGGGTAGGTGATGCGCCCCGGTTGGCTGCGGGCCAGGGCCAGCAGTTCGGCCATGCTTTGCGGCAGTTGGGGCAGGCGTTTGGCATCGGCAAAAAACGTGAGCTGCGCCATGCCCCAGGGCGACTCGAGCCCGTCGGTGGGCACCGAAAAATCCACCAGCGTGGTGGGCTTGCCGGCTGTGTCCACCCACTGGAAGTTGGGCAGGGTTTGAGCAAAGGGCGCAGACAACAAAGCATCGCGTTTCATGGCTGCAAAGTTTTCGCCATTGATCCAGATGAGGTCCACCGTGCCTTCGGTGTCTTTGCGCCCCGCTTGCTTTTCGGCGCGAACGCGCTTGACCACATCGGCCGCGTCGCTGATCTTGACGTGCTGCAACTTGACGCCAAAGTCGCGCTGCAACTCGCCGGCCGCCCATTGCAGGTAAGCGTTGATGCGCTCGCTGCCCGCCCAGGCGTTGAAGTAAACGGTTTGGCCGCGTGCAGCGCGCACGGTGTCGGGCCAGCTGCTGGCAGCGTGAACGATTGACGGGCTCAGTGCGGCTGCGCCCAACAGCAAAAGCTGCCTGCGACCGATGCCTTGTGAAACGGCGGCTTGAAACCCTGACTGGCTGAGGTTGATAAATTGGGACATGGGGTACAGCGATGGAACGCGCCACAAGACGCACCCCACCGACTGTAGACCATTCAAGGCCAAAGTTTGCGCACCAGCGCATCCAGCGACAAGCGCCCCGGCCCCACGAACACCAGGGGCAGCAGCATGGCGATGTAGATCAGGGGCAGCTTGAAGTTGCCGTGGCCTTTATCGGTCAGGGCATAGCCTTGCCACAACTCCCCCAGGGTGGACCAGGACTCGGGCCAGTGCACGCTGAGCATGGCTACGGTGGTCAGCACAATGAGTGAAGCCGAGAAAAATCGCGTGCCCAAGCCCACCAACAAGGCGATGGCACCAACAACTTCGAAGCCCGTGGCCAGCGCCCAGTTGATGTCGGCCGGGATCAGCTTGAAGGGCCAGGGAAATTGGTCCTGAATGTCGGCAAACCAGTTGCTGCCGTGCAGCTTTTCAAAACCGGCTTCACCAAACTCCCAAGCCAGCAACAGGCGAACGCTGAGCAGGCCGATCCACAGGCCCATATGGTCAAGTGTGTTGAGGCCTTGACGGGCCAAGTATGTAAAGCGGTTCATGGTTGTGCTCCTAAAACAAGGCCTTGCTCGCGCAGGCTGGTGAGCAGTTGCAGCCCAAAGCCCATCAGGGCTTGCGGGTCCGGGTGGGCCATCTCATGGGCCAGTTGTTCAAACGCCTCTTGTCCGGTGCGGCCTTCGTCCAGCAGCGCCAGCACGCGGGCGGTGACGGCATTGATTTCACTGAACTGCACTTGGTGCTCGGCGTCGCGAAAGACGACCAGAAAGGTCGGCTCGGTCTGGCGCGGTTGCCAGGCCGGGCCGATGCGGTGCACGGGCCATTCGCTGGCCACATCGACACGCGCCGGGTTGAGCACCACGCGACTTTGCATCAAGTCGCCCTGCGGCTGGTGCACCACGGGCGTGACGTCCATCACATCGACCGCGAGCTCGGCCCATTCGTAATGGGCCAGATCGGCCAGCCAGCGCGGCAGCGGCTGGGCGATGTGGGCCTCTTGGAGGTAGCGCACAAACTCACGCGGGATCTCGCGAAACCAGGGTGTGTGCGAGGGCCAGTCGCGGTAGAAGGTGCGGCACAGCCTGCGCCAGCGCGACTCGCCCAGCAGCTGTCGGCATACCGGAAAGCAGCTGTCCACGAAACCACACACATTGTTGAACAGCAGCTCGTTGTAAACCGCCATGCGACGGGCGGGCACACCGGCTGGCCGGCGCATGTGGTGCGGGTCGCGCAGGTGAGCGGCCAGCGCGTGCTGAAATTCTTGGAACGCCAGCATCAGGCCACCCGCCGCTGTGGGGTGGCTTGCTCGCCAAAAGCGGCTTGCTGCAAGCGCGTGATCTGCGCCACCTCTTGCGTGATCGTGGGCAGATCGGGGATGTTGAAGTCGCGCTCCAGGCAGGTGGGCACGGCGTGACCGATGTGGGCATAGGCTTCGCTCAGCAATTGCCAGACGGGGTCGATCACATCGCTGCCGTGGGTGTCCACGAGCAGGCCATCGTCTTCCACATAGTGGCCCGCCACATGCACATAGCAGGTGCGCTCCAGCGGCAGTTGGCGCAGGTAGGCGTGCGGGTCAAAGCCAAAGTTGCGGCTGTTGACGTAGATGTTGTTCACGTCCAGGTGCAGCAGGCAGTCGGCTTGCTCAACCACGGCACGCACGAATTCGGCTTCGGTCATTTCGGCACCGGGCGGGGCGATGTAGGTGGACGCGTTTTCCACGCCGATGCGCATGCCCAGAATGTCTTGTGCGCGAGCGATGCGCTCGGCGGTGTAGCGGACTGCTTCTTCGGTCATGGGAATCGGCAACAAGTCATACAGGTGGCTGTCGTCAGCGCACCAAGACAGGTGTTCGGTGAACAGGGTGATGCCGTGCGTGCGCATGAAGTCGCGGGTGCGGCGCAGCAGGGTTTCGTCGAGTGCACCGGGGCCGCCCAGTGACAGCGACAGGCCGTGGCACACAAAAGGGTGGCGCTCGGTGAAGGCGCGCAAGGTATGGGCCGATCGCCCGCCCATACCGGCCCAGTTTTCGGGGGCGATTTCAAAAAAGCCAATCTCGGGTGGCACCGCTTGTTGCAATGCCGGGATCAGCTCGCGGCGAAAGCCCAGACCGGCTGGATTCAAAGGTGTAAGAGCCATGTTCATCGCCTTGTAGAAATGGGGCGTCAGCGAATGCTCGGCACAGCGCGGTGTGCAGGACATTCGCCGACGAGTTCAGCCTTGGATCAAGACTTCTTGGCGCCGCAAGAAGCGTCTTTCTTTTTGTCGCCACCGCAAGAGCCTTCTTTGGCTTTCTTGTCGGCACCGCACTTGGCTTCGCCGCACTTGCCGTCTTTGGCCTTGGTTGCGCCTTTTTTGTCAGCGCCGCACTTGGCTTCGCCGCATTTGCCGTCTTTGGCCTTCATGTCGGCCTGAGCGACTTGGTAGCCAGCGTCCAGGGTCTTGGCAGCAAAGGGGTTGCCAGCGGCTTGTGCGGGCAATGCGGCCACAGCGGCGAATGCGGAACCCAAAGCGAGGGTGATCAGTTGTTGCTTGTTCATGAAAAATCTCCAGAAGTTGAAAGGTTGGAAGTGACTGCTCGAACACGATGTCGAAGTGCTCCTTGTCCGTGGCGGTCATGGTGTAATCCGCCTCAATGCATTCCAAAGTTACGTAAAACCAGACGGACTTGTTTCTTTTTGTATCTGTAACTTTTTCGACTCCCAACACGAACTCACGACATGAGCGAAAGCCTGGCCACCCTCGAAACCCAATTGCATGGCCTTTGGATGCGGTCTCTGAACGGAGACAGCGCTTGCTATGAACGTGCACTGACCTTGCTCAGTGGCTACCTGCGCGGCTTTTTGCGAAACCGTCTGCAATCACGCCTGAGCGATGTCGAGGACCTGGTGCAAGAAATCCTGATGGCCATCCACCAAAAGCGCCACACCTACCAAAGCGATCAGCCGCTGACGGCCTGGGCGTATGCGATTGCACGCTACAAATGGGTGGACCACTTGCGTGCGCACGGTCGCCGCGAAAGCTTGCATGAGGACATCGATGACTGGAGCGAAACATTGCTGGTGGAAGGTGAACACGAGGCCAGCGATACCCAGCGCGATCTGGAACAGGTGCTGGCCGAGCTGCCTGCCAAGCAGCGTGAGGCCATCGAACACACACGCTTGCAGGGACTTTCAATCAGCGAAACCGCCGAGCGCACCGGACAAAGCGAAGCCTCGGTCAAAGTCAACATCCATCGGGGCCTGAAAACCTTGATGGCGAAATGGGGAGTTCAAAAATGAAAACACAAGACCTGATCGGTTTGCTGGCCAGCGACACGCTGCAAACCCGCTTGCCTGCGCGGCAACAACTGACACGCCCGGTGCTGATCGGTGGCCTGGCCTGTGCCGCGCTGATGGCCGGCCTGTGGGGCATCAACCCCCAACTTCAGGAGATGTCCATGCGCCCGGCCTTCATCGTCAAGATGCTGTGGCTGCTGTCCTTGATGGGGTTCAGCGTCTATGGTTTGTTGCGCCTGTCACGCCCTGGCATGAAGGCCGGGCACACCTGGACGGGGCTGGGCTTGTCGTGGCTGGCCATGCTCAGCCTGGGGCTGGTGCAGTCCTGGCAAGCCGATGCAGCTGAGCGGAGCGCACAGTGGATGGGCGCTTCGTGGCAAGTGTGCTCGGTCAATATTGCGCTCTTGTCCTTGCCGGTGCTGGGCGCTTTGCTCTGGGCCCTGGACCAACTGGCCCCCACACGCCCTGCGCTGACCGGTGCCATAGCCGGGGTGATGGCTGGCAGCCTGGCGGCCAGCATTTACTCTTTGCATTGCACCGAAACCAGCTTTGCTTTTTTCAGCCTCTGGTACGTGGCGGGCATCGTCGCTGTCGGCCTGCTGGGCGCTGTCTTGGGGTCACGCTGCTTGCGCTGGTGATGCGCGGGGCCGCACTCAGACCGAAGCGGCCAAAGGCAAATTGAGCAAGAGGTTTTGCGGTTTGAGTTTGAGCAAACTCTGATCATTCATGGCCAGGCCCAAATAAACCGGCTTGCCTTGCACCTCGGCACGCATGTCTTGCGGGTGGTCAAAACGCAGCGTGAACAGGCTGATGAGTTGTTGCTGCCGTTGGGCGTCCAGCTCATGGCCTTGGTACAAATCATTGAGCAAAGCGGTGGCCGTAACGTCCAGGCCCACATGCCAGCGCCAAGCTGGGTCATCGACTTTTTGCACCGGCTCGATCTTGACCGACAGACCCAGGAAATGTTGCACCCAGCGGCTCAGCACGGTGGCCAGGGCTTTGAGGCCTGAGCGGGCATTGACCATTTTCAAGATCAAGCCGTGCGGCAATTCGTTCTGGATTTCGTGCGTCATGTCGAGCAAGAAGGCATAGCGGCCGAGGCCTTCGCGCTGCGTCAGGTAACGATCTTCGTTGTCCTGGTGCAGCACCTTCACATCAACCGCCTTGAGCGGCGCACCGCCTTCCATCAACAAGCGGCCCATCTCGCCCAGGCCACCGGTGGCTTGCAAGGTGTCGAGCGTGTCGCTGTCGCCCGACAGCACACGGCCATCGCGCACGGTGATGCGTTGGCGTCTGAACAGCAGCTCGGCGGCACGCCAGACCCAGGCATCGTCCACGTCGCTGAGCACCTGGCACACGATGGCCTGCACCACCAGATCGATGAACAAGGGCGGCAGCTGGATGTGACCGCTTTTCATCCAGCCCATGTAGGCCGACTCCAGCGAACCTGCGTTTTCCACATCGTCGCGGAAACGCAAGAACAGCGCGTAGTTTTCGCGCGCATCTTCGTCCTTGAAGGCTTTGAGACTCGCGGGGGCAACCTGCATCAGCGGCGCCTCCAGCAGCGCTTTGTGCAAGCGAATTTCTTCCTTGCACGACTCGGGCACCAGCGCCATTTCAGGGCGCTGCAGCCACAGCCGCCAATAGTCTGGACTGGGCACCAGCCAACCCCGCTCGTTGGGGCTCAGGTGTTGGTGGCCGCAAGCCGTCCAGATGTGTTGCATGGTGTTTACAGGTTGGGGGCCAACAGGCGTTGCAGGTCTTTGACTTCCACGCCGCTGCGCTGCGCGAGGTCTTGCACCTGGTCATCGCCCACTTTGCCGACGTTGAAATACTGCGCCTCGGGGTGCGCGATGTAAAAGCCGCTCACGCTGGCTGCAGGCGTCATGGCCAGGCTTTCGGTCAGGCCCATGCCGATGTCTTCGCATTGCAACAAGTCGAACATGGCCTGTTTGGCGCTGTGGTCGGGGCAAGCGGGGTAGCCGGGTGCGGGGCGGATGCCCTGGTATTTTTCGGCGATCAGGTCTTCGTTGCTCAGCGCCTCGGTTGACGCGTAACCCCACAGGTCGGTGCGCACTTTTTTGTGCAGGCACTCGGCCAGCGCTTCGGCCAGGCGGTCGGCCAGTGACTTGAGCATGATGGCGCTGTAGTCGTCGTGCGCGGCTTCAAAAGCGGCGGCACGTTTGTCGGCGCCAATGCCTGCGGTGACAGCGAACACGCCCACATGGTCTGGTGCTGTGCCTTGCGGTGCGACGAAGTCGGCGAGGCAGCGGCTGGGGCGCATGACCCCGTCGATCATGTGCTTTTCGGTCTGCTGACGCAGGCCGCGCCAGGTCATGGCGACCTGCTGGCGCGACTCGTCGGTGTAGAGCGCGATGTCGTCATCATGAACGCTGTTGGCGGGGTACAGCCCCAGCACGGCGTTGGCCGTGACCCAGCGGCCGTCGATGATTTTTTGCAGCATGGCCTGGCCATCGGCATACACCTTGCGCGCCTGCTCGCCCACCACCTCGTCGTCGAGGATGGCGGGGAAAGGCCCGGCCAAATCCCAGGTCTGAAAGAACGGACCCCAGTCGATGTATTGCGCGATCTCGGCCAAGTCGTAGTTCTTGAACACGCGCCGACCTGTGAACTTGGGCGCAGCGGGTACGCCTTGCGACCAATCGATCGGCGTCTTGTTGGCGCGGGCCTGCGCCAGCGTCCACATGGGGGTCTGCTTTTTATTGGCGTGCTGCTCGCGCACCTTGGCGTAGTCGGCGTTCAGCTCGGCGATGTAGTTGGCGGCTTGCTCAGACAAGAGGCCTTGTGCCACGCTCACGCTGCGCGAGGCATCGGGCACATAGACGACAGGGCCTGAGTAGTTGGGCGCGATCTTCACAGCGGTGTGCACGCGACTGCAGGTGGCACCGCCGATCAGCAGCGGCATCTGGCGCTCGCGGAAGTACGGGTCTTTTTCCATCTCAGCGGCCACGTACTGCATCTCTTCCAGGCTGGGCGTGATCAGGCCCGACAGGCCAATGATGTCGGCGTTTTCTTCTTTGGCCTTGGCCAAGATTTCGTGGCAGGGCACCATCACGCCCATGTTCACCACTTCAAAGTTGTTGCACTGCAAGACCACCGTGACAATGTTCTTGCCGATGTCGTGCACGTCGCCCTTGACGGTGGCGATCACGATCTTGCCCTTGGCCTTCACGTCTTCGCCCGCCGCTTCCTTGGCGAGTTTTTCGGCCTCGATGTAGGGCAGCAAATGCGCCACGGCCTGCTTCATCACGCGGGCGCTCTTGACCACCTGCGGCAAGAACATCTTGCCCTGGCCGAACAGGTCACCGACCACGTTCATGCCGTCCATCAGCGGGCCTTCGATCACATGCAGTGGGCGGCCACCCTTGGCCAAAATTTCGCGGTAGGCCTCTTCGGTGTCCTCGGTAATGAAGTCGGTGATGCCGTGCACCAGCGAATGACTCAGGCGCTGCGCCACGCCCACAGGCGCATCGGATGTGCCGCGCCAGGCCAGTTTGGTGGACTCGTCTTTGGCTGCGCCTTTGGCGCTGTCGGCGACTTCGACCAAGCGCTCGCCTGCGTCAGGGCGGCGATTGAGCACCACGTCTTCGACACGCTCGCGCAGCGTGGGCTCCAGGTCGTCGTACACACCGACCATGCCCGCGTTGACGATGCCCATGTCCATGCCCGCCTGAATGGCGTGGTACAGGAACACGGTGTGGATCGCTTCGCGCACCGGGTCGTTGCCTCGGAAGCTGAAAGACACGTTGGACACGCCGCCCGACACCTTGGCGCCCGGCAGGTGTTGCTTGATCCAGCGCGTGGCTTCGATGAAGTCCACCGCGTAGTTGTTGTGCTCTTCGATGCCGGTGGCGATGGCAAAAATGTTGGGGTCAAAAATGATGTCTTCGGGCGGGAAGTCCACCTCATCGACCAGCACACGGTAAGCGCGCTCGCAAATTTCGATCTTGCGTTCGTAGGTGTCGGCCTGGCCTTTTTCGTCAAACGCCATCACCACGGCGGCTGCACCATAGCGCTTGACCAGCTTGGCCTGGCGTTTGAACTCTTCCACGCCCTCTTTCATGCTGATCGAGTTGACGATGCCCTTGCCCTGGATGCAGCGCAGACCGGCTTCGATCACCGTCCATTTGCTCGAATCCACCATCACCGGCACGCGGGCGATGTCGGGCTCCCCGGCCATCAGGTTCAAAAACCGCACCATGGCCGCCTGGCTGTCGAGCATGGCTTCGTCCATGTTCACGTCGATCACCTGCGCACCGTTTTCGACCTGCTGACGCGCCACGGCCAAAGCCTGCTCGTACTCGCCGTTCAAGATCATGCGGGCAAAGGCCTTGGAGCCGGTCACGTTGGTGCGCTCACCCACGTTGACGAACAGCGACCCCTCGCCGATGGAGACAGGCTCCAGACCGGACAACTTCATGGGGGGAACAGACACGATGGAAGACGCGACAACAGACACAGGCTCACCTTGGGCTTACAGGTGAGCGTCGTTGTGCAAAACAATCAGGAATTGAAGGCCCCAAGCCTGACCTGCATGCTCATGGGTAGAGGCAGGCTGCAACGCTCCTTGGGGAAGGCTGGATTTTAACCGGGTGAAATTCAAACCCATCGGCCAGGTTGCCACATTGCTTGGCCATCGCCCCCCTGGTCCAAAGCTTGCTTGCCTGCAAAGCATGCCCACCGCCCCCATTTCAGCCCCCTCCCCGACCGATGCGCACTGGCGCGAGCAAGAGCTGTTGCTCATGCGCGAGGTCATGAAATGGGTGGGGCGCAGCCTGTCTTCGGGCGAGGTGCTGCGCGAGATGCTGCATTTGATGAGTGAGTTGCTGGGCTTGAACCGGGGGCGCGTGGTGCTACGCGACACCCCTGTCCCTGGCGATCCACATCCGTCAAGTCACACCGCATCGATTCGCCTCGCCTATGGCTTGACGGCCATGGAAATGCGACGGGGGGTGTATGCCGAAGGCGAAGGCATCACCGGGCGGGTACTGCAAAGCGGCTTGCCTTCGATTGTTCAGGACATTGCGCACGAGCCGCTGTTTTTGTTCCGCTCGGTCAGCCCAGTGCAGTTTCCCAACGAGACCGTGGCGTATCTGGCCTTGCCCATCACCTTGGGCACCAGCACCGTGGGCGTGCTCGGTTGCCACCGCATCCGCAGCCGTCAGCGGCATTTAAACGACGACTTGGCCGTGCTGAAAGTGCTGGCCACTTTGGCGGGGCAGGTGCTGCACATGGAGCAGTTGGTCAATGAGCAGACACGGCACTTGCGGGCGCGCAACGCGGCCTTGTCGCAGGCGCTCAGCACACATGCCGCACGGTATGGGCTGATCGGCAGCTCGCCCCCTTTGTTGCAGGCTTTGTCCGAGTTGGAGCGGGTATCGCAATCGCAAGCCACGGTGCTGCTGCTGGGCCAGTCAGGCACGGGCAAAGAGCTGTTTGCGCGGGCCGTGCACCTGGCCAGCCCGCGATCAACGCAGCCGTTCATCAAGGTCAATTGCTCAGCGATTCCGGACACCTTGTTCGAGTCGGAGCTGTTTGGCCATGAGCGTGGTGCCTTCACCGGGGCCAACCAGGCCCGGCCCGGCTGGTTCGAGCAGGCACACGGTGGCACCATTTTTTTGGACGAAATCGGGGAGCTGCCCTTGACCTTGCAGTCCAAGCTGCTGCGCACCTTGCAAGAAGGTACCGTGGTGCGGCTGGGCAGCCAGCGCGAAGTCCAAGTCAATGTACGCCTGGTGGCGGCCACCAACCGCGACCTGGCGGCCGAAGTGCAAGCCGGGCGCTTTCGGCAAGACCTGTACTACCGCCTGAACGTGATCCCGATCCGGCTGCCATCGCTGGCCGAGCGCCCCGGCGACATCCGCGAGCTGGCCTTGCACTTTGTGAACCGCGCCAACCAGGCGCACCAGAAAAACGTGTACCTCAGCCCCGAGGCGCTGGACACGCTGACGCAGCATCCTTGGCCCGGCAACATCCGCGAGTTGGGCAACTGCATCGAGCGCATGGTGCTGTTGGCCGATCAAACCTTGCTCACACCCGAGCAATTGCAGCCCTATTTGCCGCAAGCCTGGGCCACGCCAGCCATGGCACCGACCATGTCACCGGCAATGATGCCCTCCACGCCATTGCCCGCTGGACAGCATCGAGCACCCGAACCCGCTGGCACGGCGTCGCTGGGCGTGCGGGCTTACGAAAACGCGCACTCCCACACGGTGCAGGTCTTGCAGCAAGCCCTGGCGCAACACCAGGGCAACCAGTCTCGCGCCGCCCAGAGCTTGGGGTTGACTTTGCGGCAGTTTGCCTACCGCCTGCGCAAAGCCGGTTTGCGCTGACCGTACATTGTGTTTACACATTGTCAACACAATGTCCAAACCCTGGGTCCACGGCATCCAAGAGCGGTGGTGAGGGCGCACGGCTTGCAGCATCTTGGCAGCTGAAAATCCTTTCATATCAAGCACTTGCGTGCTTCAAACACGCAATCAACTGCCCACCCCCATCCCTGGCACGGCCTTTGCAAAGTCATGGGCACAGGCATCGCTGGATGCCCTGTTTTTCAACCCTCAACGCCCAAGGATTTGCCATGACCGAAGCTGCCACCCTCGACACCCCCACCACCGTCAAAGCCTGTTTGCGCCCCATCGACGCCCAAGGCCTGGCCACATTTGCCGCAGGCGGCAAAGCCAACCCGGCGCGGCGCGGCACCAACAAGGTTCACACCGTCATGGAAGGCCAGTACCGCTCCTTGTCTTCTGTTGGCGACAAGCACACCGTGGTGGTGGACGAGCCGCTGCACCTGTTTGGCGAAGACACCGCCCCAGCACCCGGCGAGATCGTGCTGTCGGGCCTGGGCGGATGCATCGCCGTGGGCGTGACCGCCGTGGCCACCTGGAAGGGCGTCAAGCTCAGCAAACTCGAAGTCTTTCTGGAAGGCGACATTGGCAACCCCGCAGCCTGGGGGGCGGGCGGTGCACTGGAGATGACGCCACACCAAATGGGCTTTCAGGCCATCCGCGTGAAGGTGCTGGTCGAAGGTGACGCACCACGCGAAGTGCTGGACGAGATCGTGCAACACGCCAACTTTTACTCGCCCGTGGCCAACAGCATGCGCAACCCGATCCCCTTCGAAATCTCGATGGCCTGAAGCGGTGCAACAGGCGCAAGCCGCACCTGTTGAAGCATTCATCCCCGTTCAGCCCCCGCTCTGATCAAGAGCGCCCCCCATTGGAGCTTTTTATGAATCCCGCCAACCTGCCCCCTGTACTGGCCACCCCTTCCATCCCGCTCCTCAGCGCGGTACGTGCCATCGCCCAAGGACCCTTGGCGCAACAGGCCTATGCAATTGACCGAGGCACCTACCCCGAGTCCGTGCTGAAACAGCTGGCAACCGCAGGGGCCATGAGCGCCCACTTGCCCAAAGCCGACGGCACACCGGGCGACTATGGCCTGGCCATTGCGGCCATGGCCGAAGCATCGAAGGTGTGTGGGGCCACAGGTTTCATGATGTGGTGCCAATCCGTGGCCGGGCTGTACATGCAGGCTTCGGGCAATCCGGCGCTGCAAGGCGAACGCCTGGCGCGCCATGTGCGCGGCGACACGCTGGGCGGCACCGGCTTGTCCAACCCGATGAAAAGCTTCGCGCAAATCGAAGCCTTGCTGCTCAAGGCCACACCCGTTGAGGGCGGTTACCGCATCAACGGCACCCTGCCCTGGGTCAGCAACCTGGCCGCCGACCATTACTTCGGCGCAATTGCTGCCGTGGCGACGAACGATGTGGGGGCCAGCCGCGAGATCATGTTCATGCTGCGCTGCGATGCGCCTGGGGTCACGCTCAAAGCCTGCCCCGAGTTCTCGGGCATGGAAGGCACCGGCACATTCAGTGTGCATTGCAAAGACCTGTTCGTTGGCAGCGACGATCTGGTGGCCGACCCAGCCAAGCCCTTGATCGCGCGCATTCGCGGCGGCTTTGTGCTACTGCAGTGCGGCATGGCGGCCGGCATTGTTCAGGGTGCCATCGACAGCATGTGGACCGTCGAAGGCCAATTGGGCCATGTGAACCAATACCTCGAAGACCGGCCGGCCGATTTGCAAGCCGAATTGGACGCGCTGGTGGCCCGCATCATGAAGCTGGCCGAAACGCCTTTCGACACCTCGACCGACTATTTCATCAACGTGCTGGACGCCCGCAGCCACGGGGCCGAACTGTCCTTGCGCGCTGCCAACTCGGCCTTGATGCACCAAGGCGCGCGGGGTTACCTGATGCAGTCTGAAGTGCAGCGCCGTGTGCGCGAAGCGCAGTTTGTGGCCATCGTCACGCCCGCCATCAAGCATTTGCGCAAAGAGATGACCCGACTGAGCGCCCAGGAGATGCCCGCATGAACGACACCCCACTTGTGCTGCCCGCCGACGCGGCTTGGCAGCTCTACATTTGCCACGCCTGCGGCTACATCTACAACGAAGAAGAAGGCGACCCCGACAGCGGCCTGCTGGCGGGCACGCGCTTTGCCGACATCCCCGAGGACTGGGCATGCCCTTTGTGCGGCGTGACCAAGTCAGACTTTGAGTTTTATGTGGCGCCAGACCTGAGCGCCCTCAAAAACAGCGCAACTTGCCAAGCCAGCGCGCACTTGTCGGCCCCACGCTCAGCGCCCGGCATCGTGGTGGTGGGGGCGGGCAAGGCAGGCTGGCAACTGGTGCAAAACCTGCGCGCCCAATTGCCCAACACCCCCATCACCTTGGTCACGGCTTGCGCTGGAGACGTGTACGACAAACCCCTGCTGTCGGTGGCCATGGCACGACACATCAAGCCCCAAACGATGGTGAAGGAAACCGGCGCCGAGGCCGCAGCGCGCTGGCAAGTGCGGCTGTTGGCGCACACGCAAGCGCTGCACATCTGCACCGAAAGCCGCACGCTGCGCACCACCCATGGGCCCGTGCCTTACGCCCAACTGGTACTGGCACATGGGGCCGAAGCCGCATTGCCTGCGCCCTTGCGCGCCGACCTGTGCTGGCGCATCAACCACCTGCAGGCTTACCAGCGCTTTCAAGCCGCGCTGGGTGCCAAGCCCCAGCATGTGGCCATCGTGGGGGCCGGTTTGATTGGCAGCGAATTGGCCAACGACTTGGCCCTGGGCGGACACCGCGTGACACTCATCGACACCCAAGCGCGGCCCCTGGCCCGCTGGCCAGCCGACCAAGCGGGCGAGCCCTTGCTGGCCGCTTGGTCTGGCTTGCCCATCCACTTCATGGGCGCAATGCAACTGCAAGACTTGCAGCGCCAAGGCGCGCAGTACCAACTGCGCACCAGCGACGGGCAAGTCGTGCTGGCCGATCAGGTGATTGCTGCCACCGGTTTGGTCACGCCCACCCGCTTGGCGCGCAGCGCGGGGCTGGACTGGCAAAACGGCATCGCCGTGGATGCGCAAACCCTGCAAACCAGCATGCCCCACATCTACGCCCTGGGCGACTGCATCAGCGTGAACGGCCAGTCCAGCCGCTTCATCGAGCCGATCTTGCGCCAAGCCCAAACGCTGACAGCCGCCTTGGTCTGTGCTTGCCAGCGCGAGGCGCATTGGCCGGACAACGCCGAGCAGCCCTGCGCCCAGCCTTACACCGTGCGCGATGCGGTGGTGCGCGTGAAAACCACTTCGCTGCCTTTGTCCTTGCACTGATCTGCCCACAGCAAAAAGCCGTGGTGGACGATGTTCACCACGGCTTTTTGGTGCCCCGCAGGGCAAGCAGCTCAATACTGCTTGTAAGGCAAGAATTTGCCCGACAGCACCACGTTCACGCGGTCGCCTTTGGGGTCGGGCTGGCGCACGATGTCCATGCTGAAGTCGATGGCGCTCATGATGCCGTCGCCGAACTCTTCGTGGATCAGTTCTTTGATGGTGGTGCCGTACACGCTCACGATTTCGTACCAGCGGTAGATCAGCGGGTCAGTGGGCACCTGGCTGGGCAGGGAGCCTTTGTAGGGCACGACTTGCAGCCATTTGATCTCGTCGGCCGTCAAGCCAAAGATCTTGCCGATGACTTTGGCTTGCTTGGCGTCAAAGGTCATTTGGCCCAGGCACCCAGCGGTGACCCATTCTTTGGACAGGCCGACTTTCTCGGCGACGTCGCTCCACTTGATGCCTTTGGCCACTTTGGTGGAGATGATTTTTTCGGTGACTTCTAAACGGTTCATGAAAGACCTCTTGAGGGGGTTGATGAAAAATCAGGGATGAAACAATTCAATGTGCTTTGGCGCGTGACACCAAAAAATCGACGATGTGGTTGCGCATGTCGTAGTAGCCGGGCAGGTGGTGCAGCTGGGCGCGGGTGCGTTCGCGCGGCAGCGGGTTGACCACCACTTCGGCCAATCCACCGGGCACATAACTGCCACCCGACTCGTTGCCGTTGCTCATGAGCAAGATGCGGTCCGACAACAAAATCGCTTCGTCCACGTCGTGCGTGATCATGAAGACCGTCTGCTGCGTCTGGCGCACGATGCTCATCAGTTCGTCCTGAATCGTGCCGCGCGTGAGCGCATCGAGTGCACCAAAGGGCTCGTCGAGCAACAGCATCTTGGGCTGGATGGCAAAGGCCCGGGCGATGCCCACGCGCTGCTTCATGCCGCCCGACAGCTGGCTCGGTTTTTTGTCGATGGCGTGCAACAAACCCACCATGCCGACATGCTTTTCCACATGCACATTGATTTGCGGCGTCTTCCATTCAGGCCATTTGGACTTGACGGCAAACGCGATGTTTTGCCGCACGGTGAGCCAAGGCATGAGCGCGTGGCTTTGGAACACCACACCGCGTTCCAGGCTGGGGCCTGCGATCTCGCGGCCGTCCATGAAAGCGTGACCCTCACTGGCCGTATCCAGGCCAGCCAACACGTTAAGGATGGTGGTCTTGCCGCAGCCCGAGTGGCCGATGATGCAAACAAACTCACCCTTGTCGATGGTGAAGTTCACGTCTGCAAAAACCGGCTTTTCGCTTTGGTAGGACTTGCCCAGTTTTTCAATTTTGAGGAAAGCGTTCATGGCTTTGGCCTTGGGTTGGGGTGCAAAAATGTCGGTGGGCAAAGGCGCGATCAGCTCGCGTTCAGTGGTTTCACTCCACATAGGTCACCGCCTTTTGCACTTGGGCAAAAGCCAGGTCCAGCAACATGCCGACCACACCAATCACCAGCACCGCAAAGATCACATTGACCAGAGACAGGTTGTTCCACTCGTTCCACACGAAGTAACCCACGCCAGTGCCGCCCACCAACATTTCGGCTGCCACGATCACCAGCCAGGCGATGCCCATGCTGATGCGCATGCCGGTGACGATGGTCGGCGCCGCCGCTGGCAAGATCACCTGAAACGCTTTGCGCAAAGGACGCACTTCCAGCGTGCTCGCCACGTTGAGCCAGTCACGTTTGACCGCAGCCACACCAAAGGCGGTGTTGATCAGCATGGGCCAGACCGAGCAGATGAAGATCACGAAAATGCCGCTGACCTCCGAGTCTTTCAGCGTGTACAGCGCCAAGGGCATCCAGGCCAAGGGGCTGATGGGCTTGAGCACCTGCACAAAGGGGTCAAACGCTTTGCGCATGAGCGGCGACATGCCAATCATGAAACCCACGGGCAGCGCCACCAGCACGGCCAGCAAAAAACCCAAGCCCACGCGGCCCAGCGAATGCGCCAGTTGAATGCCAATGCCCTTGTCGTTGGGGCCTTTGTCATAAAACGGATCCGACAGATGCCCGACGATGGCTTTGCCCACTTCGAGCGGCGGCGGAAAGCCCATGCTTTTGACCGCACCCGGGTCCTTGCCCATCATCTTCTGGTACTCGATTTCATCGGCCGTCATGCCCGCCTTGGACGCACCGGCCACCGACGGTGCGGTGGCCGACAGTTGCCACGCGCCCAGAAACACCAGGAACATGAGCAGCGACACCATGGCCGCTCGCAAATTGAGGTGAGAGGTCTTCATGTGGATCAACCCATCTTGTTGATCGCAAAGCTCTTGAGGTATTCCTCAGGCTTGGCGGCATCAAAGGGCTTGCCCATGATGGTGTGCTTGGCATAGGCAGGGCCTGCGGTGAAGGGCTGGCCCAGGTCTTTCATGTGCTTGCGCGCATCGGTGATCAGGAACACCTTTTCGGCGATTTGTTTGTAGTTCACATCGCCCTTCACATAACCCCAGCGCTTCATTTGCGTGAGCATCCACACCGCCATGCTCTGCCAAGGCATGGGGTCAAAGTCAGCGCGGTCGGGCACGTTCATGACTTTGCCCAGACCGTCGGCAAACTTGCCTGTCAGCACCTGATTGAGCACGGCTTCCGGCTGGTTCAGGTACTGCGCAGGTGCGATCACCTTGGCGATCAACTCACGGTTGTCGGCTTGACGCGCCATGGCCGCAGCCGTGAGCACAGCGCGGTACAGCGCAGCAAAGGTGTTGGGGTTCTTTTGAATGAACTCGGTGCTGGTACCAAAGGCGCAGCAAGGGTGACCATTCCACAAGTCTTTGGTCAGGATGTGGATGAAGCCGACTTCGTCAAACACCGCACGCTGGTTGAACGGATCGGGGCCCAGGAAACCGTCGATGTTCCCCGCACGCAAGTTGGCCACCATCTCAGCGGGTGGGATCACGCGGATCTGCACATCGGTGTCGGGGTTGATGCCGTTTTCGGCCAGGTAGTAGCGCAGCAAAAAGTTGTGCATCGAGTAGTCAAAGGGCACGCCAAACTTGAAGCCCTTCCAGTTTTTGGGGTCGCGGTTGTCTTTGTGCTTCATGGCCAGTGTGATGGCCTGGCCGTTGACGTTTTGCACCGTGGCCACGTTCATGGGCGTGGCATTCGAGCCCAGCCCCATGCTGATGGCCAGAGGCATGGGCGAGAGGAAATGCGAGGCGTCGTATTCCTTGTTGATCATCTTGTCGCGCACCAAAGCCCACCCTGCGGTTTTGGTGACTTCGACTTCCAAGCCTTGCTTTTGGTAAAAGCCCAAGGGGTGCGCCATGATGAGTGGCGTGGCGCAGGTGATTGGAATGAAGCCGATCTTGAGCTTGGTTTTTTCCAGTGGGCCTTTGCTTTGCGCCATGGCCTGCAAGCTGGCCACGGGCAACACGCTGGCAATGGCGGCCATGGCGGTTTTCTTGCCTACGGCGCGCAAGAACATGCGGCGCTCTTCATCTTGCGGGAACAGCGATTTGACCAAGGTGGCTTCGATGAACTCCTGGCTGTAGGCCTCGAACTCAGCGGTTTCCGAGCGGGCACGCAGCTGGGCGGCGGCGGCATCGGCGGCCACCTCGGCGTGGTGGTCTGCAGGTGAATGGTCACGGCCGCAGCTGCACTTGAGCATCAAGGGGCGGTCGGCGTTGTACGGATCAAAGAATTCAGACATGGCGGCCTCACGGGGTTGAAGATGTCTGTCTCCATGCAAGCTGCGGGCCAGAAAACAGCTTGGGCATGCCATTGAGCGCGCAAAGCTTCATTTCGTGCCGCGCTTGTCGACGCGGTGTAGGGCTGGCCCTACAAAAAACCCCGACGCCACCGGCTTGCGATCGGTGGCTTCAGCCCCGACTGGCGTTCAAGCACCCATCTGCTGCGGTGGACCCGGACCTGTGAAGTTTGAAAATGTCAGGGCGAAGCTGTCGCTGCGGTCATCCCGGACTCTGATCCGGGATCCACTGCGCGGCGCTGGCGTTTGCAAACGACCGCGCTGGACGATGGACCCCGGGTCTACGCCCGGGACGACAAAGTCACTTTTTGTGCGTACAAAGCCAGTTCCACATCGTTCTTGGTGCCCGTCTTTTCCAGGATGCGTGCACGGTAAGTGCTCACCGTGTTAGGGGCCAAACTCAATTGCGCACCAATTTCGGTCACGGTGTGGCCTTGCGTCAACAAAAGGTAGACCTGGTGCTCACGGTGCGAGAGCAGTTCAATCCCGCTTTTGGTGCAGCCCTGGCTCACCAGGCTGGCCAGCGCCTCGGCCGTGGTGGGCGTGACGTGCATGCCGCCTGCCGCCACACGCCGCAGCGCCGCCATCAGGTCATCGGGATCGGTGCTTTTGTTCAGGTAACCCGAGGCCCCCAATTGGATGCAACGCACCGCATATTGTTTCTCCGGATAGGTGCTGAGCATCAGCACTGGTAAGCCGGGCCAGTCCCGACGCAGGATCTGCAACACATCCAGCCCGTCCATGCCCGGCATGGCGATGTCGAGCAGGACCACGTCGATGCCCTGCGGGCCTTGCAGTTGTTGCACGGCGTCCAACACGCCGGGGCCGGTATCGGCTTCGGCCACCACTTGCAGCAAAGGGTCATCGGCCAGCACCATCTTCAGGCCTTCGCGCACGATCTTGTGGTCGTCGCCCAGCAGCACGCGCACTGTCGCGCTCATGGCGCAGTCTCAAGAACGGGCAAGGGCATGGACAGCCGCATGCGGGTGCCCCTGCCGGGTTGGCTGTCGATGTCGATCACGCCGCCAAAGTGCCGCGCCCGCTCACGCATGCCCAGGATGCCGTAGGCCTGCGGTGACTCAAACACCTGTGGCAAGGCACCGCAGCCATCGTCTTCCACGGACAAGTGCAGCCAGCCCTCGCGCTCGACCATGTCCACATCCACCGTGCGGGCCTGAGCGTGGCGGCCCACGTTGCTCAGCATTTCCTGAAAAATGCGGAACACGGCCATGGCCATGGGCTCGGGCAACGCCCGCTGCTCGTTGACCTCCATGCACCATTTGAGTTGTTGTTCAGCCGACTGCACAAACTCCTGCGCCTGCCACTCCAGCGCCCCCCACAGGCCCTGGTGGTCCAGGATGCTGGGGCGCAAGTCGGTGATGATGCGGCCCACGTTGACCACGGCGTTTTCGATCAAGCGGCTCATGTTCTGGCATTTGCCACGCATCTTTTCACGCATGCTTTGCGCCTCCTCAAAGGCCCGCTGCTCTTGCTCGGACAAGCGCTTGTCCAGCCAACCCACATCCATCTTCAGGGCCACCAGCAAGCTGCCCAATTCGTCGTGCACCTCGCGGGCAATGCGGGTGCGCTCTTCTTCGCGCACAGCCTCGGACCAAGCGGCCAATTCACGCAACTGCTGCAAAGCCGTTTCCAGCGCACGGGTGCGCTCGGTCACCCGCGCCTCCAGTTCGTTTTTGGCCTGGTGCAAAGCGTCTTCGGCCCGCTTGCGCTCGGTGATGTCCACAAACGTGACCACCGCACCACGCACCTGCCCCTGGTCAAAGACGGGGTAACTCGAATACTCCACCGGGAAGCTGCTGCCGTCTGCGCGCCAGAACACTTCGCTGTCGATGCGGCAGGGCTCGCCGCGCCGAAAGGCGTTGTAAATGGGGCAGTCGTCCATGGGGTAATGCGCGCCATCACCATGGGAATGGTGTGTCAGCACATGCATGTTTTGCCCCAGCACCTGTTGCGGTTCAAAACCGATCATGCGGGCCCCGGCCGGGTTGATGAAAACACACAGCCCCTCCAGATCGACCCCGAACACGCCCTCGCCTGTGGAGGCCAGCATGAGGCCCAAGGGGTCACGCCAGGCGCTGGAGACCCCCGGGCCGACGGGTTGGAGCGGGTTCAAATCGAGGTGCATGCCCAAGACAAGCAAGCGGTGTGCCACAAAAGGGGCATGCCCGCACTTTCACCTTGGCCAAGCGGGGTTTGTCGCCTGCAGCAACAAGCTGGCCGCTGCGGGGCAACGACAATGGAGACTTCTTTTCTCCACGATGCCCCCATGACCCCGGTAACCCCCGCTCTGCTGCAAGGCGCCTCCAACTTCCGCGATGTCGGCGGCTACCCGACGACAAACGGCCAACGCGTACGCCGTGGTCAGGTGTTCCGCTCGGACCATCTGGCGGGGCTGAGCGATGCCGATGTGGCGCGTTTGCAGGCCTTGGGGGTGAGCCACAGTCTGGACTTTCGGGGGGTGGCCGAATACACCGCCACGCCTTACGACATCCCGGGCGTGCAGCGTGTGGCCCTGACCATCGAGCCCACCGTGATCGCCCGCATGCAGGCGCTGGTGGCCCAAGGCATCGTGCCCACCACCGAAGAGACGGTGGAGCTGATGCGCGAGACCTACCGCGATTTTGTGAACCGCAACGCAGGCACGTATGGGCGGTTCATGAAGCATCTGCTGGAGCAGCCCACACCACAGGTGTTTCACTGCACGGCAGGCAAAGACCGCACGGGTTTTGCGGCAGCGCTGCTGTTGTCAGCGCTGGGCGTTGAGCGTGACACCATCGAGCACGACTATTTACTCACCAACCAGCTGTACCGGCGCGACCCCAGCCTGGAAGGCCAAGGCCACGCCCATGTGATGAAGGTGCTCTGGCAAGTGCAGCCGGAGTTTTTGCATGCGGCCTTTGAGGCGGTGGACGCGCAGCACGGTGGCATGCGCGAGTACCTGCACGGTGCGATCGGACTGACGCCTCAAGAATTGCTGGAATTGCAGCGCATGTTGCTACAAGCAGCATGAGCAAGGTCTGCTCAAAACAGATCCTGGCGAATCATCAAGGTTTGCGGTTGCGTGAAGCTCAAAAGGCCGTCCTCCCCCATTTCGACACCAAAGCCTGACTGTTTGTGACCGGCAAAAGGCGCATTGGGTGAAAGATAGAACGATTCGTTGATGTACACATTGCCTGTCTCCAACCTTTGCGCAATGTCGATGGCCTCATTGAGGTTACGCGTCCAGACAGAACCGGCCAAACCGTAGCTGGACGCATTGGCCCGGCGGATGGCTTCATCCACCGTATCAAAACTCAGCAATGGCAGGACTGGGCCAAATGCTTCTTCTGCCACAACACGGCTGTCATCCGGAGGGTTATCGAACACCGTGACAGGCACAAAATACCCCGGTCCCTCAGGGATGTCGCCTTCAAACAAGATGGGATGGCCCGCCTGACGGCTGTGCTCAATGAGTGCGCGCACGCGCAGGTATTGCGGTTTGTTTTGCACGGGCCCCAGCTGTGTGCTGGCATCCAGCCCAGGTCCGACTTTGATTGTTGCCGCATAGGCCACAAACGCCTGGGCAAAGGCTTGGTAGATATCACGATGAACATACAGGCGTTTGGTCGCCACGCACACCTGCCCACTGTTGGCAAAGGCTGACCAGAACAACTGAGGCACGGCTTTAGCCAGGTCAACATCTGGCAACACAATGGCCGCATCGTTGCCCCCCAACTCCAGCGTCAGGCGTTTGAGCGTGCTGGCCCCTGCGGCCATGACCCGACGCCCGGTCTCTGTCGACCCTGTGAAACTGACCTTGTCTATGCCCGGATGAGACGTCAGGCGTGGGCCCAACGCATCCCCGCCCACGATCACATTGAGCACACCAGGGGGGAACAGATCGACCATCCATTCGGCGATGGATAAAACTGTCAAAGGCGTCATGGGCGAAGGCTTGAGCACCACCGTATTGCCCGTCAGCAAAGCCGGAACGACTTTCCACCAGGACAGCAACGCCGGAAAATTCCAGGGCGACAAAGCAGCAACAACGCCCAACGGAATGCGCCGGGTCACACTGCGACGAACCGCGCTGTCCTCGTTGACCGATTCCGGCAAAGTCTGTTCACTCAGCCCTTTCATGAACCGCAGCATGCTTTTGAGTTCACCTGCGGCCATGGTCAAAGGCTTGCCCTGCTCCTGTGTCAGAAGTTCTGACAATTGCGCGACGCGTGGCTCAATGCGACGGATCATCTCGCGCAACAGCAAGCGGCGCGCCTCGATGCCCTGAGCGGCCCAAGCAGGCTGTGCGCGGCGGGCAGCTGCCACGGCCGCATCCAATTGATCCATGCTGCAATCGGGCACAGTCGCCAAAACCGCCTCGGTTGCGGGGTTCAACACGTCAAGCGTTTGCGGACTGTCTACCAACTGGCCGTTGATCAGCATGCGGTATGAAACCATGGTCTTTTCTTTTCAAATGAAGAGATGGGTCATTTTGTGCGCCCCGATTTTTTTGAACGTCGTCCAAATCGACGAATTTGAAAGGCTGAATGTCCTGCACACTGGGTCCTTCACGAACACCACAGGATTCACGATGTCAAACATTCTTTTGCTGGAGCAATCCGAACACGGCATCGCCACGGTGACCTTGAATCGGCCCGAGGTCATGAACGCACTGAACAGTGCGCTGCGTGAGGCGCTGGTGCAGTTGTTGCAACAGCTGGCCAAAGACAGCCGCGTTCGCGTGCTGGTGTTGAGAGGCGCGAATCAGACATTTTGCGCAGGACTGGACCTGAAAGAGCTGTCCACACATGGGCTGCCGCTTTCGGGACTGCACAACGATCCGGTGGCCGCTCTGGCGGCCATGCCCTGGCCCACCATCGCAGCCGTTCAGGGTGTGGCCGTCACGGGTGGTTTGGAGCTGGCATTGGCTTGCGACATGGTTCTGGCCAGCAGCAGCGCCCGGTTTGCCGACACCCATGTGCGAATGGGCGTCTTGCCAGGATGGGGGCTTTCACAGAAGTTGAGTCGACTTGTCGGTCAGGCCAGGGCCATGGAGTTGTCCATGAGTGGCAACTTCATGGGTGCAGCCCAGGCAGAACGCTGGGGGCTGATCAACCGATGCGTCCCCAACGACACCTTGGATGAACAAACCTTCGCTTTGGCCAAGGACATCGCCACGGCGCCCCCGGAGATGGCACAAGCCTACAAACGCCTGATTGGGGACGGCTACAAATTGCCCATGGGCGAGGCCCTGGTCCTGGAGCAGCAGCGCAGTCAGGCATGGGCCCGACAACTGAGCGCGGCCTCACTGTCCGATAGCAGCAGCGCCGTCAGACTGCGTGCACGTCAGCAAGATTGAGAATTCGTCGCAAGCGACGATGCTATCGCCAGCCGCACTGCTGAAAATATTCGAGGCACCCTAGCGCCTGCATACCCTCATCAGCGAGAACCCCATGCGACAAAAATCACGCGCCGTCATTGCCCGCGACAACACGGGCACCGTCACCGTTGAAGACATCTGGGTCGACCCCCCGCAGCATGGCGAGGTGATGATCAAGATGCAAGCCTGTGGCGTATGCCACAGCGACTTGTCGACCGCCAAAGGCATCATTCCGCTGCCACCCCCGGTCGTGCTCGGTCATGAAGGCGCAGGTCATGTCGTGGCCTTGGGCGAAGGCGTCAAAGGGCTGGCAGTCGGTGACCGCGTGATCACGTCTTTTGTCAGCATGTGCGGGCATTGCCGGTATTGCATGACGGGCCAGCCGCAACTGTGCGACCAGAATGCCCGTACAGCATTCACCTTGCCCGACGGCACCGTCCGCACCCACGACATGGCAGGTCTGCCCTTGAACATTTTGTGCGGCTGCGGCGTGATGTCCGAGTACGCCACGCTGCACATGGACAATGTGATCAAGGTGGATCGACCCGACATTCCCATGGACTGTTGTGCCCTCATCAGCTGTGGTGTCATGACCGGCGTGGGGGCTGTGGTCAACACAGCCAAGCTGACGGCGGGCTCGATCGCCGTGGTCTTCGGTGCCGGAGGGGTGGGCCTGAACGCCATTCAGGGTTGTGCCATCGCGGGCGCGGCCATGGTCATTGCAGTTGACCGCTCGGATCACAAACTGGCCATGGCCCGCTTGTTTGGTGCCACCCACACGGTCAATGCAGCGGCGGAGGACAACCTGGTCAAGACCTTGAAAAAGCTGACCGGTGGCGGCGCAGACTATGCGTTTGAGTGCGTGGGCCTGGGCAGCGTGGTGGCGCAGGCTTATGGCGCCTTGCGCAAAGGCGGCACCGCCGTGGTTGTTGGCGTTGCAGGCATGCAAGACACCACCACGCTCAAAACCGTTTCGCTCACGCTGGAAGAAAAAACACTCAAAGGCAGCTACTACGGGTCTGCACGACCACGCGAAGACTTCCCGCGCCTGATGTCGCTCTACAGCAGTGGCAAGCTGAAACTGGACGAACTCATCACCCACCGTTACACACTGGCAGAAGCCCCTCAGGCCTTTGACGACCTGGCTCAAGGACGCAATGCCCGGGGCATGATCATTTTCTGAATCCGTGTGGGATTAAAAATGGCCGCACCAAGCGGCCATTTTTCTGAAGCGTGAAATCAAGCCGTGGGCAAGCGGTGGTCTCGGTACTGTTCACGCAATTTGGTCTTGAGCAGTTTGCCCGTGGCCGTGTGCGGCAAGGTGTCGACGAACACGATGTCGTCGGGCAGCCACCATTTGGCAATGCGCGTGGACAGGTAGTCCATCACATCCTTGGCTTCAAGCTGCACACCGGCACGGCGCACCACCAGCAACAGCGGGCGCTCTTGCCACTTGGGATGCGCCACACCAATCACCGCCGATTCGGCCACCCCGGGGTGCGAGTTGGTGGTGTTTTCCACATCGATCGATGAAATCCATTCGCCGCCCGACTTGATCACGTCCTTGGCGCGGTCCACCAGTTGCAGGTAACCGTCGGGATCGATGGTGGCCACGTCGCCCGTGGGGAAGTAGCCTTCGTCGTCGAGCACCTCTCCGCCCTCGCGTCGGTAATAACCGCTGGCAATCCAGGGGCCACGCACATGCAGGTGGCCAAACGCCACGCCGTCCCAGGGCAAGGCCTGGCCGTTTTCATCAACGATCTTCAGGTCCACGCCCCAGACGCCCCGGCCTTGTTTGAGCTTGGTCTTGATCAGCTCTTCGGCAGGCACATGAGCGTGCTTGAGCAGCAATTTGCTGATCACGCCAATCGGGCTGGTCTCGGTCATGCCCCAGCCTTGCACCACCTCGGCACCGAACTGGTTTTCAAAGCGTTCGAGCATGCCACGCGCCACGGCAGCGCCGCCAATGCCCACGCGCTTGACGCCGAGTGATTTGGGGTCCAAGTGCGGGTTCGCGTCCAGGTACTGGAACAGCATCATCCACACCGTGGGCACGCCTTGCGAGAAAGTCACACGCTCCTGCTGCATCAGATTGAACACGCTTTCGCCGTCCAGGTGCGGACCAGGCAGCACCAGCTTGGCCCCCACCATCGCGGCGGCATAAGGCATGCCCCATGCATTGGCATGGAACATGGGCACGATCAAGAGCAGGGTTTCTGTTGAGCTGACGCCAAAGGTGTCGGGAGCCAGTTCCATCAGCGTGTGCAGCAGCGTGGAGCGGTGCGAATACAAAACACCCTTGGGATTGCCCGTGGTGCCCGAGGTGTAGCACAGCGAAGAAGCGCTGCGCTCATCGAATTCAGGCCAGGTGTAGTCGCTGCTTTGCGAAGCCAGCAAGTCGTCAAAGCACAGCACATTGGGCACACCGATGTCGGGCATGTGCGCCTTGTCGGTCATGGCCACAAAGGTCTTGACGGTCTTGAGCGAGGGTGCCAGCTGGGCCACCAGTGGCGCAAAGGTCAGGTCAAAAAACAGCACCTGGTCTTCAGCGTGGTTGACGATGTAGTCAATCTGCTCGGGAAACAGGCGCGGGTTGACGGTGTGCAGCACCGCGCCACAGCCGGACACGCCGTAGTAAAGCGCCAGGTGGCGGTAAGAGTTCCAGGCCAGCGTCCCCACCCTGTCACCTTGCTTGACGCCCAGCACCTGCATGGCCTGGGCCACTTGCCGGGACATCTGTGCAATGCCCTTCCAGGTGGTGCGGTGCACGTGCCCTTCGGGCAGACGGGACACGATTTCGGTGTCCGGGTGAAATCGGGCCGCATGCTCGATCAATGAAGAAATGAGCAACGGACGGTCTTGCATCAGGCCTTGCAACATAAAGGTCTCCTGGATTTTGAACGACGGGAAGCCATTCAGGCTTCCCGCCTTGGACACATCAACCGGCGGTGGCCTGAAGGATGGTTTCGTAGGTCTTGCCGTTGAAGCGTTGCAGTGCCTTCTTCTGGATCGGGAAGAAATCGTCGGGCGTGGTCTTGATGTCGATGCCGGGGTACAACATGGGCGGTGTGAAATTCATGTTGGCCGCCTGCTTCATGATGTTTTCGCGCGTGAGGTTGTCGCCCGCCATGCGCAGCACCTGCACCATGGTTGCGGCTGTCGAATAGCCGTTGGCATTGAGGGTATCTTCAGGGTCGCCCGATGGGTAGTACTGCTTCATGGTCGCGGCGTATTCGGCCGCGTCCTTGTTGCCCGCAGCCGCAGGGTCCAAGGGGGTCAGCAAGTAGGTGGAAGAGATGATGCCCACCGCGTTTTCAAGCCCCGCAGGCTTGAGCACGGAACTGGCCGACTGCGACACGCTCACCAGGTACTGGGTGGGCTTCCAACCGATCTCAGCAGCTTTGCGAATCGCCTGGGCCGCGAACTTGGGTGTGGTGATGCTCACGAACACATCGCAGCCTGCGGACTTGAGCGTCACCATCTGGCTGTCGATCGTGGGGTCGCTCACCTCGTAAGTCAGGTGCTGGGTGACCATGGTCTTGGCCTTGTCGCCCAGCCCATCGAGCAGGCCCTTCATGTAGTCCTTACCGAAGTCGTCGTTTTGCATCAGCACACCAATTTTGGCGTTGGGCTTGGTCTGCAGAATGTGCTTGGCATACAAGCGGCCTTCGGCCTGGTAGGTGGGCTGCCAGCCCATAGTCCAGGGGTTGGTCTTGGGGTCGCCAAAGCGGGTGGCGCCCGTGTTGATGAACAGCTGGGGGATTTTTTTGGCGTTGAGGTAACGCTGCACCGCGATGTTTTGCGCCGTGCCCAACGAGCCGAACATGAGCAGCACCTCGTCTTGCTCGACCAGCTTGCGGGTCTGCTCCACCGACTTGGCCGGGTTGTAGGCATCGTCCAACGTCATGAAGTTGATCTTGCGGCCATTCACGCCGCCTGTGGCATTGACCTTGTCAAAGTAGGCCTGCATGGCTTTGCCCACCGTGCCGTAGGCCGAGGCGGGGCCGGAATACGGGTTCAGGTTGCCGAGCTTGATTTCGGTATCGCTGGCACCGGGGTCGTATTTTTTCTGGGCATGCGACACCAAGGGGAAAGCGCTGGCCAGCAACATGCCGGCACCGAGTTTGAGGGACCGGCGCAGACCGGCATCAAAAGATTTGGACATGTTGTCTCCTGATTTTTATGAAGAAAAGAAATCGAACCCCAGCATCACAACCCGTCAAAGAAGCATGACGCCAGAGTCCATGCCATCGTAGAAAGCTGCCCAGTACAGAGCATCGTCGGAACTGACGATATTGCAAAGGCCTCAGCGCGGCGGGAACTTGGGCTCGCGTTTTTCCAGGAAAGCCCGCACACCTTCAGAAAATTCGGGCCGATCGATCAGCTCGCGCTGGCGCGAGGCCTCGTAGTACAGCTGCGCTTGCAAGCTGGCACTTTCGGCGTGGTCGTAGGTGCGCCGGATTTCCTGCGCCGCATGGGCGGGCAACTGCGCCAGACGCTGTGCCAGCGCTTGGGCCTGTTCAGCCAGTTGATCATCTTGGACACAAGCCCAGATCAAACCCCAGTCCAGGGCCTGCTGGGCAGGCAAACGATCGCCCAGCAAGCTCAGGCCCACAGCCCGTGCACGCCCAGCCGAGCGCTGCAAAAACCAGGTGCTGCCCAGGTCCGGCACGATGCCCAGACGCGGCATGAAGGGCAAATAAAAGTAAGCCGACTGCGCCGCCACCACCACGTCGGCGGCCAGCGCCACACCCACACCCGCGCCCGCGCAAGGGCCGTTGACCGCGCTCACCACCGGAAAAGGCAAGCTGCGGATGTCTTCGATCAGGCGGTTGGACAGGGCCTCCATCGCGTCGGCCGTTTGCTCGCCCAGGCTTTGGTCAGAAGGCGGCCGCATGCTGCCCAAATCAGCCCCCACGCAAAAGGCCTTGCCCACGCCGGTGATGACCAGCGCCCGCACCGAGCGGTCTTCGCGCAGGGCGGCCAATTGCTCGCGCAGGGCCACTTGCAACGTTTGCGCCAAAGGATTCAGGCGTTGCGGGATGTTCAGGCGCAGCCAGGCCACATCGCCTTGGCGCTCCAGCAGGATCGGGTGTTCATCGGCCATGGGGTCTCCAAGAAATCAATGGCTTCGGGCAGCACGCCAGGCCTGCAGCTTGCGCAGCAAACCCACCACGCCGCCGGGCATGACAAACATCAACAAGATCAGCACCACGCCATACACCGCCCAAGGCGCGGCCTTGGAGACTTTTTCGGCCAGGTTGGGCACGAACATGATGAAGATGGCGCCATACAAAGCGCCCCACAGCGTGCCCACGCCACCCACCACAATGCCCACCAGCAAAGAGATGGACAAGAACAGGGTGAACGAATCGGGCGAGACAAACTGCACCGCAATCGCCGACAGGGCGCCGCCCACGCCGGTGTAAGCAGCCGACACGCCAAAGGTCATGGACTTGTAGTGCCGGTTGTCCACACCCATGGCTTCGGCTGCCATGGCATGGTCGCGGATGGCCCGCATGGCCCGGCCCGTGCCGCTTTGCAGCAGGTTGTGCGCGATCCAGAACATCACCACCGCCACCGCCAGGGCAAACAGGTACAGCCATTGGTCTTGCGTGAGCGGCAGACCCCAAGGCGCATCGGGCTTCATCAAGACAATGCCTTGCACACCACCGGTCCAGGCTTCGAGGTGTTTGTATTTCAGCAACTGCGGCATGGCCACGCCGAGCGCAAAGGTGGCGAGCGCCAGGTACAGGCCTTCGAGCTTGAGCGCGGGTCGACCAAACAGGTAACCCACCAACAAACACACCACAGCCGCTGTAGGCAACGTGGCCCAATAAGGCACAGCGGCGTGTTCCATCAAGATGCCGGTGACATAGGCCCCCAGCGCAAAGAAGGCCCCGTGGCCCAGCGAAATCTGGCCGTTGTAGCCGGTCAGCATGTTCAGGCCCACCAGCGCGATCGCATAGGCCACCACCATGGTGGCCTGGAACAGCTGGTAGCCTTTGGCCACAAAGGCCAGGCCTACGGCCAGGATCAGCAGCACCAGCAAACCGGCTTTGACGGTGCGCTCAGACAAACCGGCAATGGCCGTCGGCAAAGAGGCGTTCAGGGTCGCACTCGGTTTCATGGTTCAGACCCTCGTCACAATTTTTTTGCCGAGCAGGCCCGAGGGCCGCACGATCAACACCCCCACGATCAGCACCAGCGCCACCGTCAGTTTGAGCTCGGTGCCCACCACATAGCTGCCCATCAGGTTTTCCAGCACGCCCACAATGAAGCCGCCCAAGACCGCGCCCACCGGGTTGTCGATGCCACCAATCAGCGCACCGGCAAAGGCATAGAGCAAAACGCCGGTCATCATGTTGGGGTCCAGAAACACCACAGGGGCCACCATCATCCCGGCCACGGCGCCAATGGCGCCGGCCAGGCCCCAGCCCAGCATCAGCATGCGCCCGACCGAAATGCCCACCAAGCGTGACGAGTTGGCGTTTTGCGCGGCAGCCCGCATGGCCAAGCCCAGCGGTGTGAAACGGAAAAACGAAAACAGCAAAGCCACCATGACCAGCGCCACAAAAATGGCCCCCACCTCGTGCGCCGACATGAGCTGCGAGCCATACCAGGCCCCTGCCGGAAAAGGACTGGGGAAGGTCTTGATGGTGTAACCAAACAGCCAGCCCGCCAGGCTGTGGAAGATCACCAGCAAGCCGATGAAGACCACCACCACCGACAACTCCGGCGCCTTGTGCATGGGCCGAATGACCGCAAACTCGATGGCTGCCGCCAGCACAAAAGACAGCAGCACCGTCAAGGCAAAAGCCCCCCAATACGGCAGCCCCGCGTCCAGCAGCATCCAGGCCAGAAAGGTGGAGAACATGGCCATCTCGCCTTGCGCGAAATTGATGTGGTGTGTGGCTTGGTAAATCATCACCAGGGCCAGCGCCACACTGGCATAAATACCGCCAGTGGCCAGGCCCGAGAGTGTTTGGTGCAGCAATTCATTCATCGGTCAATCCCTTATTCGCCCAGATAGGCGCGGCGCACCGCATCGTTGCTGCGCATGTCACTGGACGAGCCGTGCAACACCACGCGTCCGGTTTCCAGCAGGTAAGCGGTGTCGGCAATGTCCAGCGCCAGCTTGGCGTTTTGCTCGACCAACAGGATGGAAACTTTTTCCTCCTGGTTGATGCGCCGCATGATGGCAAAAATGTCCTTGACCACCAGCGGGGCCAAACCAAACGAGGGCTCATCCAGCAACAACAAACGGGGCCTGCCCATCAGGGCGCGGCCAATCGCCAGCATTTGTTGTTCACCGCCCGACAAGGTGCCCGCCTGCTGGCTGGCCCGCTCACGCAGCCGGGGAAAGTAGCCGTAGACCTTGTCCATGTCCTGCGCCAAGCCCTCTCGGCTGGCGCGGCTGAAAGCGCCCAGGCGCAGGTTTTCTTCGGTGCTCAGCGCCATGAAGGTGCCGCGCCCATCGGGCACATGGCCCACACCCAGGCGGGCGATCTGTTCGGTGTTGCGGCTGTTCAAGGCCACGCCCTCGAGGGTGATGCTGCCGGTGGTCTGCACCATCAGCTGGCACAGCGCCCGCAAGGTGGTGGTCTTGCCCGCACCGTTGGCGCCCAGCAAGGCCGTGACCTGGCCCTCGGCCACATCCAGGTTCAGACCGTGCAGCACTTGGGTGTTTCCATAACGCGCATGCAGGTCGCGCACTTCCAGCAACGTGCTCATGATGCGGTTTCCTCTGATTCGCCCAAGTAGGCACGGATCACCTCGGGGTGCTGGCGCACCTGCGCAGGCGTGCCCTCGGCGATCTTCTTGCCAAAATTCAGGGCCACTACCCGGTCCGAGATGCCCATGACCAGGCCCATGTGGTGCTCTACCAGCAGCACCGTGACCTTCAGGCGGTCGCGGATGTCGCGGATCAGCGCACCCAAGCTGTGCAGTTCTTCGTGGTTCAAGCCGCAAGCGGGCTCGTCGAGCAGCAGCAACTGCGGCTGCGAGGCCAGGGCGCGTGCCAACTCGACCCGCTTTTGCGTGCCAAAAGGCAAGTCGCCCACCACACGGTGGGCCTCGGCCTGCAGGCCCAAAAATTCGATCAGTTCATCGGCCTTGGCCGCCGCTAGCGCTTCCACCTGCGCCACACCGGGCAGGCGAAACGCATTGCGCAAAAAGCCCGCATGGTGCTGGCTGTGGCTGCCGACGAGCACGTTTTCACGCACGGTCATGGTTTTGAACAGCGCCAGGTTCTGGAAGGTGCGGCCGATGCCCAGACCGGCCATGCGGTGGCGCGGCAGCTGGTTGAGCGCTTGGCCGTTCCAGGCGATGGTGCCGCTGTCGCACACATACAGGCGCGAGAGGCAATTGAACAAGGTGCTTTTGCCCGCGCCGTTGGGGCCAATCAGGGCACAAATCTCGCCCCGATGCACATCGAACGACACCCCGTCCAGGGCCACGATGCCGCCAAAGCGGACCGTGACACCTGAAATGCTGAGCAGGGGCTGGCCGGATTCAGGCACGCCGCTGTGCATCACAGGCGCTCGATGATGGTCACGTTGGCCATGCCGCCGCCTTCGCACATGGTCTGCAGGCCGTAGCGCTTGCCGCGCTGAGCCAGCGCGTGCACGAGGGTGGTCATGAGCTTGGTGCCCGAAGCACCCAGCGGGTGACCCAGCGCGATCGCACCGCCGTTGACGTTCAGGCGCGCCGGGTCGGCCCCCAGCGCCTTGAGCCAGGCCAGCGGCACCGAGGCAAAGGCTTCGTTGACCTCGTACAGGTCGATCTCGTCGATCTTCATGCCCGCTTTTTTCAGGGCCCGCTCGGTGGCCGGGATGGGGGCTTCGAGCATGATGACCGGGTCGTGGCCGATCATGGTCATGTGGTGGATGCGGGCCAGGGGCTGCACGTCCAAGGCCTTCAGGCCCCGCTCGTTGACGATCATCACCCCGGTCGCGCCGTCGCAAATTTGGCTGGCATTGGCAGCGGTGATGACGCCGCCTTCTTGCAGCAATTTGACACTCTGGATGCTCTCCAGCGACGCTTCGGCGCGGATGCCTTCGTCAGCCGTGTGCATTTCGCCCGATGCGGACCCGTCTGCGGTGCGCACCGCCACGGGCAAAATTTCGTTCTTGAATGCGCCCGCCTGGGTCGCGGCCAGGGCACGCTGGTGGCTCAGCAAGGCGTAACGGTCCAGCTCGTCTTTGCTCAGACCGTATTTGCGGGCCATCATCTCGGCGCCCACAAACTGGCTGAAGGCCACGTTGTTGTAACGCTGGTTGACCCAATCGCTTTGGTAAGAACCCATGCCGGCCTTGGAGGCCAGCGCAGACGGGCTGAACATGGGCACCCGCGTCATGGACTCGACGCCCGCCGCGATCACGATGTCCATCGCGCCCGACATGACGGCCTGGGCCGCAAAGTGCACCGCCTGTTGCGACGAGCCGCACTGCCGGTCAATCGAGGTGCCGGGCACCGACTCGGGCAGGCGCGAGGCCAGCACCGCATTGCGCGCCACGTTGGTGGATTGCTCGCCCACCTGGCTCACGCAACCCATGAACACGTCCTCGATCAGCGCCGGATCGGCCCCGGTGCGGTCCACCAAGTCGTTCAGGACCTGCGCCGCCAGATCAACCGGATGCCAGCCGGACAGGCGCCCGCCCCGGCGCCCGCCTGCGGTGCGGGTGGCGGCAACGATGAATGCTTCAGACATGTTGTATTCCCGAAAGTTGGCCAATGAAGGTCATTCTGGTGTCCACACCCGCCCACCCACATCGTCAGAACAGACGATTTTGGGCAAAGCGGAGCGACAGAAAGCGGGGTGCGCGGCTCAGCGCGGTGCCATGCGGATGGCCCCGTCGATGCGGATGCACTCGCCGTTGAGGTAGCGGTTGGTGATCAGGGTTTCGGCCAGGTGGGCGTATTCGGGCGGCTCGCCCAGGCGTTTGGGGAAAGGCACGGTCGCGGCCAGCGCGGCCTTGACGTTGTCGGGCGCGGCTTGCAGCAGCGGGGTGTTGAAGATGCCGGGCAAGATGGTGTTGACGCGGATGCCGTCGCCCATCAGGTCGCGGGCAATGGGCAGCGTCATGCCCACGATGCCCGCCTTGCTGGCCGAGTAGCTGGCCTGGCCCATCTGGCCGTCTTGGGCGGCCACCGAGGCGGTGTTGATGATCACGCCGCGCTCACCGTCTTCTTGCGGCGTGAGGGTCAGCATACCTGCGGCCGACTTGGCAATGCAGCGGAAAGTGCCCACCAGGTTGATCTGGATGATGCGGTCAAAGTTGGCGGTGGGGAAGGACCGGATTTCGCCCGTGGCTTTGTCGCGGCTGGCCGTCTTGATGGCGTTGCCCGTGCCTGCGCAATTGACCAGGATGCGCTCCTGGCCCAGCGCCGCACGCGCTTTGGCAAACCCGGCATCGACCTGCTCTTCGGAGGTCACATCGACTTTGCAAAAGATGCCCCCCAGCTCTTGGGCCAGGGCTTCGCCCTGCGCCTCGTTCAGGTCAAACAAGGCCACCTTGACGCCATGGCTGGCCAGTTGCCTCGCCGTAGCCGCGCCCAGGCCCGAGGCCCCGCCGGTGATGACGGCGGTCACTTGTGAATCGAGTTTCATGGATGTGTCTCCTGGTGTTCAAACGGGGTAATAACGCTGCCCTGTGGCGGCCATCTCGCGCATGCGGGCGGTGGGGGCGTAAGCTGCGCCCAGGTGCTGCCAGCGTTCGCAGCGGGCCACCACTTCTGGCAGGCCCAGCCAGTCGGCGTATTTGAGCGGGCCGCCCGCGTAGGCCGGAAAGCCGATGCCCAGCAGCATGGCCATGTCCAGCTCGGCGGCGCTGCCGACCACGCCGTCTTCGAGCGCGTGCGCGGCTTCGACGATGAGGGGCAGCATCATGCGGTCCTGGATGTCCTGGGCGCTGAAGTCTTTGAGGCCCTGCGGCTGGATGGACGCCAGCAGCGCATGGCTGTCGGGCGCCGGGCTGCGGCGGGGTTTGCCATTCGGGTCGGCTTCGTAACGGTAAAAGCCGATGCCATTTTTCTGACCAAAGCGGCCCTGGCTGGCCATGAGGCGCAAGGCGTCGTGCTCGATGCGCGGCATGCGTTCGGGGTAACCGGCCGAAATCACATCGCTCACATGGCTGCCCGTGTCCATGCCCACCACGTCTTCCAGATAGGCCGGGCCCATGGGCCAGCCAAAGGCCTCCATGACCTGGTCCACTTTCACAAAGTCAGCGCCGTCACGCACCAGCTCCAGAAAGCCGCGCATGTAGGCGGTCAGCACGCGGTTGACCAAAAAGCCCGGGCAGTCCTTGACCACGATGGGCACCTTGCCCATGGCGGCCGCATAGCCCACGGCAGTGGACAAGGCCTCGGGCTGCGTGTGGCTGCCCTGCACCACTTCGACCAGCGGCATCACATGCACCGGGTTGAAGAAATGCATGCCTACAAAACGCCCGGGGTGCTTCAAGGCCGCCGCCATGTCGTCGATGCGCAGGCTGGAGGTGTTGGAGGCGATCAGGGTGTCTGCGCCGATGCGGCCTTCCAGGTCGGCCAGCACGGTTTTCTTGATGGCCAAGTTCTCGACAATGGCTTCCACCACGCAGTCCACCTGGTCGAAACCTTCAAACCCCAGTTGCGGGGTGATGGAGGCCAGCACCTGGTCGGCCTTGGCCGCGTCCATGCGGCCTGCCTTGACCTGGCGCTGCAGCAGCTTGTTCGCCTCGGCCATGCCTTGATCGAGTCCAGCTTGCTGGATGTCTTTCATGCGCACCGGCACCCCTTTGAGGGCGCTGGTGTAGGCGATGCCGCCACCCATGATGCCCGCGCCCAGCACAGCGGCGCGCTGCACGGGCCGGCCCGCCTTGGCGTGGCGCTTGGCGATTTTCTTGACCGCCTGGTCGTTCAAAAAGGTCTGCACCATGGCCACGGCCGCCTGGGTGCGTGCCACCTCGCCAAAGGCTTGGGCCTCCAGCGCCAGCGCCCCTGCGCGGTCACACAACGCCGCTTGGGCCATCATCTCGACCGCCATGCGGGCCGCAGGCTGGTGCGGCGCGCCGGTGCGTGCCATGCTGTCCAACTGGGCGGTGGTCATCGCCTGCACCTCGCTGGCGGCCATGGCCACGGGCTCTCGCTTGCGCTGCTGGCGCGCTGACCAGTCCACCTCGCCTTGCATGGCGCGGCGCAGCCAGTCCAGGGCGCGTTCGCGCAATTGTTCGGGTGGGGCCGTGTCATCCACCACCCCGGCGGCCAGCGCAGCGGCGGCCTTTTGGGGTTTGCCGCTGGCCACCCAGTCCATGGCAACGGCCACACCGGCCAGGCGCGACAAACGCACCGTGCCGCCAAAGCCCGGAAACAAGCCCAACTTGACCTCGGGCACCCCGATCTGGGCCGTGGAGGACATGACGCGCAGGCTGCCCGACACCGCCATCTCCAACCCGCCGCCCAGCGCAAAGCCATTGATCGCCACCACGGTGGGCACGGGCAGGTCTTCAAACGCGACAAACACCTCGTTGCTGTGGGCCACACCGGCGGTGATCTGCGCCGCCGACTGGCTGAACTTGGCACCGAACTCGGTGATGTCGGCGCCGACGATGAACACGTCCTTGGTGCTGCTGACCAGCACGCCCTTGAGGCCCGGCTGGGCCGCCAGCGCCTGGGTTGCCTGGCGCAACTCGTTCACGGTGCGGTCGTCGAGCTTGTTGATCGACTCGCCCTGGCGGTCAAACATCAGCTCAAACACCCCGGCTTCGGCCAGCGGAACGACTCGGATACTTTGGCCTTGAAACACTGCAACTCTCCTGATGGCGGCACGGTACCGTCTTGGCTTCAGTCTAAAAAGTTGCCACTGGCGTGGCATCGTCTTAAGCGACGAAATCAGGGCGGGTTTGAGCTTGTGCATGACAAACCGGTGACCGTGGCTGCCCAGCTGCTGGGCTCATAATGGAATTTGCCTTTTTAATCCCCCTTTGATCCCACTGGTTTGCCCTGACCTGCCTTCATGCCCGCCCCATTCGAACCCGACAACCTGACACCCCCCGTTTCAGCGAGTTCGATCACGCTGGGGCTGGAAAGCAAGTTCAATCCGCCCGCACACGACGCCTCGCAGGTGGCGCGTGCAGGCCTTTGCGAGACGATCTGCCGGGGTGCAGGACAACTGGTGCTGGTGCGCGCCCCGGCTGGTTTTGGCAAGACCACCGCCATGATGCAAGCGCGTGTGCGCCTGGAAGATGCAGGCGTGGCCACCGCTTGGCTGACACTGGACCGGGCCGACAACGACGTCTCGCGTTTTCTGAACTGCCTGGACACCGCCGTGCGGCAACTGGGCCTGCCGGGCAACGACACGGTGCAAGCCTTGTCGCGCATCGACACACCATTTGCACTGTTTCTGGACGAATTCGAAGCCATCCACGAGGCATCGCTGCTGAGCATCGTGCGCGAGATTGCGCACAACCTGCCGCGCCAAGGCTTGCTGGTGATTGGCTCGCGCGGCCTGCCGCAGATTGGCCTGGCGCGATTGCGGGTGCGTGGGCAATTGATCGAGATCGACGCCGAGCGTCTGCGCTTCAGCCTGCAAGACACTGCTCGGTTTTTTGAGCAGCGCCCGCACCCCCACAAACTCAGCGCCGACCAGCTGTTTCGCCTGCACGAAAAAACCGAAGGCTGGGTCGCCGCCCTCTGGCTGGCGGCCATGGCGCTGGACGGCGCGGTCGATCCGGAAGATTTTGTGACGCGATTTTCGGGCTCCAACCGGGCTGTGGCCGACTACCTGGCCGAAGATGTGCTGGCCCGCCAACCTGCTCACATCCGCCGTTTTTTGCTGCGCACCAGCATCCTCAGGCAACTCGACGCCTCGGTGTGCGCGGCACTCAACCCCCATGCCGATTGCGCAGCCCTCTTGCAACAGCTGGACACCGACCACCTGTTTTTGACGCCCGTGGCCAGCGAGCTGCCCACCTGGCGATACCACAGCCTGTTTGCCGACCACCTGCGCCAGCAGTTGCACAAAGAGTTTGCGGACGATGTGGCCCGGCTGCACTTGGCGGCCTCGGGCTGGTACGAATCACAAGGTCGCCCGGTGCCCGCGATCGAACACGCCATCGAAGGCGGTGACTTTCCGCTGGCCATGCAATTGCTGGAGCAACATGCAGAAGACTTTCTGGAGCAAGGCCGCATGCGCATGCTGTACCGCTGGTGCAGCAGCCTGCCTGCCGCCGAGCTGCGGCAGCGCCCGCGTCTGGTGATGGCCGCAATCTGGGCGACAAGCTTCACACACGGATCCTTCAGCGCCATGAACTTGCTGGAGCAACAAGAAGCCAGCGGCGTGCACGATGAACGCTTCAAAAACGATGCCATGTGTGTGCGTCCGCTGCTGCTGGCCATGCAGGACCGAAAAGAAGAAGCCATTGCAGCTGGTCGCAAAGCTCTGGACTGTTTGCCAGCGGGCAACTGTTTCGCCATCACCACATTGTTAAATGCCATGGCCCACACCACCGCCATGACCGGACACCCCAAACAAGCCCAAATGTTGCTGGATGCGGCCAAAAAGCAGCACAGCGACAACAGCACCTTCAACCGCATGTACAGCGAATCCACCGAGGGCTTGCTGGACTTGCAGCAAGGCCGCCTGCGCCAGGCCAGTGCGCGCTTTCGGCTGGCGGTGGACGCCACCCACGCGGTGAACCTGCTGCACACCCACGGCAACGCCTGGGCCGGGGTGCTGTACGCCAGCATCGTCTACGAAGCCAACGCGCTCGATGAAGCGGACCACCTGCTCAACGTCTATTTGCCGGTGGCCCGCGACGTGGGGCTGCCCGACCACATGATCCTGAGCCACGCCATGCGCTCGCGCATCGCCTTCATCCAGGGCGATGTGGACGCCGCGTGGCAAGCCCTCACCGAGCTGGAATACCTGGGCCACCAGCGCAAACTGCCGCGTGTGGTGGCCACCGCCAAACTTGAAAGGGCACGCCTGTTGCTGCTGCAAGGCCACGGCAGCGCCGCACACGACGAGCTGGAACGGGCCAATGACCCCGCCGTGTGGCAACGCGAACAAGACCAGCGCCTCCTGGCCAACGACATCGAATACCTGGCGCTGGCCCGCATCCGCTGGGAGACCGCCTTTGGCGACGCCGCACGCGCCCTGCGGCAAGCGGATGCCGAACTGGACGCCGCCGTGGCCGCCTCACGCCAGCGCCGGGTGCTGAGCTTGCGCCTGCTACGTGCACTGGCGCTGCAGCGCTTGGGGGACACACCGGCGGCCTTGTCCACGCTGGGCACTGCGCTGCAATGGGCCTGCCAGGAAGGCTTCATGCGGCAGATCATCGACGAGGGCCCTGCCCTGGGTGCGCTGGTGCAGCGCTGCCTGGCACAGCACAACAGCCGTGCGGTGCGCGACCCGCTGATGGGCGACTACCTGCAACGCTTGGTGCAGGCCTTCGGTCCGCTGCCGGTCGATGTGGACAAAATGCCAGCGCCCGCCCAAGGCCCCCTGGAGCCCCTCACGCGCAAGGAAATCCGGGTGTTGCAGTTGCTGGTGGAGGGCTACTCCAACAGCGCCATGGCGGAGAAACTTTACGTCTCGGACAGCACAGTGCGCACCCACTTGCGCAACATCAACATGAAGCTCGACGCCCACAGCCGCACCCAGGCCGTGGCGATTGCGCGGCGGCTGGGGCTGATCGGCTAAAGGCACCTCTTTTGTAGGAGCGACGCCCTCGTCGCGATCCTGCACAAACCATCGCGACGGGGGCGTCGCTCCTACAGCCGCTTGCGGCGGTCGGTCGCGTTGGTTTTTTCAATGTTCTGGCGGGCGTGTTGCCAATCGGCATCGCTCCAGCTGACCAAGTGTGCAAAGTTGCCACCCGTGGCCTGGTACTGCGCACCGTCGATGGCGATCGTCTGGCCGTTGAGATACTCCGAACCAGGCCCCATCAGGAACACGGCCAGGTTGGCCAGCTCAGGCATGCGGCCGGTGCGGCCCATCGGGTTGCGCTCAGCCTTGTGCTCGCCACCGCCCGGGTTCAGGCGCGCGCTCATGCCCTCGGTCGGGAACAGGCCGGGCGCGATGGCGTTCAGGCGGATGCCGCGCCCGCCCCACTCGACCGCCAGCGACTGGGTCATGGCATGCAGCCCGGCCTTGGCCATGGCCGAAGGCACGGTGAAGGCCGAGCCGTTCCACACCCAGGTGGTGAGGATGGAAATCACCGACGCTTTGCGCCCCTCGGCCAGCCAGCGCTTGCCGCATTCGAGCGTCATGTAGAAGCTGCCGCGGAACACGATGTTGGCAATCGCATCAAAGGCCCGCGACGACAGGTCTTCGGTGCGGCTCACAAAGTTGCCCGCCGCGTTGTTGATGAGCCCGTCCAGCGGGCCGTGCGTTTGCCAAATGTTGTCGAGCATGGCCTGGATCGCTTCGTCGCTGCGGATGTCGCACACCCAGGGCACCAAGCGTCGCCGTGCTGGGCCATCAACTCGCTGGCGGTTTGCTCGACCACCGCGCCACGTCGCCCGCAGATGTGGATTTCAGCCCCGAGCAGCAGCAGGGCCTCGCTCATCACGCGGCCCAGGCCCGTGCCCCCGCCCGTGACCAGCACGCGCTGGCCCGCCAGCAAACCGGGTTTGTAGATCAGATCGTCCAGTGTCATCGCGTGTTCTCCAAAGTGTCGGTGAGGCATCATTGACCGCTGTAGTGCGGCGGGCGTTTTTGCAAAAAGGCCTGCAGGCCTTCCTGAAAGTCTTCAGTCTGGGTGCACAGCACCTGCTGGCGGTCTTCCATGGCCATGACGGCTTCGAGGCTGCCCATGTCCAGACTCAGACCCAAGGCCTCTTTGGTCAAGCGCAGCCCCAGCGGCGTGGTGCGCAGCATGTCTTCAGCCAGGGCCTGCGCCTCCTGCTGCAGCTCGCTCAAGGGGGCCACCGTGCTCACCAGCCCCAGGGCATGTGCACGCGCCGCGTCCATGAAGCGACCGGTCAGCAGGTACTGCGCTGCCACCGAACTGCCCACCATGCGCGGCAGGAAATAGCTCACGCCCATGTCGCAGCCCGTGAGCCCGATGCGCAGGAACGAAGCGTTCATGCGGGCGTCGGGCGTGGCCAGCCGGATGTCGGAGGCCAGCGCCAGCGCAAAGCCGCCACCACTGGCCGCGCCCTGCACGATGCTGATGATGGGCTGCGGGCAGCGCCGCATGGCCAGCATGATGTCGCGGATGCTGTACTGCACCGCCAGCATGTCGCTGGTGCCCAGGTCCTGGCCGGGTTGCTCTTTGAGGTCCAGGCCCGCGCAAAAGCTGAGCCCCGCCCCTTGCAGGATGACCACGCGGATGTCGGTGCGCCGGTACAAGCCCTGAAAGCACTCGCGCAATGCCGTGGCCAGCGCGGGGTTCAAAGCGTTGAGCCGCTCGGGGCGGTTCATGGTCAGGCGCAGAACGCCGCCGTCTTGCTGGATATCGAGGATGTCTTGCATGGGGGGCTTTCAATCTGTTGCTTGCCAACGCGCACCACATCGGCCCCCAGGTCGGCCAGCACCATGGCACAAAAACGGCCCCGGGCCGATCCCGGCCATCTCGATCACCTTCATGCCTGTCAGCGGTCCCGCCATGCATCCACCTCTTGTGCGCCAGAGGGCGCGTTCTGAGGGTCATGGTGCCGCAGCGCTAGCGGCTGCACATCGTCTGTTCAGACGATGTCGGGCAAAGGATCAGGCCGCTTCTTTGTAGAAGAAACCGCCATGCACATTGCGTGGGGCCAGCGGACCCACCGCTTGGCTGATCGCGCCGATGTGGTCGGGCGTGGTGCCGCAGCAGCCGCCCACGATGTTGACCAAGCCTTCGGCAGCAAATTCGTGCAGCAGTCGGCTGGTCACTTCGGGCGTTTCGTCAAAGCCGGTGTCGCTCATGGGGTTGGGCAGGCCGGCGTTGGGGTAGCAGCTGATGAAGGTGTCGCCCGCGACCTTGTTGAGTTCCTGGATGTAGGGGCGCATCAGCGTGGCACCCAAGGCGCAGTTCAGGCCAATGGCCAGGGGCTGGGCATGGCGCACGCTGTGCCAGAAAGCGGTCACGGTCTGGCCACTCAAGATGCGGCCGGAGGCGTCGGTCACAGTGCCGCTGATGATCAGAGGCAGGCGCTCGCCGCTGGCTTCAAAGAATTCTTCGATGGCGAACAGCGCGGCCTTGGCGTTGAGCGTGTCAAAAATGGTTTCCACCAACAGAACGTCGGAGCCGCCTTCGACCAGGGCTTCGACCTGCTCGTAATAGGCGGCGCGCAATTCTTCAAAAGTCACATTGCGGGCACCGGCGTCGTTCACGTCGGGGCTGATGCTGGCGGTTTTGGGCGTGGGGCCCAAAGCGCCGACCACAAAACGCGGCTTGTCGGGGGTGGAGAATTTGTCGCAAGCGGCGCGGGCCAGCTTGGCGGACTGCAGGTTCATCTCACGGGCCAGGTGCTGCATGTCGTAGTCGGCCTGGGCCACGGTGGTCGCGCCAAAGGTGTTGGTCTCGATCATGTCGGCCCCGGCAGCCAGATAGCCTTCGTGGATGTCGCGGATCACGTCCGGGCGGGTCAGGCTCAGCAGCTCGTTGTTGCCCTTGACGTCTTTGGGGAAGTCCTTGAAACGCTCGCCCCGGTAGTCGGCTTCGGACAATTTGAAGCGCTGGATCATGGTGCCCATGGCCCCGTCGAGGATGGCGATGCGGGTTTTCAGGATCTCGGGCAGCGCCTGGGCGCGGGTGTAGGTCAGGGGTTTCATGGGGTGTATTGTAAAAAGGGTCAGCGGTAGACCCTGATGGATCCCGGATCAAGTCCGGGATGACATGCAAGCAGTCCGGAATGACATGCAAGCCGTGCGGGGTAACACGTTCTAAATCCGGGGTAACACGCTCAAAGCCTAAGGTGGTATTTACCAAGTTCGGGCGATGCTCAAAATGTCACCCCGGGCGAAGACCCGGGGTCCATGTGGGCACGACCAGGCTCAAGTCTTGGCGTACCGCGCAAAGCCCGCCGCCCTGAGCTGGCAAGCCGGGCACTGGCCGCAGCCATACCCCCAGTCGTGGCGCTGGCTGCGGTCGCCCAGGTAGCAGGTGTGGGTGTGCTCCACGACCAGGTCCACCAGCGCTTGCCCGCCGCCTTGTGCATCGGCCTTTTGGCCCAGATCGTGCGCCAACTGCCAGGTCTGGGCCTTGTCGATCCACATGAGTGGGGTTTCGATCAACAACTTGCGGTCCATGCCCAGCGACAAGGCCACCTGCATGGCCTTCATGGTGTCGTCGCGGCAGTCGGGGTAGCCCGAAAAATCGGTCTCGCACACGCCGGTGACGATGACCTGCAAGCCCCGGCGGTAGGCCAAAGCGGCCGCCAAGGTCAGGAACAGCAAGTTGCGTCCCGGCACAAAGGTGTTGGGCAGGCCCGAGCTTTCCATCTCGATGGCCGTGTCTCGGGTCAAAGACGTTTCGCTGATCTGGCCCAGGATGCCCGCATCCAGCAGGTGGTCTTCGCCCAGCTTGGCAGCCCATTGCAGGAATCGCGCCTTGATGGCCGCCAGCACGTTCAGCCGGGCGTCCAATTCCACTTTGTGGCGCTGGCCGTAGTCAAACGCGAGGGTTTCAACGCGTTCGTAACGCAACAAAGCATGGGCCAGGCAGGTGGTGGAGTCTTGGCCACCAGAAAACAGAACAAGGGCAGAGGTGTGCATGGGCTGGGATGTTAACGCTGTCCATGGTCTTGTGTGGGTGAGTGGGGGTGGGCACAGGGTGACGATTTTGGCGTACCCCCGCCGTATGAGGAACCCGGTGCCCGCCCCCACTCACCCACACAAAACCCGCCAAAAACGCACGCTCAATAGCGGACAATCACCACCTCTACAAAGCTGCCACATCCCACGTGTCCCCTCACCTCCCCATCCTGCGCGAAGTATTTGGCTACGACGCCTTTCGCGGCCCGCAGCAAGCCATCATTGACCATGTGGCAGCCGGGGGCGATGCGCTGGTGCTCATGCCGACAGGCGGGGGCAAATCACTGTGCTACCAAATCCCGGCCATTGCGCGCCAGCGGGCAGGCCACGGCATCACCGTCGTCGTCTCGCCGCTGATCGCGCTGATGCACGACCAGGTGGGCGCGCTGCACGAAGCGGGTGTGAGTGCGGCGTTTCTCAACTCGACCCTGACCAGCGAAGAGGCCAGCGACATCGAACGCCGCTTATTGCGCGGCGAAATCACGCTGCTGTATGCCGCACCCGAACGTGTAACCACCTCGCGCTTTTTGGCGCAAATGGATTCGCTGCTCGAGCGCGGGCTGCTGAGCTTGTTTGCCATTGACGAAGCGCATTGCGTGAGCCAATGGGGCCACGACTTTCGGCCCGAGTACCGGGGCCTCACGGTGCTGCACGAGCGCTACCCCAGCGTGCCGCGTGTGGCGCTCACGGCCACGGCCGATGCGCTCACGCGGGCCGACATCGTCGAGCGGCTGCAGCTGGAAAGCGCCGAGCTGTTCATCAGCAGCTTTGACCGGCCCAACATCCGCTACACCATCGTCGAGAAAAAAGACGCCAGCACCCAGCTGCTGCGCTTCATCGAGCGCGAGCACCCCGAAGAGGCGGGCGTGGTCTATTGCCAGTCGCGCAAGCGGGTCGAAGAGGTCGCGGCCATGCTGTGCGAAGCGGGCATCCATGCCCTGCCCTACCACGCGGGGCTGGACGCGGCCGTGCGCCAGCGCCACCAGAACGAATTCCTGCGCGAAGAGGGCGTGGTGATGGTCGCCACCGTGGCCTTTGGCATGGGCATCGACAAGCCCGATGTGCGCTTTGTGGCGCACCTGGACATGCCCAAAAACATCGAAGGCTACTACCAGGAGACGGGCCGCGCCGGGCGCGATGGCCTGGCGTCGGACGCGTGGATGGCCTATGGCCTGCAAGACGTGGTCAACCAGCGCCGCATGATCGACGAGAGCCCGGCAGAAGAAGAATTCAAACAGGTCATGCGCGGCAAGCTGGACGCGTTGCTGGCCCTGGCCGAAGCCACCGACTGCCGCCGGGTGCGGCTGCTGAGTTACTTTGGCGAAGCCTATGCCAAGAGCGACGAGGCGCAAGGTGTGTACATGCCCTTTTGCGGCAACTGCGACAACTGTCTTCAACCCCCCGAGGTTTGGGACGGCACCGACGCCGCACGCAAGCTGCTGTCCACCGTCTACCGCACCCACCAGATCAGCGGCCACAGCTTTGGCGCGGGCCACACCATGGACATCGTGCGCGGCAAGAAGACCGACAAGGTGGTGCAGCGCGGCCACGAAAGCATCAGCACGTTTGGCCTGGGTGCCGAATACAGCGAACAACAACTTCGCGCCGTGATGCGCCAGCTGATCGCGATTGGCGCATTGCATGTGCACACCGAGGACGGGTTCAGCACCCTGCACCTGACCGAAGCCTCACGCGCCGTGCTCAAGGGCGAAGTACCGGTGCAGCTGCGCGAAAGCACCAGCCAGCGCAGCGACAAGAAAAGCCGCTCACGCAGCGCCCCCAGCCCGGCAGCAGCCAACCTGGGCCAAGACGCGATGGTGCGCTACATCAACCTCAAGGCCTGGCGTGCCGAAGTGGCCAAAGAGCACAACCTGCCGGCCTATGTGATCTTCCACGACGCCACGCTGGCTGCCATTGCCGAGCACGCACCGCAAAGTCTGGCCGACCTGCAAGGCATCAGCGGGCTGGGCGTGAAAAAGCTCGAAGCCTATGGCGAGCAGGTGCTGCGGGTGTGCAAGGGGGCGGCGTGATGCCACCCCAAAATATCAGCGGTAGAACGCCTCGACCTTGCCCTTGATCTTGATCAGCAGGGGCTGACCTTTGCGGTCCAGCGTTTTGCCGGCGGGCACACGCACCCAGCCTTCGCTGATGCAGTACTCCTCCACATCGTTGCGGTCCTTGCCGTTGAAGCGGATGCCGATGTCGTGCTCGAACACGGCGCGGATGTGGAAAGGGCTGCGCGGGTCGATGGACAGGTGATCGGGCAATTCAGGGCGCTGTGTGGCTTCGGTCATGGGTGACTTTGAAAGTGGAATACGAACGGGTTCCGATTTTCCACGATTTGCAGCGCCCTCTGCGCGAAAAACAGCCTGCGGGCTGGCACAATCGCCGGTCCTCAAACCGGCATCGGCACATTCACACCGATGCCTTGCTTTCCCCGGCACAGCCCGTGCCACGCTCCTGCTCATGACCTCATCGCACCCCGGCACGCTCGGCATTGATTTCGGCACTTCCAATTCGGCCATGGCCTGGGCCGACCCACTGGGCACCTCCCGCTTGATCGCTTTGGAGGGCGATGCCCTGGCCATGCCAACGGCCGTGTTCTACAACGCCGAAGACGGCACCACGCATTTTGGGCGCGATGCCGTTGGCCACTACCTGGAGGGGACCGAGGGCCGCTTGATGCGCTCGCTCAAAAGCCTGCTGGGCAGCCCACTGCTGATGGAGACCACCCAGATTGGCCACCAGCAAATCAGCTTTCAGGACATCATCGGCACTTTTTTGACCACGCTGCGCGAACGCGCTGCAGCCTCGCTGGGCTTTGCGCCCACACGGGTGGTGATGGGCCGGCCCGTGCACTTTGTGGACGATGATGCCGAGCGTGATGCGCAAGCCGAAACCTCGTTGCGCCAAGCGGCGCAGGCTGTGGGTTTTGAAGAGGTGTCGTTTCAGCTGGAGCCCATCGCTGCGGCACTGGACTACGAGCGTCGCTTGACGAAGGACAGCACCGTGCTGGTGGTCGACTTGGGCGGCGGCACCTCGGACTTCACGGTGGTGCGCCTGGGGCCTGAGCGCATGCAGCAAGCCAACCGCAGCGCCGATATTTTGGCCACCACGGGCGTGCACATTGGCGGGACCGACTACGACCAAAAACTCAGCCTGGAACAGGTCATGCCGCTCTTGGGCTACCGGCACCTCGGGCCGGAGCTGCGCGAAGTGCCCAGCCGGGTTTTCTTTGACTTGTCGACCTGGCACCTGATCCATTGGCAATACCAGCCCAAAGCCATCGCGCACGCCAAGACCCTGCGCAGCAATTACAGCGACCCGCGCCTGCACGAACGATTGATGCAGGTGCTGACCGAGCGCCACGGCCACCTCATGGCCCACGAGGTGGAACAGGCCAAGATCCGTTGCTCGGTCACCGATGCGGACACGCGCATTGACCTGTCCTTGATCGAGCCCAGCCTGCAAGCGGCCCTGGGTGTGGCCGACATGCAAGCGCACTTGGCGGGCTTGCTGGAGCGCACCGTGGCTTGTGCACGCCAATGCGTTGAGGCAGCCGGTTTGAACGACAGCCAGATCAACGCGATTTACCTGACCGGTGGTTCATCGGCGTTGCGCACGTTTCAGCGCGCCTTGCAAACCGCTTTTCCCGATGTGCCGCTGGTCGAGGGCGATCTGTTTGGTGGCGTGGCGTCGGGCTTGGCTTACAGCCGCTGAGAGACCGAAGCGGCCATGAAAAAAGCCACCCGGGCTTGCGCTCGGGTGGCTTTCAGGACCGGTTAACCGATCAGGCCTTGACGCTGGCCAGGGCCGCGTTGAAGGTCGCGCTGGGGCGCATGATGGCGGCCAGCTTGGCTTGGTCGGGCATGTAGTAGCCGCCGATGTCGACTGGCTTGCCTTGCACGGCGTTCAGCTCGTCCACGATCTTCTTCTCGTTGTCGGTCAGTTGCTTGGCCAAAGGCGCGAACTGGGCTGCCAGCTCTTTGTCTTCGGTTTGTGCAGCCAATTCCTGAGCCCAGTACATGGCCAGGTAGAACTGGCTGCCACGGTTGTCGAGCTGACCGGTCTTGGGCGAGGGGTTCTTGTTGTTGTCCAGCAGTTTGCCCGTGGCGGCATCCAGCGTGGCCGACAAAACCTTGGCCTTGTTGTTGCCGGTTTTCAGGCCCAGGTCTTCCAGCGACACGGCCAGGGCCAGGAATTCACCCAGCGAATCCCAGCGCAGGTGGTTTTCTTCCACCAGCTGTTGCACGTGCTTGGGCGCAGAGCCGCCGGCACCGGTTTCGTACATGCCGCCGCCGGCCATCAAAGGCACCACCGACAGCATCTTGGCCGAGGTGCCCAGTTCCATGATCGGGAACAGGTCGGTCAGGTAGTCGCGCAGGATGTTGCCGGTGGCGCTGATGGTGTCCAGGCCGCGCACCACGCGCTCCAGGGTGTAACGCATGGCACGCACCTGGCTCATGATCTGGATGTCCAGACCGGCCGTGTTGTGCTCGTGCAGGTACATCTTGACCTTGGTGATCAGCTGCGCTTCGTGCGGGCGGTACTGGTCGAGCCAGAACACCACCGGCATGCCCGAGTTGCGCGCGCGGGTCACGGCCAGCTTGACCCAGTCGCGGATGGCGGCATCCTTGACCTGGCACATGCGCCAGATGTCGCCCTGTTCCACGTCCTGGCTCAGCAGCACTTCGCCGGTGGCCAGGTCGGTGATGTTGGCCACGCCGTCTTCGGTGATCTCGAAGGTCTTGTCGTGCGAGCCGTATTCCTCGGCCTGCTGGGCCATCAGGCCGACGTTGGGCACCGTGCCCATGGTCTTGGGGTCGAACGCGCCGTGCCATTTGCAGAAGTTGATGATCTCCTGGTAGATGCGGGCGAAGGTCGACTCGGGCATCACGGCCTTCACGTCCTTCAGGCGGCCGTCGGCGCCCCACATCTTGCCGCCGTTGCGGATCATGGCGGGCATGGAGGCGTCCACGATCACGTCGTTGGGCGAGTGGAAGTTGGTGATGCCCTTGGCCGAGTCCACCATGGCCAGCTCGGGGCGGTGTTCGTGGCAGGCGTGCAGGTCACGCTTGATTTCGTCTTGCTTGGACTGGGGCAAGCTGGTGATCTTGTTGTACAGATCGGCCATGCCGTTGTTGACGTTCACGCCCAGTTCCTTGAACAGGTCGCCGTGCTTTTCAAAGGCTTCCTTGTAGAAGATCTTGACGCAGTGGCCGAACACGATGGGGTGCGAGACCTTCATCATGGTCGCCTTGACGTGCAGCGAGAACATCACACCGGTCTTGCGGGCGTCTTCGATTTCCTTTTCGTAGAACTCGACCAACGCCTTCTTGCTCATGAACATGCTGTCAATGACTTCACGGTCGAGCAGGGAAACCTTGGGTTTGAGGATGATGGTTTTGCCGCTCTTGGTGATCAGCTCCATCTTCACGTCGCGGGCGCGGTCCAGGGTCATGGACTTTTCACCGTGGTAGAAGTCGCCGTTGTGCATGTGCGAGACGTGCGAGCGCGAAGCCTGGCTCCACTCGGCCATGCTGTGGGGGTTCTTGCGGGCGAACTCTTTCACGGCGCGGGGCGCGCGGCGGTCCGAGTTGCCTTCACGCAGAACGGGGTTCACGGCCGAGCCGGTGCACTTGGAATAACGGGCCTTGAGGGCTTTTTCTTCGTCGGTGGTGGGGTTCTCGGGGTAGTCAGGCAGGGCGTAACCCTTGGCTTGCAGTTCCTTGATGGCGGCGGTCAACTGACCCACCGAAGCGCTGATGTTGGGCAGCTTGATGATGTTGGCTTCGGGCTTGAGGGTCAGCTTGCCCAGCTCGGCCAGGTTGTTGGGCGCGCGTTGTTCGGCAGGCAGCAGGTCAGAAAACTCACCCAGGATACGACCGGCCACCGAGATGTCGCTCTCGGCCACTTCGATACCGGCCGAGGCGGTGAAGGTGCGGATGATCGGCAAGAAAGAAGCGGTGGCCAACAAAGGGGCTTCGTCGGTCAGGGTGTAAATGATTTTGGATTTGTCTGCTGCCATGGGTCGTCTCGTCATCAGGGATGTGAAAAATGAATATGTGCCCGGCGGTGTGTCGGGCAGATTCGCTCAACCGCCCTTTTAAGGCGGATTAACCCGACACTTTATCTCAAATGGCGCCCTGTTTTGCTTACGGGTGCCCACATCCGAGCCATCGTGCCCAGCCCCCCGACAGCCGGGCGATTAAACTGGCAGCCTTGCAACACGCGCCAGACCAGCTGAGCTGGCGCCCGATGACCCGGCCAGCGCCTTGAGCACGGCCACCAACCTAGAAAGACACCCCATGGGCGCGCAATGGAAAGCCAAAGGCAAAGCACAAGCCGCAGACGCCAGAGGCAAATTGTTTGGCCGCTTGGCCAAGGACATCATGATCGCGGCCCGCAACGGCGCCGACCCGGCCGCCAACTCGCGCCTGCGCCTGGTGGTCGAGCAGGCCCGCAAGGTCTCCATGCCCAAGGAAACGCTGGAGCGCGCCATCAAGAAGGGCGCGGGCCTGTTGGGCGATGCGGTGAGCTTTGACCGCGTGATCTACGAAGGCTTCGCGCCGCACCAGGTGCCGGTGATGATCGAGGTGCTGACCGACAACGTCAACCGCACCGCGTCCGAAATGCGCGTCCTGTTCCGCAAAGGCCAGCAAGGCACATCGGGCTCGGTGTCCTGGGACTTTGACCATGTGGGCTTGATCGAGGCCGAACCAGCCCAAGCGGACGCGGACGCCGAACTGGCCGCCATCGAAGCCGGTGCACAGGACTTTGAGCCCGCCGACGAAGACGGCGTGACGGTGTTCATCACCGAAGCGACCGACCTGGACCTGGTCAGCCGCGCCCTGCCCAACTTCGGCTTCACCGTGGTGTCGGCCAAACTGGGCTACAAACCCAAAAACCCGGTCGACCCGGCCAACCTGAGCGCCGAGCAGCTCGAAGAAGTCGAGGCCTTTTTGGGCGCCATCGACAACAACGACGACGTGCAAAACGTGTTTGTGGGTCTGGCCGGTTAAGACCGCCGCGCCACCCGCAAAGCCAAGGGGCTGTTCACACGGCCCCTTTTTTTATTACTCGGGCTTGATGCCGATGGTCTTGACGATGCCCGCCCAGCGGGTTCTTTCGGCCCGCATGAAGGCGTCAAACTCGGCCACGTTCATCTTGGTCTCCGGGATGGAGCCCAGCGTCAGCAGGCGCTGTGCCACTTCCGGCTGTTTGAGCACCGCTTCCAGCTCGCGGCTGACGTTGTCCAAAATGGCCGCAGGCGTGCCCGCAGGCGCAAACAGGCCGTTCCAGCCGGTGTATTCAAAACCGGCAAAGGTCTCGGACAAAGTGGGCACAGACGGCTGGTTGGCCGTGCGTTGCGCCGAGCTCACCGCCAAGGCCTTGATCTGGCCCGAACGGATGTAGCTGAGCAAAGCCGCCTCAGGCAAACAGATGAAGTTCACCCTGCCACCGATCAGGTCCTGAATAGCGTCTGGCGCTTTGTTGTAAGGCACGTGCGTGAACTTGATGCCCGCCATGGCCGCAAACGAATCGGCCAGCATGCCCGAGAAGGTTTTGGGGCCTTCGGTGGCCATGGCCAGTTTGTCGGGCTGGGCCTTGGTTTGGGCAATCGCGTCGGCCAGGCTGTTGCCGGTGAAGGCTGGGCCCGCTGCAATCACAAACGGGCTGCGACCGATCAAACGGACGGGCGCAAAGTCTTTTTCAGGGTCGTAAGGCAGCGCCTTGAAGGTGAAGACGTTGGTGACCATGGCCGCGGTGGTCGCGTAATAGAAGGTGTAGCCGTCTGCGGGCGAGCGCATGGCCGCTTGGGCGCCAATGACGTTTTGGCCCCCCGGGCGGTTGTCCACCACGATGGGCTGGCCCAAGCGGCGGCTCAGGTTGTCGGCCACAAAACGCGCCAGGATGTCGGGACCAGAACCGGCGGGTTGCGACAAGATCCATTTGATGGGCCGCGCGGGCCAGGCCTGTGCCCAGGCCACACCCTGCAAACCCGTGGCCACGGCGGCGGCCGCACCCAGCAAGCCCTTGTTGAACGATCGTCTTTGCATGCTTGTCTCCTGTTTCATTATTAAAAAGTCACACGTTTGAACCTGCGGCGACGCCATGCCCCATCTTGCAAAGAAGGGGCCATGCCGTCAAAGCTTTTCTCTTTCGACGCGGTTGCGCAGCACACCGATCTTGGACACCTCGATCTCGACCAGGTCGCCCTCTTTCATCCACACCGGCGGCTGGCGGCGAGCGCCCACGCCACCGGGCGTGCCGCTGACAATCACGTCGCCGGGGGCCAAGGTGGTGAAGGTCGAGACGTACTCGATCAAGCGCGGGATCGGAAAAATCAGCATGGCCGTGGTCGCGTGCTGCATGACCTGGCCATTCAGGCGGGTGGTCAGGCTCAGCTCTTCGCCATCGGCGATCTCGCCACGGGTGACCAAAATAGGGCCAAAGGCACCGGTGCCCACAAAGTTCTTGCCGGGCGTGAACTGCGTGGTGTGGCGCTGCCAGTCACGCACCGAGCCGTCGTTGTAGGCGCTGTAACCGGCCACGTGCTCCCAAGCCTGGTCGCGGGCAATGCGGCGACCGCCCTTGCCAATCACCACGGCGATCTCGCCTTCGTAGTCGAAATGGTCCGACTCGGGGGGCATCAACAAGGGTTGCAGGTGCCCGGTTTGCGAATCGGCCACGCGCAAAAACACAGTGGGGTTTTCGGTCTTGTCGCGCTCGGTCTCCACGCGGTGCTCTTCGTAGTTGTGCCCGATGCAGATGATCTTGCCGGGGTCGGTGATGACGGGCAAATACGTGATCTGCGCCAGCGTGCAGGTGTCAGGCTGACCCTGGGCTGCAGCGCCCAGTTTTTCGAGCATGCCATCGGCCAGAGCGCTGCGCAAAGTGGGGTAGTTGGCGCTGCCCAGGGAAACGACGCCGGTGTCGGTGGCCAGGCCCCAAGAGGCTTGGCCCTGAAATGAATAGCTGAGGAATTTCATGGTGGTGTTGCAGTGAGGAAAGTGAAATCGGTTCAATAAAAAGGCATTCAGGGCCTGAGCGCCAGCAACGCCGCCTGGAGGTCTTGCGCGGTGTTGAACGCGCCGTAAACGTAATGGTCCGGTCGCACAAGCGCGGCTTGGCAGCCCATGCGTTCGAACCAGGCCTCCAGCACGCCGGAGGACTCTTGGAAACCCGGCGCATTCAAGCCTTGCACCCGAAGGTTCAGGCCAGGATGTGCGTGGGCAGCCGCTTGTGAAAATGCCGCCTCCGCGCCGGTTTGGAGCAGCAAGCGCCAGCCACAAGCGAGCAACTCGTCCATGCGCACTGGGCCTGTGGCCTGCTCGATCCAGGCTTGCGGGAACAAAGTGCCCACGGCCGCATGCCCCGAGCCGTCGAGACAGCCCCCGACCAGCGCGGGCTGGACGTTCTGCCGTGGCATGGGCTTGACCTGACCGCCGCATTCGGCCAGCAAACGGGCGTCACGCTCCCTGGCCTTTTGCACATCGCGCTGGCCGACCAATTGGCCAATGCCCTTGATGCGCGAGGTCAGCTCGGTCACATGGCCTTTGCGCTCGGTGCCATAGCTGTCCAGCAAAGCATCGCTGGCGCGGCCTTGGAGCACATCGGCCAGCTTCCAGCAAAGGTTGGCCGCATCGCGGATGCCCTGGCACATGCCCTGGCCCAAAAACGGCGGCTGCTGGTGCGCGGCGTCGCCCGCCAAGAACACCCGCTTGTGACGCCAATCCTTGGCCACCAAGGCATGGAACTGGTAACTCGCCTGCCGCCACAGTGTGGCCTCATCGGGCTGCAGCCAACGCGACAAGAGCTTCCAGGTGGCCTCGGGCGTGGCCATGGCTTGGGGGTCTTCGCCGGGGTTGAGGGCGATTTCCCAGCGGCGGTGGTTTTTGGGGCCGATCACATAGGTGCACGGCCTTTGCGGCTCGCAGTACTGAACGCTGACCTTGGGCAGTTTGGCCAGACCTTTGTTGTTGACCAGCACATCGACCACCAGCCAAGGTTCGTCAAAACCCAAGTCTTGCAATTCGATGCCCACCTGTTTGCGTGCAAAGCTCGACGCCCCGTCGCAGGCGATCAGGTAGCGTGCCGAGACCTCTCGGGTCTGGCCTTGCGCATCGGCCACGGTGAGCGTGACCGCGTCATCGCTTTGCTGCAGGCCGGTGACTTTGCAACCCAGTTCAACCTGCACCGAGGACATGCCGCCCACACGTTCGCGCAACAACTTTTCCATGGCCGGCTGGGTGAACACCAGCGATGGCGAGAAGGCCAGCGGGTAAGGCGGCGCCACGGTGGACATGCATTTGATCAGCTGGCCGTCCACCCCGTAAAACTCGGAGTTGGTGAAAGGCTCCATGAACGGCTCCAGCGCCTGCGCGATGCCCAGCTGCTGGAACACCCGCATGATTTCATGGTCCAGCGCAATCGCACGGGGCTTGTCGTACACCTCGGTCAACTCGTCGCAGACGAAGGTGCGGATGCCTTGCAAGCCCAACAGGCCTGCGGCCACCGCGCCGGTGGGGCCAAATCCGATGATGGCAACGTCGAACACGGAAACTCCTTTATCGGGCAAACAAGACGGCACGCTGCGCTTCTTTCAGGCGAGCACTCGGGGGCTGGGAGATGCCCCATTGGTCCACACGACCTGTCGGCCAGGTCCAGTCTGTGGGCTGCCCGGTCTGGTAGCTGTCGTCGATTTGTTCGACCTCGGCCGTGTACTCGATCACGATGTCAAACGGCCCGACGAAGTAGTTGAAAGCGTTGTCGCCCGGGCCATGACGGCCAGGGCCCCACTCGATGGGGTAGCCCGCGTCTTTCATGCGCCCACCGCCGCGCATCACGGCATCGAGATCGGGCATCAAAAAAGCGATGTGGTTCAGCGCATTGTTGTCGGTGTCGCCCAAAGCCACGCTGTGGTGGTCGCTGTTGCAACGCATGAAGGCCATGATGCGGGTGCGGTCCGACAAGGAAAAGTCCAAGGCCTTTTCCATGAATTGGCGGGTGTCCTCCACATGGCTGCTGTTGAGCACCACATGGGCCAGGCGCACGGGCATGTCGGGCGCATCGATGGCGTTGACCTGCTCATCGCCGTGGACCAGACGGAACACGCGGCCGTCGGGGTCGGCCAAGGTGACCGCCTGACCACCGCCAGGCTCCGTCAAGGCAGCAGGCGCCGCCAGCACACGACCGCCTGCCGTCTCGGTTTTTTGCGCAGCCATGGCCAGTGCCTCCAGGCTGCGCGCCCTGAGCGTGACGTGCAAAATTTGAGCCGCGCCGGGCGCCTGGTGCAAGGCCAGCAGGTGGTGATCGGTGCCCGCACCGCGCAAGTACAGCGCATCGGGCGTGCGAGCGGCCACCTGCAAATGCCAGGTGTTGGTGAAAAACGCCTCGGCCAATTCCAGGTCGGGCACCGTCAGGGCCACACTGCGCAAAGCGCCTACCAAAGAAGATGCATGGGTCATGGCAATGGGTTCAATGTAGTGGCGGGCAAGCCCAGAAATCGCAGGCCATTGGCCTGCACCAGTTGTTGGGTCACCCCGGCATCAAAGCCGGCTTGGGCAATGCGCTGCACAGGCCGCGCATCATGAAAATTGAAGGGGTAGTCGGTGCCGATCATCAGCTGCGTTGCCCCAAACAGCTGCACCAGGTGCTGCAAGGTGGGCGTGTCGAACACGAGGGTGTCGTAATAAAAAGACCGCGCCTGCTCGGTGGGCGAGCGCTGCACGCTCTCACGCAATGCCGGAAAGACCGACATGGCCTGCTCCAGCCTGGGCAGCAGCATGGCCAGGGTGCCCCCGCCATGGCTGAACGCGATGCGCAGGCGCGGATGGCGCAGCATCAAATTGCCCGTCAACGCGGACGCCGCAGCCAGCCCCACATCGCTGGGATAAGCCAGCACCTGCTGCAAAGGTGCCGGGCCCACCAGGCGGTCCATGCCCGTGGGGCGCAAAGCGTGCACAAAGACCGCCAGGTCCAGTGCTTCGCAGGCTTCAAAAAACGGGTCCAGGCGCAGGTCACCGATCGGCACGCCGTTGATGTTGCTGCCAATCTCCACCCCCACCAAGCCCAGGCCGTGCCGGATGTGCTGCAGCTCTTTGAGCGCCAGGTCCATGTCTTGCAAGGGCACCGCACCCAAACCCACCAGACGGCCAGACGACTCGGACACCATCAGGGCGATTTGTTCATTGAGGTAGCGCACCAGTTGCGCGCCGACCGCCGGGGCCAGCCAATACGAGAGCAGCTCGGGCATGGGCGAAATCGCCTGCAAACCCAGGCCCATCTCGTCGAAATCGGCCAGGCGCTTGGTGGTCGACCAGCACTTGTCAGACACCGTGCGGTAGTTCTTGCCATCGATCATCACGTGGCGGTGGCAGGCGTGCGCAGGCGCCATGGACGGCCAGCCCGCAGGCGCCGCACTGCCCAGACAGTCCGGGAAATCGTGCGGGATGACGTGCGCATGCACATCCACCCCACAGCCACATGCCGCAAGAGCGTGCATGCTTTCAGCCAGCGATCAGGCCTGCAGCTTCAATGCCCGCGATGCAGATCGCCTCGTCTTCGTCGCCTGTGCCGCCGCTGGCGCCCACGGCCCCCAGCACCTCACCGGCGGCGTTTTTCACCAGCACCGCGCCAGGCTGCGCCAAGAACTTGCCTTCGGCCGTGGCGGCCAGCGAGACAAAAAAGTTGGGGTTGTCCTTGGCGCGCTGGGCCAGCACCCGGCTGGATGCGCCCATCCCCACCGCCCCCCAGGCCTTGGCCCGGGCGATGTCAAAACGGAACATGCTGGCACCGTCTTCGCGGGCAAAGGCTTTGAGCTGACCGGCCTCGTCGAGCACGGCAATGCCCATGGGTTTGTAGCCTTGGGATTTGGAATGGGCCAAGGCCGCATCGATGATTTTTTGGGCCGTGGCCAAACTGAGAACGGTCATTCGGGGTCTCCCATGGAATGGAGGTGGGTCAAGCGGTTTTTTATCAGTTTAGGGAGTCCACCCGAATTCATCCAGTCAATTATTTAAATAGGTAGAATTTGTTTGATGAATACTTCAGGCATGGATTTGAATCTGCTGGTGGCTTTTCACGCCATGCTGGAACACCGCAATGTGACCCGCGCGGGCGAGGCCATCCACCTGAGCCAGCCTGCGATGAGCGCGGCCCTGCGGCGCCTGCGGCTGCTGTTTGAAGACCCTTTGTTCATCCGCGCCGGGCTGGAGATGAAACCCACGCCCCGGGCCCTGCAACTGAGCCCGGCCATCCGGCAAGTGGTGCAGACCGTGCACAGCGAGATCCTGCAGCCCACCCGCTTCGAGGCGCGCACGTCCACACGCACCTTCACGGTGCTGATGCCCGACATCGGCGAAGCGAATTTCTTGCCCCGCATTTTGGCCATGCTGGCGCAAGAGGCCCCCCACCTGAACCTGCGCACCTTGGCCATGCCGCGCCATGCCGCCGCCGAAAGCCTGGAGTCGGGTGCCGCCGACATGGCCATGGGCTACTTTCCGGATTTGCACAAAGCGGGCTTTTACCAGCAGCAGCTGATGCGTTCATCGCATGTGTGCCTGGTCCGACAAGACCACCCCGGCATTGGCGAACTAATCAGTCTGGCCCAGTTCACCGCCGCATCGCACGTGGTGGTCAAGCCGCATGGCCGTGAACATGTGTTTGAGAAATTCCTGCAACAGCAAGGCATCACCCGGCGTGTGGTGCTCGAAATTTCCAACTTTCTGAGCCTGCTGCCCATCATCGAGTCCAGCGACCTGATCGCCACCGTGCCCCAAGACCTGGCCGCATTTTGCGTGCAACACGGCCAGGTGCGCACGGTACCCACGCCGGTCAAGGCGCCGGTGATCGATGTGCAGCTGCACTGGCACCAGCGTTTGCAAAAAGACCCCGGCCACGCCTGGTTGCGCAGCTCGATCCACCGTCTGTTCTCCAACACCTGAAGCGCTCCAAACTTTGCGGCGTGTGCTGCCGCACCGATGATGCCGCACGCGGATTCACCCAGGTCATCGTCGCCCGTCTGCGTGACAGAGCGCACCGTCCATCGAGCACCCAAGAGCCAACATGAACGCCTGTCCTTTCAACGGAGCGTTTCATGCACCTTTTTACCCGTACCGTGCGCGTCAAGAACGCAGCATCCATGGCCGCAGCCATCCGCTTTGCCACCGAGGTCTGCGCCTATGTGAACAAGACTTACCACGTGAAGATGCGCTTTGGCGTCGAGGTTTTTGGCCACACCAAACTCTACTGGTACATGGACTTCGACAGCGTCGATCAATCGCTCGCCATGAACCAGAAAATGCTCACAGACGCGGACTACCAGACCCTGCTGGGCAAAGGCAAAGACCTGTGGGTCGAAGGCAGCCTGAAAGACCGTTTGGTGAGGATGGCACCATGAACCTGGCCAGCTTGTGTCAACGGGACATCCTCTCCCTCAGTGCCGAAGCATCGGTGCAAAAAGCAGCCGAGCTGATGCGCGTCAACCATGTCGGCGCCCTGGCCTTGACCGACCCGGAAGACCCGGCCCGCGTGGTGGGCATCGTGACCGATCGCGATCTGGTGGTCCATCTGCTGGCGCAAGGCCGCTTGCCCGAGGAGCACCCGATCGGGGTCTACAGTCACGCGCAGCTGATTGGCGTGCCGGGCACCGCCTCGGTGCACGAAGCGGTTCAAGCCATGCAAAAGCACGGCGTTCGGCGCCTCTTTGTCACCGAGCCCAACGGGCGCTTGATGGGCTTGCTGTCCATCGACGATGTGTTGGCTACGCTGGCCGATGAGCTGGGCGGACTGTCGCAGGCCATGCGCATCGGGATCGATTTGGAGAGCACCCGCACATCGCCCATGTTCAATCCTGGCGAGCTCAGCGGGAGCATGTACCTGGCGCAACACGAGCCTTGAGACGGGCCGCACTGTGCGTTGAATGTCGGCCCCACAAATGACAAGCCCGACCGGCGAACCGGTCGGGCTGATGGGGCGTCACGAGAGGATCGTCCCAAAGTTTGCCCAAAAGAAGAGTTGTCGTTCTGATGGGCGAGGCGCATGAATGTGCCTCAAGAATGCTTCAGTCAGTCGCCCAACGTCAGCGCTTTCACTTTAATCCTGCCCAGCGATCACCGTCAAGCCGCCGTTACATTCCTGACACCTGCAGCAGGGGCAAGCCATGCGGACAGCGGACAGATCAATCGATCTTGATCTTGTTGCGCGCAATGATGTCGCGGTAAGTCTGCGTGTCTTGCTGGATGCGTGCGGCCAGGCCTTTGGCACTGGCATCGTCCACCTTCCAGCCTTGCAGGAACAACTTCTGGCGGATCTCGCGGGAGCCGAGGATTTTTTCAAGCTCCTGGCTCAGCCGGGCCTGGTGGGCAACAGGCATGCGGGCCGGGGCCACAACCGCGTTCCACACTTCGATGTTGACGCCTTTGGCACCGATCTCGTCCATCGACGGCAAGGTGGGCGCCAACGGCGTGCGCTTGGCCGAGGTCACCGCCACGGCTTCGAGCTTGCCCGCTTGAATCAACGGGTTCACGGTCGAAGCGGGCAGCAAGGTCATCTGCACCTGCCCGCCGATGATGGCGTTCAGGATAGGAGGGCCCCCATTGAAGGGCACGTGAATCGGCTGAATGCCCAAGGCCTGCTTGAGCAACTCCATGCCCAGGTGCCCACCCGAGCCGGGGCCCACTGAACCATAAGCTTGCTTGTCACCGTCGGCCTTGAGCTGGGTGATGAAGGCCGACGGTGTGCGCTCGGCTGCGGGCTTGGCCGTCACCCACACCAGGGGCGCCGTGCCGATCAGTGCAATGGGGGCGAAATCGGTACTCGGGTCATACGTCAATTTGGCATACAAAAACTTGGAACTGGTCAGTGGCCCGTTGCCGATCACGCCGATGGTGTGACCATCTTCGGCCTTGGCGATGGCATCGGCGCCGATGTTGCTGCTGGCACCGGGCTTGTTGTCCACCACCACCGATTGCCCCAAGGCACGCGCCAAGGGCTCAGCGATCAAACGGGCCTGCACGTCCGGCGAAGACCCTGCCGGGTAGCCCACGATGATGCGGATGGGTTTGCTGGGCCAGGCATCGGCCGCTTGGGCATGCACTGCCCAGAGACTGGCCACCAGGCACATGACGCTGGGGTACCAGCGCATCTGGCGTTCTTTTTTCTTCGTTTGCATGAAGTGCTCCTTGATCAGGGGATGTCGATCCAGTCTGCATTGTGTGTTCAAAAAGCCGTCATTCCGTCTTGCCGGTGACCCGATGCCCTCGCCCGCTTGCGCCAAAATCCAACGAAGACCTCTCGAGAAAGCTTTGCCATGACCACCGACACCCTGCAACAAGCCTTGCGCGAGCTGTTTGCCCCCTGGGTGCAAGCCCTGAATCTGAGCGTCGAAGCCATCCACAGTGACAGCGTGACGCTGCGCCTGCCGCAAAGCGATCAGCTCTCGCGTGTGGGCGGCATGCTCTGTGGCCAGGCCATGATGGCGGCGGCCGACACGGCCATGGTGCTGGCTCTGATCCAGCACTTTGGCGAGTTCCGCCCTTGCAGCACGGTGCAGCTGTCCAGCACCTTCATGAAACCCCTGTCTGGGCAAGACGCGCTGATCACCGCCCGGGTGTTGCGGGCCGGCAAGGCCATGGCCTTTGGCGAAATCGACCTGGCCGGGGCCGACGATGGCAAGAGCGTTTTCCGGGCCAGCACGACCTACGCCTTGATGTAAGGCAAGCGCTGGCCGGGCTTGGCTACAATACGAGCATTCTTGTTTTGAGGTAACCCATGTCCGCTCACAACGACGCACACACATCTGACGATCCCGTGGAAAACGTGGTCAAGCACATCCCCGTGATCATTCCGGCCGCTGGCGCCGTACTGATTTTCTTGCTGGCCTTCATCGCCGTCTTCATGGCCTGAGGTTCTCAGCCCCTGGGTGCAGGCGCCGCGTCTGCACCGCCAACAACCCGCAACAGCTTCGGCTTTGCGGGTTTTGTTTTTTCTGGACCGCCTTGACGTGCACCGCGCCTTTTCAATCGCGCCGCCTTGAAAGCACCCCGGCAAGATGGCCTGGCATAACATCATGCATTTTTTGCATAGATTTAAACTGATTTTCGACCCCAATGACAGGCACAAATTGGCCAGCCTCCCTAAAATCGAGGCCCGCGCAGTTACCAGGCGGTTACATGGCCTGTGTGACACCCCCATTTCAAACCGATTCGTTTTTTCAAAGCCCCTGCCCAGAGCCTTTGAAAAAACGATTTTTAAACTTTGGAGCTTTCCCATGAACTCACCCGTGATGCAGGGCCTGAACCTGAACACACCGGCTTACGTCAAAAACGCCAAGCTGATCGCCTGGGTCGCCGAAATGGCCGCCCTGTGCAAGCCCGCCAACATCTATTGGTGTGACGGCTCGCAAGAAGAATACGACCGCCTGTGCGCCGAGCTGGTGGCTGCGGGCACCTTCAAGAAGCTCAACCCCGCCAAGCGCCCCAACTCTTTCCTGGCCTGGACCGATCCTTCGGACGTGGCCCGCGTGGAAGACCGCACCTACATCTGCTCGGACAAGAAAGAAGACGCCGGCCCCACCAACAACTGGATGGAACCTGCGCAAATGCGCGCCACGCTGAACCCGCTGTTTGACGGTTGCATGGCCGGCCGCACCATGTATGTGGTGCCTTTCTCCATGGGCCCTCTGGGTTCGCACATCAGCCACATCGGCATCGAGCTGACCGACAGCGCCTACGTGGCCGTGAACCAAAAACTGATGACCCGCATGGGCAAGGCCGTGTACGACGTGCTGGGCACCAACGGCGAGTTCGTGCCTTGCATGCACACCGTGGGCGCACCTTTGGCCGCTGGTCAAAAGGACAGCACCGCCTGGCCTTGCAACCCCACCACCAAGTACATCGTTCACTTCCCCACCACCCGCGAGATCTGGTCTTACGGTTCGGGCTACGGCGGCAACGCGCTGCTGGGCAAGAAGTGCTTTGCGCTGCGCATCGCCTCCAACATGGGCCGCGAGCAAGGCTGGTTGGCCGAGCACATGCTCATCCTGGGCGTGACCAGCCCCGAGGGCAAGAAGTACCACGTGGCTTCGGCTTTCCCCAGCGCCTGCGGCAAGACCAACTTCTCGATGCTGGTGCCGCCAGCGGCGTTCGAAGGCTGGAAAGTCACCACCATCGGTGACGACATCGCCTGGATCAAGCCCAATGCCGACGGCAAGATGTACGCCATCAACCCCGAAGCCGGTTACTTTGGCGTGGCCCCTGGCACCAACATGAAGACCAACCCCAACTGCATGCTGAGCCTGCACAAGGACGTGATCTTCACCAACGTGGCCCTGACCGACGACGGCGACGTCTGGTGGGAAGGCATCGAAAAAGACACCGGCGCGCTGCCCGATCACCTGATCGACTGGCAAGGCAATGACTGGACACCGGCCATCGCCAAAGAAAAAGGCACCAAAGCCGCGCACCCCAACGCCCGTTTCACCGTGGCTGCGATCAACAACCCAGCCCTCGACCCCGCCTGGGACGACCCCAAAGGTGTGGCGATTGACGCCTTCATGTTCGGTGGCCGCCGCTCGACCACCGTGCCGCTCGTGACAGAAGCGCGCAGCTGGACCGAAGGCGTGTACATGGCCGCGACCATGGGCTCCGAGACCACCGCCGCCGCCTTTGGCGCGCAAGGTGTGGTGCGCCGCGATCCATTCGCCATGCTGCCTTTCTGCGGCTACAACATGAGCGACTACTTCCAGCACTGGCTGGACACCGGTGCCAAGGCCCAGGCCGCTGGCTTCAAGTTGCCCGCCATGTACTGCGTCAATTGGTTCCGCAAGGACGAGGCCGGCTCTTTCGTGTGGCCCGGTTACGGCGACAACATGCGCGTGCTCAAGTGGATGATCGACCGCATCGAAGGCAAGGCCCAAGGCGAGCAGACCATGTTCGGCGTGGCCCCCACGTACAGCGAAATCAACTGGAACGGCGTGAGCTTCTCCGCCGAGCAGTTCAAGTCGGTCACCAGCATCGACAAAGCCGCCTGGCAAGCCGAATTCAAGCTGCACGACGAGCACTTTGCCCAATTGGCTTTCCACCTGCCCCAAGCGCTGCTGGACACCAAAGCCGACCTGGAAAAGCGCCTCGGCTGAACCCATCAGGCATTGCGCCTCACCGGCGCCACACCTTGCAAGCGCCCCGGCCACAAACCGGGGCGTTTTTTTGCCCGGCACAATCGCTGGCATATGTCATTTTTGAAAACCCCTGAATCCCGCCACCGTTTGGCCCTGTGGCTGCTCTGGTTCACGCCGGCCATGTGGTCGGTCAATTACATCGTGGCGCGCACCGCGCCCGGCGTGGTGCAGCCCCATGTGCTGGCCCTGGGCCGTTGGGGGCTGGCCGGGCTGGTGCTGGCCTTTGTGGCCCGCAGCGAACTGTGGCGCCAACGCCAAAGCACACTGAAAGTGGCATGGCAATACCTGGTGCTGGGCGCCTTGGGCATGCTCATTTGCGGCGCCTGGGTTTACCGAGGGGCACAGACCACCTCAGCCATCAACATCGCCCTGATCTACGCCGCCTCACCCGTGCTGATCACGGTGGGTGCGGTCTTGTGGCTGGGCGAGCGCTTTTCGTGGCGGCAAGCCGCGGGCGTGTTGATCGCCATGGCGGGGGTCTTCCATGTGGTGGTCAAAGGCCAATGGCTGTCGCTGGGCCAGGTGCACTGGGTGGCGGGCGATGGCTGGATCGTGCTGTGCATGACGGCCTGGGCCGCATACGCGCTGTTGCTCAAGAAATGGCCCAGCCCACTGGGCGCCACGGCCCGTCTGGCCACCACGGCTTTGGGCGGCTCACTGGTCTTGCTGCCTTTTGCCATGGCCGAATGGTGGTCGGCCGACCGGCCCGCCTGGTCAGCCACCGCCACCTGGCTGGTGCTGGCCGCAGCCGTGGTGCCGGGCATCGGCGCCTACTGGGCCTATGGTTTTTGCCAAAAAGTGCTCGGCGCCAGCCGCGTGGCCGCCAGCCTCTACCTGGGGCCTTTGTATGGCGGCTTGACCGCATGGGCCGTGCTGGGCGAGCCGATGGGTTGGCACCACATCCTGGGCGCGGGCCTGATCTTGCCGGGCATCTACCTGGCCTCCAGGCAAGCGCCTGAGACGGCCGAGCCCTGAAACCGCAAGCCCCATGAAAGAAGCCTCCCGAAGGAGGCTTGGATTGTCCCGCCTGAGGGCAGATCAGATGTAGTACAGGCGACTGGCCACCATGCGCTCCACGCGGCGGCTCATCAGCGCGTGCACATCCTTGGCAGGCGCGCTGTCGTCGTCGGCGCGGTCCATGGCGGTTTGCAGGTCGCGCATCATGCGGGTGTCGTTCTGGGCCATGGCCCACAGACGTTGGTCAGCGCGGCGGCGCGCCACATGGGCCGACCAGCCGTCCAAATTGGCCATTGTTTTTTGGGCCAGCATGCGGGTCACGCCGCGCAAGGCCCCAATGGCCAGCACCGCCACAGCCCACAGGGCCAACCAGGAAGCGATGACGTGGGTTTCCGCCCAGTCATCGATCATTTGGTCGGTCATGACGACCAAGGCCGCAACCCCGGCGGCCAGCAACAAAGTGGCCAAGGCCTTGGCAGAAGTGGCGGGTGCCACCGCTTGGGCAGAGGCTGCGGGCACTTGGCCCAAGACAGATTTCGAAACAGTTGTGTTCATTTTGTATTCCCTTCAAAAGGGTTTTGTGTGTTTGCAAAGCAAAGTTATCAAAACCATGGACTGAATATTAGGGTTAATACGGGTATTGTTCAACTTTATATTCATGATGTGTATCATTCACATTGGTGATGAGTTGAGCCATCGACCCCTGACCGCCCCATGAACACCCCCATTCCCGCCTCCTTTCGCACCCTGGACCTGAACCTGCTTCGGGTCTTTGACGAGGTCATGGCCGAACGCAGCCTGACCCGGGCGGCACGCAACCTGTCGCTCACGCAGCCTGCGGTCAGCAACGCGCTGCGCCGCCTGCGCGATGCGCTGGACGACGAGCTGGTGCGCCGCCACGGCCACGGGATCGAGCCCACACCCCGTGCATTGGCCCTGTGGCCAAGCGTGCGCGAGGCCTTGCGCCAGCTGCAGGCAGCCATCGTGCCCAGCCTGTTTGTGCCCGCTCAAGCCAGCAGCACCTTTGTGCTGGCCATGGCCGATGCCACGGCGGCCGAACTCATGGGCGGCCTGGCCAGGCGGCTGGAGAGCGAAGCACCGGGCGTCTCGCTGCGCGTGGTGCCGCTGACCACGCGCGACCCGCGCCGCCTGCTCAGCGATGGCGCGGCCGACATGGCCATGGGCTACTTTCCGGCGGTGCTGACCGACTTGACCGCCCGCGCCCAAGCCGGTGAGGCCGTCACTTTTGAACACCAGCGCCTGTACGCCGGTGAATACGTCTGCGTGATGCGCAAAGGCCACCCGATGGCCGAGCAGGCTTTGAGCACCGAAAGCTACTGCGCAGCGCGGCATCTGCTGGTGAGCTTTTCCGGCCGACCCTATGGCTTTGTGGACGAGGCACTGGCCTCCATCGGCCATCAGCGACGCATCGTGGTCACCGTCAACCAGTTCTTCACCGCCGGGCAAGTCGTGGTCAACTCCGATTTGCTCACCGTGCTGCCCCGCCACTTTGTGCCCACCACCGGCATGGCCGACCAACTGGTGCTGCGCGAGCTGCCCTTTGACGTGCCGCCGGTGCACGTCGAAGCGCTGTGGCACCGCCGCCTGCACCACGACAGCGCTCACCAATGGCTGCGCAGCCAACTGCTGCAAGTGGCGCAGCAAGCCTTCATGCCCGAGAGCACCCCATGAACATTCAGCTTCTGTCGGACTTGCACCTGGAAAGCAACCCCGGCTTCATGCCCACACCCGCCCCCGGTGCCGATGTGCTGGTGCTGGCCGGTGACATCGGTTCTTACCAAAACAACTCGGCCCTCAGCGCCTCAGGCGATGCCGACTTTGGCCTGGGCCGCTTCTCGCCACAAAACGGCTGGCCCACGCCGGTGCTGTTTGTGCCCGGCAACCACGAATACGATGGCCTGGACTTCGACACAGCGCATCAACGCTTACAAGCCACCTGTGCCCGCCTGGGCATCACCTGGTTGGAGCGTGAGGTGGTGCAGCTGGGCGGGGTGCGCTTTGTCGGCACCACGCTGTGGTCCGACTTTGACGCGCTCGGCCCCTTGGCAGGCAAGCCCTTGCCCGAGAAAATACCGGCACATTTCAGCCACCCCAACAGCCAGTACACCCGCCAGCTGAAAGCACGCGACAAGGCTTTTCGCGCCGCCAACTATTACCTGCGCAAAACCGGCACCACGCGCCGGGGCGAGGCCTGGCTGGCCGAAGGCATGCGTGAGCAAGCCTTGTTGTGCCAGGACTGGTTGAGCGCCGCATTGAATGCCCCATTTGACGGCCCCACCGTGGTCGTGACGCACTTTGCGCCCAGCCTGCGCAGCGCCGACCCGCGTTACGGCGAGACACCAGGCACGGCCGGTTTTTGCAACGCGCTCGATGCCCTGCTGCCCCAAGCGCAGCTCTGGCTGCACGGCCATTTGCATTGCCCCAGCGACTACACGCACCAAGGCTGCCGCGTGGTCGCCAACCCTTTGGGCTATGCGCACAAAGGCGAGCAGATCCTCTTCAAGCCTCAGCAACTGTTGACGGCTTGATCTGTGGTCCACCACACCCATGTGGCCTGCCCACGAAGGCCATCTTGACCAAAGTCAATACAGGGCATGTGCAAGTCCTTATGATCAAGCCTTAACCTAACCAAGGAGCCCCTCATGAAAATCTTGTTGGCCGTTGACGGCAGTGAATTCACCAAAAAAATGTTGGCTTACCTGGCCACGCATGATGAGCTCTTCAGTGCCTCCAACAAATACACCTTGATCACGGTACAGCCTCAATTGCCTCCCCGCGCACGCGCAGCCGTTGGCAAAGAGGTGGTCGAAACTTACCAGCGCGAAGAAGCCGAAAAAGTGCTAGCCCCGGTGTCCACTTTCCTGAGCCGCCATGGCATCGATGCCAAAAGCATCACCAAGATCGGTCACGCTGGCGAGCTCATTTCGAAAGCGGCCGACAGCGGCAAATTCGACCTGCTGGTGATGGGCTCGCACGGCCACGGCACCTTGGGCAACCTGGTGATGGGCTCGGTGGCCACGCAGGTGCTGGCGCACTGCAAAGTGCCGTTGCTGCTGGTGCGTTGAAGTCGGGCAAGTCATGGATCCCGGATCAAGTCCGGGATGACATGCAGGGTGTCCGCTATGACGTGCACCGAGTCCAGGACGGCATGCAAAGAATCCGGGATGCGCACCAAAGGCGCAAAGCGATCAAGCTTTCTGAACGCCCGCCACACCCGCCTGGATCTGGAATTGCGCCTGGGTTTTGAGCACCCCATCGGCTTTTGCGGGGTTGGGCGTGGTCCTGAACTGGGCGCTGATGCCTTGCGGCCGCACGTCCAGCAGGGTGTAGCCCCGCTCATCTGAGCGCGCATGCAGGATATCGGGATTGCTGTCCCGGATCTGCGCCAGCAACTTTTCGCCCAAGCCCCGTGAAGTGATCGAGGTGGTCACCAGTTCGCTGGCCACAATCGGCGAGCGCTCGTCATTGGGCTGCACACGCAGTTGCGCGGCCACGTTCATGTGCACATCGCCGCCGAGCACCACCACGTCTTTGAGTCCCGCTTGGGCCACGCTGCCGAGCATGCGGGCACGGGCCTGCGGATAGCCATCCCAGCCGTCGGTGAAAGCGCTGCGCCCCAGCGGCGTATTGACGCCACTGGAACTCATCTGGGTGGACTGAGCCACCAGCTTCCAGCGCTTGTTGCTGCGCGTCAGGCTTTCGGTGAACCATTGTTCTTGCGCCGCACCCAGCATGGTGCGCGAGGTGTCGGCCAGCGCATCGCAGCCCACCACCACACGGCCACCGCCGCGCATCGGGTCAGGGCAGGCCTGGTGGTCGCGGTACTGGCGGCAGTCCAGGGTCCACAGGTCGGCCAGTCGGCCCCAGGCCATGCGGTCGTGGATGCGCATCTGGCTGGCGTTGTTCGCATCGGGCCCCAAGCGCACCGGCATGTGTTCAAAGTAGGCCTGATACGCCGCCGCACGGCGGCGCAAAAACACCTGCGGATCGGTGTAGTTGCGGTCCAGGTCGTTGGCGTAGTCGTTCACGACCTCGTGGTCGTCCCAGGTCATCACCCAGGGGTGCGCGGCATGGCAGGCGCGCAAGTCCGCATCGCCCTTGTACTGCGCATGGCGTTCGCGGTATTCATCCAGCTGCTTGGGCACACCGCCTTCGTGCTTGCGCAACATGTACTGCGGGTTGGTGCTTTCGTAGATGTAGTCGCCCACAAACAGCACCAAGTCCAGATCGCGCTGGGCCATTTCGCGGTGCGCCACAAAGTAGCCCTGCTCAAAATGCTGGCAAGAGGCCAAAGCGATGCGCAAGCGGTCCACCGCGTCGTTCACGCCCGGGCTGGTGCGGGTGTGGCCCACCGGGCTGGTGGCGCTGCCGCACACAAAGCGGTACCAATAATGGCGCCCGGCTTGCAGCCCATTGGCGACCACATGCACGCTGTGCGCACGGCTGGCATCGGTCTGCACGCGCCACTGGCGCAGCGGTTGGCGCAAAGCGGCGTCGGCAAACAGCTCGCACACCACGCCCACCGACTGGGCCATGTGGGCTGCATCGGCTTCGGTGATGCGCAGGCGCGTCCAGAGCACCACGCTGTCAGGCTGGGGCTGACCACTGGCCACACCCAGGCTGAAGGGATCGGACTGCCAGCGCGGACCCTGGGCGGCATCGGCCGAGCTGCTCACAGCCTGCGCTTGGGCACAAGCGCCCAGCCAAGGCGTCATGGCCGCCGCCAAGGCCAAGCGATGCCAGTCGCGGCGGTTCAAAGTGCCCGCTGGCAGCGCGGCCATGTGTTTTTCAAATGCGTTCATTGTTTTCTCGCTCCCTGCGTCCCACGTCAATGCGTCCAATGCACAGGCGGCTCATCCAAAAAATCCAGCAACAAGGCCTCAAAGGCCTCGGGCGACTCCAGCTGTGGCCAGTGGCCCACGCCGGGCATCTGCACCCAGCGGCCGCCATGGATGCGTTGCGCCATGCGTTCGAGCGCGGCCATCGGCGCCAAGGGGTCGTGCTCGCCCCTGATCAACAGGGTGGGCACATGGATGTGTGACAAGGCCGCATCGCGGTCAAAAGCGGCCTGCGCCTGCAAGGCGTGGCGGTAGGTGACAGGCGAGACCTGCGCCATGCAATGCCTGGCCAGCATCACCCCTTCGGCCAGGGCCTGGGGGCCCGTCTGCGCAGCGACCACGGTCTGCGCCCATTGCGGCCGATCGGCATCCGCAGCGGCATCCAGCAGCAAGGTTTGACTGACGGCATCTTGTGCCCAGCCCGAGTCGGGCCCGCTGGTGCTGCCCACCAGCACCAAGCGGCGCACCAGGTCGGGCCTGCGCATGATCAGCTCTTGCGCCACCATGCCGCCCAGGCCGTGGCCCACCAGATGCACCGACCGCTTGGGCGCCGGGGCATCGGCGGGCAGCAAGGCCTCGATCAAAGCGATGGCGCTGTGTGCCAGGCCCTTGAGCCCATAAGGCTCCACCGGCACGCTGTGGCCGTAGCCCGGCATGTCCCAGGCCACCGCCTTGTAGCCCGCATGGGCTAGGCGTTCCACCTGCGGCGCAAAACTGCGGAAATTGCCCCCTGCCCCGTGCAGCATCAAGACAATCGGGCCAGCGCCCAGCGCGGTGAAATGGGGAAGCAACATGTGGCGTGAATTCAAAAAACCTTGTGCAGGCATATTACCTGCACGCTGCACGCCCAAGGTGACAGCCCACCCCTCTGGGGCGCGGCACAATGCCCAGCATGAATTCACGCAAAGAGCATCTGGACGGTTTGGCGGTGGGCATCTTGCTGGTCTGCTGCATGTTTTGGGGTCTGCAGCAGGTGCTGGTCAAGTCCATCATGGACGAGGTGGCGCCGCTGTTTCAGGCCAGCTTGCGCTGCATGGGCGCATGCGTACTGCTCCTGGTCTGGTGCCGCGTGCGCGGCATTCGCCTGTTCGAGCGCGACGGCTCCTTGTGGGCAGGCCTTTTGGCCGGTGGTTTGTTCGCGGCTGAATTCGCCTGCATTTACCTGGGCCTGCGTTACACCACCGCTTCGCGCCTGACGGTGTTTCTGTACACCTCGCCGTTTTGGGTGGCCGCGCTGGTGCCCTTGTTTGTGAAGTCCGAACGCCTGCGGCCCCTGCAATGGCTGGGCATGGCCTGCGCCTTTGTGGCGGTGGCCTTTGCCATGCGCGAGGGTCTGGGCGCGGGCAACAACAGTGCACTGGGCGATCTGCTGGGCCTGGCCGCAGGCGCCTTGTGGGGCCTGACCACGGTGTCCATCCGTGCCAACAACCTGACGCGCATTTCGCCTGAGAAACTGCTCTTCTACCAAATCGCCGCCACCGCGCTGGCCGTGCCCTGGCTGTCGGTGGCCTTGGGCGAGACCTGGTCCTTCCAATGGAGCGCTATGGCCTGGGGCTCCATGCTGGCGCAAACCGTGATCGGGGCCTTTGCCAGTTACCTCGCCTGGATGTGGATGCTGGGCCGCTACCCCGCCACCAAGATTTCGGTCTTCGTGTTTTTGACCCCGCTGTTTGCCTTGCTGTTCGGCACGCTTTGGCTGGGCGAGTCGGCCACCCCCACCTTGCTGATGGCCCTGGGGCTGGTGGCGGTAGGCATTGTGCTGGTCAACCGCAAATGAAGCACCTGATATGAACCGCTTGATCCCCGTGACACCCTGATTCGTCGTGCCCGCGCACGCGGGCATCCATCCCTCCACCCGATGAACCCGAAAGACCCCCATGAGCTACCAAGCCCTGCAAATTGAAAAAGACGATGCCGGTTACCGCTGCACCTTGAAGACGCTGGACGACAGCGCCTTGCCCGAGGGCGATGTGACGGTGCAGGTGGACTACTCCACCGTCAATTACAAAGACGGCCTGGCCATCACCGGCAAATCGCCCGTGGTGCGCAAGTTCCCGCTCACGCCCGGCATCGACCTGTCGGGCAGCGTGACCGAGAGCCAGCACCCACTGTTCAAAGCGGGCGACAAAGTCGTTCTGAACGGCTGGGGCGTGGGCGAAAGCCACAGTGGCGGTCTGGCGCAAAAGGCGCGCCTCAAAGGCGACTGGCTGGTCAAGTTGCCTGCCGCCTTCACCCCGCGCCAGGCCATGGCCATTGGCACCGCAGGCTACACCGCCATGCTGTGCGTGATGGCGCTTGAAAAGCACGGCGTCACGCCCGACAAGGGCGACATTCTGGTCACGGGCGCAGGCGGCGGCGTGGGCAGCGTGGCGATCGCGCTGCTGGCCAAGCTGGGTTACCGCGTGGTGGCCAGCACAGGCCGCCTGCAAGAGGCCGACTACCTGCGCCAACTGGGCGCAGCCGACGTCATGGACCGGGCCGAACTGTCTGCCCCCGGCAAGCCACTGGCCAAAGAGCGTTGGGCGGGCGTGGTCGACACCGTGGGCAGCCACACCCTGGCCAACGCCTGCGCCAGCACCAAATACGGCGGCGTGGTCACCGCCTGCGGCTTGGCCCAGGGCATGGACTTTCCATCCAGCGTGGCACCCTTCATCTTGCGCGGCGTGACGCTGGCTGGCATCGACAGCGTGATGGCCCCACGCGCCGTTCGCGAAGCCGCTTGGGCGCGACTGGCCCAAGACCTGGATGCGGCGCAGCTGGAGCGCATCACCCGCGAAGTGGGCTTGGCCGACGCCATCAGTCTGGGTGCCGAGATTCTGGCCGGCCAAGTGCGTGGCCGCGTGGTGGTGAACGTCAAGCGCTGAAGCGCTGGGCCATCAAGCGTTTTGGGCGCGGTAGGTGCCCATCGCCTGCGCGACCACATCGCCCGGGGCGTTGCGCAACTGCGCTTCGCAAAACACCATGGTCTTGCCGCCGCCCACCACCTGGGCGGTGGCCACGGCTTGGCCTGTGGCGGGGCGCATGAACGACAGGTGCAGGTCCACCGCCACCACCGCACGCACTGGCCTGTGCTCGGCATTGCCGCCGTTGACGCGTGCCGAAGCGGCTTGGAGCATGGCCTCGTCGAGCATGGCCATCACAGCGCTGCGGGGCAGCGTGGCTGGGGTTTCATGGGAAGGGCTCATGTGGTGTCCTTGAATGCGAGCTTGAACGCGCCCGCTTCACTGGGGTCTGGGCAAGTAACGGAAGGAGCCCTGCGCCTTGGCCACCACACGGCCTTGCGCATCGCAGACTTTGGCTTGGCACCAGGCCACGTCATCGTCACAGCTCACCACCTCGCCTTGCGCGGTCAAAGGGCCCCGGCCTGGCTCCAGAAAGCTGGTGTCCAGGTTCAAGGTCACCACGGTCTTCTGAAAATCCACCCGCGACACCGCTGCACTGGCCATCACCACATCGAGCAGCGTGACCACCACGCCGCCGTGCACCGCGCCGATCACATTGCCCAAATCAGCATGCGGGTCGAGCGAGATTTGTGCCTTGCCGCCTTCGGAGTAATCACGCTGCATCCCGATCAGGCGCGTGAAGGGCGTTTTCGCAAAAATGGCTTTGGGGTCGTCGGAGGTGACGGGCTTCATGGGCGCACTTTCATTCCAGCTTGAAGCCGATGTCCTTGAGCATCTTGGCATCGCGCTCATAGGCTGTGCGGGCGTAAGCGGTGTAGACCTCGCCCGTCATCAAGTTGGGCTGCATGTCAAAGCTCTCCAGCTGGGTTTGGTGCGCCACGTCGGCCGAAGCCTTGCGGAACGCCGCCGCCAACTTGGCCGCAATCGCGGGCGGCAAGTTCTTGGGCGCGACCAAGCCCATGGGCGAATCGATGGTGATGTCAAAACCCGCCGCCTTCACGGTGGGCACACCTGGATAGGCCTTGAGCGGCTCCTGAGTGAAAGTGGCCAGCAAGCGCGCCTTGCCCCCGCGCACCTGAGCGCCAAAGCCGGGGTCACCGTACACATCCAGGTGCCGCCCGATCAGCGCGGTGAAGGCCTCGCCACCCCCCTTGAAAGGCACCATGTTGAACGAGGTGCCCGCCATTTTGGCCAGGCGCTCGGCCACGATGCGGTTGATGCTGATCGCCCCCACCGTGCCCCAGCTGATCGCACCGGGGCGCTTTTTGGCATCGGCCAACAAATCGCCCAGCGTCTGCCAGGGTGCATCAGCCGCCACGCAAATGCCGGTGGTCAGGTTGAACAGCCCAATCAGGTAAGTGAAGTCCTTGAGCGGATCGAAGTTGACCTTTTGCACCAGCGGCGCACGGATCACCGAGTTGTGCATCACGGCCACGGTGTAGCCGTCTGACTCGGGCATGGTGGCCAAGGCTGCTGTGCCCATGACCCCGCCCGCGCCGGGTTTGTGCATCAGCACCACCGGTTGGCCCAGCTCTTTGGATGCGGCCTCGGCCAAGGTGCGAAAAATCGGGTCCATCGAGCCGCCCGGGGGAAAGGGCAGCACCAGCTGGATTGGTTTGGTGGGGAAGGCGTCTGCGGGTCGGCTCTGGGCCTGGGCCACGCCCCCAACCGCCATGGCCGACAGCGCCACCAGCGCCTGCCTGCGGTCAACCGGGAATCCATTCATGTCTCGTCTCCTTGTTGGCCCTCAGGTTAAGGGCAGCAGGGAACAGCTCAAATGGCTGAAAAGCACAAAACCGCTGGCAAAACCTGCCAAGGGTGCTTCAAGCACCACCGCCCAACACCGGCCACTGACTGCGCATCAGCGCAGCCAGCTCCGGTGCCCGACTCAACGGCAGACGCACGCGTGACGCGCCAATGGACAAGGCGGCAATCGCTGCCTGACCCAAGGCCCAGTGCAGCCCCACCGCTGCGATGCCCGCGGTGTTGCGGTAAGCAAAGCCACGTTGCCGTGTGCTTTGCACCCAGCGCATGAGCTGCGCACGCGTGACGCCTTCGAGTTCATACGCGTCGCGGTGCTGCGCATGGTGCTGCTGGACCGCCGGATCGTCCAGCGCGGCCAGCATGGCGATGCTGGCCACACCCAGGCCCAGCAGACGCGTCTCGCCCACCGTCTGGCGAAAGGACGGCACGGCATGGGCGCCCTGCTCCAGGTGCAGGCAGTGGCTGTAGTCGCCCAGGCGCAGCACCAGAAACACGTTGTCCCCGCTCAGGCGCGCCAGGGTCTTCATGACCGGCTGGCACTGGCGGATCAAGGCCGCCTGCCCCAGACTGGCCGCGCCCCAGGCCGTGGCCTGCACGCCCAGGGTGTAAAGGCCGCTGGGTGCATCGCGCTCGACCAGCCCGGCGTGCTGCAGGCTGCCCAACATGCGCCAGGCGGTGGTGCGGTCCAGACCACTGGCCTGCACCAAGGCTTGCAGGCTGATGCCCTGATCGTGGTGGCGGGCGACCAGGTTCACCAAGCCCATGGCGCGCTCGATGCTCTGCGCGCCCGGGCGAGGGGACTTTGAAGTTTGCATTTTTTGCACATTCACCTCGCAGGTCGGTCGCTTCAGCACCGACGTTGTGAGCTTGGGCGTAGGCACTTGTCGGGGCTCAAGCCACCGACCTACAAACCACAACACTTTGACCATTGACCACTTCACAGGGCAGACCCCTAGGGAAAGCACCATGTGCACATTATGCACATCGGGTTTGCCGGGCATGTTCACGGTGCGTGGGCTGCGCTGCAATCGGTGCATGAGCACTTTTCAGACCCAGATCCATCCGGCCTCCGAAGCCTTTGCGGCGCAGCGCCAGGGCATGCTGGCCTTGATCGACGCCTGGCATGCGCTGGAGCAGCGCGCCAGCGACGCCTCGGCCCAATCGGCCTCGCGCTTTGCCAAACGCGGTGCCTTGCTGCCCCGCGAGCGGCTGGCGCAGTTGCTGGACCCCGGCGCGCCGTTTTTGCCATTGGCCACCTTGGCCGGTTACGGCATGGACGACCCTGACCTGTCGCGCTGCGTGCCCGGCGGCTCGCAGCTGGCGGGCATCGGCCAGGTCAGCGGCGTGCGCTGCATGGTGGTGGTGACCGACTCGGGCATTGACGCCGGAGCCTTGACCGAAGCGGGCAACCAAAAGCTCATGCGCTGCCAGGAGATCGCGCTGCAAAACAAGCTGCCCTTTGTGCACCTGGTCGAGTCGGCGGGCTCCAACCTGCGCAAATACCGGGTTGAGAAATTCATTCGAGGCGGCGGCATGTTCTACAACCTGGCGCGCCTCTCGGCGGCGGGTTTGCCCGTGCTCACCGTGGTGCACGGCTCGTCCACCGCAGGTGGTGCCTACATGCCAGGCCTGTCGGATTACGTGATCATGGTGCGCGGACAGGCCAAGGCCTTTTTGGCGGGGCCACCCTTGCTCAAAGCGGCCACGGGCGAGATCGCCACCGACGAGGCGCTGGGCGGCACCGACATGCACGCCACCGTGAGCGGCTTGGCCGAGTACGTGGCGCAAAACGATGCCCACGCGATTGCACTGGCCCGCGATGTGCTCGCCGCCATCGACTGGCCGCGTGCTGCCGTGCCCGCGCCCACCCAAGCCCCGCGCCCACCCCGGCTGTCGCCCGACGAACTGGCGGGTGTGATGGTGCTGGAGCACCGCCAGCCCATCGACATGCGCGAAGTCATTGCCCGGCTGGTGGACGACTCGGCCTGGCTGGACTTCAAGCCCGACTACGGCAGCGCCACCGTGTGCGGTCACGCCCGCATCGACGGCTATGCGGTGGCCTTCATCAGCAACAACGGCCCCATCGATCCGGCCGGGGCCACCAAGGCAGCGCAGTTCATCCACCTGTGCAACCAGTCGGGCACACCCATCGTGTTTTTGCAAAACACCACCGGCTTCATCGTGGGCCGCGCCTCGGAAGAGGCCGGCATGATCAAACACGGTGCCAAGATGATCCAGGCGCTGAGCAATTCGCAAGTGCCGCACATCACCATCCACTGCGGCGCCTCGTTTGGCGCAGGCAACTACGGCATGTGCGGACGGGCCTTTCACCCGCGCTTTTGTTTTTCGTGGCCCAACGCCCGCTCCGCCGTCATGGGCGGCGAGCAAGCCGCCACCACGCTCGACATCGTGGCGCGCCAGCAAGCCGAGCGCAGCGGCAAGCCGGTCGACGAATCTCGCCTTCTGGCCCAAAAAGCCGAGATCGTGGGCCTGTTTGAAAGCCAGGCCAGCGCCTTCTACACCAGCGGGCATATGCTGGACGACGGCATCATCGACCCGCGTCAGACCCGCGACGTGCTGGCCCTGGTGCTGGCCACCGTGCGCGAAGCCGCCGCCCGCACACCGCACGCGATGCAGTTCGCCGTGCCCCGTTTCTGAATCTCCGAGGAAAGTCTCACATGATTTACACCGCCGAACACCACGAACTGATGGCCAGCATCCGCCGCTTCATCAGCGCAGAGATCGACCCCTTTGTCCACGAATGGGAAGCCGCCGAAACCTTTCCGGCGCACGAACTCTTTCGCAAGATGGGGCAGCTCGGTTTTCTGGGCATCACCAAGCCCGAGGCCTATGGCGGCATGGGGCTGGACTTCAGCTACGCGCTGGCCGCCGCCGAAGCCATTGGCCATGTGAAGGCCCAGGGCGTGGGCATGGGCATTGGTGTGCAGGCCAATATGGCGACGCCTGCGTTGGCCAGCTTCGGCTCGGACGAACTCAAGCGCGAGTTTCTGGCCCCAGCGATTGCAGGCGAAGTGGTCTGCAGCATTGGCGTGAGCGAGCAAGGCGCGGGCTCGGACGTGTCTTCGCTCAAGACCCGCGCCCGACGCGACGGCGACGACTACGTCATCAGCGGCTCCAAGATGTGGATCACCAACGGCACCCAGGCCGACTGGATTTGCCTGCTGTGCAACACCTCGGACGGCCCCTCGCACAAAAACAAATCGCTCATCATCGTGCCGCTCAAAGACGCGGCAGGCCGACGCGCCAAGGGCATCGAGGTGCAAAAGATCAAGAAGTTCGGCATGTGGAGCTCGGACACCGCGCAGATCTTTTTTGACGAAGTGCGCGTGCCCGTGCGCCACCGCATTGGCGAAGAAGGCATGGGCTTCATCTACCAGATGAAGCAATTCCAGGAAGAGCGCCTGGACGGCGCGGCACGCCGCCTGGCCAGCATCGAGCTGATCGATGAGACCGCCACCTACCTGCGCCAGCGCGTGGCCTTTGGCAAACCACTGCTCGACAACCAGTTCATCCAGTACAAGCTGGCCGAACTCAAGACCGAGATCGAAGCCCTGCGTGGCCTGATTTACATGGCCACCCACGCTTATGTGCAAGGGCAAGACGTGACCGAGCTGGCCTCGATGGCCAAACTCAAGGCCGGGCGCCTGGGCCGCGACGTGGCCGACTGGTGCATGCAGTTCCAAGGTGGCATGGGCTACACCTGGGACAACCGTGTCTCGCGCGCTTACCGCGACTACCGGCTCGGCTCGATTGGCGGCGGCGCCGACGAGGTGATGCTGATGGTGATCGCCCGCAAGATGGGGCTGATGGACCTGGCTGGCTGAAGGAGACCCCATGAACTACGAACACCTTTTGGTGCAGCACGCCCACGACATTTTCTGGGTCACGCTGCACCGGCCCGACACACGCAACGCCCTGTCGCCCGAGATGGTGGCCGAGCTGGCCCATGTCTTCATTCAAGCCGCACAAGACGACAAGGTGCGCGCTGTGGTGCTGCGCGGCAGCGCGGGCTTTTTCTGTGCAGGGGGCAATGTGGGCAACTTCCAGTCTCGCCTGCAGGCCACCGACCACAGCAAAGGCGATCCGGTGGTCAGCCGCAACCGCGCTTTTGGCCATCTGCTGCAAGCCCTGACGGCCTTGCCCATGCCCGTGCTGGCGGTGGTCGAAGGCGCGGCCATGGGCGGCGGCATGGGTCTGGCCTGCTGCGCCGACATCGTGCTGGCCACCGAAGACGCCCGCTTTGCCCTGAGCGAAACCGGCCTGGGCCTGATCCCGGCGCAGATCGCCCCCTTTGTGCAGGCCCGCGTGGGCCGCCGTGTGGCGCTGCGCTTGGGGCTAAGCGGTGAGCGCGTGAGCGGCACGCTGGCGCAATCACTGGGCCTGGTGGATGCGCTGGCCGCTGACAGCGAGGCGCTAGACACGTTGCAGGCGCAATGGATCAGCCGCATCCTGGCCTGCGGTCCGCAAGCCAACCGCTCGCTCAAGGCCCTGCTGTCGCGTGGAGACGTGGCCGGTGATGCCTCACTTGATGACGGCCTCGGTGCCTGGCTCGACGATGCCGCGCAGCGCTTTGCGCAATGCATGCGCAGCGAAGGGGCTGAAGGCATCGCCGCTTTCCGCGAGCGTCGCGTCCCCACCTGGTCCGCCACGCTGCAAGCAGCTGATGTGGCGCTGCTGCATGGCCGCATCACTGCCTTGTCTTCATCTTCGTCATCCACTGCCTGAGTTGCCCATGAGCGTGAACAAAAACATCCGCCCCTTTCACACCGTGCTGGTGGCCAACAGGGGCGAGATCGCGCTGCGCGTGCTGCGCACCGTGCGCCGCATGGGCTATGGCACGGTGGCCGTGTATTCCGAAGCCGACCGCCACAGCCCGCATTTGGGCGCCGCCGACCGCGCCGTGTGCATCGGCCCCGCCGCCCCGGCGCAGTCTTACCTGAACATCGACGCCATCCTGAATGCCGCCCGAATGACCGGGGCCGACGCCATTCACCCGGGTTACGGTTTCCTCTCCGAAAACGATGCCTTTGCCGACGCGGTCGATGCCGCAGGCCTGGTCTTCATCGGCCCCTCGGGCGACAACATCCGCGCCATGGGCAACAAGGCCGGGGCCAAGCGGCTGATGCAGGCGGCGGGCATGCCCTGCATTCCGGGGTATGAAGATCAAGATCAAAGCGACGAAACCTTTGTGCGCGAAGCCGAGCGCATCGGCTACCCCATCATGTGCAAAGCCGCTGCAGGCGGCGGCGGACGCGGCATGCGGCTGGTTCAGCAAGCGAGCGACTTGCCCGCCGCGCTGGCCTCGGCCCGCTCGGAAGCGCGCACCGCCTTTGGCAGCGCAGAGCTGATCCTGGAGCGGGCCGTGAGCACACCGCGCCACGTCGAGATCCAGCTGCTGGCCGACAGCCACGGCCATGTGGTGCACCTGGGCGAGCGCGATTGTTCGGTGCAGCGCCGCCACCAAAAGGTGATCGAAGAAGCCCCGTCTCCAGCCGTGGACGCTGCGCTGCGCCAGCGCATGGGCGAGGCGGCCGTACACAGTGCGCGCACGCTGGGCTACATCGGCGCGGGCACCATGGAGTTTTTGCTGGACGCCGAGGGCCACTTTTACTTCATGGAAATGAACACCCGGCTGCAGGTCGAGCACGCGGTGACCGAAGCCATCACCGGGCTGGACCTGGTGGAGTGGCAGTTGCGCGTGGCTGCAGGCGAGGCGCTGGCCTTTGCGCAGCAAGACATCCAGCTGCAAGGCCACGCCATCGAAGTGCGGCTCACCGCCGAAGACGTGCCAGCGGGCTTTTTGCCGCAGACCGGCCCGGTGCTGCGCTGGCGGCCTCCGTCGGACCACGACGTGCGCATCGACAGTGCGCTGCTCGAAGGTGGCGAGGTCAGCCCGCATTACGACTCGATGGTGGCCAAGCTGGTGGCGCATGGCCGCAACCGCGAAGAGGCCCGCCGCAAACTGCTGTCGGCGGTGCGCCACTGCGTGCTGCTGGGCTTGCCGAGCAACCAGGGCTTTTTGGCCGATGGCCTGAGCGATGCCGTGTTCGTGCAAGGCACGGGCGTGCACACCGGCTTTGTGGCCGAGCGCATGGGCTTGCCCCCGGCAGCGCCCATGCCCAGCACGCGCACCGTGGCGCTGGCGGCCCTGGCCGTGCAAGCCGCCACGCTGCCTTGTGACGCGCAAGGCCATCTGCAAGCCCCAACGTTGGCGCAAGGCCAGGCCATGGGTCTGCTGCAATGGGGTGAGCAGCGCTGGCAGTACCGCATCCAGCCCACCGCATCAGACCCAGTCACAGCATGGCAGGTGCAGTGCACGCCGCAGCACGCCGAGAGTGAACCGATCAGCCTGAGCTTCACGCATGTGCAATGGCTGGACAGCGCGCGCAGCACCCTGGCCGTGGAATGCGATGGCCTGCGCGAGCAGGTCTGCATCGCCCGCACCGACACTGGCGTGCACCTTTTTCATGCAGGCCGCGCTTGGGCTTTTGAATGCCCGCCCCTGCACCGAGTGGCCGGACCTGAAGCGGGCAGTGGCGCCGTGCTGGCGCCCCTCACCGCCCGTGTGCTGCAGGTCATGGTGACGCCCGGCCAAACCGTGCAGGCGGGCGAGCGCCTGCTGGTGCTGGAAGCCATGAAGATGGAACACACGCTGACCGCACCCTTCACCGGCGTGGTGTGCGAGCTGCTGGCGCAAGCGGGCGGGCAGGCGCTCAAGGGCACGCTGCTGCTGCAGATCGAGGCGGAGGCGGCATGAGCACGGCCATGCAACGCGTGCGCATCGGCGGGGCTTGCGGTTTTTGGGGCGACTCGGCCATGGCCACGCCGCAGCTGCTGCAAGTGCCCGGCCTGCAGTACCTGGTCTACGACTACCTGGCCGAAACCACCATGGCCATTTTGGCGCGAGCGCGGGCCAAAGACCCGGCGCTGGGTTACGCCACCGACTTTGTGCAGGCCGTCATGACGCCGCACCTGAAGGCCATCCACGAGCGGGGCATCAAGGTCATCGCCAATGCGGGTGGCCTGAACCCCGAAGGCTGCCGCGATGCGTTGCTGCAGGTCGCGCAAAAGCAAGGCATTGCCCTGCGCGTGGCCGTGGTCACCGGCGACGACCTCATGCCACAGATGGACACGCTGCAAGCCCAAGGCCTGCGCACCACCGCCGACGCACAACTGCCCGAGCGCCCCCTGTCGGCCAACGCCTATGTGGGCGCACGCGGCATCGCCCAGGCCCTGGACGCCGGGGCCGATGTGGTCATCACCGGCCGCTGTGTGGACAGCGCTGTGGTGCTGGGCGCGCTGGTGCATGAATTCAGCTGGTCCTGGCAGGACTGGGACCGCCTGTCGGCGGGCACGCTGGCGGGCCACTTGATCGAGTGCGGCGCGCAGGCCACGGGTGGGCTCTTCACCGACTGGCAAGACGTGCCCGACTGGGCCAACATCGGCTACCCGGTGATCGACGTGGCCCCAGATGGCAGCCTGGAACTGAGCAAGCCCGAAGGCACGGGCGGTCTGATCCACCCCGGTGCGGTGGCCGAGCAGATCCTCTACGAAGTGGGCGACCCCGCGCAGTACCTGATGCCCGACGTGTGCTGCGACTGGCGGCATGTGCAGGTGGAGCGCACGGGCATGGGCACCGTACAAGTCAGCGGCGCACGCGGCCTGCCCGCCCCCACCCACTACAAAGCCAACGCCACCTGGCAAGACGGTCACCAGCTGCAGTTGATGATGGCCATTCGCGGCATCGACGCAGCGCTGAAAGCCGAGCGCACCGCGCAGGCCCTGCTGGCGCGCTCACGGCTGTTAATGACGCAGCAGGGCTTTAGCGACTACAGCGAGACTTGTATTGAACTGCTGGGCGGCGAGTCCCACTACGGCCCCCACGCACAGGCGCACTCCGCCCGCGAAGTGGTGCTGCGCATCGCGGTGCGCCACGCACAGGCCAAGGCGCTGGCGGTGTTACAACGCGAATGCGCGAGCAGCGGCACCTCGATGGGGCCGGGCACACGCTCTTCGTTTTCGGGCCGCGCCGACATCCAGCCCGTGATCAAGCTGTGTTCCTTTCTGGTGCCCAAAAGCCAGGTGCGCTTGCAGATGCAGCTGGGTGACGGTGTGCAAGACGCGAGCGACGTGGCCGTGCCGCCGACTGCCAACGCGCTTCCCGTTTACAGCCATGCGCCAGCGACTGCCGAGCCGACGACAGCCAGTGATGAACCCCTGCACGACTGCCGCCTGATCGACCTGGCCTGGGCGCGCAGCGGCGACAAGGGCGACGATGAAAACATCGGGGTGATCGCACGCCATGCCCGCGCCTGGACCTGGCTGCGCACCCAGTTGCAGACCCATCAGGTGCAGGCCTATTTCAGCCACCTGGTGCAAGGTCCGGTGCTGCGCTACGAAGTGCCTGGCTTGCAGGCGCTCAACTTTGTCTTGCACCAGGCGCTGGGCGGTGGCGGCGTGTGCAGCCTGCGCTCAGACCCGCTGGGCAAATCGTTTGCGCAGATGCTGCTGGACATGCCGCTGCGCGTGCCCGCCTCGGTGCTGGTCAACCCCGCCACTGGAGACACCCCATGAGCGCCATCCTCGAAGGCATCAAGATCCTCGACCTGACCCGCGTCATTGCCGGGCCCATGTGCACGCAAATCCTGGCCGACATGGGTGCCACCGTCTACAAGATCGAAAAGCCCGGCGAAGGCGACGACACGCGGCGCATGGGGCCTTTTTTGCAGGACCCGGCCACGGGCCAGCCCAGCAACGACTCGGCGCTGTACCTGGCCTACAACCGTGGCAAACACTCGGTCACGGTGGACATCGCCACCCCTGAAGGCGCGCAGCTGGTGCGCGATCTGGCGCTGCGCTGCGACGTGGTGGTCGAGAACTACAAAGTCGGCTCTCTCGCCAAATACGGCCTCGACGAAGCCAGCCTGCGAGCCCTGAAACCCGAGCTGATTTACTGCTCGGTCACGGGCTTTGGGCAGACCGGCCCCTATGCGCCCAAGCCCGCCTACGACTTCATCCTGCAAGGCCTGGCCGGACCCATGAGCACCTGCGGCCTGCCCGACGATCAACCCGGTGGCGGCCCCATGCGCACCGCCATCCCGATGACCGACATGGTGACCGGCCTGTACGCCACCATCGGCATTCTGGGCGCGCTCATGCACCGGCAAAAAACCGGCGAAGGCCAGGCCATCGACGCGGCCATGCTGGACGCCACCGTGGCCTTCAACGGCCACCTGGCCGTGGGCTACCTGATGAATGGCAAGGCGCCACAGCGCGTGGGCAACACCAACCCGATCGCCTCGCCCTCTGAAGTGTTTGACTGCGCCGACGGCCGCATCATCATCGCGGCAGGCAACAACGGGCAATTCCAGCAACTGTGCGCCGTGCTGGGCGCACCCGACATGCCTGCCGACCCCCGCTTTGCCACCAACATGCAACGGATCGCCCACCGCAGCGAACTGCGTGACGCCTTGCAAGCCCTGGTGCGCGACCGGTCGCGGGCGCAGTTATTGCAACAACTCAGCGATGCCACAGTCCCAGCGGGGCCCATCAACGACATGGCCCAGGTCTTTGCCGATCCGCAAACCCAGCACCGCCACATGGTGGTCGAGCTGCCCCACAGCTCGGGCCAAACCGTGCGCGTGGTGCGCAGCCCGCTGAACTGGTCAGCATCGCCCGTGACGCACCGTGCGCCGCCACGCTTGGGTGAGCACAGTTTGCAGACGCTGCGCGATGAGTTGGGTTTGAGTGAGGCGCAAGTGCAGGGCCTGTTGCAGCGGGGGATCATTTGAGCGTCTGAACCGCGCTCAGCTGTAACCCATGCGTCTGCCCTTAGGGGTTAACGTGGTGTGCCGCCCTGTGACTCGTCCTTACGATGGCCTGACATTCAAACTCAGCGGTCCATCCGATGAACAAAGTCATCATCACTTGTGCAGTCACCGGCGCCATCCACACGCCGTCCATGTCACCCTATCTGCCGGTGACGCCTGAGGAAATCATTGAAGCTTCGGTGGAAGCGGCCAATGCGGGCGCGGCCATCATCCACCTGCATGCACGCGACCCGGTCACGGGCAAGCCCGACCAAAGCCCCGAAGCCTTCGGCAAGTTTTTGCCGCAGATCAAAAGCCGCACCAACGCCGTGCTTAACCTGACCAGCGGCGGCTCGCCCTTCATGACCATTGATGAACGGATTCAGCCCTCGATGCGGTTTGCGCCGGAGGTGGCGTCGCTCAATCTGGGGTCATTCAACTTCGCGCTGTTCCCGATGCTGGACCGCTTCACCGAGTTCAAGCACGAGTGGGAACGCGAGCACCTGGAAAACAGCCGCGACCTGATCTTTCGCAACACCTTCAAGGACATCGAATACGCCTTGCGGGCCTGCGCAGAAAACAACACCCGCTTTGAGCTCGAGTGCTACGACATCGGGCACCTGTACAACCTGGCGCACTTTGCCGACAAGGGGCTGATCAAGGGGCCGTTTTTCATCCAGTCGGTCTTCGGCATTTTGGGCGGCATTGGCAACCACCCCGAAGACGTGATGCACATGCGCCGCACCGCCGACCGCTTGTTTGGCGACCAATACCAATGGTCTGTTTTGGGCGCAGGGCGTCACCAGATGCGCATCGCCGCGATGGGCGCCAGCATGGGCAGCCATGTGCGCGTGGGCCTGGAAGACAGCCTCTGGCTGGGCAAAGGCACGCTGGCCAAAAGCAATGCCGAGCAGGTACGCCAAGCGCGCCAGATCATAGAAGGCCTGGGCCTTCAGATCGCCACGCCCGACGAGGCCCGGCAAATCCTCGCGCTCAAAGGCGCACAGAAGGTGAACTTCTGAGCCTTCGACACCGATCATCTCTTTCCTTCAACACTTCAGGAGACAACACCATGAAACGCCGTCATTTGCTCGCCCTCGCCGCCGCCACCACGCTCAGTGCCATGCCCAGTGCCTTTGCGCAATCTGCGGGCTACCCCAATCGCCCCATCAAATTGGTGGTGCCGTTTCCGGCCGGCATTTCGCCCGATGTGGTGGCCCGCCTGATTGGCGACAAACTGGGCGCCGCCCTGGGCCAGCCCGTGGTGGTGGACAACAAGCCCGGCGCGGGTGGCATGATCGGCGCGGTGGCTGCTGGCACCGCACCGGCTGACGGTTACACCTTGTTTTTCAGCGTCAAGGCCACACACGCCATCGCGCCCAACGTTTACCGGGACACCAAGTACAACCCACCACGTGACTTCAAGGCCGTCTCCCAAATTCTGCAAGTGCCCCATGTGCTGACCGCCACACCCAAGGCGCCCTACAACAACATGAAAGAGCTGGTGGCGTACGCCAAGGCGAACCCCGGCAAGATCGACTTTGCATCCTTGGGTGTCGGCTCGCAGCCCCATGTGGCGCTGGAAGTGTGGTCGCAGCGCCTGGGCATCAAGCTCAACCACGTGCCCTACAAAACCAACCCCTCGCCCGATGTGATGAGTGGCGTGGTGAGCCTCTCGGTCGAAGCATCGACCACGGCGATTCCACTGATCAAGTCCGGCAAGGTCAAGGCCCTGGGCATCTCGGGTGCGCAGCGCATCCCCGGCTTGCCCGACGTGCCCACCATGACCGAGTTTGACGCCAACCTCGACGTCAACGGCGTCATCGGCAGTTCTTGGCACGGCATTTTTGCGCCCACCGGCACGCCCAACGACATCATCGCCAAACTCAACACCGAGATCGTCAAGATCGTGAAGCTGCCCGAGATCCAGGCCCGCCTGATTGAGCTGGGCCTCACGCCCACGGGCACCACTGCTGCTGCACTCGACACCGTGGCCAACGGCGACTACGCCTTCTGGAACAAGGTGATCAACGACCTTGGCATCAAGGTCGACTGAGGACGCCACCGTGATCGTTGAGCACCGCACTTACACCCTCAAAGCCCTGCACACGGGTGCCTTTCTGAAGCTGTATGAGCAAGCGGCGCTGCCGCTGCAAAACCAGTACCTCGGGCACCTGATCGGGTTTTATGTGTCAGAGATCGGCCCGCTCAACGAGGTGGTGCACCTGTGGGGCTTTGCCAGCCTGGCCGAACGCGAGCGCCGCCGCGCCCTGATGGAGGCCGACCCCGCTTGGCCGGTCTACCGTCAGGCGCTGCTGGAGCTGGACGTGGTCGTCGAACAAAGCACCAAGATCTTGCGGACCACCGCCTTCTCACCCACCATCGACTTCGACCAGCAGCAAACCGCATGAGCACTCCGGCCCCCAAACCCCGCACGGCCCCAAAGGCTCGACCCGCCAAACAGAAAGCGCCCATAGAACGCGTGGGCATGCTGGGCGTCGGCATCATGGGCCTGGCCATGGCCGTGAACCTGATGAAGGCCGGCTTTCAAGTCACGGGCTACGACCCCGACCCCAAAGCCATGAAGCGCTTCAAAGCAGCCGGTGGCACAGCGCGCAAATCGGCAGCCGATCTGGCGGGCGATGCCCAAGTCATCATCAGCTCGCTGCCCGGGCCCGAGGCCTTGCACGATGGGGCGCAGCAGATCGCTGCTGTCGGCCAGCGCGACTTGCTGGTGGTGGAAACCAGCACGCTCGACATCGCCGACAAAACCGCCGCACGCGACACCCTCAAAGCCCAAGGCATCGTCATGCTCGACTGCCCCTTGTCGGGCACCGGCGCGCAAGCCGTGCACAAAGACCTCACGGTCTATGCCAGCGGCCCCAAAGCGGCGATCAAGCAACTGGCGCCGGTGTTTGAAGGCTTCTCGAAAAGCACCTTTGACCTGGGCGCCTTTGGCAAGGGCATGAAGATGAAGCTGATGGCCAATTTGCTGGTGGCCATCCACAACGTGTCGACCGCCGAAGCGCTGCTGTTGGGCCAGCGCTGGGGCATCCGACCCCAAGACGCCGTCAAGGTGCTCAGCGACGGCGCGGGCGGCTCACGCATGCTGCAAGTGCGCGGCCCCCTGATGGAAGGCGAAGGCTGGCACACCGCCACCATGAAAGTCGGCATCTGGCAAAAAGACATGAAGCTGATCGCCGCCGCACTGGCCGACGCCCAAGTGCCCGCCCCCCTGTTTGCCGCCACCGTGCCCGTCTACAACGCGGCCATGGCCCTGGGGCACGCCGAGCACGACACAGCGGCAGTGTTTGATGTGTTGTCGAGGATGTCTTCTTAACTTTCGCAGAGACTGCAAAAGGACCGCCACCCATTGCAGTCAGTGGCCAGTGTCAGAAGCGGGCATTCAAAATCTGAATCTGCGGCCTAAAGAAGTCATTGCAGAGTCGAGATTTCGTGCAAAAGAGTCAGCTCTCTCCGATTTTTGAAATGCGAGCACCATTGAGGTGTTGGCGTAGAAAATGAGCGGCTTCCATGCGCTCACCTTTTACAAGAAGGTCTATCAAGGCGAGATGCTCTCTGCATTGTTGGTGAAGGCGTGAACGATCCAGCCGGGTGCCGTATTCCACTACACGGCGCATTTGGTTAATGGTGCGCAAGCTGTCGAGAAGAAATCGGTTTTTAGCGCCTGCAACGACTGTTTCATGCAGGTGTACGCCAGCCCTAAAGAGTTCTGCAGGTGAGCATTTCTCAATGCCGCCTTGAAGTAACTCCTCTTGCTCTCTCCGGCATTTTTCAAGTTCGGCCAAATCGGGTTGGTAGCCTGGTTCCAGAATTGCGGATGGCTCAATGATCATGCGAAAGCGGTAGCTTTCCCGGTGGGAATCGCTGTTGGTCAACAAGGGGCGAAACACCCATCCGCGGCCAGGCTTGCGGTCAATCATGCTCTCTCTGGCCATGCGGTGAAGAACGCGTTGAATTTGTAGACGCGTAGTGCCGAACTGTTCCATCAGGTCCGACTCATGGACATCTTCAGGCAGATCGCCATGAATTCTTTCATTGGCGATACGCAGATACAAATCTTCGTCTGAAGTTTCAGGTGCACTCAAGTCCACCGAAGCCAATTCGGAAGCCGATTTGGAAAGTTGGAAACCCTTGCGTGGCAGCGAAGTGACTACGCCTTGACCTTCAAGATATTGCAAGGCCTTGCGCACAGGTGATCGAGAGACATTCAGTTCTTCGGACAAAGCCAACTCGGTGAGTCGATGACCAATGATGTAGTTCTCGCGACGGATCATCTCAACGATCCGCATGGCCAACGTAGGAATTAGCGGGCTGACTTTTGGCTGAGCAATCGGTGAGGGGGGCATGGTGGCGGATTTCAGAGACTAGCTCGACACTGTACACACTACCTATGCCAGCTTCTGAAATGCCTGGGTAAAGAAGTCTTCAGTCCCAAAATTGCCCGACTTCAAAGTAATGTGCAGGTGCCCGCCTTGAGCGAAGGGTGATGGGGCATGGCACCAAGGTACGCCTGGTGCGATAGCTGTGCCGATTCGCATGCTCTCGATACCCAAGGCCTTTACACAGGCCCCTGAGGTCTCCCCGCCGGCCACAACCAACTGATGAATACCCCGAGAGACGAGGCATTTAGCAATGCCGGATAGTGCTTCTTCCACCATGGCGCCCGCTTGGGCAACGCCTAATTGGGATTGAACAGCGCGGACAGATTCAGGCGTGGCGGTCGCATAGATCAGGACTGGATGATCAGGGCTCTGCTGCTCTACCCATCGCATCGCATGATCCAAAGTAGGTTGGCCCTGGGCCAAGGACAGCGGATCGATGGCGAACCCGGCACCACCTTGGGCTAAAAAATGTGCCACTTGTGCATTGGTCGCGATTGAGCAGCTGCCTGAAATGATCGCTTTACGCCCGTTGGCTCTTGGAAGTTGCACTGCCTGATCGCTCGATTCGATGCCGAAATTTTGTGCCAATCCAATGGCAACACCCGAACCAGCGGTAATTAAACGCAGATCAGCAAGCGCTGGCCCCAGCTTCATCAAGTCCTCATTGCTTAGGGCGTCTACGATGGCCAGGCCAATCCCTTGCTTTTTAAGTTGCGAGATGCGCTCGCGAATTGCCAGTGGCCCTTTGGTCACTGTGCTGTATTCAATCAATCCTACCTGGCGCTTTGTCTGTTCTTGCAGCACTTGAACCAGGTTGCTGTTGCGCATCGGGGTCAGGGGGTGGTCCTTCATGCCCGAAGCACTCAGGAGCACGTCACCGACAAACAGATGCCCTTTGAAAATGGTGCGGCCGTTCTCCGGGAAAGCAGGTGATGCAATGGTGAAAGTTTCGCCCAGTGCGTCCATCAGGGCTTCTGTCACTGGGCCAATGTTGCCTTCAGGAGTGGAGTCAAAGGTAGAGCAATATTTGAAATAAAACTGCTGTGCTCCCTGAGCCTGAAGCCATGTCAAGGCTTGAAGAGATTGCGAAATCGCATCGCTGGCAGCAACGGTTCTGGTCTTAAGGGCGATAACGACTGCATCGCAGTCTTCGCTCAATGCTTGCGCAGGGATGCCGATCGTTTGCACCACCCGCATGCCACTTCGAACCAGATTGCTGGCCAGGTCCGTGGCCCCCGTGAAATCATCGGCAATGCAGCCCAGCAACACTTTACCCATGAGCAGCTTTAAACGCTTTTGACGGCGTCAGCTACGGCTTGAGCAAAAGCTTTGCAGCCCATGGTGCCACCGATGTCAGGTGTACGTGTGGCGGGATTCGCCAGCACGAGATCTACCGCAGAGGTCATGACGTCACCTGCTTGCCGCAGAGCCTTATTGCCCTGCTTGTCTCCGATCCACTGAACCATCATCGCAACCGACAAAATCATCGATGTCGGGTTGGCAATGTCTTTTCCGGCAATGGTGGGCGCAGAGCCGTGTTGCGCTTGGGCGCAGCACAGGTCGTCACTGGCCATCACTGAGCCAGCCAGGCCCAGACTGCCTGACAACTCACTGCACAAGTCCGACAAGATGTCGCCATAAAAATTGGTAGCGACCAGCACATCAAAACTTTCCGGGTTACGCACCAGGTGCGCAGTGGAAGCGTCGACCAGAAGGTCATCGAGTTGAACTTGCGGAAACTCCTTGGCGACATGGCGTACAGCCTCCAGGAACAGTCCGTCGGTCATATGAAAGCTGTTGGCTTTGTGGATGGCCGTGACTTTTTTACGACGTGTCATGGCCAGCTCGAAAGCGCGCCGGGCAATGCGCTCACTGCAGTGGCGTGTGATTTTGCGGGTGGACAGCGCCATGTCGGGACTGGGCATCACTTCGCCCCAGCCGCGGCTCATATTACGGTCGGGATAGAACCCCTCGGTCGCCTCGCGCATGATGACCAAATCCATCGATTTGCCAGCCTTCATGTTCGATTCAAGGAAAGAACGGGTCTTCGCAGGACGCACGTTGGCGTACAAGTCTAGACCTATTCGGAAGCCTGCAGATACATTGCGACCACCTTTTTCGGGTGCTGGGTAGTCGGCATGCGACTGCGTGCCAAGGATGATGCCGTCGTATGTCTTGGCTTTGGCCAGCACTTCGTCGCGCAGAGTAATTCCATGGTCTCGCAAGCTGTCAAAGCCAACAGACTCATAGTCCAATTGGATATTCAGGCCATAGCGTGCGTCTGCAGCCTTGAGTACCTGTACAGAGGCTTCAACAATTTCGGGACCAATACCGTCGCAGGGCAAAACGATGAATTTCATGTAGTTCTCCGGTCAATTCAGGGGGGCAGGGTTGATGGGGTTAATAGCCAATGCAGACTGCAGGCGTCGCACGGCACTAGCGGGGCTGGTCAGAACGGGTTTTTGGAGTGCTTTTTGTACCAATGCTTGGCTGCGGGCCATGGAAAACTGGCCCAGTACATACACATCGCAGATCGGCATGGCTGTGGCCGTATCCAGCAACAGCTGGTCATGGGATTGCGCATCACCTGCATTGAGCTTCTCTAGTGCACCCGTGGCACATGCACTTTCGACAACCACGGAGAGTCGTCTTTGTTCAATGGCCTCTTGAAACTCAGCCAGCATCGACACCGATGCCGGTGCAAAAGTCGTGAGCAATCCAATTCGACATGGTTTGCCCCGTTGCTCACACAGGTCCAGGGCCTCATCAAACATCGCCTCGTTGGGTTTGAGGATGGGGATGTTGTGTGTCTTTTTTGCGGCATCGATCGCAGGGCCGAATGCTGAACAGGTGAACAAAATCGCTTGTGCGCCCTGACTTTTGACGTAGCTGGCCAATCCCACCATTCGGTCGACCATGGCGGCAGTCAATCCTTGCTCTTGCAAATCGGGGGAGAGGCTGTCATCGAGCAGATTGCGGCATTTGGCCTCTGGCCAAAGGGCTGCAAAAACCTCACTGACGGGCTGCATCGCCAAAGGCGTTGCGTGTATCAAAGCAATCTTTGAATCATTCATACTCAAAATAATAGCACAAAAATGATTTGTTGTTGTATCATTTCAATGCAGGATACAATAATTGCACAGCTCTTGTGCCTGCGCAAGTCTCTTCGTCAAATCAACCTGAGAGTTCAGCTTCTATGAAAAATTCGAGAAATCTCATTCAACGTCGCTTTGTTCTGGCTGCCATGTCGTTGGCCTGTCTATCCAGTACCGCACTCGCCCAAGGTGTCTATCCGACCAAACCCGTTCGCTTGGTGGTGCCGTTTGCCGCGGGTGGGCCTAACGATGTGATGGGACGTGTTCTGGCGCAACAACTCACAGTGCTGACTGGGCAGTCGTTTGTGGTCGAAAACAAAGCTGGTGCAGGTGGAGTGATTGGCACGGATGCCGTGGCCAAAGCTACACCAGATGGCTACACGCTGGCATTCATTAGCGGGCCCTTTACCATGGCACCCGCCCTGCAGTCGAAGATGCCTTACGACACTCTGAAAGATTTGGCAGCAGTCACCAAGGTTGCCGAGTCACCGATGGTGATGATGATCCCGTCTACCTCTCCATTCAAGAATGCTCAGGAATTGATGGAGTTTGCTAAGAAGAACCCGAGTAAGCTCAACTATGGCTCAGGGGGCATCGGAAGCACACCACATCTGACCACCGAGCTGTTGGGCAGTGTCACGGGCGCCAAATTCACACACGTGCCCTACAAAGGGGGCGGTGAATCTATCAAGGCTCTGATGGCGGGTGAGATTGACGTCCTGATTGACAGCATCACGAGCACCGAAGGGCCGTTGGCTTCAGGACGCGTGAAAGCGGTTGCAGTTGGACAAGCCAAACGCATTGCTAAATGGCCTGACGTGCCTACATTCAGTGAAGCTGGTATTCAGAAATTTGGTGTGACCCATTGGGTTGGCGTGGTCGCTCCAGCCAAAGTACCCGCCGATGTCCTCGCGAACTTGCAATCATTGATCGTCAAGGCATTGAAGACGCCTGAAGTTGCGCAGAAGCTCCGAGACCTTGGGGCAGAACCAGTTGGGAACTCATCTTCGGAATTTCAAAAGTTCATTGCCGATGAGGTTAATAACTGGAAGCAAACAGTCAAGGCTGCAAACATCCAGGCGCAGTAACCATGGGTTCAATCCCATGCGACTGCCATGTCCACGTCTTTGATCCTGAGCGTTATCCTTATGCTGCATCCAGAAAATTTACACCTGATACAGCGAACGCTCAGCAGTTGACTAGGTATTTGGATCAGACGGGCCTTCAACGTACCGTTTTGGTCCAACCCAGCGTTTATGGCACCGATAACCGGTGCCTGTTGGATGCCGTTGAGCAGTTGAATGGTCGCGCGAAAGGAGTTGCGGTCATATCAAAGGATTCGTCCAAAGAAGATCTCGATGCTTTGATGGCAGCTGGTGTCGTCGGAGCCCGTTTGAACATGGTGGTCAATCGCTCTTTCGATACCGACGAAGCGGCCGTCCTCATTGAAGAATTGGATGCCCTTCTGCCAGAGTCGTGGCATATCCAGCTGCACGTATCGCTTGGTGTTCTGGCGGGTGTTGCTCGAACCATTGGTCGCTCCAATCGCTTGTTTGTCTTGGATCATCTGGGCTTGCCCTCCGTCGAAGAGGGCACCAAAGCGCCACTCTGGCAAAAGATGTTGGAAATGATCCGAACTGGGCAACTCTGCGTAAAGCTCTCCGGCCCCTATTTATCCTCAAAGCTTACTTCGCCTTACTCGGATTTGCGCCCCTATGTTGATTCACTGGCACATGCGAATGCAGAGGCAATTTTGTGGGGCAGCAATTGGCCGCATAACCACATCACCAGCAGTCTGGCGGTTCTCGAAATTCAAGCCAATGGCGCTATCGGTGCTCTGACACAGTTGGTCAAGCTGGAAGGCGAACCTGGCCCGCACCGCAAAGAGCAACCTTTTCCGAAACCCCACTTCAACCCTTTCGATCCAAGCGGGCAGTTCGTGGTTGTGCCTGACAAGGGCCTGGACAAAACCTTCGTATTCCGATTCGAAGACGGACAACTGCGCCCTGGTGAGTTCCCTGCCGCTTCAGGTCGAGAGGCCTCCGGACCTCGGCATATTGCTTTTCACCCCAAACAGCCATGGGCCTATATTGCCAATGAGCTGGACTCCTCTGTGATGGCCTGCCGGTTTGATGCGAGTAGCGGTGAGCTGCGTCCTTTTCAAATCATCAGCGGTCTGGCCGACACCTTTGTTGACAACAGTCGATCTTCTGAAATCGAGGTTGATCGCTCTGGTCGCAGCTTGTATGTTTCAAATCGGGGTGAGGACACGATTGGGGTCTTCAGAATCGATCAGAGCGATGGCCGATTGACCTTGATCCAAAGTCAACCCTCAGCGGGGAAAACCCCTCGTTTCTTTGCTCTGTCAAAAGATGGACGTTGGCTCTACGTGTTGAACGAAGAAAGTGACTCAATCGTTGTATTCGCTGTAGACACAGACTCAGGAAAATTGCGTTCGACCGAATGCAAGTATCAGTGTGGCAGTCCGGTGTGCATGGTGTTTAGTGCTTAACAAGTTGTTCGTATGCTGCATGCATTCAAAGGCGTTGGTTGACCGCTTTCGGTGATTGTTAGCTGCGAATAACTGCTATTGAAATTGCTCGCAACCGACTGCTTCTGGCCGTTTACAGACATCGCCTTTTCAAGACTTGCCTCCACGCACGCCATTGCTCAAGCCGCCGCCAAGCGCGCATCCTCTGACAACAAATCAATCAAGTCCCGCGCAAAGGTCGGCAGCTCGTCCAGGCTGCGCACGCAAATCTGCATGGACCGCAAGGCCCATGCGTCCGACAGCGGCACCAGGCGGATGGCCATGCTGCGGGCGTGGCGGCGGGCGGCCGATTCGGGCAGCACGCCCACGCCCACACCGGCTTCGATCATGCGGCAGGCCGACTCGAAGCTGCTCACCTGGATGCGCACCTTGAGCGGTTTGTTCAGGTGCTCGCATTCGCGGTTCAAAAAGGCATGCAAGGCGCTCGCTTCGTGCAAGCCCACATGGTCAAACTCCAGCGCGTCAATCAGTTGCATGCTGGGCAAGTCGGCCACGGCATGGTGCTCGGGCACCACCAGCACCAGGCTGTCCGACCGGTAGGGCAAGGTCTGCAGGCTTTCGGTGCGCACCGATCCGGCCACGATGCCGATGTCGGTCTTGCCGTCGATCACAGCGCGCACGATTTCATTCGACAACTTTTCTTGCAGGTCGATGTTCACATCCGGGTGCGTGGCCAGGTAGCGCTTGAGCACCTCGGGCAAGAACTCGCCGAGAGCCGTGGTGTTGGCGTACACGCGCAGGTGGCCTTTGATGCCGCTGGCGTATTCCTGCAGGTCGCCGCGCAGGTGTTCGATTTGCCCCAACACCAGCCGCGCCCGGTGCACAAAGGCCTGGCCCGGCGGCGTGAGCGTGACGCCCTGGCTGTGGCGGTTGAGCAGCTTGGCGCCGATGCTTTCTTCGAGGTTCTTGATGCGCGTGCTGGCCGCAGGCAGCGAGATGAACGAAGCCTCGGCCCCTTTGGTGAGGCTGTTGGCTTCGGCCACCCGCACCATCAGGCGCAGGTCAACCAGGTCAAAGTGCACAGACATGGGCAGTCGCTGGTTGACCTGCCGAACATCACTTGCCGAACAGCTGGAGCAGATGCTGCCATGCGCGCAGCAACCAGCCCGAGCGTTCCACTTCGGCTTGCGCCACCAGCGGGGCTTCGCCCACAGGCTTGCCGTTCGACGTCGCGATCACTTTGCCGATCACAGCGCCTTTGGCAATCGGCGCTTCCAGGCCGGGCTTGAGCTCGACAGTGGTCTGCACTTGCTGGCCACGCGGCACGGTCAACAGCCACGGTGCGCCCAAAACGGCGGCGACCGTGTCGGCCTTGCCAAAGCCGACCTTGGCCGTAGCGACCACCGCGTTCGGCTGAATGGGTGTGGCTTTCTCAAACTGGCTGTAACCCCAGCCGAGCAGTTCGCGTGACTGATCGGCACGCGCCTGCGCGCTGTGGGTGTTGAGAATGACCGTGATCAGGCGCATGTCGTTGCGCTTAGCCGAGGTCACCAAGCAGTAGCCCGCCTCGGCGGTGTGACCGGTTTTGAGGCCGTCCACGGTGGGGTCGGTGTAAAGCAAGGCGTTGCGGTTGCCTTGCTTGATGCCGTTGTACTTGAACTCGCGCTCGGCGTAGATGGGGTAGTACTCGGAGCCGTCCTTGATGATGGCGCGCGCCAGGATGGCGAGGTCAGTCGCCGAAGATTTGTGCCCAGGGTCGGGCAAGCCCGTGGGGTTGACGAAGGTGGTCTTCGTCATGCCCAGGCGCTGGGCTTCGGCGTTCATCAGTTTGGCAAAGCCCGCTTCGGAGCCCGCCATGTGCTCGGCAATGGCCTTGGATGCGTCGTTGCCCGACTGCACGATGATGCCGCGCAGGATGTCGATGACGGTGGCCTGGCTGTTGAGCGGCAGGTACATGCACGACTCGGCACTGGTGCCCCGGCACCAGGCGTTTTCACTGACAGAGACCAAATCGGTGGTCTTGAGCTTGCCCGAGCGCAGCGCCTGCTCGACGATGTAGCTGGTCATCATCTTGGTGAGCGAGGCGGGCGGCAAGGCTTCTTCGGCGTTGGCCGAGGCCAGCACTTGGCCGGAGTCGTAGTCCATCAGCAACCAAGCCTTGGCGGGCAGAGCGGGGGCGTTGTCGGCCAGTGCGACTTGCGCTGCCAGTGGCGGCAGCGCGTTCGCGGCGGCGGCAGATTTTTTGCCGGACGCAGCCTTCTTGGGCACAGCGGCTTTGCTGGCCGCGTGTTTGCCTGTGGCGTTTTTGGCGGCAAAGGCCACCGAGCTGGGCGCCAGAGCGCCTGCGGCGATGGCGAGGATCAGGGGAAGGAGGGGGGAGGTCTTGGTGTGCATGACTTGAATGGGCAGAGCTCTGATTGTCGCCGATCAGAATGCACTGCCCGCCCCTCCTGACGAAGCTTTTCAAGCGCGGGGCGTCTGCAGAATTTGCCGCGCCAACAGCAGCACCGGCGGGTCGACCATCTTGCCATCCACACTGAAGGCGCCGCCACGGGCCTCCACTTCCGCTGCCAGCACGCGTTCGGCCCAGGCGCATTCGGCCTCGGTCGGGGCCAGGGCCTGGTGCACGCCCGCCACCTGCGCGGGGTGGATGCACAGCTTGGCGCCAAAGCCAAAGCGGCGGCTGCGCTGAGCGTCTTGCGCCAGCACCTGCGCGTCGGTCGTGGCGGTGGTCACACCGTCCACCGGGGCGGGCAAACCGGCGCGGCGCGAGGCCACCACCATGGCCAGCCGAATGGGGGCGAGTTCGGCTTCATCGGGTCCGCAGATGATGCGCAAATCGGCCTGCAGATCGATGTGGCCCAGGCCCAAACGCAGGACGCCTTGTGCGCGAGCAATCGCGTCCATCTGGCCCACGCCTTCAGCGCTTTCGATCAATGGCAGCACCGGCACGCCGCTGGCCATGAAGGCATGTTCGAGCTGCTGCGGGTTTTCTGCCTTGGGCAGCATGACCGCGCCCAGGCCGGGCAAGTGGCCCAGCGCGGCCAGGTCGGCCTCGTGCCAGGGGGTGCCTGCGGGGTTGACGCGCACCAAAAGGCGTGCGCGTTGCCCTGCAGCAAAGCCCGCCCAAGCCGCTGCCAGTGCAGCGCGTGCCGCGTCTTTGGCGTCCAGCGGCACCGCATCTTCCAGGTCGATGATGACCGCGTCGGCACCGCTGTCCAAGGCCTTGGCAAAGCGCTCGGGGCGGTTGCCGGGTACAAACAAGAAGCTGCGCGCCTGCGCCAGCTTGGATGACGGCAAGGATTGGGCTGGCGATGCAGACGGCGAGTGCATCAACCCGCTCATGACAGCAGCGCGCCGACCTTGGGCCAGCTGGCCACTTGCCAGAGCGCGTCCACGCTTTGGCGCATGGCCTCGGGTGTGGTACCGCCGCTGAAGGCGGCCAAGCGCAAGGCTTTGTCGGTGATCTCTTGACGCGAAAGCGTGTTGCCCGGGTCACCCTTGGGCTCGTCCACTCGGCCGTGCAGCACGCGGCCGTCGATGGTGGTGACGGTCACTTTGCCGATCCAGCGCTTGGGGTAAGCGCCGTCCACTTCGGCGTCAAGTTCCATGCTCACCTTGTCGCGCAGCGCCTGGGTCTGCTGGCTCAAAAAGTCGCGGTCGAATTCGGTCAGGCCGGCATGGCCGTGCTGCGCCACCAGCGCCAGCACCGTGCCCATCGAAAACTTGCTCTGGTGCACCGTGGTGGGCTGCACCACCGGACCCAGCACATCGATGGCACCCTGGTGCACATGCGTGACGACCTTGGCCAGATTATCGAGCTTCAAGCCATTCGTCTGCATGACGTGCAGCAGCGCATCGGCCGCAGGGTGCGTGTGGCGGCAGCTGGCGTGGTACTTGAACGAGGTCTCGGCCGTGGCCCAGCGTGTGCCCAGGCCGTCCACCAGGCGGCTCGGATCGGCATCGCTCGACATGCCTGCGGCCATGCCTTGCGGGCCTTCCAGAATGTCGGCTGCGCCGGTGAAGCCATCTTTGGCCAAGTAGGCCGACATGAGGCCAGCAGCGGCCGCGTGCGCGGTGTGCAGCTGCTTGCTGTCAGCCGCCGTGCGCAAAAACTCCCACAAGCCTGCCGACTGCGTGCCGGCCGAACCCAGCGCGTGCTGCATCTGCTGCGCGTTCAGGCCCAACAAGTGGCCCACGGCGGCGGCCGCGGCCAGCGTGCCTGCGGTGCCGGTGGTGTGGAACACGCGGTAGTGCGAACGCCCCAGAAACTCACCGACGCGGATGCCGACTTCATAGCCCACGACCGAAGCGGTCAACAGCTGCTGGCCGCTCGCGCCCAGGGCTTGGGCCACTGCCACAGCGGGCGGGAACACCACGGTGGCCGGGTGGAACACCGAGCCGTTGTGCACATCGTCCTGCTCAGCCACATGCGAGGCAGCGGCGTTGGCCATGGCAGCGACATAGGGCGAGCTGCTGGAACCATCGACGATCACCTCGGACGGACCCTGCACAGGCCCCATCGATCGGGCAAAGCGCGTGATGGTCTCCACCGGACGCGAGCCGTGCCCGGCCACGGCCGAGCCGAACCAGTCAACCAGCAGGTCTTCGATTTTGCTGACCACAGGCGCGGGGATGTCTTCAAAGCGCAGTCCTGCTGCGAAGGCGGCGAGTTGGGCGGTGTGGGATGTCATGTTGTCTCCTTGTGTTCTGTCTCAAATGGCCTGCTTATTGCGCAGGGCTTGCACCGCGGCATCGTCGAGACCCAGCTCGCGCAAGATGGCTTCGGTGTGCTCGCCCACGGCGGGCACAGGGTCCATGCGGTAGTCGTATCGGTTGTTGCGCCCGGGCGGCAACAAGGCCGGAATGTCACCAGCGGGCGAGCCCACCTGTTGCCAGCGTTGGCGGGCCTTGAGTTGCGGGTGCGCCCAAACGCCTGCCATGTCGTTCATGCGGGCGTTGGCGATTTGCGCCTGGTCCAAGCGCGCTTCGACTTCGGCGGTGGTCATGGCCGCAAACACGCCCAAAATCAGTTGCTGCAACTCGGCGCGGTGCGTGTTGCGCAAGGCGTTGGTGCAAAAGCGCGCATCGGTGGCCAGCGCTGCATCGCCCAGCACCACTTCGCAAAACACTTTCCACTCGCGTTCGTTTTGCAAGCCCAGCATGACGGTGCCACCATCGCCTGCGGCAAACGGGCCATAGGGGTAGATGCTGGCGTGCGACGCGGCCGTGCGCGGCGGCGGCGCTGCGCCTTCAAAGGCGTAGTACAGCGGGTAGCCCATCCACTCGCCCAGCGCTTCGAGCATGGACACGTCGATGTGGCTGCCCTGCCCGGTCTTGCCGCGCAACAGCAGGGCCGAGAGGATGTTGGTGTAGGCGTACATGCCCGCCGAAATGTCGGCCATCGAGTTGCCCGCCTTGGACGGGGCCTCGGGCGTGCCGGTGATGGAAAGCATGCCCGCCTCACTCTGGATCAAGAGGTCATAGGCTTTCTTGTCGCGGTAGGGGCCGTCTTCGCCGTAGCCGGAAATATCGCAAACGATCAACTTGGGGTGCGTGGGGCTGAGCGCCTCGAACGACAGGCCCATGCGGGCGGCCGCGCCAGGCGCGAGGTTTTGCACCAGCACATCGGCGTCTTGGAGCAGTTCGCGCAGCACGGCCAGCGCACCCGGTTGCTTGAGGTCCAGCGTCAGGCTTTCCTTGGAGCGGTTGGTCCACACAAAGTGCGAGGCCTGGCCACGCACCCGCGTGTCATAGGCCCGCGCAAAGTCGCCCGCGCCAGGGCGTTCGACCTTGATGACGCGCGCACCCAGATCAGCCAGCTGGCGGGTGCAAAACGGCGCAGCAATCGCGTGTTCGAGGGAGATGACGGTGATGCCGTCCAGGGGTCTTGGGGATGTCATGTCAAAAGGAACGGGGCAAACCGAGGATGTGCTCGGCCACGTAGCTGAAGATCATGTTGGTCGAGACCGGTGCCACCTGGTACAGGCGCGTTTCGCGGAACTTGCGCTCGATGTCGTACTCGCAGGCAAAGCCAAAGCCGCCGTGGGTTTGCAGGCAGACGTTGGCCGCTTCCCAGCTGGCCTTGGCCGCCAGGTACTTGGCCATGTTGGCTTCGGCACCAGCGTTCTGGTGGGCGTCGATTTTTTCGCAGGCCTTCCAACGCATCAGGTTGGCGGCTTCGAGTTCGATGAAGGCGTCAGCGATCGGGAACTGCACGCCCTGGTTCTGGCCGATGGGGCGGCCGAACACCACACGCTCGCTGGCGTATTTGCTGGCGCGATCGATGAACCAGTAGCCGTCGCCGATGCACTCGGCGGCGATCAGGGTGCGCTCGGCGTTCAGGCCGTCGAGCAAGGTCTTGAAGCCCTTGCCCTCTTCGCCCAGCAACGCGTCTTCGGGGATTTCGAGGTTGTCAAAAAACAGCTCATTGGTCTCGTGGTTGACCATGTTCAGGATAGGGCGCACCGTGAGGCCGTTGCCGATCGCTTGCTTCAAATCAATGAGGAAACACGACAAGCCTTCGGAGCGTTTCTTGACCTGGTCGGCCGGCGTGGTGCGCGCCAGCAGGATCATCAGGTCGCTGTGCTGGATGCGCGAGATCCAGACCTTCTGACCGTTGATGACCCAGCGGCCGTCCTTTTTGACGGCGGTGGTTTTGAGCTTGGTGGTGTCCGATCCCGTGGTGGGCTCGGTCACGCCCATGGACTGGATGCGCAACTCGCCCGTGGCGATCTTGGGCAAGAGCGTGTTTTTTTGTGCATCGGAGCCGCTGCGCACGATCGAGTTCATGACGTACATCTGGCCGTGACAAGCGCCGGAGTTGCCCCCCGAGCGGTTGATCTCTTCCATGATGACCGAGGCTTCGGACATGCTCAAACCCGAGCCGCCGTATTGCTGCGGAATCAGGGCGGCCATCCAGCCGGCTTTGGTGAGCGCGTCAACGAACTCTTCGGGGTAAGCGCGTTTTTCGTCGACCTTGCGGTGGTACTCGTCAGGGAACTGGGCGCAGAGGTCGCGCACGGCGTCGCGGATGTCCTGGTATTGGTCGGGTGTGGTGTGCATGGTTTGAATCGGTGAAAGGTTGCAGGCCAGAAAATGTCAGGCCAAGGTGGCTTGCGCCTGCATGGTGAGCCAGCCTTCGTGGTCGCAGGCCCACAGCTCTATCGTCTTGCCGTCAGCAGACGGCCGGCCGTTCAGCCGGAAGGGGTGCAGGTCAAAGGTGGGGCGCACGGCGCGGAACTGGAACGAGGCCACACGCGCCTCAGGCACTTGGCGGCGCACCAGGTCCACCAGCAAGGTGGCAATCAAGGGGCCGTGCACGATGAGGCCGGGATAGCCCTCCTCTTGCGTGACGTAGCTGCGGTCGTAGTGGATGCGGTGGCCGTTGAAGGTGAGCGCCGAATAGCGAAACAGCGACACCGGATCGGGCACGAACTCGCGCTGCCAGGGCGCACCGGTTTCGGCGGCCGTGGGCGGCACTTCGGGCGCGCCGGGCACGGCCGCTGCGCGGTAGACGATGTCGTGGGTTTCGGTCAGGCACAGGCCCTGGGCGTTGTGGAAGGCGTGCTCGACTTCGACAAACAACAGGTCGCCCGTGCGGCCGGACTTGTGTTTGACCGAGGCGATGCGCGAGCGCTTTTGCGCGGCGTCACCCACGCGCAGCGGGTTGTCGACCTGCCACTGCAGGCGGCCACCGGCCCACATGCGGCGCGGCAGCGGCACGGGCGGCAAAAAGCCGCCGCGCAGAGGGTGACCATCGGGCCCGATCTGGCTTTGCCGCGCCTGCGGCAAAAAGTACAGCCAGTGCCACAGCGGCGGCACTTCGCTGCCTGCGGTTTGGCGGGCATCGTCGCGGTCGAGCAAGGCGCTTTGTCCACGCAAAGGAGCGGCCACGATCTCGTCGGTCAGCGTTTCGCTGCGCCCTTCCCAGGTGCGCAAGTGCGCAACCTGGGCGGCATCCAGGGTGATGGGTGTGTTCATGCTCATATCTTCGTTGAGTTCAACGGTGCGCTGGTCTGTCTTTGTGAAAGACCATCTTTGGCGAACCTGAAGGGCTCACGCAGCGCCCACTTTGGCTTGCCACTGCTCGACCAGCTCGCGCTTGAGCACCTTGCCGCTCAGGGTCATGGGCATCTCGGCCACCAGGGTCACGGCAGACGGGCGTTTGTAGGGCGAGAGGTGTTCGTGGGCATGGGCCTTCAAGGCGTCCAAATCGATCTGCGCACCGGGCTTGGCTTCAATGAAGGCCAGGATGTCTTCGTTGCCGTCGGACGTTTTGCGCCCGGCCACGGCTGCTCGCTGCACACCGGGCCAGGCCAGAAAGACGGCTTCGACCTCACCGGGGTACACGTTGAAGCCGGAGCGGATGATCATCTCCTTGAGACGCCCCACCACCTGCAAAGCGCCATCGGCGTCTTGTCGGCCCAGATCGCCGCTGGCGTACCAACCACCAGGCTTCATGACCTGGTCGGTGATCTCCGCGTCGCGGAAATAGCCCGGCATCAGGCCCATGCCGCGCATCCAGATCTCGCCGGTCTCGCCTGCGGGCAGGTCTTGGCCTTGCGCGTCGACGATACGCAGCTCGGCACCTTCGACCAGGTAACCGGCACTGGTGTCATCACGCCACTCGCCCCGGCGGCACAGGGTCAAAGCGCCTGCGTATTCCGACAGGCCGTAACCATGGTGCAGGGGGTGCTTGAAGCGCGCCTCGATGGCTTTTTTGACGCTCAGGTCCAACGGCGCAGCGCCCGTGTAGACATAGCGCAGCTCGGGCGCTGCCGGGTGCTCGATGCCCTGACTGTCGAGCCAGGCCAGCAAGCGGGTGAACATGGCAGGCGGGCCTTGCAGCTGCGTCAGGCCCTGGTGGGCCAGCGCGTCGAACACGTCGGCCGGGTCGAACTGGCTGCGCATGAGCAGGCCCGCGCCTGCATGCAACGAGGCCATGAGCACGGTGCCCAGACCGAAGATGTGCGTCATCGGCAAATAGGCGTAAGACCGGTCGGCGGGCGTCAGCTGGCGCGACTGCGCCGAGACCTTGCCAAACTGCAGCAAGCCCGCGTGCGTGAGCATCACGCCCTTGGGCTGGCCGGTCGTGCCCGAGGTGAAGATGATGGCGGCGACTTGCTCGGCCAATGCGCCGGTTTGCGCGCTGGCTTGCGGCCTGACCTGTGTGCGCTGCAAGGCCGGCAAAGCACTGGGCTGGGTGTCATGCTGCACCGCGTGCTGACGCGCGGCAGCAGACACCCCCACTGTGAAATACAGCACCCGAGCATCGGCTTTGTCGGCAAAGCCTGCCAACTCGGACGCGGTCATGCGCGCATTGACGCCGCAAGCCCAGGCCCCCACGCGGCTGCAGGCCAGCACCAGCGCCACATGCTCGGGGCAGTTTTCGGCCGCCACCAGCACGCGGTCGCCCACACGCACCCCGACTTCGCGCAGCTCGGCTTCGAGCGCATCCACCTGCACCGCCAACTCGCCCAAAGTCATCACCCAATCGGGCATGAAAAGAAAGGGGTGCTCGGGTGCCTGCGCGGCGCGCTCGTCAAACAGGTGGTGAATGCAGGTATGGGGGCGGGTGTGCTGTGAAGACATGGTTTATTCGAACGTCATGCCCTTGGTCACTTCGGCCCACAGCGCGTGTTCGCGGCGCATGCGTTCGGCCAAATCGGCGGGTTTGTTGTTCCAGATCACGTAGCCCTGATCGACCCAGCGCTTGTTCAACTCGGCATCCTGCAAAGCGCGGGCCGTGGCGGCGGTGATTTTTTGACTGGCTTCTGCACCCATGCCCAGTGGGCCATACAGGCCGTACCAACCGCCCACGTCGTAATCACGAATGCCCAACTCCGTCATGCTGGGCAACTGCGGGAATGCCGGGTTGCGCTCCTTGGAGGTGACGGCCAGTGCACGCACTTTGCCGCCATCGATGTAGGTTTTGGCCCCCCCGACGATGTCGAACATCATCTGGATCTGCCCGCCCATCACATCGGTCATGGCTGGCGCATTGCCTTTGTAAGGCACATGCGTCATGGTCACGCCGGCCCGACGCGCAAACAGCTCGCCGCTCAGGTGGTTGGATGCGCCCATGCCCGCCGAACCATAGGCCAACTTGCCCGGGTTGGCCTTGGCGTAGGCGACCAATTCGGGCACCGTCTTGAAGGGCTGGTTCTGGTTGATGACCAACACATTGGCATAACTGAGAATGGTTGCCAAAGGTGCCAAGTCTTTGAGTGGATCAAACGTCATGGCCTTGAGCACATGGGGGCTGATGGTCATGGTGGGGCTGGCGGCAAAAAACAACTCCAGCCCGTTGGGCGCGGCCTTGACCACCGAGTTGCCCGCCACGGCACCGCCGGCACCGGCGCGGTTCTCCACAATCACAGGCTGGCCCAGCTCACGGCTGAGCACGGGCGCAAACACACGCGCCGCCGAGTCCACCGGGCCGCCTGCGGCGTAGCCCACGATGAGCTTGACCGTGGCCGCCGCATTGGGTGCCTGCGCCCAGGCATGGCCTGTCAGACCGCTCAGGGTGAGGCACAAGGCCGTCACCCAACTGCGTCGAGCAAGCAAACGGGAAGGTTTCTGTAGGTTCATTTTTGTCTCCGGTTGTGGTTGGTGAGTCAATCCTGGCTCAACGTGGGTCCACGTACTTGAACGCGCCCATGGCGCTGGCCACCCGTTGGCCCGCGGCGTTCTCAATGTGGGCCTCACAAAAGCAGATGCTCTTGCCGCCGCCCACCGCACGGCCATGGGCCACCAGACGGCCCTTGCCCGGATGCAAAAAGTGCGTCGACATGTCCACGGTGATGACGGCTTTTTTGAAGTCGGCCTTGGACAGCGCAGCGCTCGACATGGCCATGTCGAGCATGGTCATGATGACGCCGCCGTGCACGTTCTCGAAGTTGTTGGTCAGCTCGGGGCGGGCGTCGAGCACCATGCGCGAGATACCGCCTTCGGCGAACTCGCGGCGCAGGTCCAGCAGTTTGGCGAAAGCCACTTTGTCGTAAAGGCTTGAAGTGTCGATGTCGTTGCTCATGCGGCGTGTTCTGAAGCGAGAGAGGTTTCGGATTCGGCCCAGCGCGAAGCTTGGCGCAGGTGCTGTCGGCACTCGGCCACCATCCGTTCAATCAGCTCGGCGCAGGTGGGCACGTCGTCGATCAGGCCAATCACCTGACCTGCAGCGACCACACCCCCGTTGACGTCGCCCGATTGCAGGGCCTGGTTGCCGCGCTGGCCAGCCACCAGATGGCGGATGTCTTCAAAGCTGCAACCGCCTTCGCGGTTTTCGGTGGCCACCACCTCTTGCGAGACGGCATTGCTCCAGGCACGGGTGGTGTTGCGCATAGTGCGGAACATCAGCTTCGTGTCGCGCTCGCTCGCGCCCACCAGGGCCTGCTTGATGTTGTCGTGCACCGGCGCTTCTTGCGTGACCAGAAAGCGGGTGCCCATGTTGACGCCTTCGGCTCCCAAGGCCAAGGCTGCGGCCATGCCACGCCCATCGGCGATGCCGCCCGAGGCGATCACAGGCACTTTGAGCGCGCGCACCGCCAGCGGGATCAGCACCAGACCAGGCACATCGTCCTCGCCGGGGTGGCCCGCGCATTCAAAGCCGTCGATGCTGATCATGTCCACCCCATTGCGCTCGGCGCTCAGGGCGTGGCGCACCGAGGTGCATTTGTGCACGATGGTGATGCCCGCGTCTTTCATGCGGGCAATGAAGTCCTTGGGGCTGTTGCCTGCGGTCTCGACGATCTTCACGCCGCTGTCGATGATGACTTGCAGATACTCGGCATAAGGCGGTGGATTGATCGAGGGCAAGATGGTGAGGTTCACACCAAAGGGCTTGTCGGTCAGGGTGCGGGTGCGGGCAATCTCTTGGGCGAGCGCTTGCGGCGTGGGCTGGGTCAATGCCGTGAGCACGCCCAGGCCACCCGCGTTGGACACCGCCGAGACCAGCTCGGCCTTGCCCACCCATTGCATGCCGCCCTGGATGATGGGGTAGCGGATGCCCAGCCTTTCGGTGACGCGGGTCTTCATGCCAGATTCAATTCAAGGTGATCTTGGCGTCGCGGATGATGCGGGCGTAAATGTCGGCATCGCTCTTCATGACCTTGGCAAAGCTGTCCGTGGTTTCACCACCCGGAATCAGGCCCATGGCTTCAATCTTCTCGCGCACCTCAGGCAGCTTGAGGATGCGCTGGGTCTCGGCCGAAAATTTATCAATCACCGGCTTGGGTGTGGCCGCAGGCAAAAACAGGCCGAACCAGCCCATGGGCTCATAAGAGTTGAGGCCCTGCTCCTTGAGTGTGGGCACATTGGGCAGCCAGGACAGGCGCTCGGTACCGGTCACGCCCAACAATTTGAACTTGGGCAGGTGCTGCTTGGAAGATCCTGCATCCAGAAAAGCCGAGGACAACTGACCGCCAATCATGGCCGTGACCAGAGGAGCACCTCCTTGATAAGGCACATGCATCAAGTCCAGACCCGACTGCAGGTTGAGCAAAGCGCCTTGCAGGTGGGCCGAGGTGCCGGGGCCATAAGAACCAATGCTGTGCTTGCCGGGATTGGCTTTGACCAAGCTGGTGAATTCGGCCAAGTTGTTGATGGGCAGTGTGGGTGATGCGGCCAACACGCTGGGGCTGATGGCCACGCGGCTGATGGGCGCGAAATCCTTGAGCGGGTCATAAGGCAACTTCATCAAGGTCATTTGCTGCACCAACGCCACAATGCTGAACAACACCGTGTGGCCATCTGCAGGGCCCTTGGCCACCTGGTTGTTGCCAATGGTGCCGCCAGCGCCGGGTTTGTTCTCGACCACCACCGTTTGCTGCCAACTGTCTTGCATTTTTTGCGCCACCATGCGGGCCAGCGCATCGGTAGCCCCGCCTGCGGGGTAGGGCACGATGAATTTGATGGGCTGGCTCGGGTAAGCCGTTTGCGCGTGCACACCTGTGGTCCCCAACAGGGCCAGGCTGCTCAGTGCGGCCAGGGTCATGCGACGTGTGAATGTTTTTTTCATGTCTTGTCTCCTCGGTGGTTTGTGGTGAAAAAAGAATCGGGTTTGCTCAGCCGCGCGCTTCACGCACCATGTTGCGGCCGATGATGATTTGCTGGATTTGCGTGGTGCCTTCGTACAGGCGGAACAAACGCACATCGCGGTAAAAGCGCTCGATGCCGTACTCCGACAGGTAGCCCGCGCCACCCAAGATCTGCACCGCACGGTCGGCCACACGGCCGCACATCTCGGACGCAAACATCTTGCAGCACGAGGCCTCGGTCGACACGTTGCGGCCTTCGTCGCGTTTGCGGGCGGCGTCGATCGTCATGCACTCGGCCGCATACAGCTCGGCCTTGCTGTCGGCCAGCATGGCCTGCACCAGCTGGAACTCGGCGATCGACTGACCGAACTGCTTGCGGTCCACCGCATAGCGCAGCGCGTCGTCCAGGATGCGCTGGGCCACGCCCACGCACACAGCCGCCACATGGATGCGGCCTTTTTCGAGCACCTTCATCGCGGTCTTGAAACCCTGGCCCTCTTTGCCCCCGATCAGGTTGGCGGCGGGCACGCGCACATTGTCAAAAATCACATCGCAGGTGTGGGCGCCTTTTTGGCCCATCTTCTTGTCGATCTTGCCCAGGCTGATGCCCGGCGTTTTGGCGTCGACGATGAAGGCCGACACACCGCCCGCGCCCTTGTCGGCCGGGTTGGTGCGCGCCATGAGCGTGAAGATCTTGGAATGCGGCGCGTTGGTGATGTAGCGCTTGGTGCCGTTCACCACATAGTGGTCCCCATCCAGGATGGCCGTGGTGCGCAGCGAGGCCGCGTCCGAGCCCGCTTCAGGTTCGGTCAGCGCAAACGAGGCCGACAACTCGCCCGTGGCCAGCTTGGGCAGGTAGTAGGCTTTTTGTTCTTCAGTGCCATCCATCAAGATGCCTTGCGAGCCAATGCCCACCGTGGTGCCGATCACCGAACGGAAAGCGGGCGAGGTCTTGCACAGCTCGAACAAGAGGCGTGACTCTTCTTCCATGGTCAGCTCCAGGCCGCCATAAGCCTCGGGGATGGTCAAGCCAAACAGGCCCATCTCGCGCATCTCTTGCACGATGGCTTCGGGGATCTCGTCGGTCTCGGCGACTTCGTTCTCGGCAGGGACCAGGCGCTCGCGCACAAAACGGCGCACGGAGTCGAGCAGGGCTTCAAAGGTTTCGGGGTCTCGGATCATGGTGGTTCAAGGGTTAGGAAAATTTCAGGGAACGGCACGCTGCAACTGTTCGCGCAACTGGCGTTTGAGCACCTTGCCCACTTCGCTGCGTGGCAGACTGTCGACGAATTGCACAGCCGCCAAACGTTGGGCTTTGCCCAGTCGGGTGTTGGCCCAACTGCACACGGCGTCTTCGTCGATCTGGGCACCGAGTACGGGCACAACAAAAGCCACAGGGGTCTCACCCCAACGTGCAGAAGGCACGCCTGCCACCGCCACGTCGGCCACTGCAGGATGCTGGCGCAAGACCTCTTCGAGGTCACTGGGGTAAACATTGAGGCCGCCGGAAATCAGCATGTCTTTGCGCCGGTCCATCAGCACCAGAAAACCGTCGGCATCGAAGCGCCCGACATCGCCTGTGCGAATGAAACGCTTGCCACTGGCATCGAACCATTCGGTCTCACGCGTGGCTTCGGGCAAGCCGTGGTAGCCATTCATCATGGTGGCCGAGTGGCCCACGATTTCGCCTGTGGCGGTGAGTGGCAGCTCGTGGCCTTCTTCGTCGATCAAGCGGATGTCGTTGCCCGCGCTCACGCGACCCACGGTGTGCAACTTGTCGGGGTGCAGGTGGGCCTGCAGCTCGGTGCGGCCACCGCCTTCGGTCAGACCGTAGTACTCGGTCAACTCACCCGGCCAGCGGCGCAACACCTCGGCCTTGAGCTCGGCCACAAACGGCGCTCCAGCGCAGAAACGGCGACGCAGCAGAGACAGGTCGGTGCGGTCAAAGTTGGGGTGGTCCATCAGGCGACGGAACTGCACGGGCACCAACACCGCGTGCGTTGCGCGGTGCTCTTCGGCCAGCGTCAGATAACGCCCCGCATCGAACTTGCCCATCAGCACGACCGTGCCGCCGAGGCCCATGGCACCAAACAGGTAGGTGAGTGTGAGGTTGGAATACAGCGGAATCGCCAGCAGCGTGACGGCATCAGGGCCGAAGCCGTTGGCCGGGGAGCGCTGCAGCTGCGCCCAACGCATGCCGCAAGACTGCACGATGCCCTTGGGCATGCCGGTGGTCCCGGAGGAATAGATGATGTTGAATGGCTCGCCCGGCTGGCGTGTGACCGGGCTGGGCACCGGCGCACCTTGTAGCCACTCAGTCCAGGCAGGTTCATCGAGCGACCAGCAGCGCACAGGCCCATCGGCCCAGTTCGCTGCGGTGTCGGCATCCACGAACACGGCCACAGCACCGGCATTGGCGCTGAGCGCCTGCAGTTGCGCAGGCGTGGCGGTGGGTGGCAAAGGCGCCACTGTGACACCGGCCTGCACCGCACCCAAAAACGTGCAGACATACGCGAGTGAGGTGGCCGCGCAAATGGCGATGGCCTGGCCAGGCCGCACACCATCGCGTTGCAAAGCGCCAGCCACCTGCTGCACACGCACCTGCAGCTGGGCAAAGCTCAGCACCTGCCCATCGAGCACCAGCGCCGGATGCATGCCACGCGTGGCCGCGTGGTGCGCCAACAGGGCGGGCAAGGTGCCAAAGGGCTGGGCCAGCAGCGTGTTCATGGTGTTCAGAGCACCTCTTCGAGGCCGAAGATGGCGGTGGACTGGCTCGACAGCGTGCCGCCGTTGCCGTGGGCCAGCGCGGTTTTCACACCCGCGACCTGGCGCTCGCCGCCTTCGCCGCGCAACTGGCGCACGGCTTCGATCACAGTGAAGATGCCGTACATGCCCGGGTGCGTGCACGACAGGCCCCCCCCGTTGGTGTTGACCGGCAAGTGACCACCCGGCGCGATGCCGCCGTTTTGCACAAAGTCACCGGCCTCGCCCTTCTTGCAAAAGCCCAGGTCTTCCAGAAACAGCAAGGTGTTGATGGTGAAAGCGTCGTACAGCTGCACCACACCCATGTCGGCGGGCTTCATGCCCGCCATGGCAAAGGCTTCGCGGCCGGACTGGCTGGCGGCAGTGACGGTCAGGTCGTGCATGGACGAGACCTGGCGGTTCCAGTTGGCGGTGGCATTGCCCAGCACATACACAGGCTTCTTGGCCAGGTCACGCGCCCGATCGGCGCGCACCAGCACAAAGGCACCACCGCCGTCGGTGACCAGGCAGCAGTCGCGCACGGACAGCGGGTCGGACACCATGCGGGCTTTCAGCACATCGTCGATCGACAAGGGATCGCGCATGAAGGCTTCAGGGTTGCGCTGCGCCCAGGCGCGTGCGGCCACCGCCACTTCGGCGAGCTGGTGACGTGTCGTGCCGTATTGGTGCATGTGCCGACGCGTAGCCAAGGCATAAGCACTCAGCGGCTGCATCGGCGCGTAAGGGGTTTCGTAAGGCTGCGGGTCCATCACGCGGCGTGCCTGGGCGATCTCGGCGCGGCCAAAGGTGGAGGTGCGCTGCGTGCTGCCGTAGCAGACCAGCACCGCATTGCACTGGCCCGACTGCAAAGCCATCATGGCGGGCAGCAGGTGCGCCACAAAGCTGGAGCCGCCCAGCATGGTGCCGTTGATGTAGCGGGGGTTGATGCCCAGGTATTCGGTGACGGGCATGGGCCACATGGTGGAGAGCACACTGGCGGTGCACAGCCCGTCGATGTCGCTCATCTTCAAACCGGCATCGGCCACCGCCGCACGGGCAGCACGGGCCAGCACTTCCATCTCGGTGAAACCCGTCGCTTCGCCGCAACCAAAGGTGGCCACGCCCGCGATGGCAGCGCTGCCGCGCAAGGCCTGCAGGCCCGACGAGGTGTGCACTGCCGCCGAGGCGGCCGGGCCACGGGGCACAGGTTTGACCGCGCTTGCCGCTGTGCTGACCGGGTCAAACACCACCACGCCTTGGTCTTTTTCAAGCACCACACGGGCCTGCACACGCTGGCCCACCTGCACGGCATCGACAGGGCTCATCTCCACCCGGCTCATCAGGCGCACGCCTTCGTCCAGATCGATCAGGCAAACGTTGTAGTCGCCGCCCGCGTCGGGCTTGCGACGGACCGTGGTCACGGAATACACCGTGCCCAAGCCCGAGGGGGCCACCAGCGCCAAGTCGTCGCTGCCGCAATGCGGGCAGACCTCACGCGGGAAGTAAATGTGCTGGTCGCAGCCACCGCACTTCTGAATCAGAAAGCGGCCTTCGTCCAGGGCGGCCTGGTGCTGCGCGAGCACCCCTTTTGCGTTGTCGCTCATCGTGTCGGCCTCAGATCGGGTCCCAGCTGAACACATCACCCGAACGCTCCAGGTCAAAGAAGCTGGACTTGAGCGCGGGCATGGCCTGGTCCAGCACGGATTGCGGGGTCCAGCCTTCGCTGCGGTGCACCGAACGGATCGGGCGCGGCTGGCTCATCAAAAAGATTTCGTTGTTGCGCACGGCAAAGACCTGGCCGTTGACATGGGCCGAAGCGTCACTGGCCAAGGCCACCGCCATGGGCGCGATCTTGGCGGGCGTCATCTGCTTGATGCGCTCCACGCGGGCCTGCTCTTCGGGCGTCTCGGTCGGGATCGAGCCGATCATGCGGCTCCAGGCAAAGGGCGAGATGCAGTTGGAGCGCACGTTGAACTTTTGCATGTCCAGCGCGATCGACTTGGACAGTGCCGTCACACCCAGCTTGGCCGCCGAGTAGTTGGCTTGGCCGAAGTTGCCCACCAAGCCCGAGGTGGAGGTCATGTGGATGTAGTTGCCGCTTTCCTGCTCTTTGAAATGCGTGGCGGCAGCGCGGCTGACGTAAAAGGCGCCATACAGGTGCACCTTGAGCACCGCGTCCCACTCGTCCATGCTCATCTTGTGGAAGAAGCGGTCGCGCAAGATGCCTGCGTTGTTGACCACCACGTCGATGCGGCCAAAGCTGTCGATGGCCGTTTGGATGATGCGGGCTGCGCCTGCGGCGTCGGACACGCTGTCGGTGTTGGCCGCAGCCTGACCACCCATGGCTTTGATTTCGTCCACGACTTTTTGCGCGGGGCCTGTATCCTGGCCTTCGCCCGACACGGAAGCACCGATGTCGTTGACCACCACTTTGGCGCCTTCACGCGCCATGGCCAGCGCGATGTCGCGGCCAATGCCGCCACCTGCGCCGGTGACGACGACGACTTTGTCTTGAACCAATCCTGCTTTGCTCATGTTGTTCTCCTGGAAATCATGGGGCGAACCACTGGCGAACCAGCGTCACCCCAATGGGGGTTGATGTATCTTGCGGCGTCCAGTGATTCTGGACAATCTTCGAATGCTGAACCGGGTCTTTCGGATTGCCGAACTCAGGGATTGCCCTTGGTTTGGTATCTCGAGAAGCCAACTCTTTGAGTTTGTTACCTCGGGCAAATACCCTGCCTTTTTCACCCCTGGCAAAGAGCCTGCCTCTGTCACCCCGGGTGAAGAGCCTGCCTCTTTCACCCCGGGTGAAGATCTTGCCTTTGTCACCCCGGGCGAAGACCCGGGGTCCATCTCCCCTGCACACCATGGATCCCGGATCAAGTCCG